>CAVVHK010000045.1:0-17721 GCA_963747865.1 uncultured delta proteobacterium | reverse complement strand
TCTACCAATTTAATTAACCGGGCAATAAGGCCGAACAAAGAGCTGCTTTCAGATCTTATGACTTAATGAGGGAAACCCAAGACCGACAACGGATGCTTCAAAGATGAACACTAAAGAGGAATTTCAGAATATTCACGGGGGCCTTCCGGCTCATATGAATCACGGCAATCATTTCTTGGCGCCGCTGCTCCTGGCAATGATCCTGGTAAACGTCTTTTGCCTCAATACTGTCATTGGCGGGCAAGAGAGCCAGACGAAAGCTATTCGCCGGTCGGCGCAGGCCCAGTCTCAGACGGAATCTCTTCAACAAGGTGATTTGTATGCTCTGGCCGTGGGGGTTTCCAATTACGGTAATCCGAAGGTTCCCAAACTCAATCTCTCGGCCAAGGACGCCAAGGATTTTTCAGACTTTATGGATACTCAAAAAAAGGTGTTCAAAAACGTCCAGGTAAAGGTTCTGCTCAATGAACAGGCCACAAAACAAGAGGTGGAAAAATTCCTGTATTACGAACTACGTAATGCGGGGAAAGACGATTCGGTAGTCCTCTTTTTCAGTGGCCATGGCGCTTCGGATCCGGGAGATCCGGGAGCTTACTACTTTCTTACCTATGATTCCGACCCCAAGTTTCTTCACGCCACCGCCGTGGATATGGCGGGTCTGAAGTTTCTAAGCCACGTGGATTCAAAACGACTTCTCCTTGTTGCGGACGCCTGTCATGCGGGTGGATTCTCCAAGGTCTTGACCAAATCCGTCGAAGCTCCTCTTGAGAAGGTCATGCGCCTGTTCGGAGAAGCCTCGGGAAGGGTCATCCTCAGTTCCAGTAAGCCAAATGAGTACTCTCAGGAAAGGCCGGACCTTCCCAACAGTGTTTTCACTTACTACCTACTCAAGGCTCTGAAGGGCGAAGCGGATATAGACAGAAGCGGGGTCGTGACTTTGAAAAACGCCTACGATTACGTGTACGAGCATACCAAAGCCGAAACGGAAGGCGCCCAGCATCCGCAATTGGAAGGAGCGGTTACAGGTCAATTCCCGCTTTCCGTGTTAGGCAAACTGGACGACTCTCTGAGCGTGGACGTCTGGTTCGTCGCTCAAGACCCCAAGTGCTCCAACCCGATTTGCACAGACCCTCCGGAGGGCGTGACCGAGTGCCCTGATTCAAACTGCGGTGACGTGACGATAAAAGACGGCTCAACTCTGTATACCGGCCAGAACTATCAAATCGGCTTCAGGCCTAAGACGCTGAGTTATGTCTACATTTATCAGATCGATTCGCAAGGAACCCTGGTCAGATTGTTTCCGGGAAAAGACTACATGGACCCGTCCAACCAGATGGAAAACCCTTTGAAAGGAGGAGAGATTTACTGGTTTCCCGGAAAGAACGCTTGGCTCAGGCTAGATAATCACGAAGGCCAGGAGAAGATCTATGTCATTGCTTCGCGTAGCAGGAACGCCTACCTGGAAGGACTTTACAACGAACTCGAATCATCCAGACAGCAGGGAGGCGGCACGACCGTGGAGGACGAGGTCAAGAGCGAAACGGTTAAAGAAGTAGGGGAAGTTATGGCGCCAACCAAGGCGATTACAAGGAAAATGAACGTTCAGCAGAACGGCGCCGTTCCAGCAAAAATTAGGTCTTTTGAAGACTTATCCCACGCAATAGAATCCGCCAAATTGGACGTGGCGGAATCGATTTGGTTTTGGCACAAAGGCCGGTAGGTAGGGGAGGCGATCACTATGGCTCGCATAAGAAATATTTTTCCAGCTGTTTTTGCCGCAATCCTGTGTGTCCTGTTTTCGATTACACAGGGGAGCGCCGCCGAAAAGGAAATTTCGTTCGGCAAAGACATTCAGGTCGTCCCGGTGAACGAAAAAACCGGGAGCAGAATCAACATCAAACTGGTGTTAGACAAGTCAAAGGTCAAACCGGGCGATACAGTGGCAGTCAACTTTGAAGCCGACAGGGACTGCTATCTAACGCTCATAGATGTCGGCACCTCCGGAAAGATTACTCGCTTGTGGCCGAACGATTTTTCCGGGAATGACAACTTCGTCAAGGCGGACAAGCGTTATTCCTTCCCAAGCTCTTCGGACAGATTCCTGTTCCGGGTTTCCGGGCCGGATGGGATAGAGCGAATAATCGCCATAGCCACCGAGGACAAGAACGCCATTATTTCCGATCAAGACTTCACTGAATCCAAAGGCGGTTTCAGATCGTATCACAAGGGTCTGAAAGACCTTGTCGTGGAAGCCGCCGACAGAGTGGACGGGCTTGCGTCCAACGCCAACTGGGGCACTGCGGAAGCTAAATTAGTCATAGGCGCCGTTACAAACGGCGGAAGGATAACCAGTCGGAATGTGTATTTGCTGAGTCTCGGCGCCGCAACCGTAGGACTCAAATACTGTGACGACGACGCAAGAGCGTTCGCCCAGCTAATGGACGGTAAGCTCGGCATTCCGAAGGAGAACACTCGCGTTCTCATCGGGAATCAAGCGACAAAAGCCGGAATCGTTGACGCGTTGCGATGGCTTGCGGGCAAGACGCAGCCCGAAGATCTTGTGATAATATTCTTCAGCGGGCACGGCACTTTGATTCCCGACGAGCCTCCGGCCAACCACTCCGACGGAGTATCCTCAGCTCTCGTATGTTTCCACACGAAGGAAAAGTTAACAAGAGACGATCCAGGCCTCAAGGACATATTGTTTTCCGGCTACCAGCTTGAGAGCCTCCTAAAAAAAATCCCGGCTCGCAGAAAAATGTTGGTCATTGATTCGTGTCACAGCGGTTCGCTAACAAAGGCTTTCGGCTCCAGGCTGGTGTCCAAGTACGTTCCGCTTTACACTGATGAGGAACTTCAGCAAATCCGAAGTCGGCACAAAGGCCTTCAGGTTGTTGGCGCAGACACATCAAAGGTTTCCTTCGACAGCGACATGAAGGAAAAGGAATCTCTCTTGGCGGCTTGCTCAAAACAAGAATCTTCCTACGAGGATAGCCAGAAGAAGGCAGGATTGTTCACCTATTGGCTCGTAGGCACCTTAAAGGGGCATCTAGGAGACATGTACAGCGCTTTCAACGATACCCGTAAAATGGTCCTGGAGGAGACAAGTTCGGCCAGTCAACCACAGACACCTCAACTTGATGATGATTACGGTCTTACCCGTGACATAAAGTTCTGAAAGAAAGGGGATTTCCCATGAAAAACACAGCAAAGATCGCGGTAGCGTTCGGATTTATGTGGGTGACACTGTTCCTCTTGAACGGAATGGCGGTCGCCGCCGATAGCGGCAAGGAACTTAAGGATTTAGTAGTGGAAGAAAGTTCAAAGATTCATTCCAAGAATTCAGATTTCAAAATCAAACTCAGGCCTATAGGCAAGCGAGGAGAATTTGCCGTTGGTGACAAGATCGGCTTTGAGTTCAAATCGAACCGCGACGCCTACGTCACCATCCTTGATATCGGCACAAGCGGAAAAGTCCATGTGATCTTCCCCAACAAATGGCACAAATCCGGCAAGGTTGTCGCTGACCGGACGTATAGGATCCCCGGCGAAGACTCGGATTTCGTCTTCCGCGTCAAAGGACCTCCGGGTATCAACTACGTAAAAGCCATCGGGACCACGAAAGAGAGCGAATGGTTTGGCAGAGAGACCCTTGGAGACGATGACGGCCCGTTTTACGAAGTGAAAGATCCAGCCAAGAAAATTAAGGACATAGGTGTGGATCTGGATAAGCAGGGCGAAAAGGCGTGGACGGAGACTGAAACCAATGTGACCATTGTGTCTCGTTCCAGAGAAGAAGGCGATCAGGAGGAAGAAGACCAGGGAGAAGAAATCTCCAGTAGAGATCGGGATCGAGATCGGGATCGGGACAGACCTGAAATAAAACTGTGGACTGGAAAGAAGACATATCAGGTAGGCGAACCGGTTACCTTCTACTTCTACGCCGAAAGAGACGGATATCTGAATCTGGTTGATTTCGGGACCAGTGACAAGGTTCATGTGATCTTCCCGAACAGACTACAGCGCGACAACTTTGTAAAGGGCGGAGAAGTGGTCAAGATTCCTGTGAAGCAAGAAGACGAGTTTAGATTCAGAGTGAAAGGTCCCGAAGGGGTGGAAGTGGTAAAGGCGGTATTCAGCACAAAGAAGCTTCAACTTTACAAGGGATCGTACGATTTTGATAAGTATGTCTTCCAGCCTTGGGAAGAAAAGAGCGAGAAGATAAAAAAGGACATCGACGTCGAACTGCATGATGTTCCCAGGAACACTTTTTCACGAGCAAAGACCACCTTCAGGGTAGAGCGATGAAAACACATGCGTTAGCCATAAGCTTGTCGATTCTCATTGTCGCTCTGATCGCTTCGGGGGTTCAGGCCGGAATGGAGACTGACACAAGCGCCGCGGCCTCCGAATGCCAAAGAGCGGAAACCATACGCAAGCAGGTTCGCGCCGCGGACGAAATGCCTCGGGAGATAAAGGAAGAGCTTCTGCACAAGGCGGCGGCCTTGTGTCCGGAGAAGGGTGACGCCGGGGCTCTGCTGTCTGAGGTGGAGTCGCTGTACGCCCAAAACAAGATCTCGGAGTCACTGGAAAAGTTGCAGAAAGCTGTCGAGTTGAATCCCGGAATGGCATGCCCCAAAGCTTTTTCCATCGGAAGAGATCTGGTAAGCAAGCAAAAAGCTGGAGTGGCCCGGGGATTTTATGAAACGGGTCTAAGCGCTTGCCCTGACGAAACGGCTCTCGCTGAGTATGACAATCTTGTCCAAGGAGCGACCGGCAAGTTTGAAGAAAAGGGTCCAAAGGATCTTATTGGCAAGGATGTTATTGTGGAATCGCTGGAGCGATCAGGCCCCCCACCTCGGGAGCGGTCCTATCGTTCAAGCCGGCGCCACAATGAGGACAACTATGGTGAGGACTACGAAGCCCCCAGAGTAGTATTTCACAGCATCCTCTTTGAATCCGGCTCAGCCGATCTTACTCCGGGTTCGAAAGATCAATTGGATGAACTCGGCCAGGCTCTAAGTTCGCCGCGGCTTGGCAATGTGAGAGCATTTTATATCAACGGCTACACAGACAGTATTGGAACGGAAGAAAGGAATTGCGACTTAGGATACCAAAGAGCTAGGAGCGTTATCCGCTATTTGAGTCAAAAATGGGATATTCGGCCAAGCAGGTTGGTTCCGCAGAGTTTCGGCCAAAATCGTCCCATTGCCACCAACGCCACTCCTGTGGGTAGATTCCTGAACCGCAGGGTGGAAGTGAGAAACGCCGACGCAGGTGGAGCGGACGATTATTACCTGAGCGGTCGGTGCCGATAAACTGAAATTCTGTGTAATAGGGCGCCGGGAAACCCCTTTCTTCGAGGAGAGGTTCCCCGGACCCTTCTCCAAAGATCTCCTAACATATTGGTTGGCAAGATGGCCGTGGTGGAGCTTCGAGCAAATTCCTGAGCCTCCGGGCTGAGACAAGCCGAGTGGGTCCTCGCGATAGCGTATCGGCACGCTCCTGCCATGTTGCCCCATAGCCGGATATCTATGAAGGAGGGCGCCGAGGAGATTTTTTGCTCCAAGAGTTTCCTCACAGTGAACGGTTACAATCCCGTGAACCTTGAACTACCCTTTCATTGGCGAGACGGCTTTGCTGGCCGTCCGCCTCTTATTTCTTCCCGATTAAAGAGGCGACTATCATGAAAAAGCATATGCTTCTTCTTGCTTTCTTGTTCCTGTTCATGGGGTCCCCACCATCAGTGGCGGTTGATTTGACGGATAAGAACGGAATGGACCTGGAGCACTCAAAGCATGAGCAAAAAATGATGCAGATTCTTTCAGGATTTATGAGCAAGGGACAACTCGACGAGACTCTAATACAGCAAACCAAAGACGGTTCGTTGGCCGGGGTAAAGGCCTGCTTGGAACAAGGCGCGAAGGTAGATTTCGCGGATAAGAACGGAGGGACCCCTCTGGTTCACGCCTCGTTGAACGGCTTTATCCAAATTGTCCGGATACTGGTGGAAAAAGGCGCAAATGTTAACGTGACGATGAAGAACGGCAATAACCTGTTACACCAGATTAGCCCATGGGGCTACCCGGACGTTGCCGGGGTGTTCCTGGAAAAGGGGGTGGACCCTAACGCCCGTAACAACGATGGACAGACACCTCTGCATTATGCGGCGTTCTTCGGCAGAGTGGAGATAGCAAAGCTGCTGGTGTCAAAAGGGGCAAATGTTAAGGCCGTCGATTCCAAAGGCTGGGACGCTGCGAAGGTGGCAAACGCTAGAGGGTACACCGAGATAGCGCAGTTGCTGAATAATCCCTCACAGAGCTCCACCAATACTGGAGAACAACGGCTAGCGGTTAAATAAGGTCTCCACGGGTAACTTTGCTCGCGCCGGGAGCAATGCCTTACCCGGAGGTGAAGGCCAAAGCCGATGAGCGCTCGAAGTCCGGCATTTTCAGTGTACCGGAATCTCCTTTACGGAATCCTTCCTTTATCGGGGTCGCCATGAAAAGAATACTTCTCCCCGTCCTAATCTTATGGGCAGTCTCCATGACTTTGCCTTCTCTAGCAACCGCTGACTCCGTCAAGAAAGGGGTTGATCTGTTCAACGAAGCCAAAGCCCTAAACGCGAAGGCCCAGTCTAAAGAAGACAGGGAAAAGGCTCTAGCAAAATTTCAGGAAGCCTTGGAAATCTTCAAGAAGGATAATTCCAAAAAGGATCAGGCAAATACTATCAATTGGATGGCCTCCGTTTATGCGGCGTTAGGTCAGTACCAAAAGGCGGTGGAGGTTTATCGGAAAGAACTCGATATTCGCAAGAGTCTTAACGACACAAAGGCCGAGGGCGTAGTCCTTAACCACATCGGTTGGATGTTCCACAATTTGAATCAGGAACAAAAGGCTTTGGAAAACCTGGAAAAATCGCTGGAGATGAGCCGCAAGGCAGGAAATAGCCCAATGGAGGGCGCGACTCTCAATAATATCGGTCTGGTCTATTACAAGTCGCAGCAATATCAAAAGGCCCTGGATGTTTGGGCGAAGGCGCTCGATGTAAAGAAGAAACTAAATGACGGGCCGGGACAGGGATTAGTTCTACACAACATGGCCACTGCTTATGATAATATGTCAGATTTCCTGAAGGGTGTGGAATATTATGAGAAATCGCTGGAACTCTACAAAAAGGCGAACGATACAAAGGGCGCAGGCGGCGCACTGAGCGATATAGCGTACGATTACGAAAGACTGGGCGACCATAAAAAGTGCGTAGAATACGGCGAGAAGGCTCTAACCATTCAAAGGATGATTAAAGACGTCAATGGAGAGGCTGTCGCCCTCAATCGCATCGGCCTGGGATATCACGGGCTCGAGCAATATAGTAAGGCGTTGGAATGCTACGAAAAGTCGTTGGAATTGCATAGGAAAGCCGGCAATTCCAAATCGGAGGGGATTGTCCTCGACAATATGGGTAGGGCTTACGTTGCATTGGGAGACGAGCAAAAGGCGCTGGACCACTACAAGAACGCCTTGGAGATATGGACAAGAACGCATGACGTTCAATGGGAGGCGGGAACTTTGACCCGCATGGGGTTCGTTTATGACAAGCTGGGTGAACTTCAGAACGCTCTAGACCAGTATGAAAGGGCGATGCAGATTAGAAAAAAGTCCGGCGATCGTTTGGGCGAAGCAAACCTTGTCTATAACATGGGAGCATCGTATTTCAAAGCCGCACAGTTTGAGAAAGGCTTGGAGTATTTCGACAAGGCGCTCGCAATTTACGGAGCACTTGGGAACCCAAAGGGAGAGGGGAACACGTTAGTCTACATTTCTCTCACCTGCAGAGAATTGAGTCAGTATCAAAAAGCCCAGGAAGCCGGAGAAAGAGCCCTGGAGATTGCACGGAGAATCGAGAACCCTGATATGCAGGCTACGGCTCTTCTCCGCGTGGGTGACACGTATCTTTGCACCGGGCGATCCAATAAGGCCTTGGAATATTACACCGAAGCCCTTAATCTCCCCGGAAAAAAGAGCAATTATGTTGGAGGCCTTCTACATGAAATGGGCTTAGCCTACGACTCCAGGGGTGAATATCAGAAGGCGTTAGAATGCTATGAAAAGGCGCTGGCAGATGAGGTGCGAGTAAAGAATTTGAGGGAACAAGGTAACACTCTAAACTGTATCGGAGCGGCATACTATCAGCTTGGACAGTATCGAAAGGCCCTGGAAAGTTATGAGAAGGGCCTGGCAATAAACAGGAAGACAGGTCATCTGAGGGCGGAGGCCAATTCATTGGGACGGATCGGCTCATTTTATCAGAGCTGGGGTGATCGTCAGAAGGCCCTCGAGTATTATCAAAATGCAGGAGCGATTTACAGAAAGATTGGTAACGTGTCCGGTGAGGCCGGCAGTTTTTTCGATATTGGAAGGGTTCATTCCGGGCTCAACGAATATGATGAAGCCATTCAAAATTATCAAAAAGCTATGGAAATGCGCGAGCAAATAGGTATTCCTACCGGCGCCTCCAAGACTCTCATGGCCGCTGTTTACATGGAGAAGCGCCAGTTGGATAAGGCCGAAGAGCTGTTGAAAGATCTGAACTTTGGCGACCAGGATGACTCGGGAGCGCCTATGGCCAACTGGGCGCTCGGAAAACTCTATTTGTTGAAAGGCGATTTTTCAGAGTCTGAGCTTTATTACACAAAACTCTTGAACCAGGGGGAGAAACGACGAAATAAGCCTTTACGGGTTACGGGGTACACGGGAATCG
This sequence comes from uncultured delta proteobacterium, assembly GCA_963747865.1. Lineage (GTDB taxonomy): Bacteria > Desulfobacterota > Desulfomonilia > Desulfomonilales > Desulfomonilaceae > JBBSBY01. The sequence continues at coordinate 8,960 of CAVVHK010000045.1, read as the reverse complement.
GAAAAGTATGTGAAGCACGGGAAGACTACGAAAAAGCGGAAGAGTATTATGACAGGGCAATGAAACTCACCGAAGAAATGAGAGCCGAGCTCTTACCGTCGGAGAGAAGAAATTTCTTTGACGTCAAAAGCAACGGCTTTTATCGTTCCGAGCCCGCCAACGGGCTCACCCGTGTGAAAATGAAACTCAATAAGGCCGGCGGCAGTATAGATTCCAGTGAAGTCACCAGGGCCAGGGCCTTTTCAGACAACATCGCCCAGCGATCCGAAGCGGGTTACTCCGGTGTCCCCAAAGACATCCTTATGAGAGAAGAAGTTCTGGATACCAAGGTCGCAGCCCTCAAGAAACAGTTGAGCAAAATAGACAAAGACGCGCAACCTGGGTACTACGAGACCCTCAGCAAAGAAGTAGCGGATGCCGAAGCGGACCTCAATGGTTTCGTGGAAATGCTGTGGGGTAAATATGTAGCCTACGCTTCTGTGAAATACCCCAGGCCGGTAACACTCAAGGAATCCTCTCTCAAACCGGAGGAGCATGTGATCATTTTTGACGTCTCCGACGAAGGGGTAGGAATCAAGCTTATAAAGGGCAAAGAAATAGCTGAAGTCTATTACAAGAAATGGAATATGGACGACCTGGAAAAGGATGTGAACAGGTTCCGGCGACCATTTGAGGAAAACAAACTCAAAGAGTTCGATCCCGAACTAGGGAAATTACTTTATCTCAAATTGCTGTCCAGAGTTTTAGCGGAAGTCCCCGATGGCGCCCCCTTGATTATTATCCCGGATAAGATTCTGGCTGTCCTTCCTTTTGAGGCCCTTGTAGTCTCAGGAAAGCCGTCATGGACGGGAGAGGGTCCCCAGGCTTATCCAGAGGGCATAAAGTATTTGGGCGACTTACACCCCATCAGTTATTATCAGTCCATTACGGCCCTAAGTCTTACAAGGACCCTGGGAGCAAAAGAAAAGACCGCAGCGAAGACTTTGGTAATAGCCGATCCGGTGTTCGGGCTTGATGACCCGCGTCTGAAGGCGGCCTCCGCTGAAGAACGTAAGAAAATAGTAGCCGGCTTGCCTGATGCGCTTATGTCCATTAAAGGGCAGACAGGCCTTTCCTTCAAAAGGCTTTTGCTAACCACCGATCTGGCCGAATCCATCAAGAAACTGAACCCCGATAAAACAGATCTGTTCACCGGAATAGGGGCCCAAAAATCCATTCTGTTCGACAAGCCGCTCACAGACTATGGCTCCATCGTATTTGCCACTCACGGCTACTTTGGAAAGGATATGCCGGGAATCCAGGAGCCCGTGCTGGCAATGACTCTGGTAGGGCAACCCAAAGACGAGGACGGATTCCTGCGAATGACCGAAGTCATGGGAATGAAGCTCAACGCTAACGTGATCGCCCTGACCGCATGCCAAACCGGAGTGGGGAACAACCTATCCGGAGAAGGTGTCATGAGCATGGGCAGAGCCTTCCAGTACGCCGGAGCAAAGTCTATCCTCATGAGCCTCTGGTCTGTATCTGAAAGCGGCTCGGTCATGCTGGTGGAGAAGTTCTTCGAACACCTTAAGGAAGGCAAGACAAAACTCCAAGCCTTGAATCTTGCGCGAGAAGACGTCCGCAAGGCGGGCTACAATCATCCATTTTATTGGGCAGCCTTTATTCTAGTAGGAGAAGCGGATTGAAACCCATTGAGTTTTGAACGATTCCAGCCGGCGCCGGCATGTGAGTCCGCTATTTCCCGCCCCAACCGGGAGAGGGACCAAGGATGAGAACAAGTCTGCGAGTCACAATCGTTGGCGCTATAGTCTTCCGCGTTGAAAATTGAGGGCGCTCCACCTTATCAGGACCTTCTTGCCGCCATTTCGATGATCTTGGCGCTTTCAATGTTTTCAGGATAAATTCTGTAGACCTCCGTGTCTTTCTCGAACCCTTTCAACCTTAGTTGTTCGGGTCCACGGCACATATCCGTATTTGCCAACAGAGCCCTGGTCCTGGCTGTCAGCATGATTCCACCCGGAGGCGCCAGAGCCTGAAGCCTGCTTGCTATGTTGACGGCTGAGCCCACTATTGTGTACTCGAGTCGTCCGTCTCTACCCAGGTCGCCGGCAAATACTATGCCCGTGTTGATCCCTATTCTTATTTTAATCCCATCGGAAAACTGAGCTATGCCCGAGCCTGCCCAGCGGGCGCTTAGCAGGGACATTTCCCTTTGCATCTCTACGGAAGCGGCTACTGCGGCATCCGCATGATTTTCAAGCGGTATCAAATCTCCGAAGACCGCCAAGAATCCGTCTCCTAAAAAGACCTGTATCCTTCCTTCGTGCTTGTGCGCCACTGAGGTCATCTTGCCGTAAAAATCCCTCAGAAATCGATTTATGTATTCTACATCCACGATCTCTGATAATGTCGAAAAGCCTTGAATATCCACGAAGACCACCGTAAGTTCCTGTCTTCTTGCGGAAAAATCCAGGTTCGTCCCGTCGCTTAGCGCCTTTTCTATGTACTCGGAGGGCAGGAACTGTTCTAAAGCCAGTCGGTATTGCGCAGTCTGCCATTCCACCGAAGCGATCCTGACGAATAATGATGCGCAAATGGCCGGCAAAGCAATAAAGCAGAATTCAGCCAATGGAACGTCGTAGGACCAGGTCAGAAAACACGCAGCTGACCCAAGAAAAACCAAGACACAAATCAACCCTGCCAATGCGGCTTGTATTCTGAAGTTTAGGCTTACGACAATCAGGGGAAAGCCAATGGCCAAGAGAATGGAAAAAACGACGATCCAAGGAAAAACCGGGAATCGTGAGACAAAACCATCGGCTAAAATCGTGTTTAGGCCGTGGGAATGTATTCTGCTGAGGGGAGCGTTAATTGATAAAGGTGTGGCGCCGAAATCGGTGTTTCCGGTGGCGGTGACCGCCACTACGACTATCTTGTCTTTGTAGCGCTTTGGCCGCTCCGGATCGGGAGCGTTGCTCAAAACGTCCTTCACGGAGTAATGCTTGAAGCTCTTCCACGGATCGCCCCAATTGACGAGTATCATTCCTTTGGTGTCGATGGGGATTCTCACCACACCTGTAGTGCGTCTTATTTCAATTTCTCGGTTTCCATTGAACGCTATGGTCTGAGCGGGCAGATTCCAATACGCCATCAAACACGCAAGGCTTAAACTGGGGACACAGCGGTCCTCCAGTTTCACAAGCAAGGCTACCTTTCGGTAGACGCCATCGCCGTCAGGGTGCGCCGTAATGTGTCCGACCGCCTTTGAACCTTCGATTATCGGCACAAGAGGAAGAGCGGCGTTACGCATCTTCTGAACCCGCAAGAGATGCAACCCACTTGGCGTCTCCAACGGCCAGCTCTTGTCGTAAAGGGCGTCCGCTTTGGATCGATCCTCGGGCAGTTCAAGGGGCGCCTCATCATCGTTCGTCAGCACGCCGAGGCCCGTTGCAGAAACGACATTTCCCGCCTTCTTGATTGCTTTGAAGAAAGCTTCGTCACCCTCTTTACTTTTCCCGCTGGGGGAGTAAAAAATGTCGAACGCGATAACCTTCGCCCCGAATTCTGCTAGTTTTTCCACAATCCTGGCGCTGATAGCTCTATCCCAAGGCCATAATCCGTATTCTTGTACCGCTGCGTCATCCACATCAACGTGAACGATGTCGGGCGATTGGATTCGAGCCGGTTTGACGCTCATCTTCCAATCGTAGATTCTGGAATTCAAGTTATCGAAAGGATGTGGATTTAAGAATATAAACGCAGTCGCCGTCATAGTCCACATGGCCGCCAGACAAACGCCAACCGCAGAGACTCTGTTCTGCCTGAAATACGTTAAGACGGGGTTTGCCACGGGAGGTGATCCTACTCTTTCGTATCGCCTGCCGTCGGCGGCTTGACACCAGCGGCGCCTGTGAGCGTCTCGGGTGGAACGCTCTCCAGTCCTCCCGGAATTCTTTTCGGAGCGAACGACCGGAATACCGCCTGCGGCCTGACTTCCAGGTCTGCGCCTGCTTCGTTGGGAAACGTTATGGCCGTCCGGTTGAAACTTTCGTCTCTTGCCATGGTTACGAGTTTATCGTAGAGAATGCCGGTTTCCTGAACGGCTCCCGGTGGAATGACAAGCCATCTCTTACCCTTCGGGATTTTCAGGGGGGCCAACACCAACGGGGTTGAGCTTACGTATACTATCACCTTCGCCTTGCCGGCTTTTTCTCCAACGATCAAATGTATAGGAGAGTCGTCCCCGAATAAGGTGTAAATGGTCCCGGGTTGAAGCGCTGTGTCCGGGAGTAGTTCATCGGGCAATACTACTGTAATAGCGCCGTCGGAAGACACGGACAGTATTGCGACATGGGCCTCCTGTTCCGTGGTCAAATGGATGATCGCTCTCGCGCCCGGCAGGAACCCTTCACCCTTAGATCTATTGGTCCAAACTTTGAAGTTGATGGCGTTTGGCCCAGGGGCGCCTATGGAACCGAAGTCCTTCCTTGGATCGCCAACCTGAGCAGACTCGCCCTGAACCAGAGCTGTTGCGCCCAAATTCGTAGCCATGAGAATTATGAGAAGCCGCAAAGTCCAAAAAATGTGGTTTTTCATGTTACGCTCCCCCTCCAGCCGGTTAGAGGCGGTTAAACGGAAGGACTATATCGGCGGTTTCAGAGGATCAGCGGTCTTCCTTCCCGTCCTGGTCCATGAGCCGTCATTATCCGATAAATTGACTCTTTGCGCAGTTTACAAGGATACCGCTATCTCCTTGCCACGGTCAACGTGAATTTTGGGAACCGCCGCTGAGCTACCAACAGACGGTCGGATACATGAAAACCTAAGTCACGGTGGCAATTAAGTCGCCTTTCCCGACAGCGGGCGCTCCGTAAGGCGTCGATGCGCCTCCGCCATGCTCACCGGGAATTTCCAATCTCGTTGACGGACCAACAGTTCCCTTAACACTATTTGTAGTAATGGCCTGTGAAAAGTGACTGAGTTAACAGTTCGAGGAAAGGTTCCCGCGAGTAATCCGATGAGCGCTAGGTTTCATTCAGAAACGCTACTTCAAGAAATCCCGGCTATGAGGCCAAAATTGCGGGCACAGGCGGATGGGTCGTTCCTGGGGTTATGAGGCTTCCGTCGGCACAAGGCGCTCTGTGATCTACTCGAAGCAAAGTTACGACCATTTACCCGACCAATATGTTAGGAGTTTTTGGGGAAGAGTACGGGCCCCGCGAAACGCGGGGTTGCAAAATGGGGGTTTCCCAGTGAACTATTGCCCAGCGCTTTCCCGTTTTCGAACATTGCGGTTTGGTCGGACTTTTTAGTAGGGGAAGAATTGAAATCTTGATAAAATAAATAAGATTGTATCTCCGCCGGGAAACCGAATGGGCGCCTGGGCTTCTTCCTGCGGAGTGGGAGCGGGGAATCATAAAGCAATTGCCGCAAGTTCATTACGCCGTAAATCTCGGGGACAGCCCCAGCACGGGAATCGCATGAAAATCTGGGCCTTGGCAATAATACTGTTCTGGACCGCCGCGTTTCTTGCTCTTGCTCAAGAGCCCCAGACCCAGGCCATTGCCCCTGAAGATTGCTTACGCTGCCATTCTCGCACGGACTTGCAGTCACGGGCGGGCAAGAGCATGTTCGTGGATTCTGAACGGTTTTCCCGATCCGTGCATGGCTCAAAGGGCGTAAACTGCTTGGCCTGTCACGAAGGAATCCAGGAGATCAACCCGGAAAAGGGTATTCCCCACAAAAAACCGTCAGCCCCCGCGTGTCAAAGATGTCATGAATCCGAATGGAAGCAATACACCAATAGTGTCCACGCCAAACTCTCCGCCAAAGCCTGTCATTCCTGTCACGATGCGCATTACGGCGCCGGCTGGCGTTCCATGGGAGCGGAGCGCAGGCAAGAAATCTGCCTCAAATGTCATGACGCGCGCTCCGGTCACAGGTGGCTTGCGCAGAGGGATCTTCATTTTCGATTCCTCGAATGCGCTTCCTGCCACGCGCTGGACGCCAAGTTGGGCATGGTGATTTTCTTCGTTGACCGAAGTGTTCCATCCAAACCCAGGCCTCTGGATTATAGCGAATTAGCACGGTTAGTGGGGCCGGGAAAGGAGGACCTGATCAAAACCCTGGACCCAAACGGCGATGGGGTGGTGTCCGCCCCCGAAATCCGTTCGTTTTTGGAAAAGATGAGGAAAGCTGGGCTTAAGTGGGTCTCGCTCAGATTTCGCATACTTGTCGTGAAGCCCTCGCACATTTTCACTTCCAGGGAGGAAAAAACACGAAACTGCTCCTTGTGCCACTCAAAGAATGCGGAATTCTATTCTGCGATGCTGCTGCGAGTTCCGGAACCCAACGGCGGTTTCGTAACCTTACCTGTAGCCAACGACATTATGGGAGGCCCGCCGGATAAATCTCTTATGGCCGACTTCTACATGTTGGGAGAGACCAAAACTCCGAGCGAAAGTTCAGTGACTCTGTTCCCGTTCATAAATGCGGCTGGATCTAAGTTGATAGACTCAGTGGGTTTCTTTGCGGTGTTTTTTTCTATGTTCGCTGTGTGCCTGCATTGGACGCTCGTTTTCTTCACCAACCGATTCAGAGATTCGCTGGATGCAGACAACATAGCCTCCCGCAGACCCACACAAAAGGTTTGGCACTGGATTCACGGGCTGTTGTTGACTTTTCTCGCAGCGACCGGGCTTCAGCTAAGGTTTCCTGATCTGTTCCCCATCTTCCCTGCTCTTGCGAATGCTGTTGACTTCCACAATTTTGCCGGGATTCTCCTATCGTTGGATTACCTATTTTGGTTTGTATACCGAGTCCGTCGAAAAAATCTCGTTGATCATCTATTGATTCCGCAAAAGGACCTCATAAAAGACTCCAGGGCCGCTCTGAGGTACTATTTCCATTCAATCTTCATCGGGCGGCGACTCTCGCCGGGCCGCACCTGGTACAAGACTCTGGACCCAGTGCAAAAGGCCGTCATCACTCTGGTAATGTTTTGTTTCCTCCCCGGAGAGATCCTTACCGGCATTCTCTTGTTCGACGTCCAAAGCATGAGGCACGTCATAGACAAAGTAGGAGGACTCCGATTGATAGACGAGATTCACATCGCATTAGCCTATCTGCTGACAGCGTCGGTCATAATACACCTGTATATAAACAGCCTGATGAAAAGAACCGTCCACGGACCTGTGGAGTAGCTCTTCAGGTTTTGAGGGCGGGCGAACGCCTAGAGTCGCACGCTCTCACGGATTCAAAAGGTGTAATGGTCCGAGATGAATCGGGAAAGGTTTGGATCGAAGAGAAACCGGGAGAGCCCCCAAATGCGTCCTCTCACGTGAAAGAACGGTTACGTTAAGGGCTATGTTTTCCCTTGACAGTATGGTCCGGGCTAGAGTACACGAGTATCATCAATACGCTGGTGTAATGCGTTATGAGAGTCTCTTAATGAGTTACTTGGCCCAAACTGACTTGGTGTTCCCAATCGCAGGTGTAATTGGTCGAAAGCGATTTTGGTTCGACATGTTCGAGCAAGGTGAACTAGTGACTCAAAACTGAGGGACTACATGTTCAGTGAGGCAATCACAGGGAAGGAGGACTCGGTATGAAGGGTCATTTGGCCGTTTGCGCCATACTGCTATTAGTGCTCGGTTTAGTTATTAGCTCTCACACTGAAGCCCAAAATGATCAAACGATCATCCGTATTTCGGGTTCCGATAGCATGTTTCAACGAGTGAGACTTATGGGAAAGCTTTTTGCCAAGAACAATCCATCCGTAACTCTCGATGTTTCCCAAGGCGGCACTATGGATTCCGGTATCCGGGCCGTTATCAAAGGTGAGGCGGATTTGGCTATGGCGGCCTGCTCTATTAGAGAGTCGGAGGACAAACTCGCCTTAGAAAAAGGAGTAAGATTGGTTGAGCGTGTGATCGGTTACGGTGGCGTAGTCATAATAGCCAACGCATCATCTAATGTAGAATCACTAACGATAGAAGAAGTAAAAAAGATTCTTACGGGAGATTTCACGAATTGGAAGCAGGTTGGGGGGATTGATGCCCCAATAAAGGTCGTCGGAACCGACGAAACACATCCGGGCACCTTGGCGTTTTTGGAACGTGATTTCATGAACGCTCCCTTCACCAAGAACGCAACCGTCGTGAGCACATTTCCCAGTATTGTTGCAACCGTGGCAGACACTCCCGGTTCTGTAGGTTATGTGCGAATCCGGGAACTCACGGAGTCACAGGTAGTTAAAACCAATCCCAGAGTCAAAGTAATTTCTCTCAGTCGATCTAAGTCGAGTGTTCCGATAGCGCCAAGTCGGGAAACGGTTGATGATCATTCTTATCCGCTCCAGCGACCTTATTTCATCTATTACAGAACTCCGGCGAATAAAGGGGTGGTCGAGTTTGCAGACTTTCTTGTAAAAAAAGGATGGGGTCCTCAGGATCTGTAATCCGTTAAATGATCATGATGATAAGAGAGCAGTCAGAGATTGCGTTCGCTTCGCCTCTACGACATTCCAGTGACCCGCATTGGGACCAAGACGAAGGAATCTGAACCTAACCGGCAATACGCCGCCGCATTTATGAATTGGGCTAAGCAGTCCGGTTCATAAATGCGGTGGCGTATTTTTTTGTTCTTTAAGGGAGTGAACGTGTAGGGTCGCAGGCGCGTATGGATTCAAGGAGCGCTGCGGTATGGATTGCCGACAGCCAAGGCCTCCGGGTTTGCCTTTCCCAGGAATTGAGGTGAGCGCGTAAAGCCAAGAGAAGGGCGCTTTCAACTGGATCTTGCGGTTCCTGGGATAGCACGAAAACGCATGTGTAAAATGACCGCATTCGGCGGCAGCGAGTATACCAGAGGGGGCTAGGTGTCTCTTACGAGCCCATAGCAATGCAGGGAGATCTAGTTTCTAAGAGCGAGAGAAAAATCATTAGCCGGGTTAACAAGGT
>CAVVHK010000044.1:0-35861 GCA_963747865.1 uncultured delta proteobacterium | reverse complement strand
GAAACGACAAACGTGACTCTGGATGGAGACTATTGTCAAACTCATCTGGAGGTTCAGCCTGGGGAATACGTCTTGCTCACGGTTTCGGATACCGGCCAAGGGATGGACGAAGAGGTAAAGCAGCATATCTTTGAGCCGTTCTATACTACGAAGGGACCTGGTGAGGGAACGGGCCTCGGACTTGCCATAGTATATGGCATCGTCAAACAGCACAGCGGACATGTCACGTGTTATTCCGAACCCGGCGTTGGAACAACGTTCAAAATATATCTGCCTGCGGTAGTTCAGGCGGCGGAAGCGGATGTGTCGATGACACAGCAGATGCCTGCTTTCGGGACTGAAACCATCCTGCTGGTGGACGACGAAGCGCGCATAAGAGAAATGGCAAGAGAAATGCTCCAGATGGCGGGATATACGGTCCTTGAAGCCGAAAATGGTTTAGAGGCTGTGATTATCTACCGGAAGCGACTGGCTGACATATCCCTAGTGATTCTCGATCAGATCATGCCGGTAATGGGAGGCAAACAGTGCTTAGAGCAATTGCTGAAGATCAACCCTGAGGTCAAAGTGGTCTTAGCCAGCGGCTATTATTGTCCCCCTCGGGGAATGGGAGAAAAACCCTCGCCTTCAGGCGAAGACTTTAGTAGGCCCGTAGGGCCGGAAACAGATCAGTCCCGATCTGATCGAAGGCTAGTCTGTCGTCCCGTTGACGTTGTCTGGGACACGGGGTATTTCCTGGGCGGCGGCGAAAGTCGAATTTATTCGACTGAGCGGAAAGCCGCCGAAGCCACCGTCTTTAGACGGTTCCGGAGCCTTCACTCCGCAAATGCAGCCTCCAAAAGCGCTCTTGAGAAAGAATCCAGAGGCTTCGTCGGCAAACCGTACCGGACGAAGGAAATCTTGAGGGTAGTCAGGAAGGTATTGGATGAAGTTGATCTCCAACCGAAAAGCGCCGAGGGCCTCGAACCGGTCTCTGTGCGGAGCGGCGCCGCTCAAGCATCCACATCCGCGGTAGATCTCTGTTTAACCGAGATATTACCGGCGCATAAGGCTCCCCTGTTCAAGGAGTTTCCCCGAAGGTTGCGAGTTCTTGCCATCGATGATCGAGAGTCGCTCCTGACAATGCTGAACGCCGGGTTCTCACAGTTCGGGCACACTGCCTTTACCGCTTCGTCTGGTATTGAAGGGCTCAAGGTGTTTCTGGAGACACCGGTGGACCTTGTGATCTGTGACCTGGGGATGCCGGAATTGACCGGCTGGGAGGTAGGCAGAAGGATCAAGGAGATTTGTCTGGGAAGAGGCGTTCGGAAGACCCCTTTTATTCTGTTGACAGGCCGATCGGATAGAGACGAAATTGATCAAGATGAAAGGGACGAAATGACGGAATGCGGTGTGGACGCTATCGTTGAAAAACCGGCGGATATTCCGGAGCTTCTGAAAGTAGCCTGGGGCTTACTAGATGAGACGAAGGACGGCGCCGAATAAGAGTTCAGCCACCTACCGGAGAGATGCTCAGCCCTACGATAAGCGCCAGGGGATGGAGAGGAGCCCCAAGAAAAGGCTCTTCCAGGACCAGATTACCTGTGGGAGACACGTGGCCATGAAGTTCGGGATCATGATGGATCGTCAATGGAACCGCCGACGAGGACCATCACTTTGATTTTCGGCTTAATGATTCGTGGAGATGATCATAGGCCATAATAACTCGTCGGCGAAGGGCGTCGTTGCCGCAAGCTGTTTGACGGCATAAAAGGACTGAGCATTAAATGCTTGTGGAGTAAGGTTTACGATGAGGTTCTCCGAAATTGAAGAACGGATGGATCTGCTTCTGCAGGCGTTCAATAGCATGAGCAACGGGGTGGTTGTGATCGGCAAGGAAGGAGAAGTGCTGGTTGCCAACAAGTCTGCGCTTTCCCTTCTGTCTCTTGACGACAGCGTCATAGGGCGTTCATTTGGAGACGCTCTCCCAGATAGCCATCTGTTTATGCGTGAAACGGATTCCCAACATCAGGCCGAGGCGATGGTAACCCTTCGGGACGGCGCCAACAGGTTGTTTGGATTTACCAACGATAAGTGCGGAGTTGACGGTAGCCGTGTCATCGTGTTTCGAGATATAACGGCCTTGGCTGAGAACAAACGCCAAAGACGACGGGCCGAGGAACTTGCCCTCGCTGGAGAGATGCTCTGTCGTCTTAGCCACGAAATAAAGAACCCGCTTGCCAGCATCGTGATAGGAGTCAAGACTCTGCAAAGGGACACACAGCGGTCGTCCCACCACGGTATTGTCCTGCAGTTGCTTTCGGAAGAAGTGGATTCCCTTACTACCATTGTAAACAACTTGCTTGATTCGGCTCGCCCGAGAAGACCGTCTTTCAGGCCGGTTCGTGTCGAGCCTATGCTCGAAAGATGTGTTTATGCTCAAGAGCTTGTCGCTGTCAGGCGCGGAGTCCGCTTGGAACTGCTTCGGCGTCCTGCCTCTCCCGCTGTTATCGTCGATGACCAAGCCATGCTTAGTGTACTGGAAAGTCTTATCCAGAATGCGCTGGATGCGTGCTCAAAGGGAGACGTCGTCCGTATCGGGTGGCGGGAGCTCAATTACCCGGAAAGAGATGAACTCGTCCCCGGATTCCCGGGGAAAGTAGCCGCTATCTTCGTAAAGGATAGCGGATCGGGGATTCCTGATGAAGTATCTTCAAGCGGGACGGGGATTTTCAGAGCATTTGTTTCCACCAAGACGTCGGGAAGCGGCCTTGGGCTTGCGGTCTCGCGAGACATTGTGGAAAGCCACGGAGGACTGATCATTGTAGATTCTCGGCCCAACCGGGGAACTGAAGCCAAAATCCTTCTCCCGCTGCCTTCGGAAGTCCATTGTTGGAAGTGGAACAAGGATCGGGCCCTTGATTGGCCGTCGGGGAACCTCGATTGCCGGGGCTGTGAGGTGAGGTCCTCTGGGGTGGGGTTTTGTTGCTGGGCACTGAAAGGAAGGGACTACCGAGAGGCGACAGGGCGCTGGCCTGAGTGCTGCGTGAAATGCGGTTATTTCCGTTCGTCCAGTTTGACCCCCTTTTTCAGGTCTCGGCTTACTACATCGAAGAGAGCCTAAGCATGGCGGGAACAATTCTCATAGTGGACGACGACGCGCAGGTCGTTAGGCACCTGGAGTACCTGCTGAGAGCCGAGGGTTACCAGGTCGCCGGAGCTAATAGCGCCGCCGAAGTCCGGAACACGGTTCGGGTTTTCTTTCCTGATGTTGTCCTCCTGGACCTGAGGTTACCCGATGCGGATGGGCTAACTCTTATGAAGGAAATCCGAGAGATTCATCCTGGGGCGCGCTATCTCATAATGACAGCCTACGGATCCATTCGATCCGCAATTGAGGCGACTCGACTAGGCGCAACCGACTACATGACCAAACCGGTCGATGTAGACGAACTCTTGATTTCCATACGGAACGCCATACGGGAGCGAGTGAGAGACGAGGAAGTCCGGCTGCTTCGAAGAGCCGCCAGCGGTCCCACAATTGCCCGTCCAGCGACAAAAATGTTCCGACACGCCGTAGATGACTATCCGTCTGAAGCAACACGCTCAACCCTGCAAAAAGCTCTCAAGGCGGCCGCAGGCGCATGTTCCGTTCTCTTGCTTGGGGAGAGCGGCACGGGAAAGGACTACCTTGCCCGCTTTATTCACAATCATTCCTCCCGGGCGGAAGGCCCGTTTTTCGCAATTAACTGCGCGGCAGTGAGCCCAGAATTGGCCGAATCGGAGCTCTTTGGACACGAGTCAGGAGCTTTCACCGGGGCGCGTGGACGCAAACGCGGTCTTTTGGAACTCGCCCAGCAAGGAACGCTGCTGCTCAACGAAATTGGTGAACTATTGCCGGCGCTCCAGGCCAAGCTGCTGACGTTTCTCGATACGCGCTCGTTCACCCGCGTTGGCGGAGAAGTCAATGTTTCGGTTGACGCCAGGCTCATCGCTGCTACCAACAGAGACTTGGAGAAGGAGGTTTCAGAGGGTAGGTTCAGAAACGATCTGTTCTATCGTCTGAATGTCCTGTCCATTCGGGTTCCGGCGCTCCGTGAGAGGATTGAGGACATACCCATCCTTGCTCGTGAAATAATTGCTCTGCTCGTAGCAGAGATGGACCTATCAAACACTCCCCAGATCGATTCGGCAACCATGAGAGCGCTCACCAACTACAACTGGCCCGGAAATGTGCGAGAATTACGAAATGTGATAGAAAGAGCGCTGATGCTGTCCCCTGGAGATACCATAAGCAATGATGCGATAGATCTGAGGGAAGCCCGAACAGATTGGTCATATGACCTCCAATTTCCGGAGAACCGCTCACTAAACGAGGTGATCCATGAGGTCAAGCGAGCGTTGATTGAGGAAGCCTTACGTAGATCCTCCGGGAAGCGTCAAACTGCAGCTCGCCTCCTGGGTATTTCTCGTAACGCTCTTTTCCATCATATGAAGTCGGTCGGCATCGATGCGTGACGACTGTACACCTCTCCTGTTGGAATACTTGTTTTTGGTACATGACTAGCAGCCATAACATATTGATCTAATTAACGTAGCAAAAATTGCGCTTGTTTTTCGTACATCCTGGGCATCGAGAAGTAGATCCATTGATTTGTTGATAGGCTGGCCCCGGACTATAACCAATTGCTATAGTTGATGGAAAGGCTCATCAGGATTTCCCTCGGGAGGTGGCGCCATTATTGCTTAGCCTTTTACTTAGGGCATAAACGCAGGCCGTCATCGCGTGAGATAGGCTTCACGAACTCTATTAAATGGATCGCAGCGGGGTAGAGGGCATACTAGTTCCGAGCTTTCTCGACAACTGTCGGGAGATTGAAAAGGAAGTGGATTTGACTCAGTCTGTTCTCATTGTAGACGACAATACCAATTTGGCTCACCTTACGGCTTACAGCTTAAAGAGCGCAATAGATGGGCTAATCGTATTGACTGCGGGCTCTTGCCAAGAGGCGTTGATCTTAGCAAAAGAACATCGCCCGTCCGTATTCATAGTGGATTTGAAACTACCGGACGGTGACGGACTGGACCTCATAGACGAATTGAAGCGCCGATTTCCCAGCGTATCGCCCATCCTCGTTACAGCGACACCGTGGCGGTGGGACTTCGACAGCAGTCTGTTCGGGATGCTAATTAAACCCTACGACCCTGACAGTCTCATCGATCTTGTACGCCAGGCCCTGAACCCGGAGGACACAACGAGAGCTCGGTCTTTAGCTGGAGAGCGTCACCCCAACGAAACAGAGCCTCCCTCGAGCCAGTACCAGACTTTCATCACGCGCAAAACCGATTGTCAGCGTTGTTGGTGGGAATTCGAGCCTTACGATTGGAATTGTTCGCTGTGGCGGACAACCCTTCCGAGGTTCGGCGGATCGCAGACGAATACACCGACCGACTGAGCTCAATGATTAAGGACGCGGCAGAGTCTTTCAAGAAAGGAGCCGGCCGGAGATGACCAACCGAAAGGACTCAATTCTCCTCGTCGATGATGATCCGGAGGCCCTTTGGGCTCTCGGCGGGTACTTCGCCCGCGCAGGTTTCCCTTTGACTACATGCGGAGACGGAGAAGAAGCCATTTCTTTGCTAAAGTCCAAACCGTTCAACACGGTGATCACGGATATCCAAATGCCACGGCTCAATGGTCTGGCGCTGGTGGATTGGATCCGAACGAATCGGACCGGTACCAGAGTAGTCGTCATAACCGCTTTCGGCGGCCCGTCCATCAGACATTTGAGTATTAAGAAAGGCGCAATCCTCTACCTGGAAAAACCTGTTGATCCGGATCTGCTCGCCGAAGCTCTGTTTTCTTCCAACGAAGAAAGAGCTTTCTCCGGTAGTATCGACAAGATCGACATACTCGATTATCTGCAGCTCATGATGTTGATCGGAAGACAGGTGGTATTGGAAGTGTCGTGCAGAGATGGTGGGCAGGGATTGATATTCATCGAGAGGGGAGAGGTAAGGCACGCCGAATGTGATCATCTTGAGGGCGAACAGGCGCTGTTCAAGTGCCTGAGCTTCGAGGGAGGCAGTTTTTTGAACCTCCCCTGGACTGAACCTGACAGGATCACCATCAACAACCCGGGAGACTACCTGCTGATGGAAGCGGCTCGAAAGAGAGACGAAGCAAGGGCAGGGGGCAGGCAAAAATCGGACGGATGTCAGGAATGATGGGAATGAAACTGTTCAGGAGATAAGCTTCTGAACTGCAAGAGCCAAGGAGTTGAGATATGAACCCGGAAAGAGACGGAGGAGATCCGAACGCAATCCTCTCGGAATTGGTCCAGAGATCCGGGGCGTTGACCGCCATGATTATAACCAAGGAAGGGGTTTCAATCGACGAGGCGGGTGACACGTCCTATTTGAACACTACAGCGCTGGCTGCTCTCGTGGCTGGAATGTTTTCCGCCACCCGTGAAGTGGCCCGGTTGGTCGGGGAACAGCAGTTTTCCATACTCCTTCAGCAGGGAGAAACCCGCCATATCCATATCAGCCTCATACATGACTCGAAGATGATGGTGATCATCTTCGAAGACTATCAGCGCATCGGTCTGGTACGGCACGAAGCGCGCAAAGCTGCGGAGGGCATCAGCACAGCCTATAAATCGATAGACAAGCCTGAAGATGTCGAAAAAATAGCAACTCCGAAGTTCAAGGAATACGCCCTGAATCTGGTGGATCGGATATTTGAAACGAGGTAGAGGAGCGGATCATGCCGCACATCAATTATCGGGACAAGGAAATAGCGTTCAAGATCGTTTATTACGGTCCGGGCTTAAGCGGCAAGACGACTAATCTTAAGCACATCCATACCGCTCTGGACAAAGGACTCAAGGGAGACATGATCGTTCTGGACACAGAGCAGGAGAGGACTCTTTTCTTCGATTTCTTCCCTCTCGAACTGGGTCGAATTGAAGGCTACGCAGTGCGATTCAACATGTACACGGTTCCGGGGCAGGTATTCTATGAAGCGAGTCGTCGTCTCATTCTCGAAGGCGCTGACGGCGTGGTATTTGTGGCGGATTCGCAACAAGGAAGACTTGACGAGAAACCTTGAGAGTTTCGGCATGCTCCAGTCGAGCCTTGAAGACTTCGGCATCGACAAGAAAAGGTTTCCGCTTGTCCTGCAATACAACAAACGAGATCTGCCGCAACCTGTATCTCTGGGAACACTGGAAGTCGAGCTGGGCCTGAATGATATTCCCGTCTTCGAGGCTGTGGCGACGGAAGGCCTAGGGGTAATGGACACCATACGAACGGTAAGCAGACAGGTCATCGAAAAATTCCAAATCTGAGCGCAAATCTGATGGAGATGCGAAAATGGGGCTAAAAGGCACATTGAAGGATATGGCCATAATTGATCTTGTCCAGTTCCCTCATAGCGGGCGAAAGACCGGGCATCTCATCATTAGCGGGACCGATGGCGAGGCGAGGCTGTCCTATGAAAACGGCTCCCTGGTCCATGCGACCCTGGGCGATGTCTCAGGCATGGACGCCCTGGTCCGAATTGTGGAGTGGAATGAGGGAGCGTTCGAGTTCATACCTGGAGCAGAGCCTGAGGCAAGGAGTATCGAACTAGACCTTCACCGAGCAGTCATGCAGGCTCTCAAACTGCATGACGAGCTGAAAAAGGAAGAAGAACGACGGGCTAAAGAGGCTATCGGTCAAGAAGAGGGACATGGGGCACTAACTGCGCGATTGTCGGAATTTGTCCAATCCAACGACTTTGCGCTGCACGCCAGTGTCCTGAACTCCGACGGAAAGATCCGCTCCTCGGTTGACGGACCTGATGGGCCTCCGGACGGAATAGAGAAACTACGCTCCGAACTACACACGCTGGCACGCGCCCATCCCCGAGGCGCTGTTCGTCGAATCATACTGGAGGACGAGCTAGGCACTGTGACATTGGTAGGGCTCCGCGACGGGGGCAGCCTAATTGCCGTTGCGGGCAAGAGGGGATCACTTGGGTCGGTTTCCATGAGTGTAAGCAGGCTGGCTGCGGGACTCGTATGATGTGGTGTGAAATGCGCGACAAATGGAGACAACATGTGCCGGGACCTCTACCGGACTTTCTCAAAGTCAGTGTCCGGAAAGGTATTGTCGATGAACGCACAGCGCACCGGATAGAGCTTCTGCGACGGTCCCGAGGTCTTGGCAAATACGAATCCAGGTCAGGGTTCATAAATGATCCTCCTGATTCGGCATTGACTTTCGAAAATTATGTAGTTTGCAGAGGTAATTCCTTCGCTGTTGAACTGGCCAAGACAGTGGCTCACAAATCTCCATCTCGGCTCCCTTACAATCCTCTCTACTTTTACGGCAACATTGGGCTTGGCAAAACCCATCTGCTCTCAGCGATCGCCAATGCGGCGACGGACAAAGAAGTGTTACTGGTCAACACCGCGGACCTCGAAATTGAACTCGAACGAGCCGAACGCCTCAAATCCAGAGCCGAATTGAGAGAGTGGCTAGCGTCGGCGGAAATCCTGCTGGTGGACGATATTCAACTCTGCGAGGGACGGGAAAATCTTCAACGAGACCTCTTTTCAGTGCTGAATCATATGACAGTCGCCCAGCGCTGGGTCGTGATAAGCTCCGATGCGCCGCCCACCCACTTGGCGGGTGTGGAATCTCGGCTCCTCTCCCGACTCCGCGGAGGGGTTATTGTAAGCCTTCAAATGGGGGACAGAACCGAGCGTTTAGAACTTATAAGGCATTTTCTGGATGAGCGCCCGGCACCGGAAGATGTTGTCGGCTACCTGGCTGACAACATTACGGACAATGTTCGTCGGCTCAAAGGAGCGGTCGCTCAATTGCTGGCGTTGCACGAAGGAACGCAAACCCCGCTGTCCATAGATCTGGCTCAGGCAGTGGCGCCGTTGCCCAAAGTGATGTCTATGTCCCCGCCGGCGCCAGCACGCGTATCTGCGATCTCGGGGGATGCCTGTCCTCAGACACCGCCTGTAATCGATTCCAGGGCCAGTCGATTCAAGGAGATGCTGGCTGGAGCGGAGAGCGAGGAGGAACAATCTTTGGCCCTCCAGATAGCCGTCGGCGAACGCGTGCGACAACTTCGCAACGGAACTGGAGATCCGAAAGTCATTCAACAACTTGAGCAGGCCCTGGATCTGCTGAGAAAAGGAAAGCTGGATGAGGCCGTACAATGCCTAAGCACATGATGCCGCTATCCGGAGCGGGCCCACCGTCTCAGACCTTCGCGAGGAAACGCAGAAAAGAATTACGTTTGCCAACAGATATCATATCCCCTGAAGAAGAAATAGGAGGAGAGAAATGGTCGACAAGATAGATACCAGAGCGGTTTCAGCTATTCTTTACGGTCTTTACAAGGCCCTTTACGGACTGGTGGGTGACAGTTCCGCGGCTGTAATGCGAAAGGCCGCGCCGGACATTCTCGACCAATTGGGCAAGATGGGAGTGGATTTCGCATGCGTGGACAATGTGGAGAAGCTGTCCCAGAAGCTGGGTGAAACAGCCGTAAACGCCGGTTTGTGTGACAAGATGGCCTTTTCATTGGATGGAAACGAATTAACCGCCAACATAACACAGTGTTCTTTTTTCGGTCTTACCATGAGACTCAAAGAGGAAGGAATACCGCCATTCGGCTGCCCCTTCGCCGCTCTGACAATCGCAATAGCGGAGAAAAACCTGGGCAAGAGGGCCAGACTGAAGACACTGGAACCAGCCGGCGCTCCGGGGGATACAGTGATGGTAGTGGAACTCTTGGACAAATGATCCCGAGTCCACGAGAGAAAGTTCGGTCAGCATGAGTCAACAGAATGAAACCAAAGGTGGAGGACCAAAATGGCGAATCTGAAAAGCCTGCTAAGTGATTTGGTGAAAGTCGAGGGCATTAACGCCGCGGTCGTGGTTGGCCGTGATGGGTTTGTAATCGATGGTTTGGCCAACGACGGAAAACTGGATATTGAAGCGGTAGGCGCTGTGATCTCAACGGGTCTCGGTTCATCTGAGACTATGGGAAGGGAACTCAACGTGGGCGCTCTGACCCAGTCGATGATAGAATTCGATAGCGGAGTGCTTGTGATGGGTACCCTGGGGAAAGACGCATTAGTGTGTTTGGTCTGCCGGCTTGGCGCTAACCTGGGAAACGTGCGTTTGCAAATGAAAAAGAGAGCGCCTGATTTGGCATCCGCTCTATAACGGAGAAATTCGGTGTTTCTCGAGTTAAGGCACAATGGATAGTGGGAAACTCTGGTGCAAGACGACTGCAATGAGACTTTCAAGGGTTTCCCTCCCACCAACCTTGATGATTGTACTGCCTCTTCCGTTTCAACAGCCGACTTGGCTTTCCGGAGGGTTCCAAATTGTGCAAGGATCAGATTCCGGAGGATTATCCGGAAAATGTTCCTGAATCTGAAGATATGCGTGGATCAAGGGTTGCTCTTGACAAAGGGTTCAGGCCAGACACTCGGGATGGCTTCGGCAGAACTCCTCTGATTGTTGCTTCTGAAAGCAGGAGCCTATGTGAATAGTCGGGATGAGGATGGGGACACACCCCTGAGTATGGCTTGCCTGGGAGGACCCACGAATGTTGCGCAGGCGCTTCTTTTCGCAGGGGCAGAGATTGAGTCCGGAGATAAGCATCGTTTTACTCCGTTGATCCGCGCTTCTAGGGGAGGTCAACAGCAGGACGAATTATGAAAATAGACATTAGTCTAAATCGAGGTAGGACCGCCGGTTACCCAACGGCCCCCTCACAGATCCCGGCGAGCGGCGTTCCCGCACCGGGCTTTTTAAGACCGTTCGCTTCCGAGCAGGCAGCGGTCACAGAAGTGCTAATTGGACCGGGCCGGCACGTTCGGTGATTCCAGGCCGTTCTACCCCCAGGTGCTTAATCAGGCCGTTGAAACCGGCCCAAGTGTAACTACGACGCTGACTGCGACGATTCAGCCATTTAAAGAGAAGCCGCTGGTCGAAATGGGCGGGGCCGAAAAGATCCATTTCTCATCCTGCATGACCCACCTTTGTCCCTTCATCAACAAATACAAGACAGTCATTAGCGCCAAATACCCTGATGTGGAACTCGTCATGGGCACGGATAATGCTCCTTGGGAAGCTATCCTTAACAAGGATGGGCAGCATGGCCAAGAAGCTCTTGGTCGAGGACATGCCGGATTTTATCAAGGAGTTCAAGAAGGTCCTGGCCGGCGCTTGAATAACGTGGCAGCGCCGTAGCTCAACCTCAACTGGTTGAGCTGGAAGAGTGGCAAAGATGAAGTACAGGCGGTTGCAGGACCTTGGGACTGAACTCCATTGCCCAGCGATTACTCCCATCTTCGATGGCTGAAGCAGGTCTTACAACCGGATCCGCTCGGGCGGAGAATTTTCTCACGGCCAAGTCTGCGCCTGAGAGCTTGAAAGGAGCAAGAGATGGATGCGATCAAACGGATTCAATGAGTGCTTAAGGGCTTGTTCACGCTGCGGATGAAGTGACGGAAATTTAGGAAGCAACCACGGAAATGCCGGCCGAATGGGAGGGACGGGACCATTCATGGGCGAAGAGCTCTTCAGGGCAATTCTCGTGCACTCTGAAGGGATGTGGATCGGCAAGTGCGATCCGCTGAAGTCGTTGGACCAGCTCCTAACCTATGACAAGCGCATAAATGTCCTGATTCCCGAACTTGCTGAGGCAATAAAAGGTCTGGACGCGGCAAGTGAAGAGCAAAGAGAGACAATTCGTCCCGCGTTCAATCCTGCAATCATGATATATTTTCGGGGGACCAAGATTACCTCGGATGCAGCTTTTCTGTTGCTCAGAAACGTAGATGAGCGTTTTGGCATCATGGGCCCGTGGGAGAGTGAGTTGGAGGACGCAAGGTCTCGGCTCCACGAGCGAACACGCTCAGCTTCAAATGATTCGCCGGCGGGTGTATCAAATGGCGACAGAGCATTAGGACCGCAATGACGCTGATGTTTTGCGCATTGGACTATTCCCTTTGGTCCGCAAATGTATTACAAAGCTCTCGGAGTCACCGGGGAGTTTGAGAGCAGATGCAGCAGCCGTTGAATCTATTGGAGTTTCCGCAGAGGTTTTCCAGTCAGGAGAAGTGCCTGAAACACTTGTTTGGGCTCCGTTGGCCAGAAGGCTATATATGTCCATGTTGTGGGTGCGACCGGTTTAGTGTCCACACCACCCGAGGGTTGTACCGGTGCAGTGCCTGCAAGTATCAGATATCGGTCACAGCAGGAACTATCTTCCACAAGACGCGAACGCCCTTGGTGAAGTGGTTCTGGATGATCTTCATGATGGCCCGCCTGAGAAGCGGTGTATCGATTCTCAGTCTCCAGCGGATGCTTGGGATCAAGTCTTACAAGACTGTCCGGACAATGGGGCACAAGATCCGGAAAGCGATGGCGGATAGGGATGCCCAGTATCAGCTGGCTGGTCTTGTGGAGATGGACGAGGCCTTCATAGGTCCTCGTAAACCAGGGCATCGCGGTCGAGGAGCCAAGGGGAAGGCTACGGTGGTGATTGCCGTCGAAAGCGGGGACAAAAATGCGGGGTTCGCTGTGATGAAGCAGGTTCCAGCAGCTGATAGCCACCAGATTCTCACCCTTGCTCAACACAGAATCCAACCTGGCAGCGATGTCCGCACTGATGGGTGGAGCGCTTATCAGACACTGGCATCAAACGGATTTGGTCATGAGGGAGTCATCATAGGCAAAGACAAAGAAGCCCTCAAAGAACTCGGGTGGGTCCATGTGCTGACTGCTAACTTGAAAGGTAACCTGCGCGGCGTATACCACGGTGTCAGCGAGAAACACTTAAGCCGGTATCTCGTCGAGTTCTCATACCGCTTCAACCGCCGGTTTTGGGATTCACAGTCCTTCAACCGCACTATCACGGCATGTGGTCCAACATCGACCGTAACATTTGCGGAGCTAAGGGCATGATCCATTGCGCACAAATTCCGCCTTTCGGCTAACCATTGGAAACGGCAGTGAAACAGGGGCAGGCCAAGGTGGGCGCGAAGATGGGTAAGGAATTCCACACCTACCCCCGACTGGGCGAAGCCCGACTTCCTCAAGGAATAACAAAAAATAGAGAAAGGATTGCTTGCATGAAAGAAAAGGCTGTTATCACCTGCGCTATCACGGGTAGCATCCATACACCCACGATGTCGGAGTACCTCCCCATCACGCCACAGCAGATCGCCGACGAAGCCGTGCGGGCCTACGAAGCCGGGGCGGCGGTGGTTCACGTCCACGCCCGAAACCCCGAGAACGGGTTTCCGTCTCCCGACCTGGGGCTGATCAAGGAAATCATCACGAGCATCAAGAGTCGTTGCAAGGCTGTCATCTGCATCACCACCGGCGGTGGCGCCGGCATGAGCCTGGAGCAGCGGGTCGCCCCGATTACGGCCTACAAGCCGGAACTGGCCTCCTGCAACGCCGGGTCCATGAACTGGGGGCTCTTCCCGATGCTAACCCGCTACACGGAATGGAAGTACGAGTGGGAGGAGATGATGCTGAGCATGACGGAGGACTTTATTTTCACCAATACCTTCAAAACCCTGCGCGGTACTGCGCTGTATTCAACGAGAATCAGACCAAGCCCGAGTTCGAGATCTACGACGCCGGCATGGTGAACAACGTCGCCTTCCTGATCCATTCCGGCTATATCAAGAAACCCGTTTACATCCAGTTCGTCCTCGGCATCCTGGGCGGCCTATCTGCCAGTCCGGAGAACCTGATGTTCCTCGTGGAGCATGCCAAGCGGCATATAGGGGAGTTCGAGTTCTCCGTCTGCATCGCCGGGCGGGCCCAGTTTCCAATCTGCACGCAGTCCCTGCTGCTCGGCGGCAACTGCCGGGTGGGCCTGGAGGACAACCTCTATCTAGATAAAGGCAAGATGGCGAAGAGCAACGGCGAGCAGGTTGCCAAGATAGTCCGGATCGCCAGGGAATTTGGCATCGAGCCTGCAACGCCGGATGAGGCACGTGAAATCCTGGGTCTCAAGGGCATTGCCAACGTGAATTACTAATCCCTCCTAAGGAGGGGCCTACTAATGCCGACGCTCGGTCAAAAAAGTGGCGATGGGTCCAGCCGGATTTGGTGGGTTTCCGGAGCGAACTCAGACCACACCTGTCTACTTGAATAACCGGCAGGATGCCAGTCCTGCGCAGACTAGATTGCTATAATAAGCCATCATGACAAAAGGAGGAGAACGCGTACGATTTCTTGTTGTCGCCCGAAGAACTGGCACTGAAGCAAGACGTGAGGGAGTTCGTACGTACGCAAATCACCAGTGATTTCCTTAGAGGCGGTTGCAAAACCTCCGGGCAGTTGTAACCGCCTATATGCTTCTATTGAACCACCGTTGAGTAGAGCAAGTCTCTGAATAGGAACCATGTGTGGCCACGCGACGATGGGCCCTGATTCATTAGCACCCCGACGAGTTTCTCTTTCGGATCGATGGTGAAGGTGGTTCCTAAACCGCCTGTCCATCCGGCATCACCTTTGCTGCCGGGAGCCCAAGCGAACCCCTCGTGCAGGCGGACCGCGAATCCAAGTCCAAAGCCGTAGCCCGGGCCTGCAGCAACCTTAAGGACCAGTGAATTAGCCCCTGCTCCCATTAAATGATCGGAGAGCATGAATTCCACTGTCTTCTTGGAGAGTAGGCGAGTTCCATCCAGTGTGCCGCCGTTCAGGATCATCTGAGAGAAACGGAAGTAGTCTTCCGTGGTAGACGCAAGCCCACTTCCACCGGCAAAATAGCGCTTGCCCGCGGGGTCGTCCTGCACGCGAATCCTGGCCAACAGCCCTGCCTTCTGAGGATCGGAATCGTAGACGTCAGCTATGCGTAGAGCTTTCTCCGGCGGGACATAGAAGGCGGTATCCTTCATCTTCAGCGGTGTAAGAATCATTTCCCGGAGAATTTCGTCCAGGCCTTTTCCGGCCACCCGTTCCATAAGGATGCCAAGTACGTCCACCGACACGCCGTATTCGAATGTCGTTCCAGGCTGAAACCGAGAGGAACCTGTGCCAGCCGCTTGATCATTTCAGCCGCGGTGAGGTCACCCTGAATGTCGGCCTCTTTGTATGCCTTCGCAATGTTCTCGGAACGCGCTCCGAAGGCATCGTAAGTGAAACCCGATGTATGGCGCATGAGATCCTGAATTAGAATCGGTCGGTTCGCCGGAACAATCTCGTATGATGTCTTGCCCTCGGAATCCTTTTTCTGCACCTCGACCTTCATGTCCTTGAATTCAGGCAGGTACATCGAGATAGGGTCGTTCAGATTGAATTTGCCCTGCTCGACCATCATCATTGCCGCGGCAGTGACTATTGGTTTGGTCATAGACGCTATGCGGAAAATAGCGTCTATGGTCATGGGCTTGTCTTTCTTTCCGTCAAGATAGCCATAAGCATCGAAATGCACGACCTTGCCGCCACGCGCGATCAGCACAACCGCGCCCGGAAAAGCCCCCTTGGCGACCTCCTGCTTCATGAGATCGCCGATTCGCCGGATTCGTTCGCTTGAAAGACCAACGGACTCCGGCTTTACGGCCTTGGTCTCGCAGGTCGCGGGCGTCGTGAAAGCAACGATTGCACACGCCAACATGGCCCAACAGAACAGCACCATAAAGTTCTTCATTTGGCTCCCTCCTTCACCGTTATCCAAATACTCACCGCTTATTTACGTCCTGGTTCCTGGGCTCTGCCCTGAAAATCGACTCATTCGTTATGAGAGGGGAGGCAGAGCCTCCAGGCCAGGCGTTCCCAGGCAGAGCCTGGGAACGAGAAAATCATCCCCCTCAAGATGGCTGGTAGCTACTTTTGAACACCTCATTCCCCCTCCCCCTGGGCTGTGGAGTTGCACGATCCCGCGGCCTTCAAAGTTGAACTGAGGTGTCCAGAATCACGGGGAGTTTATCGACATGGTCATGAGAAATAACGACATAGGACAGAGGTTCCTCTGGAAACTCCTCTCTGACCCTCGTTGTGGTTCCTATGACACATCGAGGGTCATCATGGCTCATCTCTCCATCATAGCCATATACCACTAGATTGTCCTCGTTGTAGTATCCATCCTCATCCTCAATGATTTCCTTGTAGTCTTCAGGCAGTTGAACACTCAGTGCTAATTCGACCGTCTTCGTACGAGCGATACTGGCATCTGTGATGGCCACTGTTATTTCTCCCGAAAACAGGATAAGAGTTTCGAGTTAGCATCCTTCAGTTAGCGAGGTCAACTCCCTTTTCGCGCCCCATTTTAGAGTTTTCCCTGATTTTTTCGAATCGTTTTTTCAAAGTATTGGCGACTGCGTTAGGAGGCGCTTAGGGAGATGACAGGACGATGAAAATCTTCGGAGAGAGGCCCAGCAGTCGCAAATAGCCGAGCTGACTATCCGTAAATTTGTGAACCACGATCCGTTGTTCCCCCATCCGGATAACGAGAACATGCTCAAAGAACGTGGACATCATGAAGCTTGTGGGTCGGTTGGTGGGTCTTTTGTTCCAACCCGTTATCTTTGAGCCCTCCTGTTCGATGGCTATTCTCATGGTTCTATCCATGAGCCTCCAAACGAGCAAGGCCGGCACGATGACCAGCCCTAACGCCTCGATTCTGGATGGAGTTTTAAGAAACAGACTGTTGACAATGGCCGGGTCTTTGAAGAAAGCGAAATTCCGCTCAATATGATGCTGATCTTTATAGATTTTCAACAACTCTCTTGCGGGAATCGCCTGTTCCCCCTCAGCCGACGTGTTGGAAATGAGAACAAAACCACCGGTCTCCCGCTCGGCTTTGGCTATGGCTTCACTATTGGGCTCTATTCGGGCGTTAAGCTTGAAAATCGTTCCTTTACGGGCGCGAGAGCCGTCCGCTTTGGGTCGTCCTTTGGCATACTCCTCCTGTGATTCAACGGAGATCGCAAGTTCGTGGAATCGTCCTTTGGATACGCGATCGGCGGCGGCCTGAGCGTCGGGAAGGCAAGCGAATTCGATTCGCTCCAACTCAGTCTTGATCTTGCTCAACGCCTCTTTATCCGACTCCAGCAGTTTTGTCAGGGCCTTGGTCTTGCGCTTGTCATGGGCGTCGGAGTGGACCACCAAAGCCCTATAGGACCGATCATAGAGGGCTACGGAGGTCTCATAACATTGATAATGGGCCGGCTTGTTTTTCGAGTCTTCGGACGCGTCGGAAAACGAGCCCAAATCCTGCCAATTGTTTGCGCTTACGGCCTGAGCGATCACAGACTTACACACTTTGTAAGATTCAGGGAGGCAGGAGACGAAACGACATCCCTTGTCCTTGTCGTTGAGAATCTCCAGGTTATCCGGAGTTACCATCGCCGAATCAGCCACATACAACGGGTCTTTCTCACCCAATTCCCTCATTCGATCGACTATTTGAGCCGGCAAATTACGATTGACGGTTTTATCCGATTCGTTTCCGTTTTCATATTTGGAGTATATCGGAATCTCGCGATCCACGGACAGAAGGCTGTGGACAAGCTGCTTGAGATCGGGGCGATGATCCTTGCTCAACCCGTAGGTTATGACGAAAGGATGCGAGTCTCCCGGATTGTTGTAGATTTCATAATCGCCGTACACGGTCTTGCTTGTCGCGTCATGATGAACGTGGGATGTGTCCAGATTGAATAGTTTGACGACCCTTAGGGCTACCGCGGCCATGATTTTGCCCGTTCCGACCTCCGCCAATTTATCCAGAAGACGGCCCGCTGCGTCATCATTGAGCGTCGAGGCGCAAACCCCTTTTTCCAAAAGCAGCTCAACATCCATGTTCCTAAATGAGATTTCCAGACGATAGAGCGGATTCCGACCTCCAAGGGTATCGAGGATCAAGGCCCACACCATAAGGCCGGGGCTTAAATCGGCTTCGGATGGGCAGAGCCGGTTACCTTCTTCGATCAAGCCTATACGCATGACAAATGCCGACACTATAGGTAAGAAACGCACATCGCAGCCGTCAAGTCCTTGAGCAAACCCTTCCATAGAACCTCTCCTGGGGGGAATACTCGCTATATATCAAACCGTTGTCCACTTGTTGCGAAACATCGTCCGAAAAATGCCCGGAGGGGCGTAAATTATGGTGCGGAATGGAAGCTTATCTAGAGCTCCCTTCGGAGATGCAGGCCGGAGTGACGGAGAAGTTATACAAATCGGCTCTAACGGACATCCAAACGTTTGCGGAGAATTTTGGTCGGACACTTCGGCTCCATGTGGAGCAACACAAGAGCCTTGGGATGACCGACGGTCAAGCAGAATGGCCAGGCGCGATCTTGACCCGCGGAGGTCGGAGCACGTCATAAGTTACTTCAACGTTAGTCCGAAACTGCGACGTCATTTGTCCGGAACTGTACCGTCTTTTACAAAAAAGGCCGCATCCGGGAAAAATAGTAACTCAATAGTAACTGGAGAACCCCCAAAAAAGAAAAGGTCATGCTGTAACATGACCTAAACTCTTGATACTCTTGGTAGGCGGGAGAGGATTTGAACCTCCGACCCCTGCCGTGTGAATCAAGGGTTCATCTTAACCATTTTGACAGTTTGGCTATGAGCCTTACCCAAATCACTCCCTATCGTTCCAAATCGAAGCATTTCAAGGAATATTTTGTGACAGATCTGTGACAGGTTTTACTTGCAGGCAACTGTCTATAGGAGGGCGCAGGGTAGGGGGTACGTGTTAGTGTCCCCTTATAGGGAATGGGAGAAAATTTCTCGCCTTTAGGCGAAGACTTCAGTAGACCCGTAGGGGCTGAAACGAGATTGCCTCGATATCGCTCGGAGGCTGGACATCGTCCCATCAACTCGGTTTGGGAAACGAGGTTTCTTCTGGGCGGCTGCGAAAGCCGGATTCATTCGGCTGAGCGAAAAAGCCGCCGAAGCCACCTCCTTCAGGCGGTTGGAGCTTTCACTCCAATGTTCACACTGTCGAGGAATCGCAAGTGGAATACACCGATCGAACGGAGTGTAGGTATGAAACGCAATGACTTGGAGCAAACACACTGGAGCGGAAGTACCTCTCTCGACTTCGTTGCATATTCAGTCAATATGGGGACGGCCACTCCCTCCAAGGGCCCCGATGCGCAGCAAATATAAACGAGTGTTGGCCAATAAACTGTAGAGGAAGTTCCGGTTCTAAATTTCACATAAGAAGAGTTCACTGCTGGGTCAGACTGGCCAATAGCCAGCAAATGAACTCCTCCTGAATCCCAAGCAGCCGCGCTTGACGCGCACCACAGGTTAGTCCGGGTGGCTCAGTTTAGGCCTTGCAAGGATGGCGGGCCAGTGCCGGGTCAACCACATTACCACTGCCGCATTCGGGCCGCCGTAAGCAAGTTATATCGACAGGATTTGAAATTCCATCAATTCGCACACTGTAAAACAGCAGAGAAAAGGAAGGAGGAGACCACAATGGGCTCCCTGAGGACACTAAGGAGAGAAGCGGTCAAAGACCCCATGCCGTATTATCTGATAAACGACTTTGAACACAACTTGAAAAGATTTATGGACAAAGTTCAGGCGCAATATCCTACCGCTGAAATAAGGACTGTGAGCTACGATGAGGGAAGAGTGCGCGAGCTTTTCGTCATTGAAAAGAATGATCATCGTGATGATCTAGTGGCGAACTACATCATTAACGCCGAATCATGGGAAATTGTGGCATGTGACGCTGATGCAAATGCGACTGATATCAATCTGAGAGACGCAATTGGTGGCTAAGCTTGTATGATCCCGCCAAGAAGGCTTATTCCAATCCCCCTAGATCTTCTGGGATCCGATTGCCGACTCTTGACAAAATCCCGCTTCTTTGGCCCACTATCAACCGCGCCGAATTGAGTAATCAGCTTGCGGGCGTGTCATAAATGCAGCTAAAGCGGAGACAGCGCCTCTTTTCGACGACCCGTTCGGGCTGCATAGTCGAGGCGGGTTTTCTGGTTCTTGGCCCTTGGGCACCGACGCGAAGGACAACGGCGGTCTTATGAACCTCCATCCATTCAGGGGGAGAATCTATTATGACAACGGAAAGTCGTCCGGTCCTGGTACACATCAACGGCAAAAAGTTTCTCGTGTGGACTAATCCCGTCCCATCCGACTTTAGTTCTATGCCTGAACGGGTCAGATTCACGGCGGATCGAACGACCCTAAGCGTATACGTTTGGGACTATTCCTCCGCTATGCACACGGACATGTCCATGTATCTCGGATTGCATGATCCTTACTCTTCCCCCGACTTCCTCAAGGGCGCAGCCCAAAAAGGGGCTGATGGACTATACCGTATGTTGGAATCCCATTTTCTCCAATCTTTTAAGCGGAATCGGCTACCCAGGGAGGAACGTGTTATCTTGGAAGATCTGTTGAGAGAGGACTGGTCCTGGGTAAACGAATACATGGAAGTTACCGGGTGGTTGGAGGCCTACCGGAAGGCAATGGGCGTTTGAGACGGATTGCGGAGACCTCGTGTCATTATCCACCGCAGTAGACATTCGATGCTCCGTTTCCCCTGGGGAAATCCGTATGTTCCACTTTCATGAGCCTGTGTCTAGAAAAACAGAATTGACGCACCGGAACTGAGCGGACATAATCCGCATGGCCCATGCCGTCCTACCTATCCCCCCCCCAATTGGTCAAGTGTGGCGTGGGCCGACTTTCATCAAAGATGACCCGGAGATGCCAATTACTGCTTGAGTCGAGCCTTTTCCGTTGGCACAGATCCCTAAGCCTTTGATAATTGAGTCAAGGCTCCAACCGCCTTCAGGCGGTGGCTTCGCCGACTTTTCGGCTCAGCCGGATGAATCTGGCTTTCGTAGCCGCACAAAGGAAAGCGTTTGTCCCCAAAAGGGTTGATGAGACGGCGCCATGCACTTCGAGCCAGATCGAGGCAATCCCGTTTCTGGCCCTATTGACCTACTGAAGTCTTCGCCTAAAGGCGAGGGATTTTCTCCCATTCCCCGCAGGGGACATTAGATATATCCTTTAGGTTAAGCAGATTGTAAGCATGTGGTGAATTCATTAATGATTACTTTCATCTTTCCGATACGGATAGGATATGGAGATCATTAAGTAATTTTTACCTCTCCCTCCGGGCCTCCGTCGCCGGGCCAGGTTTGCGCGCGCCGATATGGCTGAAAGGGTAAGGGCGTGGTGGCAAGAATGAAGCGGCATTAGAGAAGCCCAAGATAAAAACCCCATGACGTCGCTGTAACAATTCCGTCATGGGGCCGAGGATTAGAATATTCCGGAGTCGCGATTATTAGAGTTCGCTCAATTTTCTCTCCCGGACCTCAAACTTGTGGCATTTTGTGCTCAGACTCCTGATTTCTTGTCCAATTATTGGGGCTTGAGCGCCAATCTGGTGATTTCCCTGGAGGTTCCCCTCGTTTTCTATGTCCATTGTATGTGGTCTGCACGACGCTCGGCAAGTTAGCTTTTCGTTAAATAGCCGAAGAAATCTTCGGGCCGCTCCTCACACTTCAACTTCATAAACCAGGGCATCATCCCCATCAATTTCCCATCTGAGCCAAAAACCCTGGTCGGTCTGTGTCCCAATCAACTTGTCGTCGGGTCTAGCCAGTCGCACCTTGAAACAATCTTCAGCTCTTATTTGTCCGTCTTCCAGCCGGTATAGATGCGGGTATCCTTGATAGTGAATCAACACGATGTCATAGACCTCGTGGCCTCTTGCCCGTAGCTCTTCAATTGCGTCCTGTTGTCTTGAAATACAGACGGATAGAATTTCAGCGGCTTTTTCCGGAGGTATCATGAGGGTGCCTCCAAATGAGCTGAGATAATGTTGACAGGGGATAAAAGAACAAAGGTTTATACTGACTGAACATTAATAACGTCTATATTTCGGTGAGGGGCAACGGAATGTCAAGCTAAAATTGGAACGGGGACACGGAAGAGTTTTTGCGCCCAGTCTCTCAGGCACTTCTTGTCGGGGATATGCCACCAGGCAAGTTTCTCTCGGTAAAACGAGTTGATGGCGGAATAGATTAAGAAAAATACGGGAGATGTCCATGAATACAATCCCGGTAAAGACAAGGCGCCTCTCCTATCCCACGTAATTTCTTGCTCTCTTTGTCATTTCGGCGTCTCCAATATCTCATACCAGAAATTTTTTCGAGGCAGCTTTTCCGGATGAAGATAAACTGTGTCCTGCCAGTCTGCGTCGCTCAGTCGCGAGACGAGGGGGGCCGTGAATTCGTAATGGTTAAAGGCTACGCCGATGGTTAAGCGTGAAGTCCCCTCATTGCCCACAAGAGCCAACATCACATACGGTTTGCCGATAGCTTCATATAGAATTTCCTTTTTCCACCCGTCAGTGTAAATGTCCGCAATTATGGCGGAACGCTTGTCCTCTTCAGTCAATACGACGCCTTCGGGCGGGTCCGCCATGTATGAAATGTCCATTGTTCTCAGCTTCTCATAATCGTCGCCCGAGATCCGGTCTCCGGTTAATTCCTTTCG
Source organism: uncultured delta proteobacterium (assembly GCA_963747865.1). Taxonomy (GTDB): domain Bacteria; phylum Desulfobacterota; class Desulfomonilia; order Desulfomonilales; family Desulfomonilaceae; genus JBBSBY01. The sequence continues at coordinate 13,346 of CAVVHK010000044.1, read as the reverse complement.
GGCGAATTCAGTGTAGAAATCGATCTGTTCCCTGAAACGATAAAGTTTACCGCTATCCTTGTCTAGGTCTCTTTCCAAAAGGTTATGCTCTTTGAATCCGTTATAGGTATGCTCGACGAGAATCCTCAGGTAAAACCAAAAAGGTAGGTTCGGCTCCACAAATCCTTTAGGGACCGGGGGGCGCTTGCCCATATCATCGCCACCACAGCCACTAGCGGACGGTTCCTTCGCGTAAAGAATTGTATCGTGTTTTAGCTCGCTATAGGATCCGAGGAAGGTTTGGAGTTGTTTCACTGGAAAGGGCTTGCTTTGCATGTAAAGGGGATAGCCCTGGCCGTAGGATCCGGTGAGTTGGCGCAGCGTCAACAGCCATAACGATGAAATTGAACTGAACCAATCGGGATAATCCGGCATGTCGGAGGTCACTTCATCCAATCTCTTGAAAATGTCTTTGAGAGCGACGTCTGGAACGCCTTGCCGCTTCAGGTCCCGCCGGGCAAATTCTCGGGAAGTTTTGTCGCCCAAAATAGTGGGGACGAAAAGCGCCGAAGGCGTAAACCATGCGCCTTTCCCGGAACTTAGCTCTTCAGGGGTCAGACGACTGAGCCACCACCCGTCGAATGTGAAGCGCTGACCGAATATTTTAAATGCGCGCAATTCTTTCATGCGCTCATTTCTTGACCCCATGGGGGCAGGGCCATCAACGGTAAAATCCGATTTGATTCTTGGGGTCGGCAGTTCGTCCAATCGATCGATAAGCTTCTTGACGATTTTGGGGGCAACAGCAATTTCAGGACCTATTTTGTCGGTTCCGAGGACTTTCACCGCAAATTCTCTCCACACTGGGTAACAGATGTCGTCAGGTGAGCCGGCGAAAAACGACGTTATCTCCATAAGGTCCTTCCATTGCTCAACAAGGGGACGGCCATTTTCCCCAGGACCGGCCAGTAAATGTGAAATGAGCAACGCGTCGGTAACGCCGTCATCACCATTGAGAAAGTAGGCGCTTCTGCCGAGATACATCATAGCCCGAAAATATGCTCTCAGCGGTGAAGAATATGCGTAATGCCCTCGTGGAGAAAACTGAGTGTAGTCCGTAAGCTCCACCTTTTTCGGAAGATAGTGTCCATACAGGGGAGAAACCGCCACTTCGCTAGCCCCGTAAATAAAGCTTAGTTCCTGCTCAATTTTCCGCAGGATCTCCGGCCTGAATTGGCCCTCGTATTTTTTCAGCAAGCGCAAACCATTGGTCAGCGTATCCACTTCGCCATCAGCGCTTTCCGAGGTTGTCGTGCGATTCAACCCAGTCCGCGTTGTCGATAAGAATGGCCCCCACGGTCATTTGCGCCCCGATTATCTCATAATGCTCTGACAGAGCAGAGTCCTTCATAGCGTTTCCATGCTTCAACGCCGAAATCCGCATGTCTTGGAGAAACCTTTGGAGTCGGCGTCCCAGTGTGTCCTTCTCTAGCTCACGCAACGAATTGTCGATATACTTGTGGAAAGCGTGCAAAATTACGTCCGGAGTTATAAGCCGAGCGTTTTCCGGCTTCCGCTTCTGTGCGGAGGTTTCCCCACCCACCCTGTCGAACACGGTTAACATTTCATCCACGGGTTCCATACACATGGGAAGATCCGTCTCTTCCTCCAATCGTGTTTCCCCCTTAGGGATGAGCAGAAACTTATTCTCCTCCAGGAAGCGTCTCTTACTGTCAGAAAGATCGACGCCGAGAAACTTCAAGACTTCTTTGTAGTTTACGGCCTTATCCAAAGTCGTTGCGGAGTCCTTAAGTTTTGGGGTTGGGATCATCGGAAGAAACGGATGCCGTGGGGCTGTGGCGAACTCAGATTGCCTGACCTGCGGAAGGGCGATATCTTGAAGAAGATCTTCATCCCTCAAAACTTGAGCAAATCCGGACGCATCCACCAGCCAACAAATCACGTTGACCACAATCATGAAAATTATGAGTGACCGACGAGCTGATTGTCGTCGCGTTTCTGTGCCCATGAGCTCGTTCCTAGGGGTTTTCGTCATCATGCGTAAAGCGTTCCGGCATCCGACCGTGCAGGAATTCGGGGGCTTCGCCAATTGCCCCTACTTTTTTTTTGCGCATCGACGCGCTTCATGTGACCCGCCGACAACTGTGGCGTAAACCTTTTCATCTCACACTGAGCCGCTCAGGTCAAAACTTCCCCTACAAAATCAGCGACCTCCCATAAACGGCGAATTCGATGCGCCTTTCGTTTTCGAGCCTTCGAGCTTAGGCGCCTCCATTCGGATGAGAAACCACTTTTGAACATTATTCGGACCGAAATGCGCCAGAACCTCTGAACGGTCCTGAGTAAGATTATAGGCTCCGGCTTCCATTACCATTTTAGCTTCAGAGCCTTCTCCTACGACCCAGGCTGCCCGCTGTGTCTTTTTGTCGACGGCGCCGTGGGCAGGTCTTGTTTTTTCCGTAGTCACATTGTAGAAAGAGCCTGCGATAGCCCCTTCCTTACTGACCGCAAGCTGCAGAATCGCGTGGGGAGAAGATGCGTTTGGGCGCTGTACGGCGAAGACTCCTAACGGCAGCCATTCGGAATTCTCCGAGACGCCCTGGGGCTCGGTCACAGCGATATTCCGGACCACCGTATAGTACTGGGGAGCGGAATATGACCTTTTTCCGTGAATGTAAACGTCATCATCTCTATAGTAGATATAGTTTCCGTAATCATAGTTGACGGGCGCAGGCCACGAGGCCCATGCAAACCATCCCGTTAAACCAGCCCATCCGCAAGGCCGCCACCAATAATATGGCCCATGATGTTTCCACCAGTGAGGATACCAGCGGATATTTGTTATATTGTTCACATTGGTTAAAGACTTCTCCCTCCACCATTTCGGAGTGAACACGTCCTTGTGAGTTGGAGTGAAATCAGTTTTTACACGCTGGGTCAGGTTGGTCAACTTCGTCGGATTTGTGGGCCTGATGTTGTTATAAGGGCGGTGGGCCACCTGTATTGGGTGAGGTTTAATTACGTTAGGATTTTTTTGAACTTGCTTGGGCTTATGAGGAATTACTCCCGGATGCGGAATCGGCCCCTTGACCTGTTTATGAGGTATCACAGGATGGTGTGGGTGTATGGCTTTAGGAGGCTTATGGGGAGTTACTCGCGGATGATGCGAAACAGCTTTCATCCTGCTATGATGAACGGGATGAGGCTTGCCCCCATGATGATGAGCCGCCTTTCCTCCACCGGAGTGTCGTCCTCCAGATCCTCTCTTGCCTATCGCCCAGCTATTGCCGTCAGAGAACATGAGCACTACCAGCAGGCTCAGCAGACAGACGGGTAATGTTTTCATTTTAGTCCCTTCCTACCCCAGCTTTTCGCTGATAGTCACGGTCTACTTATTCTTGGGCTGCTTGCGAACAATTTTAACGCCCTTGACATCGGGTAGCTTCTTACCGTTTTCTGTTCGGTCAATGGAACTCCAAATGAATGTGTTGTTATTGACACGTTCATACACGTCAGTTTGCGTAGCCATCTCGGAGGCGCCCAACGCGCGGGAGATTTTGACCGTCCACTTTGAACCCGCCCTAGACCACACACCTTCCGCCACACCCACATTTGAATCGAAGATCCAGGATTTGAGCTTCTTTCCGACGGGATCCCAGCCTATAATGAGAGTTCCTTCGACACCGACTTCATCGGTATCAATCGCATAGCCTATTTGGATGAAATTCTTATCGCCCGTCCAGTCGGAAACAATGTCCGCTATATCGGCGCTCTTCTCGTCAACCCATTCTCCTATCAACCACTCCAAGTCCTTGAGGTGTTCGTAACTCGAACTGTCCGCTGTTTCCCCAACGCCGGCAAGCAGCCATTTATCGATCTTCTTCACCATTTGAGCGGCAAAACCAGCCTCACTTCCTTCTTCGCCGGGCAGGGAGACTACGCTGGTTCCGACGACGATAGCTTCTGTGGGCGCATTTATATCGACTTTGGAGACGCTGATCTTTAGGCTGATTCCCTTATTTTCGGCGAAAAACTGCTTGAAAGCCTCTCTAATCTGCTTACGTCCCTTATAGACTTCTCCCGTCTCATCCTCGTATTGCGCTTCTTCCGCCCAAAGGTTCGATAATGAGGCCGGATCATTCTTGTTAAATGCTGAAACATAGGAATCCAGAGTTTGTCGAATCAATCGCTCGTCCCCTGGGGCCCGTTCTTCAGCCATTGCAAGAGATAGGGCGCAGCTCAAAATAAAAAGCCACAAAACAATCTGACCCGTCCGACCCATTACGCGTCTCTTAACCATATTAAGCCCCCGCAACTCATGTATTCACAGCTCCTCCGGTCAAGGAGTCTGCTCCCGGAGTATCGATAAACTTCTTTGAGTGGGAAAATGTGGCCAGCGGCTGATGCGAAGGCAAAAAACTGTGGCGACGACGTGGGCAAAAAACGGAATAATTACCATTTTGCGCCTCGCAGCGATTGGAGAACACGTTTGCGTGACAGGCCCCGAACTAGGGCTTCGCCGCTTTCGGAAACGAATTTATTAGTAGAGCGTGGGCATTTCCATCAGCCACCATGTTTCTACTCGAGAAAAGTCGAGGTCGAGATCGCTTTACGTTTTAGATCGCTTCCGTACCGGCTTCTCATGTAGGCACGACACGGAAATAACGGCGCTACGCATCAGCGCAATCATATTCCAGCTCTGATTCTTTAGACTGTGCGAGCTAGAAATCGTTAACCCTATTTTTCTAGGCAGCTCCCGATTTCAAAAGCTTTTTGGGCACGGGTCGCTTCCCCCGACGAAGAGCCGAAAAACTGTGGCCGTCTCTCTCCACCTCCAAACAAGAGCGTATAGACAGTGGCAAAATTGATAGAAGGCATGCTCGTATCTTTTGACTATAGCGTCGTCAGCCAGACAAGGTCAAATTCATTTTTTCGCGCTACATCCCGAATTCGCCAACGATCTTTCGGGTATTCATGAGTTCATGACGCTTGACCCTAGCTCATTCATGTCAAGGTCTCACTGCCTGTTCGTTGAATTTTCATGGACCATCATCGGTTAGAAACACTATAATTACTGAGCCATGTCTTGCGTGTCGTGGCGTCCAAAAACGTAGTGATATTTTTTTCTGAGACTATTCCTGACTTTTGCGAAGCCATTTTGTGAAGATAACAACGGAAGTAAGTTTAACGAACGTCATTCTGTAGGTAACAAAACGTCATGAACCGCTTTGTCGATTTGAAGCGATTGGGGTTGCCGCTGGGGATTTTGGCGATATTGTCACTGACCTTTTGGGCGTGGCGGCTTACAGAGACGTCGGCCACGCCGTCAGAGGCCCGGGGGACTAATGTCGGTAGGCTTCATGTTCAAAAAGATCTGGTAAGCGCCGCTGAGCCAATTATCCCCGTGATCGCCTGGAACCAGTCGGCCGGATCGGCTAACCGAGAAGGCTCCAACCTAGCCCCGTCGTTTCCAACCACTGTTTCATACTATCGTTTGCGCCTAAAGTGCGAGAGCACTTCGGATTGGACATCCTTGGAATTGAAGAATCCGGGGGCCATTCTCACCTGGAAGCAGATTGCCGTTGAAGGCGCGCCGGATCATGAGCGAATGAGCTTGCGGCATTTTGACTTGAGTCAATCACTCAGCGCCGCACGAGCAAATCAGAGGATAGGCGCTACTGTGGATTTTGCAGTCGCTTCTGAGAGAACAGATCAGCCCTTACACTTTATCCTCAAAAAAGGCCGGTTAAATGGCTGCGTTGTGAGCGTCTATAGCTTATCCGGTTCCGGAGAGCAACTCCTCGAGGAAATCAGACATTACGGGGCCGTGAAGAGCGACCCTGACCATAATCCCCTTGTTTTCAACGTTGATCTGAGAGCTTTGAAGCGCTTTTCTCCCATAATGAAGCGCATTGAACGGGGAGCCGACCCAAAGATGCTCTGGGCTTTTTATTATCCTTGGTATCACGTAAAAGACTGGGAGAGTCCCAAGCTGAAAGATCGCCCGATTATTCCCTACGTTTCATCCGATCCTGAGGCCGTAGAAAGTCACATTGAGCAGGCCCAAAGGGCCGGCATTGACGGATTCATTTCCTCGTGGTGGGGTCCGGGAACCTATACGGACAGAAACCTGAAGACGCTGTTGGACATCGCTGAACGGAGGCGTTTTCATGTAATGATATATTTTGAGACTCTGGATCACGGTCAGGCCCGTGATGAAGATACCATTCTTGGTTGGCTTTCCTATGTAATTTCAACTTACGGCAAGCATCCGGCGTTCATGAAGTTGCACGGCAAACCCGTCATAGCGCTTTGGTCAACCCAGAAGGCGCCTCTCGAAACATGGAAAAGGGTCTTTGCAAGACTTCGAGAGAAGGGACTCGACGCTCTGTGCCTGGGAATGGGTTACCAACAAGAAAACCTCGATGTGTTTGACGGGGTCCACCGCTACGGCATTTTCGACATTGAAGATTTGACCGGCCTGTACTCGGTGGCCTGCCGTAGGGTGCGCTATTATCCCCTTCTCGATGAGAAAGCCATGCCCAAGATCTGGGTCGCCACAGCCCAGCCCGGCTACGATGAACGCCTCATGCCTAAACGTAGGGGCCAATATAAGGAACGAGATAATGGAGCATACTATCGGACCACACTTGACGCCGCGCTTAAATGTGACCCTGATTGGATTTTCATCACTACGTGGAATGAATGGTGGGAGCACACCTATATCGAACCGAGCCGACTCTACGGGGACTTGTACCTACGAATCACCCGCGAATTCGCGGAAAAATGGAAGCGAAATAAATCCTCAACCCTCTCAGAGCCCTGACGGCAAGACCTGTTCAGGTTTCCAGACGGATATAACCAAATGCGTTTCAAAATGGTTCGAGCGCTGAAGAGTCGCCTTGTTCCATTGGCCTGGTTTCTGGGTCTATTTCCAGCAAGCCTCACCTATGCCCACAGCCTCACGGATACTCTCGTTTATATGGTCGCGCCGATTGGGCTAATCGTTGGTATAATAACTCCTCTGATCAAGTGGTTCGCTCTTCGCCGGATTATGACCGAACTCCCCTGCTCCCGGCTCATTGCAATCATTCTGCTGGAGCTCTTCGCATGCGCTTCTGCTTTCTTTGTCGTTGGATATTGGGACTTCGCGGAGCGGATCTGTCATTTTTGGAGATACGGGAGTGAGCCGGTATCCGAAATGGCTAGGATGGGCGTGTGGGCTTTGGTTTGGTTCTCGGGAAACATTCCCATCAACTTTCTGGCGGCGCGATCAGGAAAGAGGTCTGCGGAGCACACACTCGCTGGTCGGAACCGAATATTCATCGCGATGATTCTCAGCGGGATATCACCTGGAATATTCTGGCTATTCACGGTTTCTAAGTGGACAACCGATATAATCAATCATTGGATACCCCTGGGACTGGGACAATGTGGAACGATAGGGAGCTAGACGCCCACAAAACAGAGGAGCCATAAGGAGCGCAATATGAGGGGACGAAACGTTGTTATCCGAATCATTGCCGCCTGTGCTACGATCTGGGCTATCACCAGTCAGGGAATGGCCGAGTCAGGTTTTTCGCAGCGTCCGGTAAAGCTTACCGCCGATTTGGCGCTATCGGCGACGACCTCTAAGATCGCTTTTGAGCCCCCCGACTCCCGATCGAAAGGTGAGCTTCCCCTCTCGCTAACCACCTTTAGTCAACTGCGCCGGCTTCCGGAAAGAATTTTAGGGGCCTCCGCCGAACCTTTTTTCGACCATCTGTTGGACGATCCCATGAAGATCGCCGCCATCAAAATCGTTGGACCTGCGATAGTCCGATTTCCGGGAGGGTCCCAATCCAACTACTACAACTGGCGCTCGGGGCTTCTTTCCTTCCCTCCACACCCGGACGGCTCGGCCTATTACCAATTCTGGGCGCCTATCGGGCCTGGAGTGGCGCGGCGCTTTCCCGAGGGGATCACCTACGAGCAATACGCCAAGTTCGCAAATCAACTGAACGCGGAGACAATTCTGGTCGCGAACCTCGAAACCTCTTCCGTTGAAGAACAGGTGGCGTGGTTCAAGCGCTTGGCGGCGGCAGGTGTTCTCCCTAAGAACATCGAACTCGGTAATGAGTTTTATATTGCGATGGGAAATGATCCGACCGTAATCCGTAAGTGGCCCGACGAGAGGACCTCTATGGCAATAATGCGGCGCTATGAAAGGGCTTTGCGCCCTATCGTCGGCCCGGACGCCAAGTTTGCAGTGCAATCATCCGGCAGCAGGTTCCGTACCAACCCAAACGCTCGACACCCGTTTGCGCAGAGGCTGCTCAAATGGGATGAGGATTTGCGCCCGGAAGACTGGTTTGAGGCCGTCACCGTTCATTTCTATCTGCGTCCGGACGGCATAGCGAGAAGGGCCGGAAACCCGTCGCAGAATACCCTCTTTGAGCTGTTAATGGGGCGAGCCGACCAGGGGGTCGATCGCGTTTTGGACGACATAGCGAGAAGGGTTCCCGGAAAGGAAATCTGGATTACCGAATGGAGTCCTCATGGAGGGGACTGGGGCAAGAAGGATCCAGAGGAGCAAAAGGTTACCCCTGATATGGCGGCTCATCTTGTGACCCGTGAAACTCTGGCCATCCTCAGGCATCCCGCCGTAACCAAGGCCCTGTACTTCACGCTCAATTTGTCCCGCCGACCGATACGGCAGACTCACGTCCAAGACGCTCAGGGCCGATTCCTTCCCTTACCTGCGACGATTGCGCTCGGATGGTTTAACAATGCCGCTAACGGAGGAAGCTCTTTTCAACGGCTAATCGAAGTTAACGGACGGCAAATCACAGGGTTAGGGGTATTTGACGAAGCTTACCGGCCTGTAGAAGCCGGACTGTTCCGATCCGGCAAGCGATCCGTGATGATCCTACAGAACGCGTCCTATGAGGCGCTGGTTTATGACCCTACGAATCAGGGACGGCGCCCTAGACCAGCCTCGGTTGAAGTCCTTATGGCCGCCGATTTTTCGAATCACGAGAACCTGCCCGGCAAGGTTGTCTCTATTGATACCTCACGCTCGTTGGAATTGCCGCCCTTCAGTATCGCCCGGATAGTATGGGAGTCCGATGTCGGCTCGTGACAAGCGGAGGCATTAAATGCGTTACCGGACCACGTTCAATTGATTTGTGAGTTTGAAACGATTCTCCGGGTCTTGCTCTCTATTAGGCCGTTTGACCGGCAATGCCAACCGTCATTTTAAATAGATTTTCCAAGAGCCTCGGCCGTGTTCAAATCTTTATCGACTAGGCAGGAGTCTGAGAGGGGTGGACGAGATTATGACGGGTGAGTCATGAATGGGGGAAAACGTCCGTTACCTTGTAGGCTGGGGCCGAACATCGACAATCCGAAATGCCGGACGTCCATCGGCGCCTTTGCCGACCCCTGCGAAACCGCTTTTGTTTACGTCAAGATATATAACGCTTTCACTGAGGGAGAAGACATAAATCTTTCAAGAAGCCATTATCAAATGCATCTGCAACGGCACCTGCATCTCCCGCACCGCCAGGATTCTTCAGGCTTCTTTTCGCAATCGGCTTCAGCATCCGTTGAGTTTGAAGCGCTTCCCAACAGAGCGATACCGATAACCGCTCCGGACCACTTGCCCAGATTAGTTAGGAATCGCCTTCTCGACTCGTCTTGCTTTTCTGAAGAGACAGGCTCGGAAGAAGAGCCGTCTCTCTCCTCTACCGGTAGATTGGGCTCCCCGTCTTCAAAAATTCGCGACATAACCTTCCTCCCTGGAATCATGATAATTTCGGTGATTCACTTCCGAAACGGCCCGCGTTGCTAACTTCGCTTACATCAATAGCATTTTTCATCTTAAACAGGATAGGTGTCAACATAAATCTGTTAAATCCATAAAGATTCAGTCATGGGAACCAACTGTCGAGGCTGCTTCGGCGCTCTTTCAGCGCAAGGGTAGTCGAGCGGTTCTCGTGATGTTGCAGCCGGAGGCGCTGACGACCGACTTTCGCTCAACAGCCATCCGTTGCGCAATACGTGATTCATCAAGAACAGTGTTAAGCCCGTGTTCCCTTGACCTCTATTAGAACTGCCGGTTCGTGGTGGTTTCCTGTGATGTGGCCCCGTGTCAATACATCAGTGAATGGCCATGCGAAGCGGTGAATTGCGAAAGCCAAGAATACGCTTGACGCAGGAGATTACGCAACTGTATCTTGAAGAGGGGACGAAACGGGCTTTTCATCAATACGGCGGTGGTTTTGTCTATAGCGTTTTTTTGTGAAAACCACACTTAAACCTCTCCAGGCGGGGAAACAGTTCCGAAAGTCGGCCCTGAACAAAAAAATCGGCAATGACAACTACTCCGGAAGATTCTTTTAAGGAGGAATCATGAAGACAGCGACGGAAGCGGCATTAATCGCAATCGGTTTCGCGATGCCGACATTCGCCATTGAAGGGGGGCGGACGCCGAAAGAATCTGGGCCCAATTTCGAGCTCAAAAGGCAAGAAATACTTAAAAGGATTGACGATCGGCTGGCTCGAATCCAACAGATGAAGTCTTGCGTCCAGGCGGCAAGTTCCCGCGATGAGCTCCGGGCCTGCAGGGAAAAATTTGGGCCCAAGGACGGACCGGGAAATCGGCAAAGAAAAGAAGGAGGCTATCCAGACCCCAGAACTACTCAATAGAACTGCAATATGTGAGCCTGGTGGATGAATCAGCCTCACTTCCGGGACAGGGGGGATCCATGACCGTGCGAAACGGTAGCTGGGATTAATTTGGGGTTGTCTCGAATTTGATATATGAAGACCCGATGAATTGGAGTCGAAATTAGATTTTCTTGACCTTCTTCTTGCAGCAGGACCATTCCATCACGCTTAACAGAGCAAACTCCCCTTGAAATGGCGAGACGTTCTTATGATTCCAAATCACATCTTTCTGAAGGCAACCACCACGGTAGTTGAGCAATTGATCGATTCGCGGAGTATTCGATGATCGGATCCTGCCCTCAGTGCGGAGCAAGAATAGAAGACGACAACACCTCGTGTCCGATTTGTCGGCAAATACTGGTCGCTCGTGATGAAGAAGCACACCAACCCCAAGAACTTGACTATGCGATACCGCCTGGGACGATCGTGGCCGGAGATTACAACATTGTCAGGCTCATCGGCATGGGGGGAGCGGGCAGAGTTTATGAGGCTCGGCAAATAAGCCTCCGCAACATGCCCGTAGCTCTGAAGGTGCTGCACCGGGACCTGAACAAGAATACGCACGCCATCGCGTTGATGAAGAAAGAAGTGATCATTTCACGGGAACTCACCCATGAGAACATCATAAAAATTTACAGTCTGGAAATAACCAACGGCAGGCGCTTCGTCGTCATGGAGTACGTGCCGGGCAAGAGTTTTCAGACGATCCTCACCAGATTTGATAAATGCCCTATAGATGTGATCGGAGTGGTTTTCCTCCAGGTGTGCGACGCGTTGCATTACGCCCATTCCAGAGGCGTGATCCATTTGGATATCAAACCTGCCAATATTCTCGTCAGACCATTGGGAAGCCTCAAGGTATGCGATTTCGGCATTGCCAGGGCAGCCATCGGTGATACCACTACTTCTACTCAGAGATTAGTAATCGGATCTGTCGGCTTCATGCCTCCTGAGCAGTATAGCGGCAGGGGCGCTGTGTCACAAAGATCGGATATTTATGCGTTGGGCGCAACCGTGTACTACGCTCTCACAGGCAAAGTTCCGACAGGCGCGATAGATCGTGGAGGTGTTCCCTCCTGCGTGTTCCAAGCCCTTGAGCACAATCCCGAGGACCGCTTCGATTCCATCAAAGAATTTCGACGAGCCTTCGTTCAAGAAACGGGATTGTGTCATATGAGGGCTGAGGCGGCCCGGTCAGTTATTGCGTCTTATGCCGGGGGAGACCAACCGGCGAGCGACTCACCCAACCCTTGGTCGATTCGGGTGTTGTCCACGTCAGTCCCTCTTCGGCAATTGCTGCGGCTCAGGAGGAATCCGGAAACGCCTTGAAGAAGACCGGCCCTCCTAACACCACTGGCCCCATAAAATCTGAGCCCCCTGCATTTACTGCCGGACGTGAAATAGACCCATCGAAAAAGTTCTACGGCAAGAAGATAATGTTGGTGGGCGTATGCATTGCTTTGGTCGTCGTAATGATGGTCCTTTTTTTGCACCACAGAAGTAGACAGGCCCGACTACCTAGTTACGAAGTCGATGTCCTCGAAGAGAGTTGGGTGGACCAGAGTCGAAATCGAGATATACCCGTAAAGATATATTTCCCGAAGACCGGCGCCGGACCTTTCCCAGCCATCGTTTTTTCACACGGGCTCGGGGGGACCCGAGAAAGCCGCTCACGTCTCGGGACTCGCTGGGCCGCAAGTGGGTATGTATCAGTACACGTTCAACACAACGGAACGGATGCGGACTCGATGAAGCCCAGCAACCAGGCCGCCCGCACCTGCTTCAGCAGAGGAGAAAAGGTTTGAGTCGCTCTCTCGATGTCAGCTTTGTCATCAGCCGGTTACAAGAAATGAACAGTAGCGACCAGAGATTCAAAGGAAGAATAGACCTGAATCGCATCGGCATGGCTGGTGTTGGATTAGGCGCAGTAACTGCGCTTGCTGCGGCGGGGCAGGTCTTTATACCGCTCAAGGCGAAGAAAAAACTTTTAGAGATGACCGGATAAAAGCTTGCGTGCTTGTAAATCCAAACGTGCCGCAACGTCAAAAGACGCATGAAGTTTCCGCCTTTCAAAAATAACAATACCCATTCTCCACATCATCAGCGCAAGGGAGCATGGAACCGGGACCAGACAACCGAATGGCTGACCGCCGTGTGCCTTACGAACACATCAGTGGCACCGATCAGTATTTGATTACTGTCTGGGAGGACGACCAAGCTAGCGTGTTTGATGGACGTTCAACCGCTCCGCATGGACAAGACGGACCTTTAGATGAAATCATCAGGATGAGCACTACGAAGTTTTGGGACGCGTACCTGAAAGAAGATTCGGCCTCAAGAGCTTGGTTGACCGACGGAGGACTGACTTCTATTCTAGGCGTAAAGGGAAAGCTCGAAAAGAAATTAAACAAGTGACCTTTTGTCTCCTTCGCCTTTTAGGAATGGAAAACACTTGATGCTTCCATCCCGCTTCGTGTGCGCTGGTAGGCTTCCCTCTACCGCCTCACACGGTCATACCTTGGGGAGTCGCTCCGGCAAAGCCGGAGGCTTTCTCCGTTTGGTGATTAACCTCTCAGGAATCTTCAGAATTATGGGTTTTGATGAATTCCCAATGATTCCGGCGGACTTAACGCAAA
>CAVVHK010000043.1:0-56574 GCA_963747865.1 uncultured delta proteobacterium | reverse complement strand
TGAAAGTCGAAGAGGTCATGACAAAAGAGAACCTGGTAACGGTTGACGAAAGAATCGGCATCGAAGAATCCAAAGCTCTGCTCCATAAACACCGCATCGAAAAACTCCTGGTGGTGGACAAGGACAACAGGCTCAAGGGTTTAATCACCATCAAGGATATAAAAAAGCAATCACATTCCCTAATTCGGCTAAGGATCCTCTGGGTAGATTGCGGGTCGGCGCCGCTGTGGGCGTGGGGCCGGATCGTGAAGAACGAGTTCATGCGCTGGTGCGCCGGGGAGTTGACGTCATAGTGGTTGACACCTCCCATGGTCATTCCAAGAACGTGATCGAGACTATCAAGCTCTTGAACGTAATTTCGGCGACGTCCAGATCATCGGAGGGAACGTGGCCACCCCCGAGGCCGTGGAAGATCTGGTTAAAGCGGGCGCCGATGGAGTCAAACTGGGAGTTGGGCCCGGCTCGATCTGCACAACAAGAATTGTGGCGGGCGTCGGTGTCCCTCAAGTCACTGCGATCCTGGAATGCGCCAGAGCGTCTCAGAAATTGGGGGTTCCTCTTGTTGCTGATGGAGGAGTCAAATTCTCCGGAGACATAACCAAAGCGCTGGTCGCCGGCGCTCATAGCGTAATGATCGGCGGCCTGCTGGCCGGAACCGATGAAAGCCCCGGCGAAATGGTGCTGTACCAAGGCCGGTCTTACAAGTCTTATCGAGGGATGGGATCTCTCGAAGCCATGCGGGAAGGCTCCAAAGATCGGTATGGGCAACACGAAGGGGTGAGTGAAAACAAGCTGGTTCCCGAGGGAATAGTTGGTATGGTGCCGGCCAAGGGACCCGTAGCGCACTCGATCGACCAATTGATCGGCGGTCTCAGGGCCGGCATGGGATATCTAGGGGCTCACAATTTGAAAGAACTGAGGGAAAGGGCGAGATTCATCCGTATCACTGCCGCTGGTTTGAAGGAATCTCATGTCCACGATGTGGTGATCACGAAAGAAGCTCCAAATTACCGCATCGAGTAGCCGACAATGCTTTTCACTCAAGCAAAATCTTGGCAACAGCCTCATCTAGTGGTGTCGCCCCCGCGAAAGCAGGGGTCCAGGAAACGTCGAAAAGAACTGGATTCCCGCTTTCGCGGGAATGACGGATGAAGGCGTACCCTTGGCGAATAAGGTTACTTTCCATCCTTATGGCGCCGACATTGCCGGTAGGCGGCGCCCCTAAAATTTAGTCTCAAAAGCCCCATAACCTGGGGGCGGCCACAACTAACAATGCAAACGCCTTGATTTGTTGGTTGCGACCTTAAGTTTGGGAATGGCAAGCGGCGGCGTATCGCAATTTTGAAAGTTTTTGAATGGAAGTCTGGACCCCGCGTTTCGTGGGGTTTCAAGAAGTTGTCCTCCGGAGGCGTCTTTCGTAGAAAGAAGTTTCCCTCCAGTCCCATTCTCATAGGAAAAACGGCACATAAAATGATCAAAGCGCTTATTTTTGGAGCGTCCGGATACACGGGTATTGAACTGATGCGCCTCCTTTCCATGCATCCCGATGTCTCAATTGTCGGAGGGAGTTCCAGGAAATGGGAGGGCAAGAACGTCAGCGCAATGTTCCCGTTCATCAACCCTACCCAGGACTTCCCTCTGTCTTCCCTGGAGGCCCTGAGCGAACATCCGGAAGCGGATGTGGCGTTTCTCGCCCTTCCGCACGGCGAGTCGATCAATGTGGCGCGAAAACTGCTTGACGCGGGATTGCGAGTAATCGATTTATCAGCGGATCTCCGGTTGAATGACGCCGAGGTGTACAACGACTGGTACGGGACCCATCGTGACCCCGAGCTCTTGGCTCAAGCGGTGTACGGGCTTCCCGAGATAAATAGACAATCCATAAGGAAAGCGCGACTAATAGCAAATCCAGGCTGCTACCCGACTACGGCCATTCTAGGACTGTTTCCCCTGATGGGCTGCGACAAAATTGATACCACCAGGCCCATAATTGATTCCAAGTCGGGAATTTCCGGCGCGGGCAGAGGCGCAAAACTAAACACAAGTTTTTGCGAAGCAGGCGAGGGTTTCAAGCCTTACGGCGTCCTCCGACACAGGCACATCCCTGAAATGGAACAGGAACTGGGCAAGATCGCGGGCAAACCCATTAAGGTCAGGTTTACTCCGCATTTGATCCCTGTCAGTAGAGGTATGGTAAGCACGATATATGTTCCTGTGGTCAAGGAAATTGAAGAGAATGAGCTCAGAAACCTCTATTTGGACGCTTACAATGCCGAGCCGTTCGTAAAAGTCTTACAGCAGGGAATGTTTCCTGAGACAATAAATGTCCGCGGCTCAAACCAATTGCATATTGGGATCGAGTATGACGACAGAACCGGCTTGGCGGTAATCATGGTAGCTATAGACAATCTGGTCAAAGGGGCTTCGGGGGCCGCGGTGCAAAACATGAATTTGATGATGGGAATCGAGGAGACAGCCGGATTGATGGCTCTGCCGACGTTTCCTTGATCCGAACGTTTCGGCGGATTGACCCGTTCCTTTCCTGAGGAGGCTGACGGTGGCGAAAAAGAAAGATGTTGGTGTGGACCTCGGGCTAACTGATGAGGAAAAAGCGGAATTGCTTCGGATTGCCGGAACGGTGATCGAAAAGTGCTCCCGTGGCGAAAAACTTCCCGTCTTCGAGCCCAAAACCGAAAAACTTAAAGAGGAACGGGGAGCGTTCGTCTGCATATACAAGAGAGGTATGCTCAGGGGCTGCATCGGATCCCTGCAGGCGGATGAGCCTCTGTATAAAAACGTCGCGGAGATGGCTCGGGCCGCTGCTTGCCACGACCCTCGTTTCACCCCGGTAAGGGCGGATGAAGTGACCGATCTTCATCTGGAAATTTCAGTTCTGACACCCTTTGAAGAGGTCCATGACCCTGAAGACATTCAGGTCGGCAAGCACGGGATCTTTATACGGCAAGGCCACAGATCGGGCCTTTTGTTGCCACAAGTAGCCGCAGAAAGAGACTGGGACAGAATCACGTTTCTTGAGGAGACTTGCAGGAAGGCCGGCCTGCCCAGGGACGCATGGAAAGAAGAAGGGACGCAGATATATGCCTTTTCCGCAGACGTGTTCTAGCGAGACTCGACCCGCCTTCAACAATAGAGCTGTGGCTCTGTTCTCAGGCGGATTGGACTCGGTTCTGGCCATTCATTTGATGCGACTTCAAGGCGTTCAGGTGACTCCCCTCCACTTTTGCTCACCATTTTCTCCGGTCGATACCAGCGAGAACGACTCTCCGGTTCAGCGTTGCGCCAGACAGTTGGAGGTTGAGGTGGCTTTTATGACCAAGGGGAGTGAATTTCTCGATCTGGTCAGAAATCCCCGCCACGGACACGGGAAAAACATGAACCCGTGTATTGATTGCAGAATTTATACCTTGCAAAAGGCCAAAGAATATATGTCCGAAATCGGCGCCACCTTCATTATCACCGGTGAAGTGGTAGGCCAGCGGCCGATGTCCCAAAGAAGAAACACTATTAAGATGATTGAGAGAAGAGCCGGTTGCGACGGCATCGTAGTGCGGCCCCTTTCAGGCAAAATACTTCCGCGGACTGAAGTTGAAGAAGCGGGAATCGTCACCAGCGCTAAAATGGAGGCGATTGCCGGCAGAGGTAGGAAGACGCAACTGCGGATAGCCAGGGAAGCCGGTATCACCGGTTTTTCAGCCCCCGCGGGCGGTTGTCTGCTCACGGACAAAATATTTTCCAGAAAGGTTCGCGATCTCTTCGATGATCAGGGGATCGTGACTCCGGAAGATGTAAATCTTCTCCATGTGGGCCGTCACATCCGTGTTAGGCCTGGCTTGAAGATAATCGTGGGTCGAAGTGAGGCGGAGAACATACGGTTGGAGGCCTCAAAGCGCATGGGATTGCTTTTCGCGCCGGACGACTATCCGGCGCCCGTAGTCCTGGCAGTGGGACTGCCCACCGAAGCGGAGGAATACCTCATAGCGGGCGTGCTTCACAGGTATACAAAACCTTCTTTGCGCTGCCCTGAGGTTTTGATCGAAGATCCTCTCTCAGGTGTTCGCCGAATACAGGTGAAAGAAATTCCTGAAGAAGGATGGCTTCAGGACCATATGTGTTCGTAAGCCCTGCAGGTGGGTCAACACGTTCCGTGCGGTTGTACTGGGCTCCGTCGTGAGAAATCATGCTGCAAAGGGTCTCTTCATTGCGGGGCGACGTGGAGCCCCATGACCTTGCGGTTGCGAAGATGGACGGAAGTTGGGCCGCCGCGTTGTTCTTATCCATAGGGCCGGTTTGAATGAGAACCGACATCACATGACCGGCTTGTGTGACTGCCTATCACTGGTCCTAAAAGTCGGCGTTATCTGAGGGAGAATGCGTCATGAGCATTGAAGCGATTCTGAGCGCGCTAAGATCCGAAGACGGAGAATTTCCTCGTGGGCCTCTTCTCGATGCCGCCGAGAGTAGGGACCAGATTGTCCCGGCTCTCCTGCAGATCCTCCAGGAGACGAGGGAAAACTACGAGTCCCTTTTAGGTAGGGACGAGTATTCAGCCCATATTTACTCCATGTATCTGTTGGCTCAATTCAGGGACTACAGAGCATACCCGTTAGTCGTCGATTTTTTTAGAATTCCTGAAGAGGCTATTGAAGATCTGACCGGAGACCTTGTCCCTGAAGACCTCCACAGAATTCTGGCGTCCGTATCGTGTGGAGACGACAGACTGATTAAGGGGTTGATCGAAGATGAAGATGTATCCGGCTTCGTCCGTTGGGCGGCTGTTTCATCACTGTTGACTTTGGTGGCCTGCGGAGAAAAGTCCCGCAAGGAAATTGTGGAATACTTTCAGAGTCTGTTCAGGGAAAAATTGGAGCGAAAACCGTCTGACGTCTGGACCGGTTTAGTGGACGCGAGTCTGGATCTTTACCCGGAAGAAGTTAAAGCCGACATTGAACGGTGCTTCGCTGACGAATTGTCGGATCTTCTCTATTCGGATCCGGACGACCTGAAGTTTGCGCTGCAGCAAGACAAATCCGAAGCGTTGGAGCGTTTGCGCACCTCCCCGCATTACAGTCTGGTAACGGACGCTGTCGCCGATCTGGATCCCGATCGCTATTATGATACAGATGAGTCCACAGAGGAATGGCAAACTTCCGCAATGACGTCATCGGACATTGCGCAGGAATTGGATCGACGCCGCTATACGCCGGCGGAAGAAGAAGAACCATTGGAGTTGAAACCGATAACCAGGAAACAGGATAAGGTGGGCAGAAATGAACCCTGCCCTTGCGGCAGCGGAAAGAAATACAAGAAGTGCTGCGGTTCCAAATTGGATTCGTAACCTTGCGCCGCCGCCGGGCTCAAAGGCGCTCGGGGTGGCGGATTGGCGCGTCCCTGACACATTGGCGTAATTCTCGGATTTTTTGGGAAGGGCTCCGGGACACTGCTTCTGACTTAAGAGTCTGACCTTGAATTTCCTTCGTAAAGTAGGCTTTCTAACATGCCGATTTTCCAACCAAGTGGACTATTGCGCTCCTTCATTGCCCGTTGACTGAGTTCTCGCACAACCGATCGCTTATCAGTTCCAGCCACTCCTCCAACTCCGGTTCCCTTACAAAATGATGATTTTCTCCACACGTGAGAGAAGCTTCCTCAAATATATGATCGTGACTGACGATACAGACAGGCCAACCGGGCACATGATGCCTCGTGCCGGCGCTCTCCACGATTCTATATATGATAAGGCCCTTTTCATCGCAAAAGACTCTGTATCTCGATCCACTGCGCTCAATGCACAGATTTTGGCCGACCGCTCCAACGCCTTGGAACAGGGCTAAAATCTTCGGAAAAAGTTCGTGAGGCTCAGGCTTATTGCTCATGTTTCGCATTCCATATGTCCCCCATGATCGCGGGACCCTAGAACTGATGACAAGAATGCCCTAAATTATTCGTTGCGCCCTCATGTTGGGGAATCACGATCCACCGTATCGCAATTATGGAAGTTCTTGAAGGGAGGTCTGGAGGGAAACTTTTTTCAGGAAGTTTCCCTCCAGTCTCATGCATAGTTTTCTTTGTGGCGTGCCCAAAAATCATCCAGAGTGAATTTGTGGCACTGGGTGCCATGACATTCCACCCCGAAGCTTCCGCAAACTGATCCCAAAGCGGCTGCGTCGGCCAGGCTCTTGCCCATTACTAGACCTTTTATCAAGCCGGCCCTGAAGGCGTCACCCGCTCCTGTGGGGTCCTTCACCGCCGCGGCTTTTGCGGCGGGAATATGGGTCTCATCTTTTTTCGTCGCCACCAAGCAGCCACGATCACCCAGGGTCGTTACTATGGCCTCGGTCGTCTCCAGGAGTTCCGGCTTCGAGCGTCCCGTGGATCTCACGATCATCTCGAGCTCATAGTCGTTGGAAATCAAGAGCTTCGACCCTTCAATCATTTCGAGCAAACGGTCCTTCGGCAACACGGGAATTTGCTGGCCGGGATCGAAAATATAAGGGATGTTTTTCCGTTTGTATTCGTTGGAAAGGTTCCACATATCTTCCGTATTGCCGGGAGCTATAATTGCGATGGTGGTCGCGGGATCCTGTCCGTCGACTTTGAACGAGCAAGGATACTTCATTGCCCCCGGATTGAACCCTGTAATCTGATTATCGGCAACATCAGTGGTGATATAGGCCCCGGCGGTAAATTCATCCGGAATAAGGCGGATACCCTGAAGATTCAGATCGTTGCGTTCAAGCCAGGACGCATAGCCGTCAAAATCCTTGCCTGCTGAGGCAAGGATCAGTGGTTTTTCTCCCAACAAAGCCAAGTTGTAGGCGATGTTCCCGGCAGTGCCGCCGAATTGCTCTTTGATCCCGTTTACCAGGAAGCAGACATTGAGAATGTGAATCTTATCCGGAAAAATATGGTCTGAGAATTTCTCGGGAAAGTCCATTATTCTATCGTAGGCCAGTGACCCTGAAACCAAGATTTGCATGTGGGGTTCCTCGAATGCTTGACAATAAGGTTGGAATTGCTCTTACTTTTAGCCCGTAGAATAAGTGAAGGGGCCAACGCTGTCAAGCACGCGTTATTGGCGCGAGTATGGGTTCAGTAACAGACGCCTGGCGGCGCATCCGAACACCCCAATGCGACCCTGCTTCCACGGGTGAAGCAGTCCGTCCACTCCCGAATTGTGAGATTGCTTAGTACACTGGTTCGTAAATACGGACGCGTATTCAGGGGATTTTCTCGTTCCCGGGCTCCAGCCTGGGAACGCATGCCAGGAGGCTCCGCCTCCTACACTAATCAGCGACCTTATTTATGAAAACAACCACTTAGTGATCGTTCGCATAAATAAGGTGTTGATATTTTCTGGCCCATCCCGGTCCCGTAGGATGCTGTGAGCGAAGCGAACCGCATCGTTTGGGGTCCTTTCGTGACAAACGCATGGACTTCGCTCTGCTTTGATCCGGCGCCAAAGGCAATGTAGTTACTACACTAACCCACCCACAGAGGAGAGGCCCCGATGGATTGGATCCTTTATGCCGCTGTTATATGTGGAATTACAGGGGTCGGTTACGGCCTGAATACCTGCGGACGAGACTTGCAGCGGATCTGCGCTACCGGCTGCTTCACGAGCTCCGTCTGGGCAATTTTGAAAGAGGCCCTCAAGCTAGTGGTGAAAAAGAAGAAAAAGTGGGTTCTCCTGTGGTTCATGTTTGCCTTGGTTTTGCTGGCCATTATCGGACGACAGTGGGTTATTCCATTCTTCTCCGGCTTTCTTGTCTCCTGGGCACTGGGCCTGGTCTGCGTTACGGTCAGCTTGTCGGCAAAAGGACAGTCGGAACAGGACTCTTTTCACTCCAGGAGCTATAAGTCCAGGTCAGCCGCTGGGATAATAATCATGGGAGTCGAACTTTCTTGTTTGAGCGGCTGCATGTTAATCGCAAAACTTACTAACCTGACATACTATCAGTTCCAGAGCGCCTTTATCGGCATTGGATTCGGATTCTGCGCCGCAGCTCCTCTATTCTACAGATCCAGGCCTGATGGGGGCGCAAAAGACACGTCCGGTTCAGATGTAAAAAGTGAGTCTCCTTCAGATCAACACGGCCGGAGGCATTTGAAGCAAGCCGATGGTGAACCGGACGCGGCAGTCAGCGCATCCGTATTTCGTGGATACGCAGGGATTATGGTCATGGCAACCTTGCTGGGCAATATCATATATGGCACGAAGGCTGCTGCTTTGACGCCGCTGCTGATCGGGACTACTTCGCTGGCGGCGTGCATGGTTGCCGGCATTCTGTGGGAAATCAGGCCTGATCCGTTAAAGAAAAAATGGGCGTCGCCGGGGTGTTCTTGGCAGGAGCGATTCTTGCGTGCGCTTTCGCAGAAGCTGCTCTTTATTACGTGGGAGATTTGATTCCGGTAGGGCGACAGGAAATTATAGTTCCCCCAATGCCCTGGATTGACGTATTCGGGGCCGTTGTCGGCGGAATCGTTCTAACGGGAATTATTCCGTTCGTAACCGCCTATTTTAGCTGGAAATCCTTGCCGGGAGATTATGTCCCGGAAACCGAGCCGTCAAAGAACCTTCTCAATGATCTCGCAAGGTTAGCCAAAAGCTGTCTTGTGACTATTTTCCCCTATGCCATGACAGGCGCTGCTATTGCCGTGGGGTATCTTTTGGGAGAAGGCGTTGGAGGAAAACCTAATACTTGGTCATTGGGGATCGCCATAACATCTGTCTCAATAATCAGCATTAGCGGTATTGCGATCTCGACGGAGTCCCGAGAAATTCTTATAGCCTTGCGTAAGCTTTACGACGGAATCGGAATGGTTGTTTGCGCACTCGTGGTCTACGACTCATATCTGAATGCCGTAGAACGGACAAGCCGGGCGCCGGTAACCTTTGATCTCTCCAAACCCCATGTGCTGATAGGGTTGCTGTTAGGCGGGTTGACTCCCTACTTGATTGCAGCCCTGCTTTTAGTGCTTGCGTTCAAGGCTGTGAGATCCCTGACCCACGAGGTTGCCGCTAGATTCCGTGAGATGAGATAGACGGATAGTAATGGGGACGCCGGAAGGAGACATCCGGCTGGAAATCATTCTTCGGCGGCTTCTTTATTCGAGCTGATATCCTGGAGCTCGCTCAGCATCTCCCGTGGTTCAGCGACTGCTTCTAAACATCTCCATTCATCCGGGCTTTGTTATCTTACCACGAGCACCGGCTTGTCGCTCTCTTTCAAGACTCGTCGGGACACGCTGCCCTTGAGGACCCGTTCCTTCAGGCCTTTGCCTTGCGAACCGATGACAATCATAGACACATCTTCTTCCGAGGCTATCCTGTTGATTTCTTCGTATGATCTGCCGCCCTGGATCAGGTATGCCTGGGGTTGGAGCCCATCCGCCCGAAGCTCCTCGTTCAGGGATTGCAATTTGTCTTCTCGCTCGTCGATCGATTCCTCAGAGCCTTCCTTTATTGCTTCGGATTCCGGCGCCACGTGGACGATGATGACTTCCGAGGCCCCCATTTGGCGCAACACGCGGAGATAATCTTTGGCCCGTTTCGTCTCCTCCGACCAATCCAGCGCAAAGAGAATCTTTCGGAACATGTCGTAGCACACCTCGTGGACGGCTTCACCTTCCGTACCATTGGCGGCCATTTGTCCCATTACGAGCACCGGCGCCGGCGATCCCCGGATTATCCGGTCCGAATTGGACCCGAGCAGCAGATTGCCGATAAGCCCCTTAGTTCGCCTCCCTGTCACGATAAGGGACGCCTGTTCCTCCCGAGCGATTGCGATAATCTCCGAAACAAGCGGCCCGGCGGCCACCACGGTCTTGCTTTCGACGCCCTGCGACCGGAGGTAATCCGCATAGGACGACAGCCGTTCGGCCGCGGCCTCCCGAATCTCGGTAAGATTGACGACAAGCCCCAGCTTACCCTGGGAAAAGAGATTGTAAGGATTGTGCGTGTCAATCACGTGCGCCAGAATGACCGCTTCCAATCCCTCGGATTTCAGGCAGCAAATTCTCTTGAGGATTGCCAAAGAGAATTCCTCAAATTTGGTGGGAAATAGTATGCGTTTTATCATCTGACCCGCCCTCCTTTAGGTAGGCCTTTAAATTCCTGGACAAGCTCGTTAAGTCCGAAAATCGCAAATAGTCTGCGACGCCCATAACGTCGCCCTCAATTTTTCCCCGCCGTTTGCCCCGTTGAGCCGAATTACGGCAATTGCATTTCAATCTTTCCGGAAGGTAGACACATATAATTTACGCATTGGAAGGTGAAAAGCTAAATCAGGGAGTGGTGGTCAAACTTCACTTCGGAAGAGGCGGATCCTCTAACGGCCCGCCTTCACGTCAGCCACGGTCTTTTCCGATTCCAGCCATTCAAGCGCCTTTGCTACGGCAGGGTCCGTCTCCAGGATTTGTTCGATCTGTTTATCAAGGCTGATGTTGGCCCGGCTCCTGTCGGGTAATTCCACCTGATCTTTGATTTCGATGTCAGGGGTTATGCCGTCCCGAATCAAGCCGCCATTCGGTCTACGCCACAGGCTTTTTGTGATTAATAAGGCGTCACCCCGTTTCAGCGGGAGTATTGACCTAATGGTCCAATATCCGAAGGTCCGACTTCCGAGGACTAGTCCTCGATTATGATCCTGAATTGCCGCCGCAAAGATCTCGCCTCCACCGGTTGTGAATCGGTTTACCAAGATGGCCAATTTCAAATCGCATAAGTGTTTATTTCCCTTGGAGATATACTCTTTGGGAAGGCCGTCGCTCCGACCGTTCTCACAAGCGATTATCAGTCCTTTATTCAGGAAAAGACCGGCGATCTTAGGGGCCTCACCTATTACTCCTCCCGGATGGTCTCTGAGATCGATCACAATCCCTTTCAGAGAATAGGGGCCGTCCGCTGAGCTTAGCGCCGCGACCAATTCTCCCAACGTTTCAAATCCAAATGGCGGTATTTTAACGTAAAGGTAGCCATCCTTGATGATGGCTTTCTTGACCGGATAATCAATTTGCAATGGGTACTTTCGTGTGATGGTGAAGTCTGTGGGGCCCGGAAGATCGCTATTTTCCACCGTCAATGTGCACTTCGTCCCAGGCGCGCCCGAAATTCTATCTGTAGCTTCTTGAACGAAGGAGATATTTTTTGTCGTGTCTCCGTTTATCTTGACTATCCTGTCCCCCGCGATGAGGCCGGCGCGGTACGCCGGGGAATCATGAAATGAATGGATCACGGTCAACCGGCCCTTGTCAAGCGTCACCTCCACCCCCACCATGCCGCATTTTCCACAGCATCCGGTGCAAATCTGAAAATACCTCTTGAAAACATCCTCCGAGAGATACAGCGAGCGGTCGCCCAGTGATCCAACCATGACTTTAATAGCGCGATTCACAAGAAAATCGAATCGGGTTTTGCTTTCGTATTTGCTCTGAGCGGTTTTAAGGAAGGCCCTGAAGAATCTTTGCTTGTCCTGACTGGCGGCTGCTTGCTTCAGGATATCGTCGGCTCGGTAAGTCGTCCCGTTATCGATGGATTCAATTACGCCGCGTATGGCCGCGGCTATCAGTTCGTCGGCAGGGACCTCTCTGATATAGTTCTTTTGGACCTCGGCCATGGCTTGCTCGAATCGCTCGAGTTGCTCGAGCTCACCCGGCGTTGGTTCGAGGGTCGGGTCAACCACAAGCTGTTCCGCGGGTTTTGGAGCGTCCGTAGCCGCTTTGCCGATAGAAGGCTTGCCTTCATTGGCCGTCTGAGCGGCCCCAAGGAATGTAACGACCATAAAAACGATCACAAAGGCCGATATCAAAATCCGCGTTATTGTCATTGAAAGCCCTCCCCTGTTCAGAAAACTCATCCGCGCCGTGGACACTTAATAGCATTGTGCTCGGCAGAGAGTAACCGCTAATTTTGCTTTTCCGAACCGCCGCCCTGCCCGCATACGTTGAACCTGAGATTCTTGTTGCCTGTCCGGGCCTCCAGGCAGTATGCTGATAGCAGAGGAGCCGGCATGTTGACTTAGAATTCCGAAAAATCGGCTCCCGGAAGTAATTTCATAATGGATACAGGGGGTTGAAGACATGAGCAATTTGGTGGTAATCGGTTACGATGATTTATTTAAAGCGGAAGAAGTCCGCCTCATGCTTTTGAAGATGCAAAAGGAATACTTGATAGATCTGGAAGACGCCGTCGTGGCGGTAAAGGACGCCGCCGGAAAGGTCAAACTGCATCAGGCTGTGAATCTCACCGCCGCCGGCGCAGTCGGTGGAGGTTTCTGGGGAACATTGATAGGGCTTATATTTCTCAATCCCATTCTGGGTTTGGCCGTGGGAGCAGCGGCGGGAGCCATCTCAGGCGCTCTCGCTGATGTGGGTGTTGACGACAAATTCATGAAGGAACTGGCCGAAACTATGCAACCCGGCACGTCCGTGCTTTTCATCCTGGTCAGGCGAGCCACCCCGGATAAGGTTCTCGAAGAACTCAAGGGTTCCGGCGGCAAAGTGCTCAAGACATCGTTGTCTCACGATGATGAATCCAAGCTTCAGGAAGCTCTAAGCGCTGCAAAAGCTTAGGGATCCAAAACCGGCAGCAAAACTCTAAGACCTTTGGAAGAGTTATCGGGGAGAGACTTTTTGCAAAAAGTCCCTCCCCGAACCCCTCCCCAAAAACTCTTATTATTGCGACCGGCTATCGAGGCGTGTATAGACGCTGACGTGAGAAGCGCCTCCCAATAAGATAAAAATGAAACACTTGACTGAGAAAACCTGTCACAGTACAAGGTACAAGGTGATCGCTATCTTCAAAGGAGTGAACGCCATGCCACAAATGAAACGCATCGACGGTGACAAATCTTTGTTCAATACAAGATCACTGAAAGAAGAAAAGGTGACCCAAGAGGAATACGAAGATCATTTAGACTACTATGCGGCGGCCGAAGCAATAGATGAAGCCTTAGAAACAGGCGAAATTCGATCTTTTGAAGACTTTGCCAAAGAGATAGGGATTTAGCCTTGTGAGTCACTCTCTCCATATCTTAGGACGCGCTGAACGGGATATTAAGAAACTCAAGAACTATCATCCTGACTTAATCTCACCCATAGCCGACCAAATCAGACAACTTTCCCAAGATCCCCGCCCTTTCGGATACGAACCGGTGGAGGACCAGAAAGATGTTTACCGGATCTATTCTGATGACAAAAACTATCGAATAATATACAGCATTCAAGATCACCTCAAGGCTATCATAATAATATCGATCAGACGGAGAAATGAGGGCACTTACAAGAAGATTTCCAAAGAAAATCTATCAGACAAGATCAAGTTACTCACCTTAGAATTGAATGAAACGGCTCAATTAGCTAAATCCCTGGCACGCGAGATGAGTATTTACTGGATAGTCAGACTTGAAGCTATCCATATCTGGAATCTCGGTATCGGGATTCAAGCAATTAGAGACGGGCGCAGTTCGCTTCCGGCAACAGCGGAGCAAGTCAAGGCGGCAGCAATGATCAAAGAATATATCAAGACTATTGCAGACGACCTGAAACGCCTTCTACAAAAAATGTGAACCACCTTTTACAGAGCGAATAAACCCTTACTTCATTACTCGCTACCCAGATCGACATATTTCACATCGTCTTCGATGCCGAATCCGACGGCGCCTTGGCCTGATCCATGAGCCCCAGGAAGCTTGAGGGAGCCGTGTAACCCACCAGGCGAAGTTCATACAACTCGCGCCCTTTGCCGTCAAGAAATACCACGGTCGGGATTCCTTTAACCTCGTATTCCGTTACGAGACGCCCATAAGTGGGGTTGTCCCCGCGGGTCAGGTCCACCTTGACCATCACGAAATTCGTCTTTGCGCTCTTGATGATCTCCGGGTTGGTGAACACCGTCTTTTCCAATTCACGACACGAAGGGCACCACCCCGCCGAAAAATCAAGGATGACAGGTCGGTTGTTTTGTTTCGCTTCCGCTAACACCCCATCAGAATATGGGAGCCAAGAGACGCCATGATCCGACATGGTCCCGAGCGCCGCCAGCGACAGTCCTAGCGCCAAGGTCGCTACGCCTACTCCCCGCCGAATCCAATGAAACCGACGAGAACTGCTCTCAGCGCTATCAATCCAGCCCAAATGAACTCCTGCGCAAAGCGCCACCACCGCCAATAAAATGAGATCCAGCCTCTCCGGCAGCAAAGGCCCGATGAAATACGCGGCCATGCCGATCAGGACCCAGCCCATAGCCTTGCGCACCCAGAGCATCCACTCCCCTGATCCCGGCAACTTGTCGATGGAGCCCGAAAACATGGCCAGTACGAACAAGGGGGTTCCCAGTCCCAGGCTGAGCGTGAAGAACACTATGAACCCGAGCCAGGGACTTCCAACGCTCGCGACCCACGTGAGCAAGCCCAAGGCAAAGGGTCCAAGGCAAGGGGCGGCCACCACGCCCAGCGTCAGCCCCATGAAGAGGCTTCCAAAATATCCGCCGTACGATCTTGACGCAGCGGTGGTCAACCTGCTGGGGAGCCGCAATTCCCAATATCCGAACAGGCTTGTCGCAAACGCCACCATGACGGCGGCTACAAAGACGAGCGTCAGAGGATTCTGGAGCGCGGCCCCCATCATAGACCCGGTCATCGCGGCCACTACGCCCAGGATGGAATTGGCTGCGGACAAACCCAGTATGTAAATGAGGGCGTGTACGGCGACCTTCTTGCGATTCTCGGCCGCCTTGGCTCCGAAAAATGACACAGTAACAGGAACGAGAGGATAGACGCACGGCGTCAGGTTAAGCGCCATTCCACCCGCAAAAATACCAAACAAAGTCCAGGTCATAACATAGCCTCCAAGCGGCGGGCGGCGCCTGATGAATTAGCTTCTTCGATTCACCGAACGTCCGCAAAAGTCGCTGCTTCTTATTCGATTAATATAAGAGTATTCATTGGGCGGGATGGGTCAACATGGGGAAAGAATCCGCATGGTGAAGACGCAGACTGATCCGGATGGAAAGGTAGGCATGGGCGGGTGGAGAGGCTGGCAATCGGGCATGTGAAGTCGATTCATAGGGTTCCGAGCTGGGGCTCGCTAACAGCAATGAGATTCGTGAACCAGCCTCCTATTCGCTCACTACAATCTTCATAGCCGACGGCAGCGACGGCAACAAATCTTGGATGGAATTTGCCGGAGTCGGCTTCGATATAAGCCCCATGAAGCGATTGACTCTCGCAGCGGTTGCGGCCGCCTTCGGAGCTGCCATGCCGGAAGCCACAAATGCCGAAACTAGTCCCGTAAGACTGTCGCCGGTCCCACCAATGGGCTCCATGGCTTCCACGATCGGCTCACATATCCTTTCGAGCACCCCCTCAGCGCAGGCCGTGTAGTCACATCTTCCTTTGACCAGAAGAAAGCGAGCCGCGTTTTCATACTTGTAGGCCCGTCTTATTAGTTCAGGCGCCCTTTCCTCTTCCTGGAGAAGAAATCCGCGGGTGTAAAACGGATGAGGCGCGGATTCATCCGCCATGAAGGCCAGCTCGCCGACATCAGGAGTGAACAGGTCGTAAGACGCCGCGAAACCGCTCATTTTGGCGACGTACATATATCCGGCGTCAGCGATCAGTGTGGGTTTCTCGGGCCTATCTTCAATCGTCAAAAGTATTCGGTTGTGCCAATCAATGTCAGGCTGAAGGTAGTGAAAGACCATCAAAGTTTGGTCCCGGTCCGGCATTGTCCGCACTAGGTGTTCATACACCTTACGGCTGCCGTCGCCGTAGCCGATATCCCCCGCCAAAAGGGCTCTCGGCGCGTCGATACCCAGTGCGTCTGCGGCAGCGCAGGCCGTGGCCAAAAGGGCCGCCGTTCCTCTAGTAATGGGAAGACTTTCGTTTCCCAGGAATAATCGGCCATCGCGCATCGAGCACTCGGCGTCGATCAGAGGCAAATCCGGATAAGGAGCAGTGCCCACAATCAGCCACGACATAAGCGCCTCAATTCTTCATATGCGAGCTGCAAAGCGTAACCGCAGAGGGTGTTTCCCAGTTCGCGCGGCTCGGGTGCTTCGCCGAGGGTTCGACCGACAAGCCTCTCCGCCAGATACGGCACGTCCGGGCATCCACCTCCGGAAATATTGACGATTCGCTGATCCTGTTTGCGGACCGTGATTTTCATGTTGGCCGCTCGGACCATAAGGAAATCGCCGAAGTCCTTAGTTTGGTAAATGCTCACGGGTTGCAGCAACGGGTCCTCAAGGGGCAATACTTGAAGAGGCTTGAGCCCCGCGTCTTGGAGCGTTCGGAACACGAGAAGCTCAGAGATGAGCGGAAACTCGATCACCATGTCGCAGCCTTTTCTGATTTCCGGCGGAGGGCCTTTAACGGCCACTTCAAGGCCCGCATTCTTCAGCAGAGTCTCCGCGCGAATGACCTCACCGGTATTCTCAAAAACCAGAACACCCCTCTCGCTGACCTGACCGAGCTCATTAACTACCGGCTTCGAACCGATGCCAAGCGATTTTTTTAGAATGTTAAGGATGTTCATACCTTTTTTCGCAAGCGCCACCCAAGACCGGCTGAATACCTGACTTAGTATGCCATTTCAGAAATGCCGTCACGGATTCTTCAGCCCCGAACGTAGATCTCATAGGATGCGGCTCGCAAGGCTCACCACATCCTATGCCAATCCGTGACCGCAATTGCGAAAAGCCGTATTCGGGCGCAACAAGATGGTTTTGGGCGCCACTGACCCGGCTAAGCAGAGTCAGTGTATGGTTCTCATACGGAGCTAAGCGCCTAAGCCATTTCTACAAACGGGTTTGCCGGTGAGCTATTGCGCCTTTTTCAAAACGAGTCGGTATCCGTCGGATTCTTCTTTAGCGTCCGAGACCACCCATCCCTGACCGCCGGCTGCGCGGGTGACGTTTTCTCGACTTACTTCATTATCCACAAGCACTTCTATCTCACCGGATGTCAGCTCTTTCATTTTCGATAAAGCCAGGAGAACCGGCTGGGGGCAAGAAAGTCCACGCGCATCTACCTGTTCGGCCATTTCAGCTACCTCTTCACGCTCCAACTCGTTTGATATTGGTGAATCCAATGAATAAACAGGCCAGGAAAGCTACCACTACCGCTGCGACGCCATGAGGGCCTATACCGGCGGGAGAACTGGCCAATCCGAAATTGTGAGCAAACGCTGCGCCCACGATCATGCCGAAAACGAATGTGGCGGCGTCGCCATCGCCTTCGCCGGTCATAAAGAGCTGGCGCCCGGGCAACCGCCCGCAAGGGCAAAGGCCAGTCCGGCGACAAGCATGCCCGCGAAATTCCAAAAGCTCTGAGTGTGAGCGATGGGCTGTCCTTCGAATCCCGCTTTAAATTGACCTAAAATCATGTTGGTCACGAAAGCAGCCACGAGCAATGCGATCAAACCGGAGAAGAGATGCCAGTGGCGAAAGAGAATAAGATCACGCAAGCCGCCCATGGTGCAGAACCGGCTTCGTTGGGCCACGAACCCCACTAACAGGCCTGCGACCAAGGATATGACAAGAGGAGCGTGCTGAGACCCCGGGCCTTTAACGCTGTAAAACAGAATGCCGCTCTTGCCTTCGCCGGTAATCTGAGGGAAGGCCATCAGGAGAATGAAGAAACCGACAGCCACCAGCGGCATGGCTAGCCCGGCTCCGAAAGACTGCTTCGAGGTTCGACCCAAAGTATAACCGGACCTGAAAAAGACAGTTCCGACTCCTACGCCTGCGGCCAGACCCAAGAGCCCGAAGATAGCGTTCCCGTCGCCTCCAGCGAGGCGAAGCAGCGCCCTCCAGGGACAACCCAAGAAAACCAGAGCCCCTATCATCGCGCACATACCGAGGATGAATCTCACCATAGGCGCCGAGCCGGCCCTTGGTTTGAACTCGCCGTAAATTAATGCGGTCAAAAAAGCGCCGATGGCGAACCCAATGATTTCAGGCCTCAGGGTACTGCACAACGTCCGCCCTGTGCAATCCCACGGCGCCTGCCAAATCTCTCTCGAAGCAGGCCATACAAATTCCCATGTTACCGGGGTTACCCCACTTCTGAAGTAAAGGAGCGAGCACGCCTATAACCGCCCCGACCACTATAATTCCTTTTGAAGAAGCAAAAAAATTCTTTTTGAGCTCCAAATCAAGCCTCCTCAGATACCGGCAAGTATTACACGTTCTTTAGATGACAGGAGCGTATATCGGGCCAGCCGATATGTCAATATGGTTTTTCCTATAACCTCAAAGGAAGGGCGCATGAACGACAAGCGCCGATTCGGCCTGAATTTGAGCATTCAGCAAGGAAGGATTTACCTGGCATGATATTTGGTGTAATATCGAAGTGATATGGCGTAATTTTTGAGTGGATTTCAAGTTAGAAAATAGGAAAGCGCAAAGTTTTCCCAGGAGGCGTTTATTGTGATTGAGTTTATTGTGTGCTCATGATATTCCTCCCCCCTCAAATAGGTATTGGGAGGCGCAACCATGATTCAAGGCATTCTAATCGGACTGGGCGCCGGATTCGCGGCATATTCGGTCCTGTCTTTATTTGCTCGGCGTTTTGTATTCAGCGGCGAGACGAGAAGCATTGAGACCAAAGGAACCGATGAGCGGCAGAAAGCGGTTCTCTCTGACATTGGCGTTGATTCCGGGGAAGAAACATTGGCTACTGAGCCGTACCATGCCCTAGTAGAGGTTTCTCATGCGGAAATCCCCGTCGCCGCGGGGCTTGGTTCCGCTAAGGCCCTTGAGGCGGCAGCAGATGAGGTCCCGATTGTTGACCCGCAACTCTTCGAAGAAGCTCAAACCGGGAAACAATGGTTTTTGGTCAGATCTAACAAGGGATACCTCAGAGTTACTTTTTTACGCGCCAAAACGCCCAAAGCTGTGGCCGGCCCGTTCCCCACCAAGAAAGCCGCTCTCCAGGCCAAAGGACTTTATTCCTCCAGGGATCGCGGCGTGATCGGTTCTGCGACGCATTAGTCGTTATTGAGAGCGTTTTGAGGGCTCCGCCTGCCCGGACCTGTCGCTCCGTCCATCCCAAGTTCCTTGATTCCGGACCGACCTCTATCTAATTCAGAGGTCGGCGGTAATCTCAGTTCACAACCAATTTGCCCCTAAGCAAAACCCGTTGCCGCAGCCTGGCTTCAGGCCTGGGTTTGCGTTCCTCACGTCTGGACCGCTCCTCCTGCTCTCATCAATAACTAACAATCGGACAACACAATCGTAACATACCGCTGATATCTCGTACGATCATCCGTCCCCCTGATCCTGCGCTAATGTCTTTATCGTCGGGAAGCGCCCGCGAAAGGGGGCGCATCGCGTAACGTACTTTTACATATGTCAAAGGAGGAAGAAATGAAGAGAGGTTTGGGTAGCGTTTTGCGTTTAGGATTAATTGCTGTTGCTTTGCTTCTGACCGTCTTATTTGCGACCGTAGCTTTTTCCGGAGACCAGATCAGGCTGACAGGGTCGGGAGCGAGCTTCCCGTTCCCTCTATATGGCACCTGGTTTAAGGATTATAATAAACTTCATCCGGACATCCTAGTTGATTACCAGGGCAAAGGAAGCGGAGCCGGAATCAAAGATTTCATAAATCACACTGTTGATTTTGGCGCAAGTGACGCCGCCATGACGGAAGAGGAGATCGCTCAGGTCAAGGAAGGCGTGCAGTTGTTGCCCATGACGGCCGGGACCATAGTTATTGCCTATAACCTGCCTGGCAATCCACAAGGCCTGAAGCTCAGCCGTGAAGTATACTCCAAAATTTTCTCGGCGGAGATAAAAAAGTGGAGTGACCCTCTGATCGCAAAAGACAACCCGAACATTAAACTTCCCGACCTCCCCGTAACGGTTGTGCGCCGGGCTGACGCCAGCGGAACGACCTTTGTGTTCACGAAGCACCTGAGCGCCATCAGCGAAGCATGGGCAAAGGGCCCCGGTTTTGGCACCACAGTCAAATGGGCGGACAGTGACAAGATCGTGGCGGCTCCCCAGAACGCCGGCGTCACCGCAACCATTAAACAAACTCCCGGCGCCATAGGTTACATCGAATACGGTTATGCCATAACCTCAAAAGTCAACATGGCTCTTCTGCAGAACAAATCCGGCAAGTTCGTCGCCCCCACCGCCGAAACCGGCGCAGCGGCTCTTGCGGCGATCGCTTTGCCGCCGAACATGATTGTGTGGCTGTCGGACCCGACAGGCGCCGACTCGTATCCCATAACCACCTACACTTGGATGATGTTTTACAAGAAATATAGCGATCCCAACAAAGCCAAGGTCATAAAAGAGTTGATTAAATACTGTCTCACCGAAGGACAGAAAATCAGCGATAAAATGGGTTATATCCCCATGCCCGCAAACGTAGCCAAAGAGGTGGAGAAGGCCTCAGACAATATTCAGTAAAAGCTGAATAAACAGACCGTTGCGCCATGGGCGGGTCCGCGATTTTCGAGGACCGGCCCTATTCTTCATGAAGAGATCCGATAGACGCGCCGGGTAAGCGTCGTAGTTGAAAATGGAATATATCCAGCCGCCTTCGCCGAATTGGCAAATTTGGGCGTTTGGGCGTTCAAGCGGGATAATCCTGTGAACACAGGAATCGATAATCCGGACCACCGTGGGTCACGCCCGCGGAGACGGTGAGACTCCTGGTTCTCGGCCCTTAGCCCGGCACCTGCTGTAAAAACGCAGGCTCGACCGGGCGCCACGACGTTACGGCGTCCTGTGATTTCCAATGCCGTCAGGGTGAGAGTTCATGCCTTCCAGACATTTAGTAAGAGTTGTTATTTCAGGCGATTCCATATCGTCTCCGCCATCCCGGGGTGAGATATGGTCTGATAACGCGTTTCGTATATTCACACGGGTCTGCGCCGTCTTCCTAATCCTGTTGCTGTTTCTCATTTTGTTCGCAATCGGCGAAAAGGCCGGTCCCGCCATGGCGAAATACGGCGTGAGCTTCCTCACCAACACATCCTGGAACGCTAACAGGGCGGATTTCGGCATTCTCCCCCAGATATGGGGCACCCTCTACAGCTCTTTCCTCGCTCTTGTCATTGCGGGCTTTTTTGGTATTACCATTGCGATTTTCCTTACTCAGGACTTCCTGCCGCCTACCTTGCAAGTGATTTTCAAGAATATCATAGAGCTGCTAGCGGCGATTCCGAGCGTTGTATACGGAATCTGGGGAATTTTCGTTCTCATTCCACTTATAAGGCCATTCTGCGAGGGACTTCACGAAAAAATGAGTTGGGTTCCTTTTTTCAGCACGTCACTGGCCGGCCCTGGAATGTTGCCCGCAGCCTTGGTTCTGGCTATCATGATATTGCCGACGGTTGCGGCAGTGTCGCAGGACTCCTTGCTGGCAATCCCCTATAAGATCAAGGAGGCCGCTTACGGCATGGGAACTACCAGGTGGGAGGCTATACTCAGAGTAATGCTGCCCACGGCCTCGCACGGAATCTTTGGGGCCTTGGTCCTGGGGCTTGGACGAGCCCTGGGAGAAACTATGGCGTTGGCCATGCTCGTGGGCAACTCTAACCAAATCTCGTTATCGCTGTTCTCGCCCGCTAACACTCTGGCCGCATTGCTTGCGCTGAACTTCCCTGAAGCGGCCAAAGTGGAGACCCAAGCATTGATGTACGCCGCTGTGGTCCTCTTGCTGATTACCCTTATAGTCAACATTATCGGCCAGGCTATTATCACGCTGACGAGTCAGCCCCGGAGTTAATTTGATGGCTCAAACGCAAGCGGTAAGAGTGGATACCACCGAAACAACGACACCAAAGCTGGAACGATCCATACTGGATCGTAGGTCGCTCATCAGTGGCGTACTGAGCACAGGCGCATGGCTGGTCGCGGTCATAGCGTGTGTCCCCCTTTTCTCGGTGCTGATCATGCTAATTCTCCGTGGTGGACGCAGGCTAAATTGGGAAGCCTTAACTACCCTGCCACCCACGGCTTTCGAAGTAGGCGGCGGATTTGGTAACGCAATTATGGGAACTGTCCTAATGGTGGGAATAGCGGCTGCGATTAGCGTCCCCTTGGGGATCCTGGCTGCTGTTTTCCTGTCCGAGTTCTCGCCCGACAGCAAGATTTCTCATATAACCAGGTTTTGCGCCAAGACATTGACAGGCTTACCGTCTATTCTAGCGGGCGTTTTCGCGTATGCGGCGGTGGTTCTGACCACTGGCGGCTACTCCGCTCCCGCTGGAGGTGTCGCCTTAGCGCTCCTTATGGCGCCCACTGTGATGTTGACCGCTGAAGAAGCGATGAAAATGGTGCCCCGCATTATGAAGGACGCTGCCTTCGGTTTGGGCTGCACGCCCACTCAGGTGGTCTTGAAAGTGGTAGTGCCCACGGCGATGCCGGGGATAATCACGGGAGTGATGCTCGCCATAGCGCGGGCCGCCGGAGAAACGGCCCCTCTGTTGTTTACGGCTTTGTTCAGTGACTATTGGCTTTTCCAGGGAGGCAAGCTTGGGCTTATGCAGCCCACGGCGTCTCTGTCCGTTTTGATATACAATTTCTCAGGAATGCCATACGAGAACCAGATTGAGCTGGCTTGGACCGCGTCGCTTGTTCTTGTTTTCATGGTGCTTATTCTGAACATTATCAGCAGGGCTATCGGTCAGCGCGAGAAGGGCGCCGCCGTATCCATGCTGCTCGTTGTCCGAAAGGCCATTGGAATGGACAAGGCTAAAGGGGTGAAGGCATGAATCTACAGGCAGAATCGCATGAAGGGCCGAAAATTTCCTCAGGAAACGGCAATCAACCTGGGGTGGCCATCCAGTGCGGTATTCAAGAGCTGCATTATGGCGACTTTTTGGCCGTTCGAGACAGTTCGGTCCCCATTCAAACAAAACAAGTCACGGGCTTCATCGGTCCGTCGGGTTGCGGGAAAAGCACGGTCCTCAGATGTATCAACAGGATGAACGATCTCATAAGATCGTTCCGGTTCAAGGGACAATTGCTGTTCCACGGACAAGATATATACGCCAAAAACATTGATCCTGTTGCGGTTCGCAGACACATCGGAATGGTTTTTCAGCAACCTAATCCCTTTTCCATGAGCATTTACGATAACGTGGCATTTGGGCTGCGTCTGAACCGTTACAAGGGAGACATTGCCGCTAAGGTGGAACATGCTCTCGTGAGGGCGGGCTTATGGGATGAAGTGAAGGACAAACTCAGGAATAACGGATTGTCTCTGTCGGGCGGGCAGCAGCAGCGGTTATGCATCGCCCGAGCCATCGCGACTGAGCCTACGGTGTTGCTCATGGACGAGCCGTGCTCGGCGCTCGATCCCATTGCCACTCGCATTATAGAGGCGTTGATGGTGGAGCTGAAGGAAAAATACACCATCGCCATTGTCACGCATAACATGCAGCAGGCGATGCGTGTCGCTGATCAAACGGCTTTCTTTTCGGTGGATATATCCAATGGGGGACGCACGGGTTACCTGGTTGAATTTGGAAAGACCCGCCAGATTTTTGAAGACCCCAAGGAGGAATTGACCAAGAAGTACATCCAGGGACAATTCAGCTAGGCGTAAGTAAGGACAATTAAATGATCACTCGTCGCATACCGGGCATCCTCGTGGCGCTAGTATTGCTTGTGGGTTTGTTGGTCTCATGTAAAAAAGAG
Source organism: uncultured delta proteobacterium (assembly GCA_963747865.1). Lineage (GTDB taxonomy): Bacteria > Desulfobacterota > Desulfomonilia > Desulfomonilales > Desulfomonilaceae > JBBSBY01. The sequence goes on along the minus strand of CAVVHK010000043.1, from coordinate 32,897 downwards.
GCCGATGCCCCTGTCCCGGCGCCTGTGAAAATTTCAGGCGCAGGAGCGACTTTTCCTGCGCCCCTTTACAAGAGCTGGATCGAACAGTACCAAAGGTCTCACAAGCAGGTGTCCGTCGCCTATGACCCTGTGGGCAGCGGCGAGGGGATCAACAGGTTCATCAATCTAGAAGTTGAGTTCGGAGCAAGTGACGCGGCTATGAGCGATGAGCAAATGGCCAAGGTGACAAGGGGCGTAAAACTTATCCCGGCGGCCGCCGGCGTTGTGGCGCTGGCATACAACGTCAAAGGATTGAACGGAACGTTGAAGCTGTCGCGTGATGTCTACGTAGACATTTTTTCCGGCGCCATCAAATTTTGGAACGATCCTCGGATCAAAGCGATCAATCCCGGGCTGAACCTCCCCGGAACAGCGATAATCCCTGTCACCCGCCAGGACAGTAGCGGCACAACCTTCATGCTGACAAATCATTTTTCCGCTATCAACTCGCGATGGCGTGAAAAGGGGCCTGGCGTGGGCAAGGTGGTGCAATGGCCTGCAAGCTCCATGTCGGCCAGGGGCAACGAAGGGGTAGCAGGGCGTATCAAGATCACCGACGGCTCAATCGGTTACGTAGAATACGGGTTTGCGCAGAGAGCGGGTTTGGCCATGGCATGGTTGGAAAACAAGGCCGGCAATTATGTCGAACCCATGCCGAAGAACGGCCGAGCTACGCTTGTCAACACTCAGAGCGATATGCCCGCAAATCTAAGGATGTTCTTCCCTGATCCTCAGGGTCAAGATTCCTATCCATTGGTCACTTATAGCTGGATACTCATGTACCTCAAAGTACCCGGACTCACGGAAAGCCGCCGTCCTCAAGGACTTCGTGAAATGGGGGCTCACCGAAGGGCAGGCTGGAGGAGAGGCTCTAGGCTATTGTCCTATTCCGGAGTCCATAGTCAAGATGAGCTCCGCAGCCGTTGAATCGGTGCAGTAGCCGTTTTGGTCGCCAGTTTGGTCACAGGTAGCGGGCCCGCCTTACCCTTTTCGGTGTCCTGGGCCCACTTATTCCGCCAAAGGGGAATCCCGGCAAATACAACGCTGCCGCTTTGGCGCGAGTGAAGTCGCCCGACGCTGAGCACTGACTGAATATTGCTCCGGACGATTGACTGCCGTGGACGTCCTTTTTGGCGACGATGCTTGGGATTCCCGCTTCCAGGCCCATTGGCTCGGGCTGCGGTCGTTGTTTCCGGAAAATCAGTTTGTTTCCCCCACCAGGATAAAGGGCGCCCAATAAAACGGGTGTTTGTAACCCGCTTCTCGGACATCTTCCCTTGCGAGCTTCAGCGCCTCAAGTTTGGTCTTGCCTGAGTCCAGATGCTCGAAGAATTTTTCCACCAGCAATACCGAACCGCTTTCCGAGACCGACCATAGGCTCATGAGAATAGACTTTGCCCCAGCATATTGGAAGGCTCTGCCCATGCTCATGACGCCCTCGCCGGAAAGATTGCTTCCCACGCCCGTTTGGCAAGCGGTCAAAGCCACAACATTAGCGTTGAGTTTCATTCCCATTACTTCGGTCATTCTGAGGAACCCATCTTGATCTTTCGGTTGATCCAGCAAGGTCATCGCCAAGACGGGCTCTTGGATACCGGGTAGGTCTTTGCCGAAGTATCCGTGGGTGGCGAATATAATTGAACCGTAGGTCATCATAGGCTTATCAAATAAGATAGTCTTCTTTGCCTGCATTCCAGTGAATATATCTGTTGCGCCGGGGTTGAGCTTCTTGAGGCGGTCCGCAAAGTCGGATGTCTGGGAAAGTCGCGGGAAGGTAACGCCCGTCTGACTTTTGATTGACATAAGCTTTTCCGGTAAGCCGGCCAGCAATCTCTGTCTTTCCTGAACAGAAGAAGCCTTGATGCGAGGATCGTCGGACTCGAATACCGGATCGGCAATAATCATAATCTTTGGGCCGGGCTTTTCTTTGGATCCCAAAGTCCGTGCCAAACTCATGGCGGTTATGGATTGATAGTAACTTATGGGATACAAATCACCGAGGTATGTGAGTCCGTCGGGATACGGGCGGACGCTATCTTCATTCCATGTAGCTTTACCTGAAACTACAAGGGCTTCAAAAGGGAGGACGGACAGTATTCCATCTGGAATAATTACCAGGGGCGTGCCTTTGGGAACGCCGAACAGAATACGACCCAAAAGATTGTTGTACAGTGATTCTGCAAGCTCAGGGTCGAATTCCTTGAGTTTCATTTCTTCGAAGGCTTGGCGAAATTTCTTTATATCCTTCTCCAAATCTTCGAATTTCCATTCCTTGTATGAGGTCTCGGCAATTTTCTTTCCTTTTATGAGTTTTACCCCAACGCCTTCGTCGGAAACGTCAAAAATTACAACGCATTCTTCGGGTTTGAGAGCTGATTCCTTGAGTGTCACCGGCCTGGGATATTTTACTGAAGCATAGGGCTTGAACTTTTCCCATAGCATTTCAACAAAGCTCTTTAAATTCGCTTCCGCCTCCTGGACTGACTTATTGATATTTTCATATTTAACGGCATCTTTTTCCTTGTCCGTTTTAGCCAAATCTTTTTTTAGAGCCGCAACCTTCAAGACCAGCTCATCCTCTTTCTGTAATATTTGTTGAGGCACGCCGGCGTACCCCGCGTCTGACCTCAAGGAGATATTATCCGAGAAGGCTCTTGCTCTGGTAACTTCACTGGAGGCTATACTTCCGGCCGCCTGGTTGAGTTTCATCCTCACTCGGGTCAACCCCTTGGCCGGCTCGGAACGTTCAAAACCGTTTACCTTGACCTCGAAGAAGTTTTTTCTCTCTGAGGGCAAAAGACTCGACCTCAACTCTTCAGTGAGATTCATTCCTTTTTCATAGTATTCCTCGGATTTTTTGTAATCTTCCAAAGCTTCGTTCGTTTTCCCAAGCCCTGTATAGGCTGTAAATAGGTTGTTGGCGTTTCCGCTTTTTTGCGCATTTCTCAGGACCTTTTCGTAAAAGTCCTTTGCATTGGCATAGTCGGTTTTGAGGAGATATAGCCTGCCGAGGGAAGAATAATAGCCTGCCTCCTTTATGAAAGGTTCGGCTTTGTCTAATTCCCCTCTATCCAGATGAAGATTACCTATGTCATCTTTGGGGCCATCGGTGGAAATCCCCAGTTTGCCGTAAATGTCAATCACCTGTTGAAAGCTGCCAAGGGCTTCATCATATTTAGCCATTTGATTGTAGATTGCGCCGATGTTCCCAAGTGTAGCACCCTCTCCATGAATATCTCCGATCTTGCGCCTAATATTTAGGGACTGCTCGTAATATTCCAGCGCCTTCTGATACTGACCCAAGGATTTGTAAGCGAAACCAAAGTTGTGCAATGTGACGCCTTCTCCACTTAGGTCTCCGATCTTGCGCTTTATGGTTAGGGACTGCTCAAAGTATCCCAGCGCTTTCCGGTAATGACCCAAGTAGTCATAAACAAGACCGATGTTGCCGAGTGTGACCGCCTCGCCACTAACGTCTCCGATCTTGCGACTAATTTGCAAGGATTGTTCGTAATAGTCCAACGACTTCCGATACTCACCTAAATCGTCGTAAGTAGCGCCGATGTTGCCAAGTGTCGTGCCTTCCATCTGTATATTGCCGACCTTGCGGTGGATGGGCAATGACTGCTCGTAATATTCCAACGCCTTCTGATACTGACCTGATGCGTCGTAAACCAGACCGATGTTGTTCAGGGTGGTACCCTCTCCCCTAACGTCTCCGATCTTGCGCCTAATAGTTAATGACTGCTCATAATAATCTAACGCCTTCTGATACTGAGCTAAAGCTTTGTAAACCGCCCCGATGTTGTTCAGGGTGACGCCTTCCCCACTAATGTTCCCTGTCTTGCGCCTAATGGCTAAGGACTGCCCGTAATATTCCAGCGCCTTCTGATATTGGGCTAAGTCGTCGTAAACCAATCCGATGTTGTTCAGGGTGGTACCCTCTCCCTTAATATCTCCGATCTTGCGCCTGATAGTTAACGACTGCTCATAATAATCTAACGCCTTCTGATACTGAGCTAAAGCTTTGTAAACCGCTCCGATGTTGTTCAGGGTGATGGCTTCCCCACTAATGTTCCCTGTCTTGCGGTCGATAGCCAAAGACTGCTCGTAATATTCCAACGCCTTCTGATATTGGGCTAAGTCGTCGTAAACTAAGCCGATGTTGTTCAGATCGATGCCTTCCCCACGAATGTTTCCGATCTTGCGGCTGATGAGCAACGACTGCTCGAAGTGCTCCAGAGCCTTCTGATACTGACCTAATTCTTTGTGAACCAAACCGATATTGTTGAGCGAGATGCCTTCCCCCTTTGAATTTCCCAATTTGCGGTTTATATTCAAAGACTGCTCGTAGCATTCCAACGCTTTTTGATATTGCCCCAAGTTGTCGTATATCAAACCGATGTTATTGAGGGTGACGCCTTCTCCTATTATATTTCCGGTCTTTCGCCTGATGGTTAAAGCCTGCTCGTAATATTCAAGCGCTTTCCGATACTGACCCAAGGATTTGTAAACAACGCCGATATTGTTGAGAGTGACGCCTTCCCCGGTAATGTCCCCGATCTTGCGCCTTACGGTTAAGGACTGCTCGTAGTATTCCAGGGCCTTCTGATACTGATCCAAATCGTCATAAGCCCACCCGATGTTATTGAGCGCTGTCCCTTCCAGTTTTTCGGAATGTGTTCGCCGGAATATCCGCAGGGCCTGTTGATACTTGTCAATGGATTGCTCCAAATCCTGGCGGGAGAGCGGGTTAGTCCGCAAGTCATCCGCTTCTTTAAGAAAGAGACTTCCTTCACTCTCTGTTTGAGCCGGCCCTGAAAAAGGGCAAATAAAGAACGTCACCCATCCGATGGCGACCAAGGCGTACAGTCTTTTCATGGCGCCTACCTCTACGTCATGTGGGAAATATCCGCAGCCATCTATTTAGGGCGCTAGGCCATGCAAGGAAGGGACAACGATTGCCATGGTCGCGGGATTACTTAGTTCGCTTCCCCCACCAGGATAAAAGGCGCCCAATAAAACGGATGCCTGTACCCGGCGTTGCGGACGTCTTCCCTTGCGAGTTTCAACGCCTCAAGTTTGGTCTTCCCTGAGTCCAGATGCTCGAAAAATTTCTGCACGAGCAATACCGAACCACTTTCCGACACCGACCATAGGCTCATGAGAATAGACTTTGCCCCGGCGTATTGGAAAGCTCTACCCATGCTCATAACACCCTCGCCGGAGAGGTTGGTTCCCAATCCTGTTTGGCATGCGGTCAGCGCTACAACATTAGCGTTAAGTCTCATTTTCATTACTTCGCTCATCCTCAGAAAGCCATCTTGGCCTTTGGGCCCGCCCAACATCGTCATCGCCAACACCGGCTCTTGGACACCGGGTATGTCCTTGCCGAAATAACCGTGGGTGGCAAAGACGATGGAGCCGTAATTCATAAGCGGTTTTTCAAACAAAACGGATTTGTTGGCCTGCAAGCCGGTTAAGAGATCGGTCTTATCGGGTCCTAACCTCTTGAGGGATTCGGCCAGGTCGGTCGTTAAAGCAAGCCTCGGGAATGCAACCCCTGTTTGAGTCTTGATGGACATTAGGGTTTCGGGCAAAGAGGCCAACAGTCGCTGTCTCTCCTGAACAGTGGCGACTTTCAGACGAGGATCGTTGGCGTCAAACACCGGGTCCGCAATCACCATGGTCCTAGCGCCGGGATTATCTTTTCCCCTGAAATCTCTGGCAAGGCTCAGAGCGGTGATGGATTGATAATAGCTTATGGGATAAACGTCCCCCAGGTAGGTGAGGCCTTCGGGATATGGTCTATTGCCATCTTCCTGCCAAGTCGCCTTTCCCGACACAACTAGAGCTTCAAAGGGTAGGACCGCCAGAGCCCCGTCAGGAATGATTATGATGGGGGCTCCTTCCGGCACTTGAGCCAACATAGCGAGAAGAAGTCTTTTATAAAGCGTTTTCCCTAACTCCGGGTCAAAGGCCTTGAGCTTAGCTTGTTCAAATGACTCTCGGAACTTCTTTACGGCGGCTTCCAAGTCTACGGATTTCCATTTCGTGTAATATGTATCGGCTATCTCTTTGCCTTTGATGAGTTTAACTCCCACGCCTTCGCTTGAAACGTCGAAAATAACCACCCATTCTTCGGGCTTAAGGGCTGAATCCTTGAGCGTCACCGGTCTGGGGTATTTCACTGTGGCATAGCGTCGGTATTGCTCCCAGAGCATGTCTATAAACAAATTCAATTCAGCTTCCGCGGTCCGGACTTGCGTATTCAGGTTTTCATAGGTGCTAAGAGCTTTTTCTTTATCCGTCTTGGCCAATTGTTTCTTGAGGGACGCTACCTTGCTGACCAGCTCGTCTTCTTTCCGAAGGATTTGATCGGGAACGCTCGAGCTGCCCGGTCCCGCGGTCAGAGCTATATTATCTGAGAATCCCCTTGCCCTGGTCACCTCACTGGAGTCAATACTGCCCGCTGCTTCATTAAGTTTCATTCTAACTCGGGTCAGACCTTGGGCCGGTTCCGACCGTTGGAATCCGTTGATCTTGACTTCGAAGAAGTTCTTTCGCTCGGAAGGCAAGAGCCCTGACCTGATTTCTTCCGTTAGTTTCATGCCTTTTTCGTAGTATTGCTCGGATTGTTTATAATCCTCCATTGATTCATAGACCTTTCCGAGCCCCGTAAAAGCGGTGAAGAGATTGTCGGAATTTCCGGTCTTCTCTGCGGATTTCAAAAGGCCTTCATAGTTCTCCTTGGCCGACGGGTAATCTGCTTTGGCAAGCGAAAGTCTTCCGCGAGATGTGTAATAATTTGCCGCTTTGACAAACGGCTCCGCTTTCTGAATGTCTCCCGTGTCCAAATAGAGGTTCCCGATATTATCGTTGGCCCATGCGGTGGAAACCCCGATCTTCTTGTAGATCTCAAGCCCACTCTGAAAGCTTGCCAGCGCCTTATCGTATTGGCCCCATTCCCTGTAAACGACACCCAAGTTGGTCACGGTTTGAGCTTCACCGAGTGTGTCTCCGATTCTTCTCTTGATCCCTAATGATTTTTCGTAATATTCCACAGCCTTGGCATACTGACCCCAATCCTTGTACACGATGCCCAGGTTGTTCAGTGACGTCGCCTCGTCCTTTGCGTCACCGATCTTCTCGAAGATATCTAATGATTTCTGATAGTAATCAATGGCCTTGCCATATTGGCCCCAATCTTTATAGACATTTCCCAAGTTGTTCAGCGCCAACCCTTCGCCTTGCACTTCGCCGGTTTTTCTTCTTATCTCCAAAGATTTCTCGTAATAGTCCGCAGCCTTGGCGTACTCGCCGGCGTTCCAAGAGATAAGACCCAAATTGTTCAGCGTTTGCCCTATCCCGGCTATATCGCCAATCTTTTTTCTGATTTCCAAAGCTTTCTCGTAATATTGCACCGCCTCCTGATACCGGCCCCAATTCCAATAGATGATCCCCAGATTGTTCAGCGTTTGGCCTTCACCGGCCACGTCCCCTATCTTTCGCCTGATTACGAGGGATTTGTCATAGTATTCGACAGCCTTTGGAAACTGAGCCAAGTTCCAATAGATTATCCCTAAGTTGTTCAGGGTTTGACCTTCACCGGCCACATCGCCTATTCTTCGCCTAATCGCCAAGGATTTGTCATAGTGCTCGACCGCTTTCGGATACTGCCCCCAATTGTTGTACCAGTAGACCGAGGTTATTTAAGGTTTGACCTTCACCGGAAACATCACCAATCTTTGTTCTTACCTCCAAGGCTTTGTCAAAATACTCGCGGGCCTTGGGATACTGACCCCAGTTGTTATAGACGAGACCCAAATTATTTAGAGTCTGCCCTTCACTCTTTTGGTCCCCTAGTTTCCGGGCGCTCTCCAAGGACTTTTCGAAGTACTCAGCCGCCTTGGCATACTGACCCTCGTAATAATACACGTTGCCTATGCCCGTAAGAGAATTGGCTTCCCCTTTGGCGTCCCCAAGCTTTCTTCTGATTTCCAGGGCTTTTTCATAGGAATCCACCGCATTGGGATACTGACCCAGGTTGTTATAAACGGAGCCGAGGTTGTGCAAGGCGTTTCCTTCACTCGCCTGATCTCCGGTTTTTCCCGATATCTCCAATTGCTTCCGGTAATTATCCATCGCCTTCGTGTACTGACCCAGATCAGCGTACACCAGGCCCAGGTTGCCCAAGGCCTGCCCTTCACCTGACACGTCCCCGATCTTTTTTCTGATCTCCAGCGATCTTTCGTAATATTCGGCCGCCTTGGTATACTGACCCCGGCCGTAATAAATGACTCCCAAATTGTTAAGGACGGTCCCCTGACTTTTCAGATCCCCGAGTTTCCCGTATATCTTGAGAGCATCCTCGTACTTTTGGATCGCAGTGTTCAGATCTTCATTCGTAAGGAATGCGTTTTGCAACTGGTAGGCTTCTTGAAACAACCTCGCTGCGTCATCCTTGGTCTGGGCCGCCGCGGGAAACGAAGCGACAGCGCACAGCGAAATTGCCGCTGCCAGGGTTAGAAATCTTAGTGTGATCATCGTATGCCTCCTGCGAAGGAAACATAAGGCCGTTTCTTCAGATATAACATCAGGGGCCGAGTAAAGGGCTCGACACCGCAATAATCCCGTAAAACTATTAGTAGATTACTGAGACTCAATGTGACGCGAAGGCGATAAGACGGGCTCAAACTTCATATGCGTGCGCCTGGAGGAATCTCCTTTGCGCAAAAAAGTGGTTTCCTGTGGATTATTTCAAAAATTTGCGTCCGGCGCCCGACTTTGGCCCCTTTCGTCAGCATGGCTGCCGCGGCAACCTCCGCCGCAAAAAAACGGACGAGAAACCTTGCTGTCCCTCGTCCGCAATATTACGAATTCCTTTTGATTTTCACCGGAGCCGAATCTAAGTGTAGACTCCCGCTCTAGGCATTCGTTTGCCGACTACATCTTCAGAGGCTTTCTTTGCGCCCGCCTCGCACGGATTTGCGAAAGAAATCGGTTCCTCTTTGTTTACCGCTGGGCGACTCTGCTCGAATGTGGCGTGAGGATCCGACCCCATCCATTTGTGGACATTAGTGGGACATTTGTCGTTCCCTGCCTGAATATCTTCAATCCGTTCATCGAACATGATTTAGTCCTCCGTTGCTTCCTCGGACGCTTGAGTTCCCGGTTCAGCAGGACCGTCCGAACAGGTAGGATCCTTGACGCTCTTAACCGGAGAGCTCTGTCCGAACGTTACACGAGACTCGGAACGCATTTCTTGGTAATTTTTTCGTCACGCCGATCAGATTCCCGGCAATTACTCTTTGTTCAATTCTCACTTCTTACTTTCACTGTTTCAATTATTCTTGCCATCGTCCCTGCCGAGCTCATCCTATTTCCTAATTCGCATAAGACGCATTTGCGAGAGCCGCAATTCCCAAAGCTCACGCCCACATCATGGAGGACGGCATTTTGGGTTTCACTTGAGCAGCGTTATGCATGTTGTCCAGCCTCAGAGGGATCTGATCTCTTTGATCGGAGTTCCCGGCTCGTTAAAGTTACGATAATCATCAATCCTGGAAATTCAAAACCGGGCTGAACGCTAACGAATCGTGGACGATTTCTCTGGTCTAACTTACCTGATTCGTGTAAACCGGATCTCAGTCCAGTAGTTTTGAAATCAGAAACAGGCCCTTTAGACCGCCAGCTCCAACATCGAAGCGGCGGACAAAATCCACCGGTCCATAAAGACGACCGCTGATTTCGAGAAACGCTTGAAGCCAATTCTGAAGCCCTATGACACTGTGGGCTCCCCTAGCTGTGAGGCACATATGTGATTCGCATAGATGTGCCCAAGAAAAAGCTCACGGAATTTTGTCGTAGTCGTCATATTCGATGGATGGCCTGCTTTGGTTCGGTTGTGCGTGACGATTTTGGACCGGACAGCGATGTGGATATTCTCGTGCAGTTTGATCCGGACCATACGCCGGGATTGGAAATCATCGATATAGAGGAGGACTTGTCCGTCCTGCTCGGCGGCAGGAAAGTGGACGTCATGAACCCTAAAGACCTCAACCGCCGGTTAAGGGACCGGGTGCTGGCGGAGGGGCTCTATGCGGAGGGATGACACGCTATATCTAGGCCATATGCCGGACATGGCGCACAAGATATCCGTTCGAGGGGCAGGGCGGTCAAAGTCCGATTACGACGCGGACGAAGACCTTCGCTTCGTCATCGCTCATCTGATTCAGACTATCGGCGAAGCTGCGGCCCGAGTCTCCCTCCCGACACAAGAGGCCCATCCGGAGATCCCGTGGAAAAACGTAACCGGTATCCGTCACCGCATCGTCCACGACTACATGGGTGTAGACTAAGACATTCTATGGGAAGTGGCGATGCGCCATATTCCGTCCCTAATTACAGCCCTCGAAGCGATCGTGCCCTCGGAGGAAAGCTAACCGTGGGGTTCCCGCCCGAAACCTAAAGAAATCCATCCACCGGTGTCGCAGAAGGCCGCAGATTCGCGAGACCGGCAAACGTACGAAATCATCGGCGCGCATCTGCGCAATCTGTGGATTAGAACATGGCCGCAAAAGGCGTCCCACGGCTCAGTTCCGGACTGTAAGGCGGCACGAAAACTGTTGTTGACAGAGTAAGGCTCGGAACTGTACAGTCGAATAGGGGCAAGTCCCTTTTTCGACCTGAGACGTTGAGTTCCGCGATTACCAACCGGTTGCGGCAGCCCGAATATGGCCTTGGAGCGCCAACGAAAGGAGTCGTTTATGGGATTTGTGGATAAGAGCATCTCAAACTCAATAGGCTTCATTACTCTCAACAACCCCAATAGGCTGAATTCCCTCAGCAAAACGCTGATAGACGATATCTGCGACGCACTGGAAGAAATGAAACAACAGCGCGTCCGGGTTGTGATCCTAAGGGCCCCTGCCGGTTCTAAAGTCTTCTCCGCGGGCCACGATGTCCGCGAATTGCCCACAAACGGTCGCGATCCCCTGACCTATGACGATCCTCTACGGCTTGTGGTGAGGACTATCGAACATTTTCCCGCCCCGGTGATCGCGATGGTCGAAGGCAGCGTGTGGGGAGGCGCCTGCGAGCTCGTGATGAGCTGCGACATAATCATTGCCGCTGAAGACAGCGCTTTTGCAATCACCCCCGCCAAGCTAGGCGTTCCCTACAACATTTCAGGAGTCCAGAATTTCCTCAACACCGGAGGAATGCCGCTCTGCAAGGAAATGCTGTTTACCGCGCAGCCTGTTCCGGCGAGTCGCCTGATGAATGTGGGCATAATCAACCATGTGGCGCCCGGCGACCAACTTGAAGGTCTCACCCAGACCATCGCTGAGCAGATAATAAAGAATTCACCGCTTGTAATCCGTCTCCTCAAGGAAGAGCTAAGGTTGTTGGGGGCTTCACACAATCTCAGCCCCGAAACCTTTGAAAGAGTTCAAGCCATGCGGCGGCAAGTGTACGACAGCGATGATTACCAGGAGGGCATTAAGGCGTTTTTCGAAAAACGGCCGCCTGATTTTCAGGACAAATGAGCGTTCCTATTTTTGCAGAGCGACATCACTCAAGGAAAACAACAGGGCGTTATATATGTCTTTTGGCCAACGATCCCCAAATGGCTTCTCATTTTGTGGACTCGGAATCACGTCCCCGCATGACCGCCATTCGGCGTGGCCCTTTTATCTCCGCTCCGAGCGCAAAGTGGAGTTAGCGCCCCTAAGAACATTCAGACAAGGAGGCTAAGCGTGCCCGATATAGCCGGCCTTTATAGACAGAAGTTGACTACACCCAGGAAGGCTGTCGAGAAGGTTCCCAAAACGGGGAACCTTTCATTCGGACTCGGACCATCGGGTCCGCCTGCATTACTGGCGGCGTTAGCGGAAAGGGTCGCGGAAGGCGAAATCGACGAACTCCACCTCTATTATCAATTGGCCGGCGAAGGAGCGAAGCCGCTTTTCCGGACCGAATACCTCGATTGTTTGAAATTTCATCCCAACTTCTTAGGCGCCTTGGATAGGACGCTCATAAAGGAGGCCGGAGCCCGCCCCGCGGTCGATTTCATGCCGTGTTATCTCTGGCAGCTTCCTAAAGTGTTTTCTCATTTCAACCACATGGACGTATTCATGATAACGGTGTCGCCCATGGACAAGCATGGCTATTTCAGCCTTGGAACCAGCTGCGATTATTCGTCCACAGTGGCCCGGGACTGTGATACGCTCATCGTGGAAGTAAATGAAAACATGCCCCGCGTGTTCGGCGAAAACCTAATACATGTTTCCGAAATCGATTCGATAGTGGAAAACCATGCTCCCTTGAATGAACTAAAGGACAGACCAATCTCCGAAAACGACAAAATCATCGGAACCAAGATCGCCGAGATGGTTCCGGACGGAGCGTGTCTACAATTCGGCATTGGCGGCATACCCAATGCCGTGGCTACTTTTCTTAATAATCACAAGGATCTGGGCCTCCATACTGAAATGCTTACCAGTAGCGTCGTGGATCTTTATGAATCGGGAGCGCTCACAAACACGAAAAAGAACATTCATCGTTACAAGTCTGTTTTCACCCTCTGTTGGGGCACGAAGAGACTGTACCGATTTTATTGACGACAACCCAGCGATTGAAAGCTACCCTTCCCGTCATGTTAACGACCCCGCAATGATTCAGCAGAATGATAATGTGATCTCGGTCAACTCGATTGTAGAAATTGATCTATTCGGACAGGTAAATGCGGAAGTAATCGCAGGTCACGAATTCAGCGGAGTTGGAGGGCAGCGGGATTTCATGAGCGGAGCCTTTCGCTCAAGGGGCGGAAAATCATTTCTCGCTTTCTACTCAACGGCGAAAGACGGAAAGATTTCAAGAATCGTCCCGCATTTAACGGGCATCATTACCGATTCCCGCATGGAACCAATGTATGTTGTGACGGAATACGGTATGGCCAATTTGAAAGGCAAAACCAATTCCCAACGGGCGCTTGCTCTAATAGAACTGGCTGCCCCGCAGTTCAGGGAAGAATTGTTGAGATCCGCAAAGGGAATGGGATTGGTCCGGTAAAGACGGTAATGGTCAACGGGGAAGCTCCTTTTTTCCACAATAACCGACCTCCCGGTGAACGCTTAGAAAAACGGAGCCATCGCATCGCCATTTTGGAAGTTCTTGAAGAGAGGTCTGGAGGGAAACTTCTTGTAAGAAGCTTCCCTCCAGAGATATTTTCGGGAAGTTGTTTGGAAGGAGGCGATTGTGGAGACTAAGAATTACGCGTTGCGTGTGACCGGACGCCTGTTGTTGTTGCTCGTGGTGGTGATGACGGCAGGGATCATGGACCAGGCCCTGGCCGCCGACCCGTTGTCTTCCTGGAACGACGGTCCGGCAAAGAACGCTATTGGCGAATTCGTGGCCAAAGCGACGAAGGAAGGAAGCCCCGACTTTGTGCCCTCCGCGGAACGCCTCGCTGTTTTCGACAATGATGGAACGCTCTGGGTCGAGCAGCCTATGTACACCCAGGTCATCTTCGCGTTCCAACGGATAGCGGCGCTCGCTCCCGAGCACCCTGAGTGGAAAACCGAGGAGCCTTTCAAAACCATCCTCTCAGGGGACCACGAAAGGATGGCGCACTTGACGATGGCGGATCTGGAGCGAGTGCTTGCGGTGACCCACAGCGGCATGACGGTTGAGGAGTTTCACAAAATTCTCAAGGATTGGTTCGCTGTGGCAAAACATCCCCGTTATGACCGTCGGTACACGGAGCTCGTCTACCAGCCCATGCTGGAACTTATGGCCTATCTCCGTGAAAACGGTTTCAAGGTTTACATAGTCACTGGAGGCGGGCAGGAATTTGTGCGAGTCCTGGCCGAGGAAGTTTACGGAATGCCGCCCGAAAACGCCATCGGAACGGCGGCTAGAACCAAGTACGGGTACGGTAAGGACGGCAAGCCCACGCTCACGAAACTTCCTGAACCACTCTGGATAGACGACAAGGCCGGTAAACCAGAGGGCATTAACCTGGTCATCGGACGGAGACCGCAGGCCGCATTCGGCAATTCCGACGGAGATCGTGAGATGCTTGAGTGGACCCAAGCCGGGGACCGTGCGAAGATCATGATGCTCGTCCACCATGATGACGCGGAGCGAGAGTACGCCTATGGGCCTGAATCCAAGGTGGGGACTTTCTCTGACGCGCTTATGACCGAAGCGAAGAGTCAAGGCTGGATCGTAATCAGTATGAAGAATGACTGGAAACGGATCTTCTCTTTTGAGAAATAGGGAGCCGTCTCTTGATCGGACTTAAGGGATGGCCGGGAGGATTATGAAAAGACTCTACCGGGGAATAATTCTTGGAGCGATTGTCATGGCCGCTGGAGGCGTGTGGTCCCGGTCATATCCTGCAAAAGCGGCCGCCGAGGTTTCATCCTCCAACGCATACACGGGCTCAGTTAGCTGCCGAAAATGCCATGAAAAGTTTTATCAATTGTGGTCCAATTCTCACCATGGCCTGGCCATGCAGCCGTACACCGCTGATTTGGCTAAGAACCGTCTTACGCCTCAGGATAAAGAGATCGTTATTGGGGACCGCCGATACCTTGTTCGCATCGACTCCGACGCTGGATGGGTAGTTGAAACCGGTCCCGACGGGGAGACCAAGTACCCGATCCAACATGTAATGGGTGGCAAGAACGTCTATTATTTCCTGACTAAACTTGATAAAGGTCGCCTCCAGACGCTTCCGTTAGCATATGACGTTAACAAGAAGGAATGGTTTGACACTGCCGCAAGCGGGGTAAGACATTTTCCCGGACATCCGGATCAGCCCGTGAATTGGAAGGAATGGCTTTACACCTTTAACACCGCTTGTTACGCATGCCACGTCAGCCAGTCTTCGTCGAACTATGATCTTGAAAAGGATACATATAACACTGTCTGGAAGGAGCCGGGCATCAACTGTGAGACATGCCACGGCCCTGCCGAAGAGCATATTCGAGTCTGCGAAGCGGCCCCCAAAGGAACTGTCCCGAAGGACCTGAAGATCACTCGCGGCGGTCGTGACTTCTCCAAGGAACAAAACAACGCCATCTGCTCCAGTTGTCACGCAAAGTCCAGTCCTTTGACGCATACCTTTAAGCCCGGGGAAAAGTTTCTTCGACAATTTGGATTTGGTCACACTTGAAAGCCCCGACTATTACGCGGACGGTCGGGACCTTGGCGAAAACTACACCTACACATCGTGGCTGATGAGTCCTTGCGTGAAATCGGGCAAACTGGACTGCCTGCATTGCCACACGTCCAGTGGTCGGTACAAGTTCAAAGCGGAGGAAAAAGCGAATCAGGCCTGCCTGCCCTGCCACCAGAATAAGGTGGACAATTCGACCGAGCATACACATCACAAAGCCGGCGCCCCCGGAAACAAATGCGTTTCCTGCCATATGCCAATGACCGACTTTGCCAGGATGCGCAGGAGCGACCATTCCATGCGGCCTCCCGCTCCAGCGGCCACTGTGGCCTTCAAGTCGCCGAACGCCTGCAACCAGTGCCACAACGACAAACCACCCCAATGGGCCGACGAACAGGTTCGTAAATGGCGATCCAGGGATTATCAGGCTCCCGTTCTGCGCGTCGCAGGACTCGTTGACGCCGCAAGAAAGCGTGATTGGAGCCCACTCCCGGACATGCTTGCTTACCTGGACGACAAAGACCATGATGAGGTTTTTGCAGCCTCTCTGTTACGGTTGCTCAGGGCATGCCAAGATCAGACGAAATGGCCTCAAATTCTAAAATCTTTGAACGACCGCTCCCCGCTGATTCGAGCCGCCTCTGCGGAATCCTTGGCCGTTCACCCGACCAAAGAGACCGCCTCTGCGCTTCTTCGAGCCACAACAGATGATTATCTCGTGGTTAGGATTCGAGCGGCAGCGTCTCTGGCGGACTTTCCGGACGCATTGCTCAAGGACCAGGACACCTCCGCATTGAAAAAGGCTACGGACGAGCACCTCACATCTCTGTTGGCCAGACCGGACCAATGGAGTTCCCATTACAACCTCGGCAATTATTATCTTAGCAGAAGCAGACTTGATTTGGCGCTGACGTCCTTTGAGACGGCGTCAAAACTCGACCCCGGAGGTGTCCAACCCCTCGTCAATGTGTCCATAGTTCACGCCCGCATGGGCAACCTGGAAAAGGCCGAATCAGCCTTAGATAACGCCCTGCGCATAGATCCCGCCAGCGCGGCAGCGAATTTCAACATGGGTTTGCTCAAGGCCGAACAGGGAAATCTGCCGGCTTCCGAGCAGAACCTTCGGGCCGCCTTACGGACTGACCCCACCCTTGGAGAGGCTGCTTACAACTTAAGCGTGATTCTATCTGAAGACAGGCCTGACGAAGCCCTGACCTGGGCGAAAAAATCGGCGGAGCTGCGCCCTGATGCGCCGAAGTACGCTTACTCGCTGAGCTTCTTGCAGTATAAGCAGGGGGACATCGCAGGAGCGACGGAGGTTTGAAAACAACTAGTACAACGACATCCGACGTTCCCCGATTCGTATCTGTTTCTCGGAAAGCTTTACGAAAAGGAGGGCAAAACTAAGGAAGCGGAAAGCCTATATCGTCAAGCGCTGTCTCAGCGTGAGTTGCCTATGCGGACGTTATGGGCAATCGACGAAAAGCTGAAACGGCTGGCGCCTAGCAACTAACGATGCGAATGATTCTTTAGTCCTCCGCGTTAAAAATTGTGGGGACGCTTGAATAGCGCAAAGCCGAAACCTGTCATTGCGAGGGCGGCAGCCCGTGGCAATCTCATAGACCATACAAGCTGAGATTGCTTCGTCGCTTCGCTCCTCGCAACGACATCTTGGCGGGCCGACGCTATTGAAACGATTGTTCAAGTAACCCGCGAATCTCAAGGAGGAAAACTGTTGTAATAGTTCACCTGGAAACCCCTTCTTGCAAAAAAAACATGTTCTCGGGGCGCTCACAACGAACAATGAAAATGCCACGTTTTTCAGAAACGAAGTATTTACATAGGAAGGAGTTTCCAGGCCCCTTTCCCAAAAACTTCTAGTGTATTGGGTGATAAATGTGAGAAGTCACGCTTCGAGCAGATCCCGGTGAACGCTTAAAAAATGCTTTATTAGATCGGCGTCTCCGCAGGTTCGGGAATGACGACCCGTCACATGGCCATTTTTGAAGTTCTTGAATGGAGGTCTGGAGGGAAACTTCTTTCAAGAAGTTTCCCTCCAAAGTTATTTACATTAGCAAGGAGGAACAATGAGCGAGTCAAAGAATTTTTCTCAGATGAAATCCCTTGTTGTTATTGCTCTGGTGTTTGTTTGCGCGGCATTCTGCGTAGCCCCGCCAATTGCTTCGGGGCAAGCTAAACCGCCTAATGTTGTGATGATAATGACAGATGACGTGGGATGGGGCGACCTGGGCTGTTACGGAGGCGGCGAGATGCGCGGCGCTCCCACACCCAACTTGGATCGTCTCGCGGCTGAAGGCATGCGCTTCGTCAACTATTACGGTGAAGCAAGTTGCACGGCGGGTCGGGCCGCGTTCATCACGGGTAGAATTCCTATCCGCACTTCTCTCTCGTCAGTCCTCGCTCCGGGGGACCCCAACGGCATTACCAAACAGACCCCTACAATCGCCCAGTATTTGAAAAAGGCGGGTTACACTTCGGTGCAACTCGGCAAGTGGCATCTTGGAGACAGGCCTGAAAATTTCCCGACAGCGAACGGTTTCGATGAGATGTATTACATGCTGCCTTACTACGCGGGCGTCTATGCTTACGAGGTACCTGCCTTTGCACCCCAATTTCCCTATACATGACGAGAAGTTTATGAAGGTTTGGAACCAGGCGGACTTCTCAATGTGGGAGGGAAAGGCAGGGGAGCCGCCGAAGGTGATGAAGAAGAAATTCGAGTACAATGACCTGGCGACCAACGATGACGATATTAGAGCCAAAGCCGTGGACTGGATCAAACAGCACGCCAAAGACACCAAGCCGTTCTTTATGTATTTGTGTTTCCAGAAAGTCCACAACCCCAACAACCCTTCTCCGCGCTGGAAGGGCAAGTCTCCGGGTGGAGGCAATTATTTGGACGCTTTGATGGAGCTGGACGACAACAGCGGCCAGGTCGTTCAGGCGATTCGGGATCTAGGCATAGCTGAGAATACCATAGTTATCTGGACCACGGACAACGGCGCATGGGTCGATGCCTGGCCGGATGCCGGATACACACCGTTCAGGGGAATGAAAGGCTCGTCATTCGAAGGCGGCTTCCGTTGTCCTGCAATCGCATGGTGGCCCGGCAAGATAAAAGCCGGTTCCGTAAACATGGACATGTTTTCGCACATGGATTGGTGGCCGACTTTGGCCAAAATTGCCGGGATCGAAGCTCCCTCGCGGGAATGGAAGGACAACGAGGGGAAACCCATCATTTTCGACGGGATCGATCAAAGCGATCGTTTGCTTGGAAAGGGTCCGGGAAACCGCGAGACCTTTCTGTATTTTAATGATCAGTCCTTCGGCGGAGTCAGGGTGAAGCGTTTCAAGGCGCTATGGACGGCCAAAGACACTTGGCTCGGACCGGACCTCTTTATGAAAACCCCGGCTATCTACGACCTATGGTGGGATCCGGGCGAGCAGTATGACATGCTTTTTAACGGAGCCGCTCCTACCCGAGGTGACCTGAAGTCTTCTCCTGGACGATTTTCCGGTTCCGACAACGGCTGGATAGCGTTGTATGTGGGAGGTGTCGCAGCGCAGTTTTTCGAGGACATCAAGAAATTCCCCAATGTTCCGTACAAACCTTACGGTCCCGGCTTCACCGAGATGGTTCCGCCGGCATACAAATAGAGCCATTGCGCCTATAACCGCCCAGTAGACTTTCATCTGGAGGAAACTTCTTCGCAGAAAAAGTTTCCTCCAGAGCCCTCCTTAAAGAAGCTCTAACTGTGACGCCAACATGCCGGCGCGTGCCATTGCGCTATTCGGAGGGCAGTGGAACAGCATGAGATCCACTGTCGTCCAGAACGCTGCGGACCCCCTTCAGCAGCTCTCTGAATCTGAACGGCTTGCCCACAAACCCTTTGGCGCCGAGCCCAACAAGGTCCTGTTCGGATTCATCCGCCGTGTACCCGCTTGCAATAAGAATCTTGGCTTGTGGATCGATCTCCAGAAGCGCCCTGAGACACTCTTTGCCTCCCATCGTAGGCATGATCAGATCAAGAATCACCAGGGCTATTTCGTCCTTACGTGCAAGATATAAGTCCACGGCTTCATTGCCGTTGGCTGCGGTTAGGACAGCATAGCCGCTCTCTCTAAGTATACGTTCGCCAAGGTCTCGCACCATGTCTTCATCGTCCACCAGCAAGACTGTTTCGGTCCCGAGGATCGGCATTTCTCCTGATGATTCAACGTCTCCTTCAGCCTCTTCCGGAATCGCCGGAAAATACACGTTGAATGTGGCGCCTTGCCCTACCCCGCTGGAACAGCTTATGCGCCCCCCGTGGCGACTCACGATGCCGTAGACCATGGCGAGGCCCAGGCCGGTTCCACGACCAAGTTCCTTGGTTGTGTAAAACGGCTCAAATATGTGCTCAACAGTCCGTTCATTCATTCCGTGGCCCGTGTCGGCAACGCTGAGCAGCACATAATCTCCGGGAACCACTCCGGAATGAAAGCTGCTCGATTCGTCGTCGATCGTGACGTTTCTCGTGGTGATTGTGAGCGTTCCTCTTTCGGGCATGGCGTCACGGGCGTTGACTGCCAGATTCATCAGAATCTGTTCTACTTGAGTGGGATCGCCGTGGATGTCTCCGATATCGGGAGACAGATCAAGGTTAATGGCGACCATCTTGGGGATCGTCCGCCGCAGGAGCTTGTCCACCTGCAGGATTTGTCTGTTGAGATTCAGCGCTACGAGCTTCGGCTCCACCTTTCTGCTGAAGGTGAGCAGTCTTTGAACCAACTCGGCTCCGTTCTTAGCGGCGTCGAACACCTTCTTGAGATCAGAGTATTCTGGACTCGCTTGCTCCTTATCTTGTAGAAGGAGTTCCGAATAGCCGAGAATAACCTGCAGTAAGTTGTTGAAGTCATGCGCTATTCCACCGGCCAGGGTGCCGACCGCCTCCATCTTCTGGGCCTGCTGGAGCTGCTTCTGCAGCGAGACTTCTTTGGTGACATCTCTTTTGACCGCCACGTAATGCGCAATTTCGCCCGAGTCGTCTCTTATAGGAGAAATAGTCGCTTCTTCTTCAAACAAGGCGCCGTCTTTTCTTCTGTTGATGAAATTGCCGCGCCAGACTTTTCCGTCACTTAAAGTATCCCAAAGATCCTTGTAAAATGCTCGGTTGTGAAGGCCGCTTCTAAGAATCCTGGGATTTTGTCCTATCACTTGATCTCGACTGTATCCTGTGACAAACTCGAACGCTGGATTTACGTATAGGATTGCTCCGGTCGTATCCGTTATGAGGACGGTTTCCGCGGCTTGGTCTATTGCGGTGGCGAGCCTGACCCTTTCTTCTTCGGCCCTTTGCATATCGTCAACGTCCCTCGTTATGGAAAGTATATGAGGGACCCCTCTTATATCAATTAGGCTGGCCGACATCTGGCCGCTTCTGACACGGCCGTCCTTTAACTTGAATTTGAAGCTCCTGTTGGTCGCGTGCCCCGTCATCTTGAGCTCAGCCACCAGACGGTCTCTATCTTTGAAGTCATTCCAGATGGCAATTTCAGCTGAAGATCTCCCGACGACTTCATTTCTTGCAAACCCGGTAAGTTCGGTGAACCCGTCGTTCACGTCCACATAAGCCCCGTCGGATAACCTATTGATGTTAATCGCGTCGGGACTGGTACGAAAAGCGGTGCGAAATCGTTCTTCGCTTTCACGCACCGCCAGCTCGGCCTTTTGACGTTCTCTTTCTTTTCGATCTCTTTCCAATCGGGCGTTTAGCACCGGAGCAACGCTTCGCGCTATGGTTTCCATGATCCGCAAATCGTTTTCCGTATAGGCCGTAGCTTTGTTTGCAACGTGAATGGCGCTTATGATTCTTTTTTGATAGATGATCGGGGTAACCATACTGGTGGTTATGGGAATATGGCCCTCTGGAACACTAAACGGTCCTTCATTGCGAACCACGGTATTGCCGGTGTCGCAAGCGTGCGCCCATATGCCCGCAAAGGCGCTTTGATCAAATATGATCTCCTTGTCCGACGCTTCGCATTTTTCCCAAAAGACTTGTCTTGTCAAGGAAGGCACGACAAAGGCTCCATTTTCGGCGAAATATCCGAAAATTCCGTGAGCGCTTCCTGTCACCTCCAAAACGATTTTTAAAATGTCCGAATAGACTTGGTCGTCCGAAACGGTAAGGAAAATCTCCAGAATCCGATTTCTGAGCTGCGCCTCAGCCTCCGATTGCCGTAGCGCCGCCTCGGCCAGCCTGCGCTCCGTGATATTATCAAACACGGATACAAAGTGATGTTTTTGATTACTATAGACGGATATGGAAAACCAGATCCCGAGAGGATCTACATAAGATTCAAACTTCTCGGGAACGCCTGTCAACGAAACTCTGGCATAGATCTCGAATAACTCGGGATTGGATTCTCTTATTCCCGGGATAACCTCTGTGACATTCCTGCCGACCACATCGTTCAGGCCGGTCAATCTGCCGAAGGACTGGTTGACATCGAGATAAACAAAGTCCTGGGGCTTACCGTCTTCAAAAACCATCCTGCAATAGGCGTATCCGTCAAGCATGTGCTCGAATAACGAGCGATAGCGTTCTTCGCTCTCTCGGATAGCCTTCTCCGCCTTTTTGCGTTCGGTGATGTCCAGAACGGTAAAAACGACTCCTTCCGAGACATCGCCAGGCCTCATTGCCACGGAGCTCAAAAATACATCTATGGTTTGTCCGTCTTTTCGCCTCCACTGACTTTCAAGACAGCCTACCCCTTTTTCTCTTGTGGCGGGATAGATGACTTCGCCCACGCGATTGTACTCTTCCTCACTGGGGTACAAAAACCTTGCGTTCCTGCCATTGAGTTCCTCCGGCGATACCCTGTCATTTGAGCAACCATCCGGTTTACCCATACGATCTGCCGATTGGCAAGGAGACCGATGCCCATCTGGGCAACCTGCAAAATTCCTTTCAGAGTGGCTTCACTTTTCTCCAAAGCCGCTTCAGCGGCCTTCCTCTTGGAGATGTCCGAAATAACGGCCAGTTCCCCGGCGCCAAGATCTTCGGGGTCAAGAGCTGCCATGAGTATGCAAGCGTCAAACGTAGCTCCGTCTTTCATCACCATTTTTGTGTCGGTTTCATTGACCACGCCGCTTTCCAGTTTTCGGTACAGCACAGCCCCGGTTCGCTGGAACTCTTCCTCGGAGACGTACCGTTGTTTCGCTTCCTGGCCCATGCATTGGGAAGTATCCTCGAATCCGAACATGCGCGCCCAGGCTTCATTCACCCAGATCATTTTTCTCTTTTGACTGAGGCCTATACCCACAGGTGACGCGGCCAGCATTCGTTTCAACATGCGTTCGCCCGAGAGAAGCGCAGCCTCGGATTTATTGCGCTCCGTAGCGTCCATCAGGACACCCGCCATACGGATTGGGCGATTATCCTTATCGAAATAGGTCCGCCCCCGGATTTCTATCCAGTGGAGCGTCCCATCCGGCCACAAAATCCGGCAACCCGCTCGCAAATCCCCCGTGGTAAAGGAGCGTTCAAAACTGTCAGTTACGTGATCTCGGTCTTCCGGCAGCACATGCGCAAGAAAAATTTCGTAATTCCATTCCGGCTGGAGAGCGTCGTAACCGAAAATCTGATCGTGGCGGGGGGAGCGGCTTATGACGTTTCTTGTGAGGTCTGAATCCCAGTCTCCCAATTGCGCGGCGTCCATTGCAATGGCCAAGCTCTCTTCGGCTTTTATGCGGCTGGTCAGCTCACGATTCAAGAAACAATAGATTAGTAATCCACTGACCAATACGAAAGCCCATCCCTTGTAAGTCTGGATTACCATGCCCGTAGCAGCATCGGAAGACATCAGCATTACCAGCTTGTCGGAAGCGGCTATCCACAATGCTCCGAGAAATGTATAAATGCCGGCGATTCGTAAAGCCGGCCACATTGCCCCAGTGTGCAATTCAGTGTCTCCCCTGAGTTTTATTGTATCTTTTATCAGTCGTTTATGGTTCTTACCGGGCGCTTATTGAGAATAGCGCCTCATTTTCCGCGCTTTAGGTCACACGATCCTCCGGACTAATACCGGCGAGCACGAATACCCACTCCAGCTCTCCCCAAGAATGCCAACGGAGATTTGAAGAATCCGGTTTTGCTTCCATGAATGAGCGTTCGTATCAAATCCGTTACCATTAGCCGAGGCCGCTGGATGCCGAAGATCCTCCGGGCCGCGTAGTCCGTGGACGCTGAACACTTGTTCGTGCGGATCAGCGCCGCTCTGAGGAAGAGCGTCCAGCTCGAGCTGGTCCTTACCACACAATTGGGCGAACCTCTTCAGCTAGTGCGAGGTGTGATAGGTTTCAACAGGGAATCAACCCCAACAAGCCCTTGCGGAAGGTCACTCTGTGAGCCGAACCGCATCTCACGGGGGAAGAAACCATGCCCAGTTTGCCTCGCGAGAATTCAGCTCAGGGTCCTGAAGTGGTTGAAAAGCATCACAAAATTAGATTATCATATACACACAATTTGGTAAAGATGTGTTCGTAAGACCGATTGGTTGGAGGCCGGGCCGTTGGTACGATTGTTGAAACAGCCCAACGAATCTCAAGTCGGCTAGCCCACATATTGAGCCGTTTTGCGAAGATTTAGATCGCATTTTACCCACAGTTGTTGAGAAGATGCGTTACGACCATTCAATCAACCAATATATTAGGAGTTTTTGGGGAAGGATCCGGGAAATCCCTTTTTGCCAAAAGAGGTTTCCCGGTGAACTATAACCAAGATTAAATTCACTTCCGGATGGCGCACCGTGAGCGGCTGCCGCCCAAATAGTCGGATGCTTACTCCAGGACTCATACGGCTCTTTCGGTCATATCGACAAGCCATCTGTGTATGGGAACCATTTCTTTAAATCTTGCCAGGCAGTAATCAAGAATCTGCGGGGAGTAAAGTTCATCTGGAATGTCCACTTCATAACCCGCGAATAACCCGCTGTACAGCAACAAATCCGCCAGAAGGCCCTCCGCCTGATAACCTCTCGGCGCCTTCTTGTAATGCTTGCCGCCAACCGAATAGTTGGGCTTCTTAGTGAGCTTCTCTACAGCCTTCGCCAAGACGGGGCCGCTTTTGGGGTCCACAACCGAATTTCTGTAGGTTTCCAGCAACTTCGGGGAAAAACAATGAATTCCTGCTCCGAAAAACAGCGTAGGCGGTTCCAGGTGAAAATAGAAGCCGGAACATTCCATTTTCGGGAGCTTGCCCTCCCAGAAAAAAATACCAAGATGGGTTTTGTAGGGCGTTTTGTCTTTGCTGAAGCGCGTGTCGCGATAGAGGCGAAAGATGGATTTGTCCACCCGCGGGTCAGCGTTTATCTTTGGAGAAAGTTCCGCAAGTAGCGCCCCCAACTCAAACACAAAAGCCCGGGCCGGATCCATAACGTTTTTCTCGTAATCATCCTTGTGCTCGTTGAACCAGGGCTTGTTGTTGTTCAACGCGAGCTGCGAGTAAAAATCCACGCATTGCCGCGGAAATCCTTGAAAACCTGTCGTTAGCGCCATAATTGACCTTTCTTGGGAAGGACTTCAAATCCAGGCCTAGTGATTCCCGGAAAAAGTTCGTTTGAAAGCCTCTCCCAATAACGACCTTGTAGGAGAAGCTTCCTTTCTAGAACTCCTAATATGGCGCCGGTTCGGGCTACAGTCTAGAGCCTAAAGCCCTTTACTCATCATTATCCGGTGGTAGAACACCACCCGGTTTAGCAGATCTAATCTTCCGAACGGCGAAGCGTCAACGTCCGGGACATGTTTCATTGTACTTTTGCTTGTGTCTGGCCAGGACTCTCATGAAATCGGCATTGCCCGCAACGCTTTCGCGCATCTGAACCGCGGTGTAAGTGTCCCAAGCGACACCTTCGTAGATGTTCAGCAGCTTATCTACTCTGTGAGCGCTCCTGTAACCGTGTAAAGTCGAGGTTAGCTTCTGCAGCGCCTTTCTCATTCCAGCTTCAGCGACGGCTGAATCGCTTTGCCTCACCATTGCCTCCGCCTCGGAAAAGAAATTTCCGATGGCCCGGCATATTATTTTCGTAAGTTCTGCTTCATCCAGCTGGGGTTCCGGCTCTTGGGGTTCCGCCTTAGCCGCCTTTTGTTCCTTGGGAGATTTTTCGTCGCTCTTTCCGGAGTCCTGCGCGGCGGCCGATTCCAGCACCACTCTTCTGACTTCGTAGACGATGGTTCTTAGACTGTCAACTTCCTTCTTCAGATCGGAAATCTGCTGCTTCAACTGATCCATTTGTCGGAAGAGATCCTGTGCGCTCAGTTCCGAAATAGAGCCTAAAAGGATGACCAAAAGTAGGTAGGAAATTGTTGCGCTGCGGCTGAGTCTCTTCATATTTCCGGTCCTCCACTTTGATTGATTACTCATCGCACGTTACAGGACATTTTTGTCCAAATCCACTCCAAATTGGCGCTTGTTTGTCGCTGATTGTATGAATCTACGCCTCACGTGCGCCGCACACCCCTTCCCCACATCTTCTCGGTAATGTAGAATAATGCGTTTCTTATTAAGTTTGAAACGGTATTCGGCGCATGCCCCGAATTGAAGTCAAAGCCGGAAAATGCGGCGACTCGGTTTTCGGGTGAAGCCGTAAGATTTCCGGCGTTGCGCTCCGAGTTTTTTAAAGAGTAAATAGAGGGTAGACCATGCTGATAATGGAAATGCTGGCGAGAAACGCTCGAATGTACGGATCGGAAATTGCCGTGGTTGAAAGAGAAACCGGCCAAAGCGCAGCGAAAGGAAATAACCTGGAAGATGTTTGACGACCAAGCCAACCAGGTAGCCGACGCTCTGCTGAAAAAGGGCATAAGAAAAGGTGACCGGGTAGTCCACTTGATGAAGAACTGCATCGAGTGGCTACCTGCCTATTTCGGTATATTGCGCACAGGAGCTTGGGCTGTTCCTCTTAACTTCAGGTTTGACGCAATGACCATAAAGCGTTGCACTGAGGTCGCCGAAGCCAAGGTATTCATCTTCGGCGAGGAATTCGTCGACAGGATCAATGCCATCAGAAAAGAACTCAGTTCCGTAGCTCACTTCGTTTTCGTGGGACCCGAGGAAATGAGGCCCGAATACGCGGAGCCCTTCGCTGCGATGCTTTCCTCGGCAAGCGCCGTGGAACCGCTGATCGATATTAACATAACGGATAGCGCTGCTCTGTACTTCACTTCCGGCACCACAGGCACCCCCAAGGCTACGCTTCTGACGCACAGAAACCTGGAGTTCGCTTGTTATGCGGAAAGCGCGCATCACCATCAGACCCACGCGGATAACTTCCTCTGCATCCCTCCGCTATATCACACAGGAGCTAAGATGCATTGGTTCGGAAATCTTATCGTAGGGGCTAGGGCAGTCATTCTCAAGGGAGTCGAGCCTAGATGGATCCTCGAAGCGGTCTCTGAAGAAAAAGTGACCATCGTGTGGCTTCTGGTCCCATGGGCCCTTGATATTCTTTTTGCCATAGAAAATGGGGATGTGAATCTCCGTGACTACGATTTGGAGCAATGGCGGCTTATGCATATCGGCGCACAGCCGGTTCCACCCAGTCTGGTCAGAGAATGGAAGAAGGTCTTTCCCAACCATCAGTACGACACAAACTACGGTTTGACCGAATGCTCCGGACCGGGTTGCGTTCATTTAGGAGTGGAAAATATACACAAGGTAGGGGCCATCGGAACACCGGGCTTGGACTGGGAGGTCAAGATCGTTGATGATAAGCTCGAATCCGTCGGCCTGGGAGGAATCGGCGAATTGGCGGTTAAGGGACCCGGGGTTATGAAAGAATACTATAAGAATCCGGAAGCCACCCGAGAAGTACTGCGAGACGGTTGGCTTTTGACCGGCGATATGGCTCGTCAGGACGAAGATGGTTTCATTTGGCTTGTGGATCGAAAAAAAGACGTCATTATAACAGGCGGAGAAAACATTTATCCTGTGGAAATAGAGGATTTTCTCCAGGCTCACTCGAGGATCCAGGACGTCGCCGTGATAGGCGTTCCCAGCGTTCGTCTGGGCGAAATCGTCGCCGCCGTAATCCAAAAGAAGCCCGGCCAGGAGCTGACCGAAGCCGACGTCAACGAATTTTGCCGCAACTTGCCCAGGTACAAAAGGCCTAAAGGAATCTTTTTCGGAGATGTGCCGCGCAATGCGACAGGAAAAATAGAGAAGCCGAAGCTTCGCAAGCTGTATGCCGGAGCTGAAGGGAGCTTTCCCATAGACGGCGCCCAAGGCAAAGGGTATTGAGGGATCTGCCCGAAGCACGGTTACGACCATTTGGTCAAGCAATATAGTTTTTTTTGCGGAAGAGTCCGGGAAACCAATTTGCAAAAAGAGGTTTCCCGGTGAACTATCATCTTGCCGCAAGAAATTTTACTCCCGGAACTAGACTGCTCTCATCCCAGCTCGAAAGTCGTCACCCCGAACCATCGCTCCAGGGGCGTCTTCGGCTGAGTTTCGGTATACATACGAGCAGTCTCGAACACCTTTTCGCAGCCGTATTTTTCCGCCAATCGGACCGCCGGGGAATTGACCTCGGGAACATCCAGAAATACCGGAACCCCTGCCGACAGGTTCGCCGTCAGACCAATGAAGAGAGCTTCAGCCACGTCTGCGTGATCGGCAAAAAGGGGTCCTATTTTGAACCCGTTACGGCATTTTCTCAATACGCCGTAACCCTGGATTTCATCGCCGTGGAGTATGCCCAGAGCCACGGTTTCCGGGCGGTTGATCCAACATTGCAAAAACGCTCTTCTTTCAAGCCCGAACAGCTCCGCATCATATGCCCCAAGAAACCGTCGGCGGGACTTCAGACAGCGGAGTAAGCCGCTTCGGAACCGGTTTACCACCAGCCGCCAACCACTGGTAACGTATATTTCTGTGAGAAAGCTTGAATCCCGATTTCTTGTAATTGTCCTGTTGGGCAATGACTCCGTCCAGTCCGATATTTCGTCCTGAGAGGCGCTTCATTGCCTCTTGCCAGAGTTTGATCCCATACCCTTGTTTTCGATAATTCGGTTTGACGATGTAAAATCCAACAAAGCCGTATGATTTTCCGTAAGCCACGGCCGATATGCAACCGACTGGCTCTCCGTCGAGAGATCCCACAATAAACCCGTCGGGATCGGCGCCGAAAAAGCAATCGGCGTCATGGAGACCCGGATTCCATCCCTCCAGAGCGGCCCAATCAACAGCTATATCCACCTCCGCCCTACTCATAGTACGGATCTCGTAATTTCCTTGTATCATTGTTACCTCGTTACCTCGTTTTCCTAAATTAACGTATTTCCGGTTCAAACGACCAATCTGAAGAAGCGCCCGTGAACCGTCGGTTTCAACGAGCTATGAAACGCCTCACCGGATTGGCGCCGGTGACTATGGATGCGCATGGCTCCCAACAGAACTCCGACTCTCGGGGGAGGGAAAGCAATGTGTGATATAGCAATTTTAGAAGTTCTTGAAAGGAGGTGTAGAGAGAAACTTCTTTCAAGAAGTATCGTTCCGGAAGCATTTTCATAGGAAACCTCCACAGCGCTTCGCTTTTCAGCACACTATCGAGTCTTGAAACTGCCCGCCGGCAAAGCCTTCACCTCAGCAGGTCCGGAATTATCATCCAGCGCAATTTCCATACCGATTTTTCGTCTCGTTCCAAACAAACTATTCCGCCCTGTTGAAAAGCGACAATATCTGCGGATTCCGACCCCGTGACCAAAACTGCCGCGAGCTTACCCAGGAAGGGTAAATGCCCCACGATCATGAGATCGTCAAGCATGTCGGCGATTTGTTCCTGAATGGGACTTACCGGATCGTTTGGAGCGAGTCCTGATCGCATAACGGGCGCCGGTCCTTCAATGCCGGCGGCGATGATCTCCGCTGTTTGCGTGGCTCGGGCTTTTCCGCTGTGCCAAACCGACCCAACAGTAAGCCCGAATGGCCGCAGGAAGCTTGATATCTTCCGAACATCGGCAATTCCTTTTTCAGTCAGTTGGCGATCAGGATCCACGTGTTCGGGAGCCGCTTCTCCGTGCTGAGCCAGATAAAGTCGCATCTGTGGGCCTCCTTCAATGCTAATCCATTCTTTTATATAGTATACTCAATCTACTCACTGATTCGAGAACCGAGTCAAGAGCGTCGCGGAGAACGAGCTCATAGAGAACGACGCAGCTCTCCACGGCGTTAGCCCGCTGTAGGCCGCTGAACTATGGTCAGTAAGTCCATTTTGATCCCCCCGCCACTGAATGTGGGCGATTCAATCGCCGTTGTGGCAGTGTCCGGACCTCCGGATCCCGACCTTCTTGATAAAGGAATAGAGTTCCTAAACGGA
This sequence comes from uncultured delta proteobacterium, assembly GCA_963747865.1. GTDB lineage: Bacteria > Desulfobacterota > Desulfomonilia > Desulfomonilales > Desulfomonilaceae > JBBSBY01. The sequence continues at coordinate 3,292 of CAVVHK010000043.1, read as the reverse complement.
CGCGGATTTGCCACTGGGTTTTCCCACTACGACTCTGGACCGTGCAGCTATCTGGCAGGCTCAGATGACCAGAGATGCCGGAGTTTCAACGGCCGGATCGCAGACCCCGAAATCAAGGGGATTTTTTTGGCTAGAGGCGGGTACGGCTCGATGCGAATCTTGGAGAATCTCGATATTGAAGCCGTATCGAAAAACCCAAAAATAATCCTCGGAATGAGCGACGTTACAGCGCTCCAATTGTCGCTTTACAGGACCTGTGGCCTGGCGACATTCTCTGGGCCGATGATAGCGGGCCAAATCGCTACAGGGCTTGACGCCATGTCGGAAACCTATTTGCTCCAGGCGATAACGACGGACCAAAAGGCCATCAACTTCTGGCCCGACGATTACCCGGTAAAAGTCCTCAGGGGCGGTCAGGCAACAGGACCGATACTGGGCGGCTGCCTGTCAATGATATGCGCTCTAATGGGAACGCTCTACTTGCCCGACTTCTCCGGTTCAATCCTTGTGCTCGAAGACATAAGCGAACCGCCGTATAAATTGGACCGCATGTTAACTCAATTGAAGCTGGGCGGACTGCTCGACGAAGCGGCGGCTATTGTGCTGGGACACTTTTTGGGACCAAACGGCGAGAACCTTTCGAATGTAGCGGAAGACCTGGTATCAGACATGACGCAGGCGAATGCAAAGATAATCATATCGGGCTTCCCCCATGGGCATGCTTTGCCCAACGTGACCATACCCCACGGAAGAGTCATGACTCTGAACACTTATCTGAAATCTCTGGCCTTGGCGCTGGAAGAGACTTGACGGTCGGCGAAATTCGGAAGACGCTTCCGCCAGTTGAATCTGATCTGGTTCAAAAAAAGTCATGGACAATTTTCGGAGTAAGATACACATTGTTTGTCCGTCGGGACGTGGCTCAGCCTGGTAGAGCACTGCATTCGGGAAACAGAGTTCCTTTTAGACTTATAGCAAGTGACAAAAATAAATTCCGATTCAAAGTCTTTTTTTCTCGCGATTGGATCAAGAAAATGTTTTAACGCGATGTATGCCGCGGCCGGCCAACATGCCAAATGCTGAGAACTGCTCTCTCGAAGAGCTTGAGATAGCTGCTCAAGCCGCAGTTTCGCGTCGTAGCCATGTTCGGTTGATGGCCATGAAAGCGTTGATAATCGGGGTGGCGCATGCCGCTGTTGCGGGTATCTTCGGCGTCTGTATGCGCACATTATGCAATTGGGTTGGACGCTTTAACCAAGCGGGTATTGACGGCCTCATTGAAGGAGAACGCCCTGGTCGGCCCCGCAAGATCACCCCTGAGCAGAGTGCGCAATACGAGGAACTGATAGAGCATCCGGAACCGGCCAACTACACTCACTGGACTGGAAAGAAGTTCCATGGCTATTTGACCAAACAATTGACACCGGTAATTTCTTATCGAACTGTATTGCGTTGGCTTCACCGGCAAGATTTTAGATTGAAAGCGCCCAGAAAGTGGCCTAACGGCCAAGACGAAGAAAAAAGAAAAGCCTTTCTGGAAGCACTGAAAGCCTATTTTGCAGATATGGGAATTGACCTTTGGTTTCAGGATGAGACAGGTATAGAAGGAGACCCCCGCCCACGTCGGCGGTGGGCGAAAAAAGGCTCGAAAATTCGCCACCCTTATCAGGGCACTCACATACGGATGAGTGTCACAGGCCTGATATGCCCGAGAACCGGCGAATTTTACGCTCTCATGATTCCACATTCTAATACCAAAGTGTTTCAGATATTCCTGGACTATGCCAACTCAGACATCGTTTTCAAAAGGCCGCGAAATCTCCTGATTCTGGACAACGCCTCTTGGCATAAGAGCAAATCCTTAAACTGGGGTCGGTTTGAGCCTCTTTATCTTCCTCCCTATTCTCCGGACCTAAACCCTATCGAAAGGTTATGGTTGCTCATGAAAGGAGAATGGTTTTCAGATTTCTATGCAAAATCCCGCGAAGAGCTAACGGATCGCCTTATACAAGCCCTCAACTGGATAATAGATCGCAGAGAACTCAACAAAAAAACTTGCGGAATCCCAACTAAATTATAAGGGATGCAACCGCCGCTTTCGGGCCTCCGAACTCCAAGCTATTTCGGAAAAAACTTTCGTCAATCGCTATAAGACAGGAGACACGGTAACCATTAAACGGCGATGAAGGCTTTATAGAAATCATCCCGGCATAGGATTTCAGATTAGTGGGATCTGATACCAATGTGCGCCCCACGTGGTGAGATTAGGGTTGATTTCGTAGGGGCAGACCCCCGTGTCTGTCCATTTTGGGCTGCCGATACTCAAGTGACAACAACGGTGGGACAGGCTTCCAGCCTGTCCCGAATTGACAGGCAGGGTTGAGGCTTTCTCAAAACTCAGAAAGATGGCAAAAGCGTGCCACGATTCGGCCGTCACAGATTCTTGCTACCCTCACCCCAACCCTCTCCCGGAGGGAGAAGGAGCAATTGGGAGCCACATCTTAAGTTCCCTCGCCCTTTGGGAGAGGAAACTTCGTGCTACCATCTAAGCCAAATCTGGAATTTTGAGACAGCATCGGATGCCTGTCCCACCGAGATCTGGGGAACTGCATGCTGGAAAGCGCATCGGTATCACGTCTTCTGCTGCAACTCACACGTCACGGTAAGTCGCTACAACCGTGAGTGAAAGACCTCCGAATGCTCTTTGTGATTATGCCAGCTCGCCAGATACGTCTTCGCCAGCTCGCCGGACGAGGCAATAGAGAGATTATCGCTGTTCGGTTTCGGCGCCCCCGCCATGCCGTCGAAGGAGCCGGTAATCACAATTTCTCCATCGACAATCATGAAACTATCGAGGGAATTCTTGCTCAGGGCTTCCACGTAGGTGGAGATTTTGGCCTTTGTCAGGGTCCCTGGCTACTGAGTATTGCCTAGCTTCTTGTTGGTCTTTACCCAGGATGACAGACACGTAGACGCCTCTGTTCCGAGCATCGACAAGAGCCTTGGCCAGGCGCACGGAGGTAAACGAGCAAGCTTGGACCAATATTTGGCTGTTTGCACTATCGATTACTCGAACAGTGGCGTCTACGGTTGCGAAGTGAGGGCTGTCCGACAGGTCGGTGGCAGCCGGACCGACACTAAAATCTATCAGATACAAGGTTGCACAAATGAGGCACAGAACGACGAGAATTGAGGACCAAAAGAGAAAATCATTCGTTTTCATAGAAAAACCTCGACATTATATGTATGCCGCGCCGATGAGGATGCAGAGGGCAAAATCCTCCCAAAACGT
>CAVVHK010000042.1:0-24017 GCA_963747865.1 uncultured delta proteobacterium | reverse complement strand
CCGCTGTGGGAACGGCATCTCGATTCCCCGTTTCTCAACTCCTCACAAATGGCTCGGTTTATCTGATCTATTGCCTTCGCCCTGGATTCCGGCTGAACTATCCAAATCAGCACCTGAAATTCCAAGGCTGAATCGCCAAAACTCATGAGCCTTACCGAGGGCGGCGGCTCATATACTGCGTAATCGCATCTCTGTGAAGCGGCGAGCAATGCCTGTTCCACTTCGTTCACGGACGATCCATAGGCTACTCCTACGGGCACACTGATCTGAGCTTCCGCCACGGGGGCACTTTCGTTGACAATCTTCATATTTGCTATATTCGCGTTTGGAATTGACACGAGTATTCCGTCGAGTCTCTTAATACGTGTGCTGCGAAGACCTATTTCAGTAACTGTTCCACGGTCTCCCTCTCCCAACTCCACAAAATCTCCCAATTGGAATGGCCGATCCAAGAGAATGGCGATTGTGCCAATCAGATTTGACAGAGCTTCTCGGCCGGCTAAAGCCACGGCAAGTCCACCGACACCTAACCCTGTCACCAAAGAATACGTAGGCAGCCCCAAACGAGCCCCAAGTCGGATGGCGGCCCCAATGACAATTACGACAGTCACAACATCAAATCCGAAGCGTATAAGTTGAGCATGCATTCCTTTTGCCTCAAATCTACCAAGGGTGATGACGAATCCCGCAGCTCGACTGAGGATGGCCCCTATGAACCACATCCTCGAACCGTAGGAAATCAGTAAGAACACAAAGGTTATGGCCTTAAATGTTTCGGTATCCCGAAAGTGCAAACAGTACACGACATACCAAAGCCCTGTCTCTGCAAACAGGATCAACATGGCCGGTACGATCAGGCCGCCAACGGGATGCCCGAAGCTTAAATGAAATCTGGAATTAACAATATCGAGCGCCTTATGAACACATCGGTAGGAGAGCATTACAGCCCCAGTACCGATCAGAATGTACAGCATCAATCCGATCCATTGCCACACAGTCTGTCCAAAAACGTCTATCCTGCTCCATTGCGGCAGCCGATCCATTAGTTCTCTGGAAACGATTGGCCCCGCAGAAGAAGTCACCTGTTTGTAGAGAGCCCCTTGTGCGCCTGGTTTATAGGGCAAATCCTTGACTTTCTCATAAAATTCTTCCGACCGTTTTGCCGTGTCGGGCGAGAAGAGAAATCGCGAATCAGAATTATTGTCCTTAACCGCAACAATAGTGATTTCTGTATGCGGGAGGGTCCAACTGGTCAGTTTCCGAGATTCAACAGTCTTGGCATCAGGGATCTCATCAAGAGGTGGAAAATCGACCCGATCCAGGATTTCTTTAAGGTACAGAACAGCGTACAGCCCCAATACCGGCCTTAATGCCGGTGCTTCGGAATCGAGATTGAGGCAGCGCATAGAACGATGCAGGAAGGTCAACGTTTGGGCTCTGTGGCCGGCCTTGTAAGCATCAACCGCCTTGTTCATTTCATTTAGAAATGTATTTAACGTAGCGCTGGGACTTGAGGTGTCAGGAGCCTCCAAAGGATAGGAGGTCTGCGCTGAACCGGCAGTGTTCCCGCAGATCAACAACAAGAGAAGACACAATACTTTGATGGAATAGCAAGGGCGTACAAGTCAATTTCGGTTCTCCGATTGTGATGCGACGAAGGATTGTCCTCCTCCATGATGGCCTCTGGTTAACTTGTTCAGCAGAGTGCGCGACTGTCGCGCGTGTTAGTGAAGAGATCCAGAAAATCATGGAAAACTACGTACGGCTTTCTGCTCCTCTCAGAGTGGAGCTGGGTTGATATGGGGACGCAGAGCCGTACTCCGAACATTTAGCGGCGGCTGATGCTAGTCTCAGAAGCTCGCGATTTCCGACGCCAATATTTGATACCCGTAGCGGTAGCCGCTTACATGCCAAACCTTTTTCAACCATCAGGCTGTTCGGCCGACTACTGCTTTTGGCCGAATACAGACGCCGCTGTCTTGACGGCTTCCAGAGCGGCAGGGAAACCGGCGTACACGGCCATTTGCAGAATGATCTCTAAGATTTCGTCACGGGTGCAACCTACGTTCAGGGCGCCTCGGATATGTTGCTTCAACTCAGCCTGCGGGTAGCCGAGGACGGTAAGGGCTGCAACCGTGAGCATCTCCCTAGTCTTTAAATCCAGACCTGGGCGGGAATAGATGTCTGCAAATGGGAACTCGACGAGGCAACGTGCCAGATCGGGACAGGTTGCGGCGAGGTTCTTCAACGCGGATTCAATACCCGGTCCGAAAATGGCTCGCATACTGCCAAGCCCACGGTCGTATCGAGACTCTTCCGGTTGCATACTCGGTTACCTCCAGCTTGTTATTATCTATTTGTGCGTCGAACTCCCGGGACCCTGTACAACGGGCCAGGCTACCGGGTCTATTATTGCCTGGCGCACCACGACGGCATTCCTCGTAATGTTGAAAACGGTGAGATCCTGCGCGATGGTTACAGGACCATCATATTGGCTGCGCATCTCTTGGTACGCCGGTCCCACCGTGTCATGATCAACAACGAGGTGCCACATCACCGACATGCGCGCCCCGCGTTTTTGAAGACTTTGCCAACCATGGCGGGACTGGTATGCGTTTGGTTTACAATTACCTCTGCCTGTTCTTCCGGGACACTTGCCTTTTTCGCGAAGACCGCCGCACTTGGAAAGGTCTCATGGATAAGGAGATCCACGCCGCCCTTGCATGCCTCCAAGAGGCTCTCACATGGGCGCGTATCACCAGAAAACACAACAGAGTTGCCTTTGTACTCAATACGGTAACCGATGGCACCCTTCATAATGTGGATCACTGGGAACGATGAGATTCTTACGCCGTTGCGCTCATAGACTGTTGCCGGTTTACCATACGGTACTTCGGTTGTTATTGTACCGCGCACCAGGTTGTCCAGGATGTCCTTTCATGGATGCCGTGTCCCAGGCATGCGCTGCCTCCAGATGCTGAGTATAGGCAAGAGTCCCGAGATCCTTGGTCTCGCCGGTAGGTCCCCAGACTTCCACGGGATCCCGTCTCCCACTCTTAGCGAGGCTCCACACCAAGGTTGGCATGTCGCCAACATGATCGGCATGAAGGTGAGTAAGGAACACTTTCGTCGTTGAGGTCACTGGAAGTTTCAGTCTATTGAAGTGCGCCAGGGCACCCGAACCAAGATCAAAGAAGAAGTCGTGCTCCTCATTTCCCACCTCGATCAGCACGGATGCCGACGCCTGGCCTGACTTGACGAATGGATCGCCGCTGCCGAGAATTGTAACCCTGATTTCGTCGGGACCCAGGGGTTCGGTCCCCGGCTCAAAGATGGTGTTGTATTTCCGATGAGTTGTTCCAACCACTGGCGTGGTTGTCAGCGGCTGAGTCGCTCCTTCGTACACAAGTTTCGTCGATTCATTGATCTCAGTATTCAGGCCCTGCCCTTTGTTTTCCGACGATCGCGGTTCTGCATGTAACGGTTTTGACCCGGAGGTTACGCCCTGGGCCGGGAACGACCATGGAAAGACCAACAATGCCAATAGAATTGGCACCAGATTCCTCATCGATGCTCTAAGATTCCTTTTCACTTCATTTACTCCATCCTTTCCGCATTGGGCGGCCATTCCACTCGTGCCTCCCATTGCGTGGAATGGCCAGAGTGCGTTTGGGTCTTACTCGTGATATTTCCGCAATGGCTCGCGCACCGGCCAGCGGCTCGGTAGCAACTTGCCCGTCGGTTCGGCGAAACGGCAATGGAGTGTCCCGAGTCGCTCGAAAGTGATCTGAATCTCGGCGCCGGGGTCTATGAAGTCGTCGTTGTCACAGCCGGTACAATCGGGAATGGTACCGAAACCCATTACTGAGCCGGGCTTGAGGGGAGCCATGAATTCCAACCAAGCGAAAACGTCTTCGGCCTTGTGGCTGATCTCCGATGTTGATCCCTGGTACTTGATTTGCCCATTGACCAAAACAGTCACTTTGAGGTTGTACGGATCGCCAATTTCATCGAGGGTGACCAGGTAAGGCCCGAGCTGGTTGCCCTTCGCCATGTCCTTCGTCAAGCAGAATCCGCCGACGAACTCTGTGGGCTGGACATCGCGGGCCGAGACGTCGTTGAAGATGCAGAAGCCCGCAAGCGGCTGCTTTTCGTTCCCATAGACGACGGCCAGTTCAGGCTCGACATCCAGCCGCGAGGTGTAAGCCGGCCAGGGAACAGTTACCTCGTCTCCGACGATGGCGTTCATGTTGCTCTTGTAATAGGCCAGCAGCTCTGGCTGACCGGTGGCGGGCTTGGGTTTCGGTTCCAGTACCGACTTTAGCGAATGCCTGCAACAGCGGTGCGGTCTGCGGGTTATCCTTCTCATACTTCATGCAGGTTTCGATAGAGTTTTTGAGATGCCGCGGCGTCAGGCCGAAGTCGAACAGGGCTGCAACCTCCACCGGCTCCAGCAAGCGTACGGCGTTCAGAGGGAAGCGTTCGTCATTGCCGAGTTCTCCGAGGTGATCTTCACCCCAGGCGAGCAGTTCCTTGGCCGCCCGCTCGCTGTCGGGAAGATTGGCAAGGTAGGACCGGCTGTCGGCCAGGTCGGGGGCAGACTTCCCCGATTTGCTTTGCAACACGGCGAACGGAACAGCTTGGTCTCGGACGACGACGCCGAAACAAGGGTTCGGCAAGTCGGCAGTAGTGAAGCGGATGATTTTCATGGGGTATTCCTTTACTGTTTCTGGACTGGATTAGTACTCTACTTCGATGCCTTTCGCATTTGCAACCAGGTAGATGGCATAGAAGCGCTCGCTGCGTCATGGTATCCCTGCACCGGGAACATCCACCTCGACAACTTGGAGCGTCGCACTTGGATTCCGCTGGATTTCCGCTGGATCGTGTGAACCTGATACACTGATGAAGAGGTGCCTCCGCTCCGGCCCGCCCAACATAATCGCATAGGCGTGGGTTTCCACCTTGATGCGATCCGTGATCTCTCCGTCTTCGCGGACCCGAACCACGCTGTCCGTTCCCTCGGGATTGGCGCACCATACTCCTCCTTGGACATCGAGGCAGATGCCATCAGGGCTAACGGACGAGGGCAGCTGCGCCCAGACGCGCCGGTTGCTGAGAAAGCCGCCCGCTTGGATGTCGAAGGCGGTCAGGCGATGGCCGAGCGTCTCGCCAACGATGAGCGTTCGACCGTCTGGCGTGATCACCATGCCATTCGGGAAGTAGAGCTTATCGGCGACGACGGACGCTCCACCGTCAGGCCCCACGAGGACGATCACGCAGGTTTCGACAGGCTTAGCCGCCGGGTCCACGAAGTTATAGCCGATGTCCCCCACGTACAGACGGCCTTGGGCGTCCACGATGCCGTCGCTCAAGCAGAAGTTGGTGAGGTCGCTGATGTCGGCCACCTGTTTTAGGGCAGTTCCCTCCATGCGGTGAATCCGGCGTTGAAACGCATCACCGACCACAACAGTCCCCTCGGAAGTGAGCCCGAATGCGTTCGGGATGAACGGCAGTTCCAGTATCGTTGCGACAGAACCTGAAAGGTCCACCGTCTTGATCCGCTTGTCGTGGATGTCGATGAACCACAGCTTGTCGTTGTACCAACGCGGACTCTCGGTGAACTTGAGGCCCGTGGTGGAATCAGCCAGCGTCTTGACGTGGTGTGCCATAGCGTATTCTTTCCTTAGGTGTTTGCTTATTAACTACCTACAACTGTCTTAGGATTTGGCCCGATTGACGAACGCTAAGACCAGGTCAGTGAGCGCCCGAGTCACATGCCCCTTGCCGGTGAGGTCGTTGCAAAAGAGCAGCTCGCCAGGTTGGAATCGTCGCGCTTCGCCGTCGCTGGTCACCACTTCTCCTTCGCCCGACAGGACGATGACGATGTAGGGTTGGGGGGCGTTGTGGGCGGGTGCGGCCGTGCCGGCGGGGAACGAGATTACGCACATGGTCGTGACCTCCCCGAAATCGCTCATCTGCCCCGTGGGGTTCGGCGGCGGGCCCATGGCAAGTTCACTGTCCGGCAAGTCTTGGACGAAAAAGTGCGTCTCACCCTGTTCGTCCGCATGGATCATGGGGAATTTCATAACTGTTAGCCCTTTCGTGTATGGTGGCTTGAGTTCCTTTGACGGCGTCAGAACTCGACTTCGATCCCTTTTGCCTTCGCTACCTTGTAGACGGCGTCGAAGGTGGCCGTGGAGTCCCAAGGCGCATCAGGGGGGTCGTTGCGGAACTCGCGATAAGCCCGTTCGACATTCATATACAGTCGCGCCGGGGCACGCCACTCACCGTAGGGGCCGAACTCGATTCGCTTGGCCGCATCCAGCGAAGTGAGCCCGGCGTCGAAACACTTCTTCGACTCGTCTCGGACGTACTGAAGGTACGCTTTCATCTCGATGGCCCCTTCGATCCCGCAGAGCGGACCGTGGCCGGCGACGATGACTTCGGGGTTGAGCTCAACAAGCAGATCGATACACTGGAACCACTTTTCGTATGTTCCCACCCAGCCCATCGGCGTACACCGGCGGAAAAGTACGTCTCCAGCGAACACCACACGCTCCTTGGGCACATGAATGATCGTGTCCCCGACCTGGTGGCACGGCCCGACATAGATCAAGTGGACCTCCGTGCCGTCGAGGTCGAACTCGTAGCGCGTGTCGAACAAGGTCGTCGGCAAAACCAGTTCGATCCCGTCAAAGTTGTAGTCCTCCAGCAGTTGCTGCCCTGCGGCAACGAGACCGGGGTGGACCGCCTGGAGCGCCTGGCGCGTGGGGAGATGACCGACGCCATGCACCAATTTCTGAATCTCCTCGGGATTGGCTACGTGCTTCATCCGCTCGGACACCGACCGGTGTGCGATGATTTCCGCGCCGTCGAAGAGTTGATTGCCCCAGACGTGGTCCCCGTCTTCATGCGTGTTGATGACGCGTTTCGGCATGGCGGGCCACACCTTGCTGAACATCTCGATCATCTGCCGAGCATGGGCCAGGTCCGACTGCGTGTCGATCACCACACCCCCGGCTCGGTTGATGAGGCCGGAGTTGGCGTCACACACGCGGTTCTTCTCGTTCAGGACCGCAAAGCAGTTGTCGCTGACTTGTTTCATCTCCATAAGACTCGTCTCCTTTCGGGATCACTGTTCACGCTTCGCAAATGGTCCGGCATCACCCACGATCACGTCGGTCGTTTTCACGTAATCGCCCCAGAGCGTGAGCATCGTCTTTCGTTGCTCGGGGTGCTTCTCGGAAAGGTCATTCATCTCGGCAGGGTGTGAGTTGTTGTTGAAACGCTTCGGTCGTGGAGATCTCAGAGAAATCTCGTTTTTCGGAAGTGTTGGCCGACACACGCCCACCGGGAGGCGAGCCCGCCCTTTCCTTCCTCAAGCAGTTCAATCACTCAGTCCGACAGAGCTTTCTTCGGTACTGGCTTCCTTCCGCGCTTTATCCGCTTCTTCCTTGTCTGCAGGTCCTCATTTCCTTCAGGTCGATGGTGACCTTGTCGATCTTGCCGGTGAATTTATACGGCGCCGGGATCCCATAGTCCTCAACCACCGGCGTCTCTCCATCTTCACCCACATCGGCACCTTCGTCTGCCGAGAAAGCAAAACCCTGGGTTTGCTCGATCCTTCCTTGAGCCACTCTCTTCCCGTTGACGAAGAGAGTCCCTGTACCTCCCTTGCCCACGCCGTCTCCGTCATAGGCGAACTGGAAGCGCACTGTTGCCTTCCCGCCGGGTACAGGCTGTCCGGCAGCGACGGTGTAACGCTTCAAGCCCAACCAATTGTAGGTGTACACAGGCTTACCGGCCTTCATGTACAGGCTCCATCCCCCGAACCGACCCGCCTGTGCGAGTATTACGCCCTTGGCGCCGCCATTGGGGATCTGCACCTCGGCGGTGATCGTGTGCGACCGGTTCTTCGTGTTGATGAAGACGTTCTCCGACATCCCCCTCATCCCCTCATGGACCGTCAGCGAAGTCCGGCCAGCCATCAAATCGGGCCGTCCGACAAGGGCCGCGTTCAGGCGCTCCAGAGTGCGATCATCGAGCGGGAGCACGTTGTACTTGACGGCTTCCTTCATGAACAGGTCTTGCATTTCCTTCAGCTTCTCGGGGTCTTTCCCGGCCAGGTCGTTTGCCAAGCTGAAGTCCATCCGGGTGTCGTAAAGCTCCCATTTGTCGTTTTCGAGGGTAGCCCGAGGTTTAAACTCCCATGGAGCCCGGTGAACGGTCCCGGCCAGCCAGCCATCATTGTAGATGGCCCGGTTGCCGAAGATCTCGAAATATTGGGTAAGATGGCGGTCTTTGGCTTTGGCATCATTAAATGTATAGAGCATGCTTACGCCCTCGATAGGAGCCTGGGTGATTCCGTTGACCGCTTTGGGCTCTGGCAACCCGGCTGCCTCCAAGATTGTCGGCGCAACGTCGATGACATGGTGCCACTGTGAGCGCAACGCGCCTCTTGCCTTGACACCTTTGGGCCAGTGGATAACCATCCCGTTGCGAGTGCCGCCATAGTTTGAGGCGACCTGCTTTGTCCACATGAACGGCGTATCCCCAGCCACAGCCCATCCCGCGGCATAGTGACCATAGGTCTTCGGGCCGCCTAACTCGTCGTAATGCTTCAGGACATCCTGGACCGTTTCCTGTATCCCATTGAAGTAGGTCATCTCATTGAACATACCGTTCATTCCGCCCTCAGCGCTGGCACCGTTGTCTCCAACGATGTAAAAGACCAGCGTATTGTCCAATTGCCCCATATCCTCGATGGCCTTGACCAGCCGCCCAATCTCCGTGTCAGCATATTCCCCGAATCCGGCGAATACCTCCATCTGGCGGGCAAAGAGCTTCTTCTCCTCCTCACTCAGTTTGTCCCAGTCCTTGATCGCTTCAGGCTTGGGCGCCAGCTTGGTATCCTGCGGAACCACGCCCAGTCTTTTCTGGCGGGCCAGCGTCTCTTTGCGCAGCTTGTCCCAGCCCTGGTCGAACTTTCCCTTGTATTTGGCGATCCATTCCTTGGGCACTTGGTGCGGCGCATGGGTGGCGCCCGGCGCGAAGTAGATGAAGAAGGGCTTGTCGGGCGTAAGCGATTTCTGGTAACGCAACCAGGCGATCGCCTGGTTGGTCATGTCGGTCATGAAGTGGTAGTTAGGTTCCTTCGGCGTCTCGATCTTGTTCATGCCGTCATAGATCGCCGGTGCCCACTGGTTCGTCTCACCCCCCATAAAACCGTAGAACTTGTCAAACCCGGAGCGGGTCGGCCAGCGGTCTGTTGGGCCGGAAGGACTGACTTCCCAGGGGGCGGTTTCGTGATTCTTGCCGAATGCGGCAGTCGAATAGCCGTTGTACCGTAGCATCATGGCCAACGGAGCCACGCTCTCAGGGCGCTGCCCCGTATTGCCCGGAAAAGCGGTGGAAGTCTCCATGATGGATCCCGTATTTCCCATGTGGTGGTTGCGGCCCGTGAGCAGGGCCATCCGAGTAGGTGAGCAGAGCGCCGCAGTGTGGAACTCGTTGAACCGAAGCCCTCCGCTGGCCAGGCGGTCTACCGTCGGCATGTTGATAGGCCCACCAAAGGCGCTGGACTGGCCGAACCCCATGTCATCGATCAGTACGATGAGCACGTTCGGGGCTTCGGCCGGCGCCTTGACCTCGAATCTCGGTGGGGGCGTGGCATTCCGGACGTCAAGCACTGTGCTATGCGGGTAGTGGGGTTCCGGGATGGGCAGCACGGTTCGATCAAGGGGTGTCTCTGCGCCGACTGTCGCAACGAACACAGCGCCCAGCGCCAAGCTAAGGACGGTCAGAAACGTTGCTCGTTTCATTATTTTTTCTTCCTTATCCGATATTATGCGGTGCTCTTGCCACCCTCGGGTCTTCGAATCGGTGGCCGGTCATGGGACGGTTCCTCTAATTCCAAAAACCCACCTTATAGTCCCCCATAAGGTCTGGAGGTCAAAACCATCTTCAGGTTGATGAAAAAGTTCCGTTCATCCTTCTTTTGAGCGTACGTCACCATAGGTCTCTCCGTCAAACATATTTCACATCCGTGCCCGTTACCCTAACACGGCGCGAAATGTCTGGCCAGAGGAAACGCCAACTACATGTATCCATTCAGTTACGCGGGGTATGAGCCGTCCTGGGGGATCTTCTTAGGCAGCACGTGAGATTTTTTTCTCGCGTTTGAGCCTTGAGAGTGGTAGGTTCACTATACGGTCTATTACGGATTCAAGGTTCCTGTGTCATGGCGATAAACGGCTGCCCGGTCTGCCTCGAAAAGCAACGACGCATTGATGAACTTGTAGAGCAAGTCAAGGGTCTGCAAGCCAAGTTGCGCTATCAGGAGCGCAAAGTGGAGGATGGGCCATTCGGATCTTCCACTCCGTCGTCTAAAGTCCCGATTAAGCCGAACACGGAACCGAAGGAGAATAAACCCAGAGGAGGCCGGCCGGGTCACAAGGGTAACGGTCGGAAGAGCCACGACGAAGAAGCTGTTGACCGTTCGGTGGAAGTGGAACTGACAAGCGAAAATTGCCCGGAATGTGGCCGCCCGCTCGAAAACAAGGGATGGGCGGAGCGCAGCGTCGTAGACACCCCATCCAAAAGCCCGCAAAAGATCACCTTTCGCCTCGCCAAGAGATATTGCCGGCATTGTCGTCGCAATGTCACGGCGCAGCCCCGGGGAGTGCTGCCCAAAAGCCTTTATGGTAATCAGCTCATAGCCGACGCTGTCGAAATGCATTACCTCCACGGCGTTCCCATGGGGCGTATTAGCGAGTTTCTCGGCATCGGGGCGGGCAGCATTGGGCAGTTGTTCAAACGCTGCGCTGGTCTCTTTAAGGAAGTTTCGAACAAGCTCATCCCGGAATATCGCAAGGCGCCGGTCAAGCATGCGGATGAGACGAGTTGGCGGACCGATGGCAAAAACGGGTACGTTTGGTTATTCGCCACTCCGAAGCTGAGCGTTTTTCAATTCGGCAAGGGCCGCTCCGCCAAGGTCCCTCAGGCCGTCTTCGGCATGGACCCTTTGCCCGGCGTGCTGGTAGTGGACCGCTATGCGGCGTACAACAAAGTCCCCTGTGAGATTCAATACTGCTATGCCCATCTGCTGAGAGAGGTCCAGGATTTGGAGACGGAGTTTCCCGAGGAATCGGAAGTGGCGACATTCGTGGCCATAGCCGCCCCGCTCTTGTCTCTGGCAATGGCGCTGCGCCGTCAGCCTATATCCGATGATGAGTTTTACAGTCGGGCCGCCTCCCTTCGGGAGGATATCAAGAGCGTCATGGCCCTACCTGCGCTGCATTTGGGCATCCGTCGCATCCAGGACATCTTCAGAGCAAATGAGCGTCGGCTCTATCATTGGGCCGACAATAAAGCGGTTCCGGCGGACAACAATTTAGCTGAGAGAGATTTGAGGCCATCTGTGATCGCCAGGAAAGTGAGCTTCGGTTCGGTGACCGACGCGGGGGCGGAGGTCAGAAGCATTCTGACCACGATAGCGGTTACCATCAAGAAGCTGGGCGGGGAACCGGCGACTCAGATAAAGCTTGCCTTGGATCGTCTGGCCCTCGATCCGAAAGCGGATCCATACCTTCTCTTGTTTCCCTCGTTGAAACCTCCTTAATTTACCCTTCGACCTATCTTCACCACTGGGACTTTGGGGGAATCGGTGACTCAAGGGCCTTCCCGCGCCCATCGCAGACCGCGGCGAAACTGAATGGTTACAACTACATGATCTTGTCATTTCGGACCGCAATACGCGACTTTCCTTTCGAAGCTTGATCAGCCACTCCATTGAACGTTTGATCTCTTTGAATTCGGGTCTAATTGTCTATCTTCCCTTGATCACTCCGCGCATCCGATTACCCTCGATGCCGCTTATTTCCTTCACCATATCAGATGCTTGTCCGGACGAATACACTTTTGGTTGCCTGACCGTCGAATAATCCGGGTTTGAACATCAACCCTTGGCATGTTCTTCACAAAATCTCTATTCAATACGAAATGTTGCCCTAAGAGTATGCGTTACTAAGTGACTTTTCGACAAGGCGTTCCGATTATTAATGCATTATAATATCTTCAAGACATTCAATTGTAATTATAACCGAACAATAAAATACGATAGATGATGCAAAAGTGCATTTAATATCATCATTACAGGGAGCATTATGAATTATCTAGTGTCTACTACGCGTAGTTAACGCAAAAAAACGTAGCGTAGAGAATACGGGGTGTTGCGTCTACGCCCTAAAAGGGCTTTAGACCAGAAAATACTTAGATATTTTGCTCAACCTGTAAATTTGGAATCTCATTTCAAGCAAATGTGGTTTTTAATCAATGAAGTTAAGATGATAAATCTGTCAGGCTTCGCGACGAAGGAGCGGAGACTCATCAGGGCAGATAGATTATACCCCATAGAAAACAACGGTATCATTAAGCCAGCGGAATGTTCCTCTTCCAGAAAGCGCACCGATTTACGCCGCTTACGCCAATCTTGGCAGTTACAAGCGGCGGGGCCGCTCCCGAATTCATCCTCAATGGAACTTCATAACCAAGACTTCTCGGATTACGGCCTCAAAGCCCGCTGTACAGAACGTCAATAAGTGACGATGTAGGCCATTTATGGGGCTTCCTTCGGGTTGGACTATGATCAAAGCCGATTATAAGCAAGTTCAAATGCGGATATTGGCCAATTTGTCTCAAGACCCTGGGCTGGTTGCAGCATTCCGAGACGGCAGGGACGTGCATAGGCTCACCGTTGAGATGTGCGACATACAGGGATCGTCCGAAAAGGAGAAAAGAGACAAGGCTAAGGCGGAGAACTAAGGGATCTTATTCCAAATGACGGCGGACGGTTTGAGTCGTGAATTGGGGACCGATTTAAGGACGGCGCACGGATACATCAAAGCCTTCTGGGCCAAATATTCGGTAGCAAAGCAGTTCATGGATGATTTTGGCGAGGAATTGAAAAAGAAGAGACCGGAAGAGAGAGTGGTGATGTCGTACCTCGGCCGGAGAAGGCGCTTCGATGGAGAATTTGGACCGACTCAACAACGACAGGCCAAAGCGACCCTGCTACAGCAGCAGGAGGCCGACATTCTGAGGCTCGCCGTGATGAGGCTCTATGCCACTTTCAGGGACCTCGGCATGCGGAGCCGTGTAGTAATGACCATTCATGATGCCGTATATGTGGAAGCTCCTGAAGAAGAGGCCGAAAAGGCGAGAGATATTCTCAAGGCAGAGATGGAGGGGGCGGTAGAGATGCCATTGATTCCTCTGGAGGTAGATATAGAACTATAGCCACTTTTGAGACATGTAGCATGTGCTACATGTTGGACCCGGTGGGCGGTCGTGGAAAATATCCATGATTCGCAGGAGACCAGGATCGTCGCATGCATTCACGACTCGATATGGGTTGAGGCAGGCGAGGACGAAGCAGTGGAAGTGCTCAAGATCATGGAAAAGATCATGACCACAGCAATGATATCTGTATCTCGGACTGGTTCAGCACGGAAATACCAGTTGCCGCCGGTGCGGCGTTTGGCTTGCATTGTCACAATAAAGGATGCCGGCCATGTGGTCACCAATCCCATCAGAGCTTATGGCAGGACGGATACTGTATACAGCCAGAGACGCAAGGTTTTGGATTCTTGAGGAATCGGGCGTCCTCGAATACGTGGACAGAGACAAAGGCGCTATTGGGGATCAACAGGGAAAACTGTGGATTCATGTGGTCCCCAAAGCCGAATGATTTTCAATCTTCATATTGAGGGTAAACTCCTAACCATTCTTCAGCCCTGATTTCGGGCTTCATTTTTGAAAATCCTTCTTTTCCGTAGCTGTAGCTGTTTCCGGAATCATCCTCTGCAATCATAGGAGACCCATCTGGAACAAGATCTATTTTGGAGTTAAGGATAGCCCATTCTTTTGCCGTAAGCCTTTCTTGTAGTTCTTGCCATAAAAAACGAGATACTCTTACTCGACTTGGCCACTTTCCATGTCTTACTCGGAAGCCCTCAATTGCTCCAATACATCTAATCCAGTTCCTGCTCTCACCGTTTGGCATGTGGATACTCCCCAAACTCATTTTAGAACTAAGACGAATTCTTAATTGAATGTGCCAATATAGTTCAGGCAAATGCACTATGGAAGGCAAAAACATTCTTCAGCTCATCTGAAGATCACAGGCTATCGATCTGCGGGGGTATTATGAACTGGGTTTGTGAACATTAATTCTTCGACAATAGCGCTATTAAGGACCGATGGACCATACTAAATCCTCTTCTTGCGCATCTAAACTGGCAAGCGGTGGATTACAAGATTTGGGAGCCGCCCGGCAACAAGAAACAAACGAGAGCAATATTTTATTTGCGTGGTTTGGGTGGAACTCTGAATGATTGTCCTTATATTGAAGATGACATTTGTCCCCATGCGCCATTGATCCGCGTTTCCTGTTACGGTCTCTCAAAAGGTCTATGGAATCTTCCACAGTTAGCCGAAGCAACTTTCTGTGATATTTGCGCCCTCGTGCGCAACGGCAAACTCACGTGTTATTGTCGCTCAACAATAAATCTGATTCTTTACCTTAGGGCTTGGGGTGAATAATCGGCCGCAGCCCAAACAACGAATTTTCTCCACGAGACACCCCCAGAGGCGTAAAAACTCCAGAAGTCATGTGTCCACATGATCAATCAAACTCGGACTCAATCAAACATGACGTTTGTCCGGATATGAAAATCAACCCGAGTCATTTTCTTGAGCGCTTGGCGAGCAAAGATGGGTCAATTCCGGGAGCGGTCATACAGGTGGGTCAACTTTCCAGAGAGCCGAAAATCGGGCCCCCTAATGGGAAGTCTGCGCAGCCCTCAGATTCCGTCATTTAAATAGCCCTGACATACTAATCCAAATAATCCCGACATATTCGTGTACGGCTTGTTCAGTCAAAAGCAGACCCTTTCGAGATGGGCAGACTAATTCCAGCCACGTTTTCGGGGGCTTGAGAAACTGAAGCGGGACTGCGATAGGATTGAGACCAGCTTTTCTAAAAATTAATACCGCCCGTGGAATATGTCCCGCCCAAGTCACGAGACCAAAAATCTGGTCGTGCAGAAGATTCTTTATATATTCTGATTGCTCTTGAGTATCCCTCGCTTCTGTCTCTAACACTACAAGATCTTTCGGCATACCGGTATCTAGCGCCGCATAGTAGAGGAACTTTCCACCATTGGAAGAAATTATTAGTCTACTTCCCGGTAATTGTTTCCCCAATTCCGCAGCCTCGACCATATCTTGCAACACTACGATATCACGAACACCTTTAGAATAGAGCTCAGCGGGACTGGGGGTCGGACCAGCTCTAAGTTCGAGAATTCTTAATAACAGAAAACCGGTCAAGGGCATAGACCAGATAAACAGCAAAATTCCGGCTACACAAATCAGCATGATTCCGCGAAGTGGCTTGGACCCGAGTCCCCAGATTACTCCGATAATCAATAGAAGTGCAGCAAACCATTCGGCTTTCAAAAACTGCTCTAAGAATTTCTTCGAGTAAAAAAAATCATATTCCATGTTCACCCAGTGACGAAATAATCCCTCAAACGATTCTTCGCCTTAGTTTCCTGAAAATTACCAGCTACCCGCAAAATCTCAGAAACTCTATGGAACAACAACAATCAAGAGCTTTGCAGTGCCGAGGGCGGACCCTACCGAGCTTCTTTCGATTCCCATAAAGGGACGTGGAGTCGGAGAACGTTTCGTGAATTCGGCGCTTAAGATAATCCCCAGTTCAACACTTGCGCCTTACGACGGTTTCCGGTCGGCAGTAAGAATTCTATTCTCATGAGTAGCGCCCTTTCATGGGCCGAGAGAAGCTCGCCGAGTCCGGTATAGCTTCTCTGCTTCGTATTTTGGTTGATTGGTATCAGCCCGAGGCAGGTTCAGAGCTCAAATTAACAGATCAGGATGTGGCCCGAGGGTTGAGCTGGAGCGAAGGATAGCACAGAATCATAAAAGAATATTGGGCGCGTCGTGCTATCTACGGGTCGAAGCATATGATGATGAAATGAGTATTGGGTCTGCACTATATGACCCCTCGAAGATGTGATGCTGTAATATCAGCTATGGTTTCGTGCATATGGGCTCACTGAAGTCTTCGCCTAAACGCGATGGATTTCTCTCAATCCCCGAAAGGAACATTGAAATCAAAGTCCTGATCAAGGTAAGAAAGGATAATTTCCAAAGATTGCTGAACAGAGCAACCTGCTGTGGAGACAATTAGATTCGATGAACACGGGCGTTCGAATGGGGCTGAAATTCCTGTAAATTCTTGAATTTCACCATTCCTAGCCCGATGATATAGTCCTTTTACGTCTCTGTATTCGCATTCACTAAGGGGACAATCTAGAAATATTTCCGTGAAACAGTCAGGAGCAAAAACAGAGCGGACAGCTTTCCTAATGCTCTCCAGTGGCGTTATGAATGCGGCAATTACGATAAGGCCTTCATCAGTAAGCATCTTAGCGATCTCTGCAGCCCTACGAATGTTTCTCGGTCCTGTCAACCTCTGAAAACCCAAGATCTCGGTTCATTCCTTTTCTTAAAGTGTCTCCATCCAATATAACTGTGTTCAGGCCGCGTTCCTGTAAAGCCTTTTTTAACTCAACTGATAAAGTGGTTTTCCCAGACCCAGAAAGTCCCGTAAACCAGATTGCTCGCCCTCTCTTCATAAATACGCCCTCATTTAGCAGTTGACTCCTGTACTCCCGAAGACAACGTCATTGCGCAGTGCATGGGTGCAAATAGGTGGGTTTCGTTCTTCCATATTTATTCCCATAGGCGTCCGAAGACAGATACAATGTGCTTCCTTTCCTGTTTTCGTAAGAATGGCTTTCGCAGCACGTATCACGGCCAAAAACCGACGCTTCACCTAGCCATTTTGTCATAATAAGTGCTTTTGCTCAAATTCTGTAGCTTGTATTAACGGAAACACAACGAATTACTGTTGCTCCAAGTCGGTAACAAGCTGTTTCTTGTTTCAAGAGGCGTTGGTTGGGCCATTGCACAGGGATTTGTGAAACTTTTATCATAACCCGGCCAGTATGCCGTTCAGACTTACTGCTATTCCACAATCGAGGAATCGTAGTACCCGAAGGAATCGGTGATTATTACCGACTGGATGAGGACGACCTCGAAGAGCTTGCCAGTAATCATAGTTCCATTTTGGCCGACCAGATACTTCGATGGCGCAAACTGACCCGAGATTTGAGATTTCTGGAAGCTGGAGCCCAAACGGACAGATTGCATCCTGTGTGGAGGCTTACCCGCACATCAACGGGTCGCATAACAGCATCGAATCCGCCAGTACAAAATATTGACAAAAAACGGTTCAGGCGCTTCCTGGAGGCTAAGGACGGATGCAAACTCATAACGGCAGACTGGAAAGCATGCCAGGCACGGATATTGGCGCATCTGAGTCAAGATCCTGCTCTTTTGAACCTCTTTAATGAAGGTCGAGACTTCCATGCGGAAACCGCCAACATGTTGGGATTGACTAGCCGAGATGAAGCCAAGCCCATCAATTTCGGCATGATATTTGGTCAGGGACCCCGAGCTTTGGCACGAGAAGTGAATAAATCCTGGAAAGAGCAAGGACTTGATAAGGAGCTTGACGAAGCGCAAGCAGAAAAGATGATCCGGTCATTTTTCGACCACTATCCTGGAATAGAGCTGTACTTCGATAAAGTATACGAAGAGCTTGTGGCGGGCCAAAAGTTGGAAAAAGTACTCAAGAATCCATTGACCGGCAGAGTCCGGCGCTTCCGTATGAGGGCAAGCGGCAAATTAAAGCGGATCATCAAAGCCACTCTCTTGCAGCAGGTCGAATCCCACCTGCTAAAGCTTGCCCTTATCAGGCTGGACTCAGAATTGAAAGCTCTCACGACAGGCGCTCGGATCGTGATGGTTATTCATGACGCCATCTGGATTGAAGCGCCGAAGGAAGAAGCTGATCAGGTCAGAAATTTGATCAGGACTGTTATGACCACTGCGGCCAAATTGAACGTCCCTCTCGATGTGGACATCGAATGACCGGGATGAAGAATTCTCCGACTGGGGTGCTTAGGGTGCCCTTTTGAAAGAATTAGTGCTGGGCGGGCTTCAACTGCTATTGTCATTGAAACTTGCTTATACAAGCGGTATTACGCCCTGTCTACCGATCCGAGACTTAAAGAATTTATCGAAAGGCCGCCGAATGTGATCAAGTCCCCGATCATACATGCGTTCTTGCTCAACCAGAAGGCCGTAGGAGGACGAGCGCAATGTTCGAATAGCGCGTCCCCATACCTTGAGCACGAAAATCGCGGAGAATGGTTCTCATGTCTTTATAGGCGATTATCGCTTCAGCACTGAATCAAATGAAGTAAGGACCTCTCATGAATGCATACTCTACATATGCACCGAATGGCTACTTGATTGTTGCATCGGTAACCCTGAGAGATTCAGAAGGCGCCGGAAAATTGATCGGAAGAACGCCTACAAACACATTCTCCCGAGTGGTGGAAAGTTTCTCAGTGGCAGCTCTAGACACAGCGTTTCCTGTCAGAGAGACGACCAGTGTCACCCCTCGGGCATTGACAGTCAACGAAAGCCCACCCGAAGGAGTTTCTTCAATTTTGGTGACTCGACCCTTGAACTGAACTTGCTGATTTGCATAATAAACATTCCACTTCACCTCTTTCACCCTTGCCGGTAATTGAAATTGGGATCGGATGTATTTTTCGCACATCTGCTGATATCTTGTTTCCGGCGAAACGACCATTTCAGGGTTTTCAAGTTTGCCGTATGCCAGCACAAGAGGGTCAGAGTTGAGGGGCGTCTTCCCCGCTTGGGATTGAGGGCTCGTCCAGAGTATGCCGCTGAAAGTGATGGTGCTACCGTTTGCAAGCTTCTCCACTTCACGTTTTGATTCTCTGTCATTAAAGAACACTAACACAGGTCGGAGAGTTCTCGCCCCTTCCTTCATGGAGACTCTCGCGGCAACTTGGTTAAGTCCCAATACGGACACGACCAAGAAGCACAAGATCGCCCAAATTGCAGCAAGCCCAAACAGTAAGAGATAGAACACCTGGAAAGCCTCCCCGAAACAGTAGTCATGGAAGCATCCTCGCTTAGATGTGAGAAAACCGACCAACCAAATGACAAAGAGTATGATTCCTCCGACTCCTCCGACATAAAGGACTAACCGCATGTATGTGCGGTCCTTGAGTTCTGTCACAACGCCTTGCCATCGAACCCATTGCCCACGATAGAGGGAGTTCCACAACTGTTCGGTCTCCTCGTTCATGATGTTCTGTTTAAGCTCGGATGAGTGTTGTTGCTTATTACCAAATACCCCCTCTATCTCTCTCATAGTGACATCGGAAATGTTGGATTCTTGAAAGGGAACGATGAATTCTTGAATGGCAGGTTTGTCACCGTAGCCCATAAGACGCAGACCAATAAAGACACACATTACTAAACCAAGAAAAATGAACATTATAAAAAGGATTCTTATCACGTAGGTTGTTGTCCTCCAATATCAATGAAATGAACCCGGTGTTTGAGTGAGGTATCCTAATTAACCTCCCCAACCAAAATAAACGGAGCCCAATGGAACGGATGGTCGTAGCCCGCTTTGCGTATCTCTTCTCTGGCTAGTTTCAGCGCCTCTAAATTGTTCTTTCCTTCCTTCAAATGCTTAAAGAAACTTTCCACAAGATTGACCGAAGCAGTTTCAGAAACACTCCATAGGCTCATAAGCACTGATTTAGCGCCCGCATACTGGAACGCTCGACCCATTCCCATAGTTCCCTCGCCTGAGATGTGTCTCCCAAGACCCGTTTGGCAGGCGGTGAGGGCGGCTATGTCGCAGTTGAGTTTTAAGCCCATAACTTCGGAGAGACGCAAGAAACCGTCCTGACCTTTAGGTTGATCAAGAAGGCTCATTACAAGAACGGGTTCTTGGATGCCGGGAAGGTCTTTCCCGAAGTATCCGTGCGTGGCGAACACAAGAGAGCGGTATGTGGTGAGATCTTTGTTCAGTAGAGCGTTCTTCTTGACGTTTAATCCTTCATAAAGGTCGGTTTGTTGTGGATCGGATTTCTTCAACGACTCACCCAATTGAGCCGTAAGGGGCAATCTGGGAAACGTTAGTCCGCTCTCAGTTTGGATGGACATAGTGAGGTCAGTGGGGAGATTGGCAATTAGTTTATCTCTTTCCTGCTTTGCGAACTTGGTTAGCCGCGGATCATCGGCGGAGAAAACTGGATCGACCATCGCTAAGGTCTTTTCACCGGACTTTTGATGTTTCCCCAGTGTACGAGCCAGTGTAAGGGCAGTTATGGACTGATAATAAGAAATAGGATTGCGGTCTCCGAAGAACTCGGCTCCTGAAGTTTGCGCTCTTTTGTTTTCGCTTACAACCTTTCCGCCGTCGTTCAGCACGAGCATCTCAAATGGTAGGACCCCCAGAGATCCGTCAGGGATGACAATGACCGGAACCTTTCTGGGCAGTTCCGAAAGGACATCGCCTAGGAGTAAATCTGAAAGCCTTTTGCCTGAAACAAAGTCAAAAGATTTAGCCTTGTCCAGGATATTTTCACCAGGGCCTATTTCTACGGCTGTTCTGAATTTTCTGATCAGTCGGTCCAGCTCTTTTCGGGCAGCGGGGTTGAACCGAGCAGAGACCACTTCCTTGCCCTTCGTGAGATAGATCAGCAGCCCACTATCCGAAACATCGTACGCCAAAACCCACTCATCGGGTTTCAATGCTGCCCGAGACACTTCCATGGGCTCAGGGTCCCTGGTGGCGGCGAAGAGCGGGTATTTCTCACGTAGCGCCTTCACATGCTCGGCCATTTTCGACTCAAGCTCTCTCACTAGGGGGTGGAGCGCGGCCACGACCTCCTTGTTCTCCTTTTCATAACCCTGTTGTCGGGCCTTCTTGAGAGCGGCAAGTTGATCGAGTCAGAGCCGCGCATCTTCTCTGAGTACCATCCTTCCGGAAGATCGATTGCGTTGCCTTCGGACCGACACGAGAGGGCCTCTGCGAAAACTAGAGCCTTGCTGAATTCAGAGAGTTGTAAAGCCTCTGCAGGCTTGTTCATTCGAGTGAGATTGCCTTTTGCAAGACTTTTTGTACGGCTCTGTCCGGTAAAAGCCCTCTACACGGACATCAAATAACTGTTTCCTACCCAAGCGCTCGAACCCTCACGAATCTCTTCGGAAATCTGAACTGCCTTGGTATAGTGCTCTTGCGCTTTCAGGTCTTGCCCAAGTCCTTCAAATACAGCGCCTAGACCTGTATGACCAGTGAACAGATCTTCAGCCGATCGGTTCTTTTCAGCAGAGTTAACGAGGCTTTGGTAACAGTTCTTGGCCTCCTGATAGTTACCCTCCAACAGGCGAAGGCGCCCAAGCGATGAGTTATGGCCAGCCTGTTCAAGCAGAGTCCTGGCGTCGGCCTCATTTCCTTGGTCCAAGTACAGGTGGCCAATCAGTTTTTTTTTGGCTGATCGATGGGAACGCCGATTTCTTGGTTAATAGACAGCGCCTTTTCATAACTTTCCAATGCAGGCTTGAATTCTCCCTTTTGTGAAAAAATCATCCCGATGTTGTTCAGGGTCATGCCTTCCACCTTGCGGTCTCCCAGACGCCTGCGAATTGAAAGTAATTTCTCATAAAATTCTAGGGCCTTGGAATATTGACCGGAGTGGGAATAAACCTCTCCCACGTTGTTCAGGGTTACCCCTTCGGTCTTGGCATTGCCTACTCTTCTTGTCAGCGTCAGCGACTTCTAGTAAAAATCAATAGCTTTAGGATACTGGCCCCAGGCGCTATAGACGACCCCCAGGCCCATCAGGGTCACCCCTTGACCTCTGAGGTCCGCCAACTTGATTCTTATGGCCAGGGACTTCTCGAAAAACCCGATCGCCTTAGAATATTGGCCACAGTCTGAATAGAGTCCTCCAAGGTTGTTGAGCGTCATGCCTTCGGTCTTGACATCCCCTACTTTCCTTGTGATCGCCAAAGATTTCTCATAAGTTTCTACAGCCTTGGGATACCTGCCCCAGGCTTTATAGACGATCCCCAGGTTGTTCAGGGTCATACCTTCCCCCCTGAAGTCTCTCAGCTTCTTGCATATTTCCAAGGATTTCTCGTAAGACTCGACGGCCTTCCTATATTGGCCCCAATCGGCATAAACCATCCCCAGGTTATTGAGAACCATCCCTTGGGTATTGAGGTCTCCCGTCTTCCTCGTGATCACCAGAGACTTTTCGTAAAACTCAACGGCCTTCTTATATTGGCCCTGGGAACGGTAGACGATCCCCAAGTTGTTCAGGGTCTTCCCTTCACCCGTGAGATCGCCCAGCTTTCTCTTGATGGCCAATGAGTTTTCGTAAGACTCGATGGCCTGAGAATACTGGCTCGATCCTTCATAAATCAGCCCCAGATTGTTTGAAACCCACCCCACACCCTTATCGAATCCTACCTTCTCGAATATACGAAGCGCCTGCTGGTACCTAGCTACAGCCTTTCCGAGGTCCTCGGCTGAACGAGCGCTTTCTTCGATCCTTTTGGCTTCATTGAATATTTTTGTTCCCTCTTCCTTGGACTGGGACATGACTTGTGAAGGCAGGGCGGCACACATCCCGGCTGCTATTGCTATCAACGCCAACGTTCGTTTGAACATGGCCAGTCTCCCGAAAGCCTTTTACCTTTGCGGTTGTGGACTTTGTGCTAGAGATTAATTCTCATTCCTTACATCGCTAACCCATGCGTGCCCATTGGCAAAGGATTCGCTTCAGTCTCCCTCTCCTACCAGGATGAACGGCGCCCAGTAATACGGATGCTAGTATCCTTCCGCTCGGATATCCTTCCTCGCCGTCTGGAGAGCTTCAACCGTGTTCTTGCCCTGTTTCACGTACGACAAGAATCTCTCGGCCAACTTGGTGGTGGCCACCTCGGACATGCTCCACAAGCTCATCAACACAGGTTTGGCTCCAGCGTGTTGAAAAACTCCCCCCATGCCCATTGTTCCTTCGTCTTCCCACATTCGATTTCTGGACATGGCGAACATGAATGCGCTCGCCACTGCGCCAATATATACAGTATTAGTCGAA
The DNA here is from genome assembly GCA_963747865.1 of uncultured delta proteobacterium. Classification (GTDB taxonomy): domain Bacteria; phylum Desulfobacterota; class Desulfomonilia; order Desulfomonilales; family Desulfomonilaceae; genus JBBSBY01. The sequence goes on along the minus strand of CAVVHK010000042.1, from coordinate 861 downwards.
TTATAAATTGGAATGTGACATCCATCGAGAAATTATAGCGAACGTTCGTCGTCGTCCACATCGGTCACATAAACACTCTGGGGTTTACTTCAATTGTTTCTATGTTCCGTAGCCCCACGACATCCGCAATATTGCCCCGTTTGCTCGGCTCTGAATACATATGCTACCACTGATGTGCATTGCTGAGGAATATTCTCTGTCCAAAAAACGTCTAAGGGCGATTTTCCTAGGCCAAGTATGCTCTCTGATTCAAAAACCCATATCCCCTCAGAATCATAACCTACATTCAAGGGTTAGAGGCTAATTTATGAGGGATAGACCATCAGGACGGAATCGGGGCTGCAAGAACTAATTCCATGTTTACGCAAAAGGATCGGCGCGTTGGGACAAAGTTACTCTTTTCGAGTCTATCAAACTTAATCCCTCACATTTCTCCTCATGCTCGGGTGCCTGACGCTTTCCGTTCGAGCGCAGGTACAGCTTTTGTGTAAAGAAGTCGCATGAATGCTATAAAGCCATATTGATAGACAATATCATCCCCCGCTCAGGCAGGCCCTTTCTTAGAGCAAGCGCCTTGATCGACCCAGTTCCCGGACCGGCCTCAACCTATGGGTCTCCAGCTTCATTTCTGCATGCGCCTCGATTGATCTGCCGATCCTCTTTCCGATATCCGCACCGCTGGTCCCGAAATAAATCCCGGCGAAATCAAATAAGGCAGCTTGGACAACTAAGGACGGGATTCAACTGCAACTACCTGATGTTATTAACGTGAGTTGGCAGTCAGCGCAATTGCGAAAACGCCGTTTGACCGCATCATCAGGGCAAAAAGATTAAAATTACGCGGGCCGAACTACGAAAGGA
>CAVVHK010000041.1:0-7960 GCA_963747865.1 uncultured delta proteobacterium | reverse complement strand
CACCTGCTGAAGGTTTGCAGTTTCACCTTGGCGTGATAAGGCCCAAGAGTGTCCGGATTCTCAGGGCAAAGAGCGGCGCTCCCACTAGAGAGATGGTGGACACATTAGACCCCAAGGAAATATGGTGCATCACTCTGGGAATTGAGACGGAATACAATCGAGGGACTTCAAAAATATACCATTACGAACAATTACAGACTGCTTGAGCAGAAACGATGACCAGACTGCTGTAAATTTCGTGGGCTTGTCTGATGCACCTCTTGACCGAACACGGCCAGATGAAACCGTGCTTGGTGTGATGGCCTGGGTTTCCCAAAGCGGCAAAGTAGCTTTCTCAAGTCTAACTGGATTTGAGCTTTGGGACGCTCGCGACCATAAATGCCCCCCACATTGGGACAACGTTTGTCCGTTTGGCTGTAAATAAACTCGAAGTCAGACAGCCGTCATGAGGTATGGCAAAGGACCTTGTGCGATTGAGAATCAACCGAGAGCTACAGCGCTTTTTTTGCTTGAAATCCTCAGCCATTTTGAGATCAGGCTGCGAGGCCGAGTTTCTCGGCTTGTGAGAGGAAAACTTCGATCCCAACATTTAAGAAGAATTTTTGTTGAAAAAGTCTCTCTGAAGCGCTAAAAGGCCACAAGACCAGGGCTCTGGTCAAGAGGTGAAACAAGAGAGCTTCCAGCACAGGTTAACGCCCCCAAACGAACGAACCCGGTTAGATCTCGCAAATCCAACCGGGCCAAAAAGAAAGGATCATCTTCGAAAGTGGATCCAATCATAAATTCGCCAAGGGCCTTCGTCAAGAGAAAAAACGAGGGCTGAAATGTTCATACCCCCCGACGCAGTCCAATTTCACCCTGATTGCTCCATCACGCTTCTCAGTTTCCTCTAGCCACGCATGCAATTCCATCGTTCAATTAAAGGGAGGACGCATGAAACAAGAAGATTTCGAGCGCTTGATTGACAGCCTTTGCGACCTATCGGCAGAGCAGAGGACCGTTGTCCGTAAACTGATTGGTGAGAAACAAAACCTGGAAAAAAAGGACGAGCCGACGCCAATTATGGAGCGATTGGGCAATTCAAGCAAGAAGAGCAAGATGCCGAAAAAGGAGAAGGAGCCGTCCGAACCCTAGATCATTCCTGAGCCTGCCCAAGGCAGGCATAACGAATCATTGGAACGTTGAACCAAGGAGAGAGAGTATGTCACAAGAAGCTCAGGAAAAAGAAGTTCTGGCTCAAGGCCCCAAAGAATCACTGGCTCAAGAGATCGACTGGCCTGCTATAAACACGGGATGTTACGCACCCACTGACACATGGGAGAGCAAGATTATCCATGCCTTCCTGGACGCAACCACAGAGGATATATGGCGCTGGGATCTATTCCCGGAAGGAAAGATCTACACCAAAAACGACGCCGGCGAGTTCATCGAGATTCGCATCAAAAAACTCCACCGTGATTTATGGACGAGGGATTATGATTATGTGGCTGGCGTTTCCGGCCAAGATAATGATGAGCAGGAATGATGATTCATGGCATGGCATAGCCGGAGGGTGGCAGCGCCTTCCATCACAGGGCCTAGCCTACCCCTCGGCATAGAAAGTCCATTCGCTGAAAAACGGAAGGCGACGCGTGGTTTGTTATCGCCCGCAAATTTAGGAGAAATCCGGAGACTATGAAGGAAGCAAAATGTCCGGTGACTACCTCAAAGAGTTCCAATACATAAGGAATACTTTTTTCCCTACGTGGGACCACAAAGGACAATGGCGGCTAGAATTAGTGGACTATTTAAACGGCGCAACAGCATTTTGTAGACCGGAACCCAAAACCATCGAGGTCCTCAAGTCTGTAGATCTCGATAAATTGCCGCTTATCCTTATTCATGAGATTACACATGCGGTTACCAGTTGCGGCCATGGCAAGCCGTGGTTGTCACGGATGAGTAAAGCGGCTCAGAGGGCGGAACAACTTGGAATGAAAGACTTAGCGCAACAGATTCGATCCAGCCTCGACTGGTATGGAGAGGCCCGACACTACCGCCAAGCCATTTACGCCCAGATTGTAGACGCAGTGATAAATCAACCGGACGCTGATTTTATGACCCTTATTTCGGTTGTGGGTAGAGACTACGGTGCGTCCGGTGAGGAGCTGTTGGAGAGTTGTAAAGAGGCTCGAAAGGTTTATGACCAAGCAAGAGCGGATGCCTTGAAGCGTCGTCAGATAAGGAAGGAATTGTTGAAGTAGGTCAGGTGACAGAAAAATCTTGAAATTCCCCTGTAAATTTCGGGGAGATTTTCAGGCTTTCGGCTGTTCAGCAAACTGTTCAATGAAATCAAGCCTCCCCTCGAATTGAGGGGAAGTGAAATCACAAGAGAGGGAGGATGCCAGACCGAACACATACCACTGAGCCGCCTACGGGAACATTTCTCTGTAGGATCATGGGAGCGAAGCTTGCGCCTACCAGAGAGGGCTTCTATTTGGAATGGCTTCTACTTATCCTGGACGGCCCACACGAGGGCCTCAGCTTCAAGGTATATACCCTTTTTACAGAGAGGACGGTGATTACAGCGAGGACCGACCTGGACGCTTTGGGTTACACTGGGAGCATCGACGATGTTGAGGCTGTCCTACCAAGATTCTTAGGCCAAAAGGTGCAGGTCGAACGGTTTTATTATGGAAACGAGAAGATACGGACCTGTTTTCGGAAGCTGGGAACCCTTCACTGAGAAGAATTCGCTTTAAATTAGCCGTTCTTTTACTATGACTTGCCCCCATGCCGGGAGACTTAGACCTGCCAAGAAGGTTATGGGCTCCAGCAAAAAAACGAGAACGAATTCGCCCGGATGCGTGCAGGGTGACACTTCATCCGGGCGCTGTCAGGTAATCACAAAAAGCACAACGCAAACTCACAAGCTATGTTATCAGCACGGGAATATCTGGTCAAGATAATTAATCGAAAAAACTACAGTCTATGAACAAGCAAGCCCGATGGAGCGCCATAAATCCATCGGGCCATTTAGAGGATATGTCGAGAGAAAGGTCCGGCAACTTCAAAATATTCCAGATTCAATTGGTGTGTCCATTTAAAACTCAGTGTATGAGCAGGAAATTTATCTTATTAACACAGTAAGAGCCGGGGCAAAAATGCTGACTGCGGCCTATTTTGCCGACCGGTCCGAGAGATCCACCTTGGCTATGACGCCGACCCTAAATCACTGAAGGAATGTCCGAATATAGACTCAACGATTGCGGTAAGTTACAAATAACGGTCCCACGTGTCAACCAATTGTATTACTGAAACGCAAGTCTAATGGCGTAGGATTGCGTCTGACGTCATGGCATGAGTCTTAGGCTGCCGTCCCTAAGTCAGGGGATCTTTTCGGAGCCCTGCTCGGCGTAAATTAACGTCCATCCAAACACAGCCAAAGTGTCCGTCGCATCGGACACTTTCCCGTCCCAACCCGCTAGAATCCATAGTTTCCCTGCTGACATTCCGCCGCAAGGGACGAACATTTATTCATGCGCCGGCGTCTTCCTCACGATGAATCGTGGGGACAGTAAGAGTCGGCGGTTGGATAACGCGTTATCCACCGTGGCGTTCTTTGTTGACCTGGACGGCGCTCCTCTCGAATCTGTGATGAGCGCCTCGATATAACCCGACATTATCGCCGAGCCTCCTCAAGGTATCAGTCGTTTTGGAAGATACGGCCGATCCCAGTAGCCGATGGAAACCGCCCATCCGCAAAGACTCTATTTGAACGAGTTCAATCCGGTTTGGCGAGGAGGTTCGGCGGGGACCATATTATCGATCTGCCGAGGGTCACGCGACACCCCTTTGCTTTTCCAGAATCGTGTAGATCAATGGAATCACCTAATTCAGCACGAAGACTTTATAGAAACCTTCGAAATTGACCTACCGGCGGCAGCGCGCCCTTCTCCAATACCCCTCCACACTAATTGCCACCCGAACATTGTCTTTCTTAAAATTTCGCGGAGGTAAATCGAATGAGCCTCAAAAAGTCCAGGGCTTTGCCCGAACCGGTAAATGTGAGACTGCCCGAACAACTGTTGAATGTGTTACGCGCCGAGGCCGAAAAGGCGGAACGGAGTCTAAGCCAGGAAATAAGATGGCGGTTGCTCCGGTCCATATCCTCGACCGGATCCACGACCGTTGATGAAACAGGCGCTGATGACAGGAGGTGACAGGAACGATGACAGCAAGAGATTCCATCCTGTCATCACCAACCAATTGGAATTAATAACGAATGACGCGATGACAGGAGTGACGGGAGATCCGGGAACTCTTTTGACTTCGAAAAGAAAAAAGAGCGCCCCTTCTGAAACCCTAAAGCTAAATCAGCGATGACAGGAGGTGACAGGAACGATGACGGCAAGAAATTGCATCCCGTCATCAGCAACTAACAGGAATTACTAACGAATGACGGGATGACAGCGATGACGGTAAATCCGGAAACTCTTTTGGCTTCGAAAAGAAAAGACGACCCCCAAAACAAAGTGTCCCCAAAAACGAAATCCCCGGCGTGTCGGCGCCGAGGATTCCCGAATAAATACCAAGAGGTAAACATGAAATCATCACAAGAAAGACAAGATTCCAACGGCAAATATTCTCATAAGAATTACTACGAAGACCTCATAGAATCTTCCGACATCGGCGAAATAGCCCGAGAGCTGATTCCGGACCGTATCACCGACGAGACCGCCGATAAACTATGCTGCGACTGTCCCAACCACGCCGGCATATCCAAGACTTCTCTCCACATAGACCTGAATAAGCAGCTTTGGCATTGCTGGGGCTGCGACCAAAGGGGCGATGTCATTCAACTTGTAGAGTTTATCCAATCGGGTCAAGTCTCCAAGGGCGTCAAGGGATCACAATCCCTCACCCATCGACAGGCCCGCGACTATCTTGCCGCGGCCGCAAACATGCCCCCACTGGGCAAATCCGATCTGACACCGCAAGAAATAGCGAATCTTGAACTCAATCGTCAGAGGGATTGCAGGACTTTCCAGTGCCTAAGCGCTATCGCCGAGTACTATCATGAGCGACTCTCGAAGCATGACAATGCGTTGGCTTGGTTGCTGGAGAAGTACGCTATCTCTGGGAGGACCGTATCCGATCTCAAGATAGGACTCTGCGTCGACGATCCGAGCGGCGCCGGCGTTATGGACACTTTGTTAACCAAGGGATTCACGGATGCAGAGGTCTTGTCCACCGGAGCCTTTGTTAAGACCGCCTCCGGCCCTGTCCCACTATTTCAGGGTAGAATAACTTTTCCATACTGGTCCAGGGGTAGAGGAGCGGTCTATATGATTGGACGCAAAACTCCCTGGACGCCGGAGAACAACCATGAGCTGGGTAAGTATAAGAAACTCCTCGTTCATTCCCCACGACATACGTACGTTCGGAACTGTATCGACAATTCCGCTCTGTATAACGAAGATTGCCTCTCCGGTAATCCTCACACACTTATTATTACGGAGGGTATTACCGACGCCATCGCTACCGTTGAGCGGGGCTACGCCGTAATCAGCCCCGTGACGGTAAGATTCAAAGATACTGACCAACAACGCCTATGCGACAGACTCAAAGGTTTTCCGGGTAAGGTAATATTGCTTCAGGACAACGAAGTCTCCCAGGTAGGACTCGTCGGAGCGGTGGAAACGGCGGCTATGCTTTGCATGTCCGATGTTGACGCTAGAGTGGCCGAATTATCATTGGGCGAGAAACAACGGAAGGCTCGTGGGACATTGCTTGAGAGGTACGGTGTCCATAACGGAATGTCGGCAACGGAGAGACATCAAAGGCTGAAAGAACTCTCTCCGGACGAGACAACCGAAGTCCAAGACCTTCTGGAGCAGAGCAAGATAGATCTAAACGACTTTTGGAAAGCCGGGCATACCAAAGAAGAATTTGAGCAAATTCTTCAGTCGGCCCGAAGTCCTTTGGAGAGAGCCATAGCCGATCTTGATTCCGGCCTTACCGGAACGGAACGCAGCGCGGCCCTTGATGTTATCCTATGGCATGTGTCGAGGCTGGACCCGTCCCAGCAAGAATACCATCTGAGAAAGATAAAGGAGAGACTTGGCGATACCTCTTTGGAGGCTCTCAAGAAGCATCTCTCTAAGATTTCGAAGGATAATCCGGAGCAGTCCGACGAAGAAAAGACCAAATTTGAAAAGCTTATTGCCCTGTTTTATGAGAGCGGGTGTTCAGCCTTCGTCGATCAGTACGGCCATGGATGGGCTACTATGAAAGTGGGGGACCATTACGAGAACATTCGCATCCAGAGTCCCAAGTTCGTTCGTGTGATACTCGATATGTACGTTACCACGTACGATGGACCCGTAGCCGTAGACGCCATAAAACTTGTGGGAGAGTTGCTTACCGCAAGGGTCACGGAGACGAGATACCTCTATAATCGTTATGCCTGGATCGATGATCGCTTACTCATAGACATGTGCGGACCCGACTGGAAGGTAATAGAGGTAACGGGGATGGGATGGAAAATTATTCAGCCCGAGAAGCTCGTATTCAAGAGATATTCTCATCAACGTCCGATGCCGGAGCCCCAAAAGGGCGGGGACGTAAGAGAGGTCCTGAAGTATCTGGCTGTAAAAGATGAAGGCAACAAAGCTCTTCTCCTCGTTTGGTTATGCACATGCATGCTGGAGTACGCTCCCCGGCCCGGCCTGATAATTCACGGAATCCATGGATCGTCCAAGACAACCGCGGCCGAATTCCTTCGATGGATAGTGGACCCTTCCATCACCCTGACCAATTCCCTCTCGAAAGACCTCACCGAATTCGTGCAGCTTATGGATCATCATGCCGTGGTGTCTTTGGATAACTTATCGTCCATTCCTGTGTGGGCGTCCGACGCCCTTTGCCGCGCAACAACCGGCGGAGGATACCAAAAGCGGATGTTATACAGCGATGACGAAGACATCACTTACTATTTCCGCAGGGTTTTTATCCTCAACGGCATCTCTGTGCCGGCGACGGCCCCGGACCTACTTGATCGATCCATTTCCATCGAGTTATCCCGGATAGACAAGAAACGGCGTAAGAAGATATCCGTTCTCCGTAAAGCCTTTGAGTCGGACTTACCGGGCATCCTGGGAGGTATCCTGGATGTTATGGTCAGAGTCATAGCCGGAAGGGATGAGGAGCTGGAAGAACATCCTCGGCTAGCCGATTGGTACGGCCTTGGACATATTGCTGCGGAAGTCCTTGGGCTAAAAGAAGCTTTCGTCGAAGCGTTCGACGCCTCGGAGGCCAGACAACACCGGGAGGTCGTGGAGTCGAATCCGGTAAGTGAGCTACTCATTGAGCTTTTGGACGGCAAGCCTTCGTGGCATGGTAAAACGAGCGACCTTTACTCTGAACTTACAAAAATGGCTGAAGAGAGAAGGGTAAAGAAGGATTGGCCTAAGGGAACAAGCGCTTTCAGCAAGAAGTTGAAGAAGCTTTCTCATGACTTGGCTGAAGTGGGAATAACAATCGAGGAGGAGAGAGACAAAAAGTCCAGACGAATATCGATAACCAAATCGGATCCGGGCGGGGAGGAAAATAAGATACGCTATTTTTCCTCGGAGTCCAAAGAAGTTCCCGGATCTCCCGTCACTCCTGTCATCCCGTCATTAGTTCGTGATATCAACAATATGGGGATGACAGGAGCGATGACAGGAGGATTTAACGTTCCTGTCATCTCCTTGCACGACGCTGCAACAAACAAAGCAATACGTTCTGACGGGGCAGCGTCATTCCATCTTCCGCCCATTCCGGATGAAGTCAAGGGGTGGCCCGACTCCGCCCAAGAGCTGTTTTGTATCTTGTCTGTGGGCAACCAGTCGGCAGGAAGGAGCGTCGAAGAAGCGGATAGGCTCGCTTTGGAAGGGGTGCGGAAGTCGGAAGGTTTTACTGCTATGGTAGTGTGATC
>CAVVHK010000040.1:0-12515 GCA_963747865.1 uncultured delta proteobacterium | reverse complement strand
CATCGGTCGCAACCAAGACTCCAGCGATTCGTCCTGTAGCAGCGGCGGCTCGCGCCGATCTATAGGCGTCCTACTTGAGCTTCGCGGGGACTTAAAATATTGCTTCAAAGGTAAAGAACCTAACGATGTCATTGCGAGGAGCAAAGCGACGAAGCAATCCCTATTATTTGCGATTAGAGATTGCTTCGCTGCGCTCGCAATGACAACTTCACCCCTCCGCCCACGCGAAAAACGCCGCACTTTCCGACGCGGAGCACAATAGAACCGATTTCTTTTCGAAAAAAGAAGAAATCGAGCTTCGTTGGCGAAAACGGACTGACCGTAAATCACATCAAGGTTTTTCGGCACTTATGACTTGACCGCAAGCCCGCAACAATTTAGACTAATGATATGGCTATCGATAATAACACTCCGATGTCTCTGCACAAATGCGAATGCTCACGCATTATGCGTGTAATTGCAACTTGTTGCCTGCTTTTGTTCGTAGAATTATCATGCGCCTCGGCTCAGACCTCGGATGCTAACCGCTCTGATAGCCTGTTTGCCCAGGGCAAAAAGTATTATGACTCCGGCGACATCGACAAAGCCCGTCAAACATGGGCAGGCTTGAGTTCGGATCGGCTTTATGGACCGATAACTTGTCTGTTGACGGCCCGATCTAAGATCAAGACGCGCGATTACGCAGAATCGGAAATCCTTATAAAGGATTTTGAGAAAAGCTATCCCGGCAGCGTTTACAAGGATTGCGCAGAAAGCATCCTATTGGAAGCCCTGCTTCAGCAGGGAAAACCGGAGGCTGCGCAACTGCTGTTTGAGTTGATCGGCAAGGCTCATGAAAGGGAAAAGCCCCGGTTAATGATGCGCTTGGCTGACCTGTATAAGCAACTAGGCGCCTTCCAAGACGCTGCCAAGGTATATCGCGCTCTCTACTTGAACTATCCGGCTTCCGTTCAGGGACTCAAATCCGGTGAACAATTGTCCTGGCTGGTGGTTCATAGCAAGATACCTAAACAGGAGTATTCCGAGTCCGAACAGCTTGCCAGAGCGGATAGGCTATTCTCGAGAGGGCGTTTCGACTTGGCCGGGGAAATTTATGAGGCCATTCTAAAGTCCAAACCGGGAAATCATGGCCTCGAGATAAAACTTGCCCGTTGCAATTTCAAACACCGACAAAACGCAAAGGCATTGACGGTCTTGCAGGGGGTCTTGAATTCCAAGCCATCCGATATAGATCGGACGGAAGCTCAATACCTGGAAAGCCTGGTCTACTGGAGGCTTGGTAAGGATAGAGAATTCCAGCAGTCTTGTCAAAAGCTCGTGGAAAAAGGATCGCCCAGGTTCAAAAGGAAGGCTCTTTTCAATTTGGCCAGTTTCGACCTGGAAAAAAAAGATACGGTGAAGCGGAGAAACATTTCAAGAAATTACTGGCGTTGGATCCAGACTTTTCGACTAAATCGGACGCAAAATGGAAGCTTGCGTGGATAAAGTACCTGGGGTCGCAATTATTCCGAAGCGGCTTCTCTGTTCAAAGAAGCCCGGGTGGGAGGGGCCGGAGGCCGCTCGGAGAACGCTTCCAGAGTACTGGCAGGCCAGTAGCCTTATTTTGGCCGGCAAACCCGACGAAGCGCGACGGCTCCTGAAAGAAATAATCGTAGACCATCCGTTGGATTATTATGCGACCGAGTCGGCAAGGACGCTGAAGTCTTTGGGTTCCAAGGATTGCGTTTCCCCGACTACCGTTCAAATTTTCCCGAATACTGAAATCACGAAGGACCAACTCGCCAACCCTCTGATATTGAGCGCGAAAAAGCTGCTTGAGCAGGGCTTGCCTGAATTTGCCGTAATCAACCTTGACGCTTTGTCCAGAGCTGACAGGTCGAGCCCTTCAATAGCCTTTCTGCTTGCCAGGGCGCTTCATTCATGGGGTAGATACCAGCGGGCTCAGGACGCTCTTGTGGCGGGATTCGGCTCCATGGTCGACAACCCGCCTGAAAATGCTCCGGGAGAGTTCGTAGAAATAGCGTTTCCGAGAATCAACTTCAGCGAGACGATGAAAACCGCCGAAAAACACTCTGTGGATCCGCACCTGGTATGGGCGATTATAAGGCAGGAGAGCCGTTACGATGCTTCAGCCGTGTCTCCGGCGGGAGCCTTAGGTCTGATGCAGGTGATGCCTGCGTCCGCCGGCTTAATCCGAAAAAATGGCAAGGTTCCGCCCAAAGTTATAGAAGAAATGCTGGAGCCCTCCAAGAATCTGGCTTATGGAGTGAAAATTTTGGCGAATAACCTGAGCTTGTTTCATGGAAAGCTGGTCCCCGCCGTCGCGTCTTATAATGCGGATATCAAGAAGGTCAAGGAGTGGGTGGCGAAAAACGATAAGATGAAACCGGATGAGTTCATCGAGAGCATTCCTTACCTTGAAACTCGGACGTACGTAAAAAAAGTCTTGTCAGGATACCGGGCGTACAGCAAATTGCACAGAAAGAGGGATTTGGTCGGATTATGGTGATAATTCCGCGCCCATGTTGTTGAGCTATTCTATTGGGAAATGGATATGAAAGATTCTACAAACGAAGATCCTACAATTTTGTATGACGCCACACCATCCCTGAAGTTGGTCATTGACAAAGACGGCAGGTGGTTTCAAAACGGCGCTGAAATAATCCACAGAGAAATTTACAAACAGTTCAACCAGATGTTGGAAAAGACCTCTGAAGGCGCTTACAGGGTGAGAATGGGCCGGGAAGTCTGCGGAGTGGAAGTCCAGGACGCCCCATTTGTGGTGCAGAGAGTCTTGGAAGCGGATGACGGCCGAGTCGTAATCGAACTCAACGACGGTACCAGCGAGGACTTTCATCCGGAACGGTTCTGGATCGGACCTGAAAATGTTCCCTACACATACGTCAAGGAGCTCAGTTTTCATGCCCGTTTTTCCAGGCCGGCCTACTATCAGTTGGCCAGATACATAATTTCGGAAAATGACGTTGATTTCCAGCTCTTGATCAAGGGCGTGTCAACCCCGATCAGGAGGCGAGACAAGCCGCCGCTGATGGTGTGACGTTAACTGCTGTTAGAAGCGGTCGCAAGACGTAAGAGCCTTAGGAAGAGTTGTCGGGGGAGTGACTTTTTGCAAAAAGTCACTCCCCGAGCCTCCAATGCTGGTGACTTAAGGAAATTCAAGTAATGGCGCTCATTTCGGATCGTCGCCCCTGCGAAAGCAGGAGTCCAGGAAATATCGAAAAAGACTGGATCCCTGCTTTCGCAGGGATGACGGATGACGACACCTGCGTAGCGCATAGGGTTCCCTTACATCCTTAATTCACAAGTATTACCCCGAACCTCTCCCGAAAAACTCCTATTATTGCGTACAGCTCCACGGCTCAATTCAATTCCCGAAGGTTATGACTCAAACGGCGTGTCCTCGGGCTTGTTTATATCGAATCCACGATCAAAGTCACAGGACCGTCATTTACGAGGCTGACCTGCATCATTGCGCCAAAAGAGCCTGTTTGCACAGGAATTCCCTTTTGCTTTACCGCTTGTACGAAGCCTGTGTACAGCGCTTCCGCTTCCTCAGGGGGCGCTGACTCCGCGTAGGAGGGCCGCTTACCTTTCCGGCAGTCGCCATACAGGGTGAACTGGGAAACAATCAGCATGGACCCGTTCACCTGCTGAAGACTGAGGTTCATCTTGCCGTTTTCATCGGCGAAGACCCTCAGTCCGCTCACCTTTTCCACCATCCATTTTATCTGTTCAGGGCCGTCGCCACGAGCCGCTGCCAGTAAGACCAGAAGACCTTGTCCGATTGCGCCGATCACCTTTGCGTCTACGGAAACGGATGCGTTTGACACCCTCTGAACAACAGCCCTCATGATCGTCCCCTCAAGTATTCGTTCCACAGCAGGACAAATGCCGGAACAAAGTCCTCAGGGTTTTCTTGCGTCATCCTCGTGAGCTCCGAGGGCTCAACAAAGGCGCCCCACTGAATTTCTTCCGGATCCGGTATCGGTTCTTCAACAGCGACAGATTCGTAAAGAACCACGTGCTCATTGTCGGTGATGTCGCAGGCCGGAACCCGGAGCGCTTCTTGGATCTGCGTCCTCAGACCCAGCTCTTCGTGAAGTTCACGCTTCGCAGCGTCAAAGTAGCTCTCCCCGGGGTCCACGTGGCCGGCTGCGGAGGAATCAAGCTTGGACGGGTGGCGATCCTTTGTGTCCGAACGTCTCTGAAGATATATCTGTCCTCGGTCATTGAACACGAAAATGTGGACTGCTCTGTGCATCAATCCTCGTCTGTGAATTTCAGCTCTGGTCGCAGTTCCGACAACGTGGTCGTTCACGTCCACAAATTCCAGTATTTCCATATCAGTGTTAGCCATACGCACACCTTGTTCCCGAGCGCCAGCCTGGGAAGGCCTGCCGGGAGTCTCCACCTGCGGTCAATTATAACTGCAAAGCTGGTCGCAATAATTAGAGTTTTGGGGGAGGGGTCCGAGGAGGACCTTTTTGCAAAAAGGTCCTCCTCGGCAGCTCTTCCAAATGCTCTCAGGTGTCGCTAATCCGTCCGCTATTTCCCCGCGTATTTGGCGAAGCGTTCCTCGACCTTTTTCCAGTCTATAATTTTGGCAAAGTTGTCCACGTATTCGGCGCGGCGGTTCTGATATTTCAGATAATAGGCGTGTTCCCAAACGTCGCAGACCATGAGGGGCATCGCTCCCCAGCTTGTGAGGTTTTGGTGTTTTTCGGCCTGCATTACCACAAGATTTCTGCTGAATGGTTCCCAGGCTAAGATGCCCCAGCCTGAAGCTTCCACGTCCTTGCTCGCCGCCGCGAATTGTTTCCAGAAGGTCTGAAATGACCCAAAGTCTTTCTTTATCGCATCGGCTAGAGCGCCCGAAGGTTCTCCACTCGCCTTGGGACCCAGTGTGGCGAAATATATCCAATGCAATACCACTCCAGAGCCATGAAAGGCCAAATCCCTGCTCAAAGCTTTGATGGCGTCGAATTGCCCATCCACCCGTGCTTTTTCCAGCTTCTGCAGCGTTGCGTTCAATCCGGCTATGTACACGGCGAAATGTTTGTCGTGATGAATTTTGACCGTTTCCTTGTCTATGACGGGCTCCAAGGCGTCTTCCGGATACGGCAGCGGCGGCAACGTATGAATGAATACTCCAGGCTCCTTTTGCGGCTGTTGAGCGAGCCCCTCCCCTTCCATCAATTTGGATACCAGTCCGAGGGTAGCCGCGGCCCCAACCCCCAACATGACTTCTCTCCTGCTCAGATCCGACATGCGTGTTGTTCCTTTCGCTTTAGCATTGGTGAGGGAGATCCCCCTAAGGCTGTAGTAATTTCGAGGGAAACATTATTTTCAGGATATAGTCGGGTATCCGACAGGTCAACGGTTTTATGATTTCAAAAGCGAGCTTTAGGAAGAGGACCCGGGGAGGGACTTTTTGCAAAAAGTCCCTCCCCGGGTCCCTCCCCAAAAACTCTCATTATGGCGCCCAAATCCGGAACTCACCCTATTTTCGGGGCAACGGTAATTGGTTGCTTTTGTATGCTTTCATAATAAATGAGGGATCTTGCGTCTAATTCGTATCCGTTCGAGGCTAATTTCCGTGTCGTAGCATAGCAGCTCAACGCCCTTTGGAATGGCCTCCCGGAGCTTCTTTCCATAGGCTGGGTCTATATGATCGGCGGGTTTGAAGATTTCAGCGTCGGATCGCTGGATGAGGATGAACATTGCGGCGCGATGCCCTTGAGCGACCAGTTCGATCAGCTCATTCACATGCTTCAGCCCCCGCGCCGTTACTGCGTCCGGAAAATAGGCGACCCCATCTTCCACCAGAGTGCAATTCTTAACTTCGACGTAGCATTTGGGGAGACCCGGCCCTTCAATCAATAGATCCAGTCTGGAAGCCTCACTGCATTTCACTTCCGACCGTACGGTTTCGTATGAGGCCAGCTCGTGAATTTGACCGTCCAAGATCGCTTTCTTGGTGAGGCGATTGGGAACCATTGTGTTTATCCCCACCAAAGACCCGCCCACGTCGATCAGTTCCCATGTAAACTTGAGCTTTCTTTTAGGATTGGAGCTTGCGGAAAGATACACCGGCCTGCCTTGCTCCTTACATCCGAGCATACTCCCGGAGTTCGGGCAGTGAGCGGTAACCCGGCCTCCGCCTTCAGACAATTCCACATCAGCCAGGAATCGATTGTATCGTTTGATCAGGGTACCGGGAATAAGTTCGGGCCAAGGTAATCCGAGGGTTTCGGCAGGCGACATTTTCATAGGAACCCCATGGGCAAAGGGCGGCAACAGCGAATCATGAAAATGCCTTCATTGGATTGGGATCGGCGCCCATGGCTACCCAACGAAAATTCCCATGTCGAAGACGAAAGGGAGAAGCCGATGAGAGGCCATATTGGAAGTTCTTGAAGGGAGGCCTGGAGGCCCCGCGTTTCGCGGGGCCTCCAGGCCTCTTTTCATAAGACCCCATGGTCGCCGGTTGGGTCAATCGATCCGTTCATAATAGGGCAAGTTATCCAGGGCCTGCCTTGCCGCATTCTGGGCGGCTTCTCTCTTGTTCCTGCCCGAGCCCAATCCCGCCATTTCTTTGCCCAGATAGACTGCCACAGAGAAGGTTTTGCTATGGTCTTCCCCCCCATTGGTCCACCATTTCGTAAGTAGGGGTAATTCCCAACTGCGCCTGCGCCCTTTCCTGCAGGACGCTCTTGCAGTCTTCCAGGCCTTCTCTAGTGGCGCAGCTTTGAATCAAAGGGTAGAAATGGCGTCGTATCATGCGGTTCGCAGCCGTGAACCCTCCATCCACATATACCGCCGCTACTAAGGCTTCAAGGGTGTCGGCCAGGATGGAATCGCGGTCCCTGCAACCGGACAACTCGTCTCCCTTTCCCATTCTAATAAATTGGGCAAGGTCCAGTTTTCTCATCAGTTGGGCCAAAGCCGCCCTATTGACAAGGCTGGCTCGTTTCTTCTGCAGCTCGCCTTCCTCATCGTCCTGAAACTCCGTGTACAAAACGTCGGCTATCACAAGCCCAAGAACCGCATCCCCGAGGAATTCCAGGCGTTCGTTGTTGTCACTACAGATTTCGCGATTCTCGTGCCAAAAGCTTCGTCTGGTCAGGGCATTTATCAAGTGGTTCGGGTCCTCAAATTTGTATCCGAGGACCTTCTCTATCCTCTCCACATCAGACCCTTCCGTTTCGTCAACTAAAGATTCTTCAGGGAACATTCCATGTCTTTCATGTGTGAGTGCGCAGTCAGATCGTAGAAAAGCGGAGTGACGGACACATAGCCTTTTGCGACCGCCACAGTGTCTACCTCGTCGTCTGCTTCCTCCACACCGGTTTCGCCGGCAAGCCAATAATACAAATTGCCCCTTGGATCTTCTCTCTGGTGAAAGTACTCACTGAATCTTGCAAGCCCCTGTCTGGTGACCTTATATCCCAAAACCTTTTCAGGCGGTAGGAAAGGCACATTGACATTCAGAGTGATTCCCGTCGGCAAACCGTGCTCCAGAATCCAGCCGGCTATTTTTTCTACATGCGGCAAAACCCACTCAAACGGCGGATTCTTTTTCTTGGCAAAGGAAACAGCCATTGAGGGGAAGCCCAAAATCGTCGCCTCTGTGGCGGCGGAGACCGTCCCGGAATAGAGCACGTTTATACCCAGGTTCGCGCCGTTGTTTATGCCCGAAAGCACCAGATCCGGCTTACTATCCAGTAGGGAATGAAGGGCAAGTTTAACGGAATCGGCGGGGGTTCCGCTGATCCCGTATCCGTAAAACACTCCGTCTTTCATTATTTCGTGCGCCTTGATAGGATCGTACAGAGTGATGGAGTGCCCCACCGCGCTCTGTTCCGCTTCCGGGGCGACCACACGGACATGACCCAAGCGCTCTGCTGCGATTTTCAAAAACCTCAAACCTTCGGCATGTATCCCGTCATCGTTGGTAACCAAGATAAGGGGTTTTCCATTTTTCATAGCAATTCCGAGGAAGCCTTCTTAATGCGTTCCAGGCCTTTAATAATTGTTTCTTCATTGGTAGCGAAGGATAGCCTGATGTGATCCGGGGAACCGAACGGCCCTCCGGGCACACAGGCCACATGATGACGCTCCAACAGGTAACTCGCAAAATCCGATGAGTCTTTGATCGGGCCTTTGTGAAGCTTTTTGGTATTCGCAAACACATAGAACGCCCCATCGGGTTTTTCCGCAGAAATACCGTCGATTTTGTTAATCTCCGCAACCATGAGATTCCGACGCTTTTCAAAGATCTCGCGCATGACTTTTACTTCGTCCTGCGGTCCGGTCAGGGCCTCCACTGCCGCCGCTTGAGCGGTATTGCTCGGGTTAGATGTGGACTGGCTCTGAATGTCCGTGGCCGCCTTGACGATCTCAGGTCGCGTGCAACCCAGGTAGCCTATGCGCAAACCCGTCATGGCGTAAGTTTTTGAAACGCCGTTCACGGTTATTGTGCGATCCTTCATCTGCGGCAATGATGCGAACGGCACAAACCCTTTATTATCGTACAACAGCTTATCATAAATCTCGTCGGAAATGACCATCAAATCATTCTGGTCCGCAGTCCGGGCAATTGCCTCAAGGGTCCCGATCGGATACATCTTGCCTGTGGGGTTCGACGGGGAGTTGATCAAAATCGCCTTTGTGGCGGAGGTGACATAGGTCGACAATTTCTCCGGATCGGGTAGAAAGCCGTCTTTTTCGGTCGTCGGGACCAACACCGCTTTTCCGCCTGCCAGCGCTATCATTTCGGGGTATGAAACCCAATACGGGGCAAACACGATGACTTCGTCGCCCGGGCCGATAATTCCCTGGAACACGTTATACAGGCTGTGCTTAGCTCCGCAGGACACGACTATATTTTCGGGCTTGTCACTCCAGACCGTAGTCCTCGGCAAACCTCATGCATACGGCTTTTTTCAGCTCCAGTATTCCGCCGACCGGCGTATAGAAAGTCTCACCTCTATCCAGGGACCTTTTTGCGGCTTCGCGGATGTGAGTAGGAGTCGGAAAATCGGGCTCGCCGGCGCCAAAGCCGACAACATCTATTCCTTGGCTCTTCAATTCCTTTTCCTTCGCGGAAATAGCCAATGTCGCCGACGGTTTCAGTTCATTTGCTCTTTGAGATAGAATGTTTTTCATGGGCGCTCCTGATTGTTCCTGTGTTAATTGTTGGACGAACTCATTAATTTTAAACGTCAAAACCCTCGACCGGGTTATTCTTTATATCGGGAAATCTTTTCTTGAGGACTTCGAGCACGTAATCCGGCACGAGGCCTTCCGGAGATCCGCCTGCCAAAACGGTCGCCTTTATTATTCTCGAACTGACGTACAAATATCTGTGAGCGGTCATCAGAAAGAACGTTTCGATGCTCCGGCTGAGCTTCCGGTTCATCAGGGCTAACTGGAATTCGTACTCGAAATCCGAGACCGCCCGAAGGCCGCGAACCAGAGCGTGAGCCCCCTTACCCTCCGCGTATCTGACAAGCAACCCTTCAAAGGAATCCCATTCGATCCGCGGGTCACCGTTGACGCTGTGCCTGATCATGTCCAGCCGCTCTTCCAGGCTGAATATGGTGGCCTTTTCGGGATTCAGACCTACCGCGACAATTATTCTGTCAAAGGTCCCCAAAGCGCGCTTGATGATCTCCAAATGTCCGTTATGGATCGGATCGAAAGTTCCTGGGTATATTGCGATTTTTGTGCTCATGTATGGATTCCTGTCAGGGGATTTGAGAATCGTCTGAAAAGCGGAAGAGTTCCACTTGAGTGTCTCCGTATTTTCGAGACCAATACATTTCAAAACAGGGCGGTATTGGGATTGCCGGAGCTCCGGAACTTCTTTCAATGACGATTATGCCCTCTTCGGTCAAAAGTCTTGGGAAGGCCGGGTCGTGAGTGACTTTATGGAGCAAATCCGACGCATAGGGCGGATCAAGAAAGATCACGGAGAATTTTTCTCCTTGCTGTTCAAGAAGCCTGATCGCCTGTGCGGCTCCCATCGTCAGGATTGTTACTTGCTCTGCTACTCCAAGCAGTTCGGAGGCATTGCCGAGGTTGCGGGTTACCTCACGGCTTTGATCCACAAGAGTCAAAGATTCGGCGCCTCTGCTGACGGCCTCAAACCCGAATGCTCCGCTGCCGGCAAACAGATCCAATACTTGCGCTCCGTCGATGTCTCTTCCAATTACGTTGAATAGGGATTCGCGAACGCGTGAGGCAGTGGGCCGCACCGACTTGCCCTTAACCGAGGGTAGTTTCGTTCCTTTAAACCGTCCTGCTATTATTCTCATCCCGAATCATTACCTATATCGTTTTTCGGGCCGGTATTCAAGAGAGAGTTTGGGGGAAAGTTGATATTCGGTTGAGATCGACAATCTTGAAATCCCTGAAGCAATGTCATGACGATAAAGCATAGGCCGATGGCCCATGTTTAACCCGAAAGCCCGGACGTGATCAACTGGATAATCCTGTGTTGACCTCTTTCATTTGCCTTGACGCTATGGACATAGATATGATCATATAAGGATCTTACTGCTGTAGTATCGATGACTTCCGAGGACACAACATGAGGACATACGAAAAGACACACCCATGGTTGACCTTTTCCGCGGACCTCTCCCGCGCTCCTACGAAGCTATGGATAATGTTGGGGGAATGTCAATCAAAGTGTGAACACATAGGAGACGCTCCCATCCTACCGGAAACGTCGAAACGAATTCTCCAAATCTATCTCGCGAAGGGAGTTCTCGCCACGACCGCGATCGAAGGCAATACTCTCACCGAAAACGAAGTGCGGGAACATTTGGAAGGAAAGCTGCGCCTGCCTCCGTCGAGAGAATATTTGGCCCGTGAAATCGATAACATTATGGAGGCCTGCAATGTTGTTCTGGGCTTCATTCGAGGGGGCCTGACTCCGCCGGCGCTTGGCTTTGAGGAAATGAAAATCCTGAACCGGATGGTCTTGGATGGATTATCCGTTGAGGATCATGTGAAACCGGGGGAAATAAGAACCGTGTCCGTAGGGGTTCCCGGATATCGTGGCGCTCCTGCCGAGGACTGTGAGTATCTCCTGGAGCGTTTGTGCCGGTGGCTTAACGGCCCCGATTTTGAAGCTCCTCCCGGCATGAAAATCGTTTTTTCCGTTATCAAAGCGGTTCTAGCTCACCTTTACATCGCTTGGATACATCCCTTCGGTGACGGCAATGGACGGACCGCCCGCATTGTGGAATTCCGCATCCTCATAGCGTCAGGCGTTCCGCACCCCGCCGCCCATCTGTTGAGCAATCATTATAACGCGACCCGGACCCAATATTACCAGGAGTTGAGCAAGGCGAGCCAATCCAAAGGGGATGTTGTTTCTTTCTTAACATACGCCGTACAGGGTTTTCTGGATGGTTTACGCGAACAGGTGGAACGTATCCAGGGTCAACAATGGGAGGTCGTCTGGCGTGATTTCGTCTATGGGACTCTGAAAGGCAAACCAACCGAGCGTCTGGAAAGAAAAAGGCGGCTCGTTTTTGCGATTGCAGGCCAAATCGAACCGGTGACTCTTAAGAATATCCCCGATCTGACCCCACAACTGGCACGGGCTTACGCAACCAAGACGTCAAAGGCTCTGGCAAGAGACGTCAACGACCTCATAGGGCAAGGTCTCCTTGTGAAAGAAAAGGGCAAGATTCGTGCGTATTTCGAAGCTATTTCCGGTTTCAAGAGCGTGGTTGTGATACCTTCCTGAGGTTCGGACGAGCCGGCAGGCCATGTTGGGACGCCGGCCCGTCCTCATTTAGAGACTTGCTCTCAACTGTGGGTTAGCCCAAACTCAATACGGCCGAAATTCAAAACGACTAATGGTCACCCAAGCCTCTTTTCCGTTGGTCGGCGCACAACCATGCATGAGCCACAGGTTGAGATGGAATCGTTGGCAGTCCGGCACGGGAACGTAATTCATCAAATTGGGTTCGTTGCTCGGTGTCCAAGACTCCGCAGGCGACGGTGGAAGATTGTCCAGACTATAATCCCCATGGTAAAGCGAATATGTTACCTCTGTTTTGGGAACACCCGGCCCTTTACGCCAATCCATGACAGCGGTGACCTTGGAAACGTTGTGCGGAATGAAAAATCGGCGAGCGGCTATGGACCCGATCTTCGAGTACGGCTGGATCGCGAACTGAGCATTCTTGCCGTCGGGCGCCACCAGGCACGGTGGGTTCTCCGCATGAGGGGCGATCACTTCCAGGAGGTCCAGCTCGCGGTGGCAGTTGGGCTCCTGCTTGTCACCGTAGTACTGGTAAGTGAAAGCCCCGAATGTGACATGCGGGTCCAATAAGCCGAGCGAGGCCTCTGAACAAGACGCGGTGAAGAGATATTTTCCGAAGCCCAGCGGGTCAGCCGTGCAAACCTCAGCCGTGCGCCAGGCGTCCAGGTTGGTGCAATTTGCCCTATCTTTGGGTTTGCCGATGGACAAA
>CAVVHK010000039.1:0-15171 GCA_963747865.1 uncultured delta proteobacterium | reverse complement strand
CTGCCGGAAAAGCCCATCCGGCCGATAATGCGGGCAAGGAGCTTATCCGACGCATCATAGAGCTGTCCAAACAGGAGGCTTTCCGTGGCAGAGTAGTCTTCATCGAAGACTACGATATCAACGTAGCCCGCTATCTCGTGCAAGGAGCCGACATTTGGTTAAACACCCCCCGACGGCCCCTTGAGGCTTGCGGCACATCAGGTATGAAATCTTCCGCCAATGGAGCGCTTAATCTCAGCGTCCTGGACGGGTGGTGGGATGAAGGCTATTTGGGAGACAATGGCTGGGCCATAGGCTCCGGTGAGGAATACGGTCTTCCGGTTTATCAGGACGACATTGAAAGTCTTGCCCTCTACGACCTTCTTGAGGAGAGCGTGGTCCCCCTCTTCTACGAACACGGCGCAGATGAACTCCCCCGCGAGTGGATAAAGATGATGAAACTGTCACTCCGCACCATATGTCCCGTGTTCAATGCTCACAGAATGGTGTCGGAATATATTGAATCCGCCTATGTCCCGGCAAATTATGCCGGCAGCCGGCTCCGCGAAAGCAATTTTGCGGCTTTGAAGCAGATGGTGGCCTGGAGAAGGCAAATCCGGACCGATTGGGACAAGGTCGCCATTAAGTCTGTCGAAATCGAAAATAATGGCGAGGCGTTGAAAGGCCGTGATGTGAACGTAAACGTGCAAATAGAGACAGCCGGCCACGCTCCCGAGGAACTAAAGGTCGAATTGCTTCACGGTCCTATAGACATGTGGGAGAATTTTACGGTCCGCCATGCGGCGGTGCTGACGCCCAGCCCAGATCGAGACTCCGGGACCGGATCGGTGAGGTTTTCGGGCAAGATTCCGTTAAGTCAGACAGGATTGTACGGATATATAGTGCGCATCACCCCGTTTCATCCTTACTTGCCCTTTTCTCAGAGATTCAGCCTCCTCCAGAGAGGATAGCGGGGTTGAAGAGGCAATAGCGCGCCGGAATCTACCCAATTGCCGCTGACTTAAGTAAATTGGCTGTGAAATAGGCAGGCTAGAAGAAATAGTCTCAAAATACCGGGGCTTCGTCATTCGTAGCACGATCCTCATCTGAAACATGACACACTGCACGAGGATTATTACGCCGGTCCTCGTTAGAATCTCGCCAAACGTTTGTAAGGGCGGGGCTAAACCCCGCCCCTACGATCACCGTGCCACGATTCGCGACAATTCGGGAGTTTTGAGGCGCTCTCAGAATGCCTGCCCCACATAGGCGATTCAAAATCCAGCCCTTGTGTCACCAGCATTGGGGGCTGAGAGAAAGTGACATCCTGATTCAAGTAAGCGCCATAATCCTCTGAAATCCGTGACCGTATTTATGAAATGGCGTACCTAGTCCAATCATTTTCTAGGATAAGGCGGTCCATTCGGAGCCATTCCCAGCCGCTGATTTTGCTCGGGATATACCAGTCCAATCGGCAACTGAAAATCTACCGGATCCGGTTCCGCCACCTGAGGCCCTCTGTAGTATCCGTTTACGTCCCATCCCCACAAAGCTTGGGACCAACATCCTATATGCTCGGGAGACGATCTGAACCCGTGGAGCCCCTTGCCCCAACTGCACGGCGTGTTTATAACTTGCATAGTTTGCCCGTAACCATGGGGTATCCAGGAGACGGAAGCAGGCGCTTCGGGAAAGGGATTCTCTGCTCCGCACATATCGACCGATTGAAAGATCAGGACAAACAGGGCAACTATAGATATTCCGACGAAGAGTTTGTGATTCATTTGGCCTCCTGCTGACCACTTCATGACAATACGTATCTAAATTATATCAGAAAGATAGCTTTATTTGCAAGAAATTAGCTTAACACCGGACTCATTGCCCTAGAACTTTTCGACGAACAGTAAGCGTTCGCCGGCATGAAACCTGATTGCGCAATGAAGTATTGCCTTGCTCCCCATCTGAAAAAAGCGCTGACCTTACTTCTCAGGGTCGAAGCCAATCGGTTGTCCAAAGGAGTTTAGGGATGAGCTACTGGAATGAATAGCCGTGGCTAATTGCGTTCCGGGAAAATAGCGGTGGTTCGTCCGTAGGGCGCAGGCGGACTTGGAATCGCTCCTAGAGTGGTTTTGGAACCGAAGTTTGAAGAGGGCGGGACTCGCTTTTGGATGAAGGATCGCAGGAGCGCCTCGTCTTCTCCCTTCCCGCGGCGAAGCGATCTCCCTCAAGCGCTTGGATGGGGACAGGCTAGGTCTTTTTTATAGCGTCAGCTTGGCGATCTAACTATAGCTGCTCGCTAATTAGGCTCGTTATTCTGGACTTTAATTCTTCCAAAGGGATGTTGGTCTTCAACCCGGCGGCGTGTTCATGACCGCCCCCACCGAGCGTCTTGGCGACATCGGCGACATTGAGTTCTTTCGATCTGAAGCTCACCCTGGTGAGGTCCGACATTTTGGTGATTAATACCCCTACCTTCACGCCCCGACTTTCCCGTAGACGGTTTACCATGTTTTCCGAATCCGCCATGGTTGCGCCGAGAGCAGTGAAGTCTTCTTCAAACAGGGCGCTGATAAGTAGGCGCCCATCGAGCAGCGATTCAATGCGCTGCAACATTAGACGTTCCAGTTGAAGCCGTGCGAAAGGGAGCTCTTCGTACAGCGGCCTGGTGACTTCATAGGAGTCGATTCCCGGGGCCAGCATTTCGGCTCCCATCTGCAGGGTGTGCGCTGAAACTCCCGCAAACCTGAAACCGCCTGTGTCCGTAAATAACCCTGTGTACAGGCAGAGCCCTACTTCGCGGGACAATTTGTACCCCGACGCCTGTAACAGTTGATGAACCAGCTCAGCGGTCGACATAGCAGAGGGCTCCACACAATTCAGGTTTCCAAATGCAGGATTGGTAGGATGATGATCGATGTTGATAATCTTCACACCTTGGTAAGCTGAAATGTCCCCGGCCTTCCGGGAGCTTTCAGCGCAGTCCAACGCTACAATCCAGTTAATATGGGACGGGAAGTCAGCCGGGTTTGTCAACACGGAATCGTGTCCGGGAAGGAAGGAGTATGTCGCCGGCAAAGGCTTTTCGCTAATAGCCCATGCTTGTTTGCCCTGTTCTTTAAGAGCATTGAATAAACCCAACATAGATCCCACAGCGTCACCGTCTGGATTTACATGGGTTAGCACAAGAAAACGATCCTCACCCTTGAGTATCTCAGCAATTTCTTTATTCATCCTGGGAGTCCGAGGCCTCGATTTCTTTTAGCAATTTATTGATCTTGAAAAAATTATCAAAGGAGTTGTCATAGAAAAAGGACAACTCGGGAATATACTTGAGAGACAGTTCTTCACGCAGATTTTTTCTAATGTATCCGGAAGCCGCTTCCAGACCTTTCTTGTGTTCTTCCGCTTTGCCGTCGGTGAGACTGCTGAAGTAGATCACCGCGGATTTCAGATCCCCACTCATACGGACTTCCGTTATGGTGACTCCCTGAACCCGCGGATCTTTAATTTTGAGACGGACCATATCGGAGATGGCCTGAACCAGAAGCTCCGCCACGCGGTCTTTTCTGAAGCGAGACATTTACTAATTTGTTTCTCTTCCATGGTTAGTAATGAACTATTTCGACGCGCGAATCTATTATTTCCGCGGCGTACAGGCTTTCGACATAGTTCGTTATAGATTCAAGCATCGTGTGGGCATGGCCTCCATCCGTGCTGACAACCGCAAACGCTATGGTTGCCTTCTGCCACTTGTCGTGGTCGCCCACCTCTGCGATCGAAACGACATACTTGCTCCTGACTTTGCCCAAAATACTCTTAACGACCTGCCTCTTAGCTTTAAGGGAGTTCGAGTCGTGAATCAAAAGCACTATTACCCCAACTCCAACCACCATGTGGTTCTCGATATACGTTGGGTCGTCAAGCCAATTTAGCGGTTTCATGTTCGATGGTAAACGCTTCCACTATATCGCCTAGTTTGATATCCTTATAGTTTTCAAGAGCGATACCACACTCATAACCTTCCACAGCATCGCGGATGTCTTCTTTGAACCGCCTCATTGAGCTTATCTTACCAGTGTAGACCACTACGTTGTCCCTGATCAGTCTCACCAGGTTGGACCTTTCGATCTTTCCCGAAACTACGTAGCAGCCGGCGACGTTACCGACCTTGGGCACGTGGAAGGTCTGGCGGACTTCCGCCCTGCCGTTAACGGTCTCTTTTACGATGGGGGCCAACATACCTTCCATCGCCTTGCGCACGTCATCTATGACTTCGTAGATTATACTGTAAAGTCTGACGTCGATCTTTTCCTGCTCGGCAAGTTGCGAAGTCTTGGGTGTCGGCCTCACGTTGAACCCTATGATAATAGCGCGGGACGCTCTGGCCAGCATTACATCGGACTCGGTAATAGCTCCGACTCCATTATGGATGATCTTTATCTTTATTTCCTGAGAAACAATTGCGGTGAGGGCCTCCTTGAGCGCTTCTACGGAACCCTGAACGTCGGCCTTGATAATAATGTTGAGGTCTTTGCTCGGCTGTTCGCTCATCCTGGCCAAGAGGTTCTCGAGGGAAACCGGGGCAACAGCAGAAGCATCATGCTCACGTTGCTTTTGCGACCTATGATCTACGATCTGACGGGCTACCTTTTCTTCTTCAACGACCATAAAGATTTCGCCCGCTTCAGGCACACCGGAAAAGCCCTGGACTTCCACCGGAGTAGCAGGTCCCGCCTGCTCCACGCTCTTGCCTTCATGATCCAGCATGGCCCTTAGTTTGCCGTGCTGGAGCCCGGCGACGAACGCATCGCCCAGCTTGAGTGTGCCTTCCTTGACCAGGACAGTGGCTACCGGCCCTTTTCCCTTGTCCAAGCGGGCTTCAATAATTGTGCCCGTGGCGACTTTGTCGGGGTTGGCCTTTAGCTCCATCATTTCAGCCTGGAGCAATATCAAGTCCAACAGATCCTCTACGCCCTGACCGGTCTTGGCGCTAACATAGGCAAACAGAGTGTCACCGCCCCACGATTCGGGAATCAAGCTGTGTTCGCTGAGCTCCCTCAGCACCCTATCCCGGTCGGCTTCCGGTTTATCGATCTTGTTTACGGCGACTATTATGGGCACGTTAGCGGCTCGGGCATGGTTTATAGCCTCCGCCGTCTGGTCCATAACGCCGTCGTCCGCAGCGACCACCAGGATTACGAAATCCGTGACTTGGGCTCCACGCGCTCTCATGGCCGTGAACGCCTCGTGACCGGGGGTGTCGAGAAAAACCAGTTCTCCTCTGTCGACTTTTACTTTGTAGGCTCCTATGTGCTGGGTAATACCGCCCGCTTCCAGGTCCGTGACATGGGTTGATCGGATTGCGTCGAGTAGAGAAGTCTTACCGTGGTCCACGTGTCCCATGACGGTGACTACCGGGGGCCTGGAAACCAGGTTGTCCTTGGTGTCCTTTATAAGGGCCGGCAGCATGTTCACTTCAGATTGCTCAGCGGGCTCGGCTTCGTATCCGAACTCTGTGGCGACCAACGTGGCTGTGTCAAAGTCCAAACCTTCGTTCATCGTCGCGGTGACTCCCAACGCCAGCAAGTGCTGGATAACCTCAGAGGCCTTGACGCTCATCTTGTGAGCTATGCTGGCCACCGTCACGAGCGCCGGAACCTTGATCCTTCTCTTTATCGCCTTTGGAGTCGTGATTTCGGTCTTTTTCGGTTTGGGCTTCTTCGCTCGACCGCGGAGTCTCAGAGGTCTGTTTCGGTCATCGTACAGATCGCTGCGGAGGACGACCTCCTTACGCCGCTTCACCAGGCCTTTATCTTCCTCGACCTTTTCCTCTACCGCGGACTTCACCTTCTTTACGTCTTTTTTCTTTTTTGAACGTTTGTCTTCTTCGCTGGTGAATACCTCGGGAGGGCCTGCTGGAGCCTTTGCCGGAGGGACCTCCACACGCCTGGGAGAAACCGGTGGCGGCGGTGGAGTTACTACGCGAGGCGGCTCTGGTGGTTCCGGTTCCCTGGGGGGTTCCCTTTTTAGCTCAACCTTCCCGATGATCTGAGCAGGCTGCATACGCTTTTCTTTTTTCTTCTTCTTCTTGGGGAACCTGTCGTCAGCGGCTCTGCGGTCCTCCAAAGGCCTCCCGGCCTCAGCCCTCTGGAGCGGTTGCTCCCTGCCCGGCGATGGAGTTTGAGCCGTCGGATGTTCGCGCGGCCTAACCCTATCCGGCCTTGGAGCCTCTGCAATTATCCTTGCGGGCTCGTGAGCGCGTACGCCTGGTGTTTCGCCTGGACCCGTCGCGGGAGGTGAAGGCTTCAATGATTGGGATGCGTGCTCTGCCTTTGGCCTGCGCTGTACAGGCTCGGCAATGATTCGGGCCGGCTCAAATTTTTCATGCACTTTGGGACCAGAGACCTCGAGCTTTTGACGAACTTCCTGTTCAGTCTGTTCTGACTCGCTGGAAACAAAGGGTTCCCCGGAGGGAATTTCCAGCGCTTCCGGTGGTTGTGTTGTGTAATCAATCTCTTCAGGCTCGACTAAAGGGATAGGCCCAGCTTTGGGTTCGGGTCGAGGAGGCATTTCGAGGATACGGGCCGGCTCGAGTTTTCTGACTTTCTTAAAGGGTTTCTTTTGACTCGAAGATTCTGCTTTTTGGTCAGGCTTGTAATCATGAGAAGGTCCTCCGCCGGCCAATTCCACATCGGCGTCATCAAATTCTCCGGATTCTTCCTCTCTTAGCCCTTCTCTCTCGCCACCGGCAGCAGACTCATTGGGTTTCACCCTGCGTCTGATGACAGTGGGTCTGATCCTTTTCTCCACAACTTCTCTCTGTGGAAGCGCATTGATGAGGTGAGCTCTCAATGCCGCGGGATCATCAGTCTCCAGAGGGCTCTCTGGGCCTTCAACCTCGTAACCCATGGTTACGAGTTCCCTGAGCAAATCTTCGTTTTTGACCTTTAAGTCTCGCGCCAGGTCATCAACGGTCAACATCGTCATCCATTATCCCTTCTGTTTCGAGCCCGTTAAGTAGTGCCTCTTTTGAGGGAAGAACCACCTTATTACAACGAAACGCTCTAGCGAAAGATCCCTTCTTCAGGGCCTGTTCAAAACATCGCTTGTTGGGGCATGTGTAACATCCTCTTCCCGGACTCTTGTCCTTCTTGGAAGCGATCACTAACACACCGTCCTCCAACTTGAATTTTATCATCTCGCCCTGCGGGCGTTTTGAGCGACAACCTATGCACTGCCTCGTGGGAATATGGCCTCGATTCATTATGCCTATGGCGCGTCCGTGGCTGCCGACTCATCATTCGACTCTTCGACAGATTCTTCGTCCGACTCTTCGGTAGGTTCTTCATCAGACTCTTCATCAGACTCTTCATCAGATTCTTCATCAGATTCTTCATCGGATTCTTCGTCGGATTCTTCGTCGGATTCTTCGTCGGACTCTTCATCGGACTCTTCATCGGACTCTTCATCAGATTCTTCATCAGATTCTTCGTCGGCAAAGTCTTCCAGCCCACTTTCTTCTTGAGCTTGAATCGCCAAATAACGCAGAGCGCCCATCAACAACGATTTGCCTTTTTCTTCCGTTATCCCCATGAAGCTGGTCAGTTCCGCCAACGTGGCCTTGGCAATGTCCTCGGGGGTCCGGTAACCGTTTTCAAAGAGTAAAGTCGCGGTCTCTTCGTCCATACGATCTATTGACAACAGACGTTCGAAGGATTCTCCAGTAATTTTTTCATCTTTGGACTCGCTCCTGACATCAATTTTCCAACCGGTAAGTTTGGCGGCGAGTTTAACGTTTTGTCCTTTCTTTCCGATCGCCAATGACAGTTGGTCGTCGGAGACAATCACTTCCATGGTGTTGGTATCAGGGTCAATTACGACTTTGGATATCATCGCGGGCTGCAATGCGTTACTGACGAAGTAAGCCGGATTATCATCCCAGGGTATAATGTCGATTTTTTCACCTCTGAGCTCCTGGACGACGGCTTGGACGCGCGAACCCTTCATTCCCACGCATGCTCCTACCGGATCCACATCCGCGTCCGAAGATCTTACTCCGATCTTGGCCCGCATGCCCGGTTCCCTGGCGGCGCACATAATCCGCACAATACCTTCGGCGATTTCCGGAACTTCTTGTTTCGAACAGCTTCACCAGGAATTCCGGAGCGGATCGCGTCAATATGATCGAGGGGTCTTTTTGAGTTTTACGGACGTCTTTTATTAGGGCCCGTATCCTGTCGCCTTGTCTGTAGGTCTCACGGGGGATTTGTTCGTTGGCCGGCAAGACGGCCTCGCCTCTTCCCATATTGATGATGATATTCTTTTTCTCAAACCGCTGGACTACTCCGGTCAGTATATCGCCCTTCCGATCCTTGTATTCCGCATAGATATTTTCGCGCTCGGCATCTTTGACCTTTTGAATTATGACTTGTTTGGCCGTCTGCGCAGCGATGCGCCCAAAACTTTCGGTCTCCATTTTGACGCCCAGTTGGTCGCCGATTTCCGCTTCCGGGTCTAGTTCCCTCCTGGCGGTATCGAGATCAATTTGGACTGTCGAGTCTTCTACCTCTTCCACCACATCTTTGAACAGAAAGACTTCGACCTCTCCGGTATCGTCACTATACTGGGCCTCCAGTTCGACCTTGCTCCCATATTTTTTTCTGGCTGCTGAGACGAGAGCAGCCTCAAGCGCTTCCACCAAAGTCTCTCTAGCGATACCTTTTTCCTTGGCTACCTGGTCTATCATGCGGTTTAAGTTGATTCCCATGTCGGTCAATCCCCCGTGACTACGGCTCCTCTTTTCAGATCTCGGCGAAACAATTCCGAGTCGGGAAGGTCGAGGCGTGCCTTTTCTATATCAGCAGGGTTAATGGCCACTCGATCCCCCTCTACATCAATAATTACTACGGAATTTTCGATTCCTTTTAAAATTCCGTAAAAATTACGTCTACCTCCGATTTTGCTCCCGGTCTTGATTCGCACCGGCGATCCGGCAAATCGGTCAAAGTCCTTTTCTTTTCTCAAAATCCTATTTATCCCCGGGGACGACACTTCCAGCGTATATTTTTTGTCTATCGGATCCTTAATGTCCAGCAAGGCCCCTACCTGTCGGCTTACGTATTCGCAATCATCCAAATTAACGCCTCTTTCGGAATCAATGTACAGCCTCAATACCCACCGGCCGCTTTCCATCTTAAATTCCAGCTCTACCAATTCAATGCCGTCAGGCTCTAACAGGGGGTCTATAATAGCCCACAATGAAGATATAAACTGTTTGTCCATCCTTTGAATCCAGGGGTACCCCCTCGGGCGCCCCATCCCACGAATTTCGAGCCTTTTCTCCAACCATCCTAGTTCAATTGAATTATTTGGCTGAATAATAAAAAACCCGGGATACCAAAACCCGGGTGGTATAGACCACTCTTTGGAGCGGGCAACGGGGGTCGAACCCGCGACATCAAGCTTGGGAAGCTTGCACTCTACCAACTGAGCTATGCCCGCGTTACTTCAAATCTAGCAATCGACCCTGTTGTTGTCAAGATTTTTCGGTTAATTTCCCTTATAAATTTCATTTTCTTAACATTTCACTGCTTAGAACGAAGATTCTTTGTCTTCGGCCACAATTTTTTGCGGAATTATACGCAATTCTTTGATCCTGTTGCGCTCCATCCCGGCAACCTCGAATCGCCATTCATCATAATCCACGTAATCTCCTGCGACAGGAATCTTCCCAAGTTTGTCCAAGACGAATCCGGCAAGTGTCGAATAGTACAGCGATTGCGGCAAAGAAATTGAGTATTCCTCTTTGAGTTCATGAAGCGTGATCAGGCCGTCCACTACAGTGATTCTTGTCCGGGAATGGTTTTCGGTTTCCTCCAACAATAGGGTTGAAAGAGCTCCTTTCATTTCTCCCAAAAGTTCTTCAAGAATATCTTCAAGGGTGATTATTCCATCGATAATTCCGTGTTCGTCAACCACAACCGACAACTGTTCATCTCTATGCTGCATCTGGGCAAGGACCCGATCCAAAGACTGGCCACGCGCTGTAAAACTCGGCTGGCGAAGCAATTGGGACACTTTGCTCTGATCCTCGTAATAGAGAAGATCTTTGACGTTCACAACACCGAGCACATTTTCGCCTTTCTTATCCACTATAGGATAATTAGTGAAGTGATGTCTCCTGAAAGTCTTCAATATCTTGTCCCGCAGAACCAAATCCTGCTTTGAATCGGCTTTGACGGCTACAATCTTGTGTCTGGGGATCATGACGTCTTCGACCCTGATTTGAGATAGTCGGGTTACTCTAACCAGCATGTCATATATCTTTTCGGACATCTGGCGGGTTTCCACCAGTTCCGTCGCCATCATCCTAAGTTCTTCCGGGGTCAGGGCGGGAGCCTTTTGGCTGAGCTTTATGGCCAACAGTCTTAGGACTGCTCGCGTGGAGGTTGTCAAAAACCAGACTACGGGTCTGAACCACCTTGCGAAAATAGCCAGAGGGCGCGCAAGAAGTAGACTAATCCTCCCCGGGTATCTCCGGGCCAAGGACTTGGGCACGAGTTCGCCGATGATCAAATTGACGTAAGCGATGGAAACGCTTACCGCCAAGATGGCAATTACGTGCCCGGCCGCGGATTCCGGCCTTATGCCGAGGGCTTCCATGAGCGGCGTAAACATCTCCACCGCCGCGGAGCCGCCGATAGCGGAAGACAGAGTGCCGATGAACGTCACACCCACCTGAACCGTGGCAAAGAAGACATCGATATCCTTTTGGAGAGCCAACGCGGTGGCCGCTCCAGGCCGCTTCTCCTTTTCGAACCTCTTGAGCCTCGCTCTGGGCACTGAAACCAGGGCAATTTCCATACAAGCGAAGACGCTGTTGAGCATAATCAGCAAAGCGATGGCTGTTATTAGAACCGGCGTAGACGCCATCCCGACCTCCGAGACAAATCATGTTTATTTCAGGTTACCAGTTTTTTGCGGCAGAAGCATCATGGGGTTTATCTTGCCGGGCAAGGTTCGTATCCATTCGGTTGCGCGCAAACGAGCTTGTTCGAAACGCCTCTGGAGGTGTGGTCGCGCCGGAAAACTCTCTGAAAGGACTGGATTCGGATCGAAAAATCCCATGATTCTTCCATGGGTAGCGTTTACCTACGCGAGGGATATTGCTTTCCCGCGGTTTCCTAGACGAGCGCAACAGTCATTGCCGGCGGCGAAACGACGAAAGGATTCCCAACTTGCCGCTCATAAGTGAAGGGTTAGTTCCACGGGCTGCCCGATAAGCCCTCATAGTGCGCAATCGGCGTAGCTTGAAAGGCTATCGGCTCGATGGATAGTATCAGGGCAAGACCGTGAAGGGGCGCATCATCTCGTTGTCCTCATGTTGCAGGTTGTGGCAGTGCCAAACATATTTTCCCCGAGTGGGGTCAAAAGGATATTGGTTTACTCCTGGAACAGGGCTCCCAGGCCCTAATAAAGGGGCGGCTTGAGGCGCCCATCTGGTCACAAACCGTGTGACTTGGCCGACGCCGTGGACGAGAGTATCCTTCCAACCGGCTTCCTCCGTCGAGGGAGCTATTGGTTCGCCATAAAGATAAGGAGTAGGGTCCGGAACAGAGGATAACGCCGGCGGGCGTTCCAGGGCCGACTTGTACGCTTCAACATCAAAGGCCTGCCGATTGAGCAATTGAAATTGAATTAGGTGCAGGTGGATGGGGTGTAGATCTTTGGCCAGATTCATAATTTCCCAGACCTCCATAGAGCCTACTTGCGGCGTCTCCGTAATTGAGTCCATCCATTGGAGGTTACTAATCGTCAACATGATTGGCCCGCGGGGACCTTGGAGCGCATTCAAGAACGCCCGACGGGGGTTTTTCAACAGGGCCGGGGTCACCAGCGACCTGAGATCGGCGCATGCGGGCAGAGGGATGGCTGTAGGCGGCAGACTATGGTCCGGGCCCTGAGAGCTTGCGGCCACCCGGAATTGCATGATTTGACCCGCGGTTTCAGGATTTGGGGGCCAGCCGTCCACAAACGGCGTTCGGCCATGATTGCGCATTATTATGGTAGCCCCAGCCAGTCCC
Organism: uncultured delta proteobacterium; assembly: GCA_963747865.1. Taxonomy (GTDB): domain Bacteria; phylum Desulfobacterota; class Desulfomonilia; order Desulfomonilales; family Desulfomonilaceae; genus JBBSBY01. The sequence goes on along the minus strand of CAVVHK010000039.1, from coordinate 3,109 downwards.
GTGAAGTCAATGACGATGTCGACCCGTTCCGCGGGCGCAACGCGGAAGCGATCGAGTTGCGCCACCTGGGGCAGGAGGCCACCATCCGACCCGATCTGAAAGATCGGACTCTGAGGATCGAGGGTCAGGTCCAGTATACGCGAATTGCCGGCGTTCAAAACACGGAAACGATACCGTCTAGGCTCCACTTCGAGGTACGGCCAGGCCTTGCCGTTAACACAAATGACGTCCCCGAAGAAGTCCTGCACCCACTGGGGATGTATTTCCGGGTTTACTCCTACGGTGGGGTAGGCGAGTGAACCGTCGGCATGAAAGGCCAGATCTTGAATTACCAGCGGAATCTCGTAAAAAGGGCCAGAAACCGTGGCCGGGAGCAGGCCCGGGCAGACCCAGAACGTTTTCCCCCGGCTGCGGCTTGAGGGGGTTCGCAGCGGGAGGCCCCCCGGTATCGTGGTTGTCCCGCAGAATATACAAACCGGCCAGCCCGGCTATGATATTGAGGCGCGTTATTCCCAACGCGTGGTCGTGGTACCAGAGGGCGGTGGCCAACTGGCCGTTATGGTATGTGTAATCCGCAAAGTTATCCCCAGATGCGCCGTTCATCCTAACACCGGTCGGAGAACACCAATCCTCCGGATAGCCGTCGCTATCGGGCGCTGTTGCGCCACCATGTAAATGCACGACTGTCCGAACTTCCGGATATTCCTGCTCAGCGCCGTGGATTGTATGATCTTCGGCTGAACCTAACAGGTGAGTGTCGGGAAGCCCGTTAATCCATCGCACCTTTACCGGCGCATTTATTCGGGCCTCGATTACGCCTCCCGGAACAGAGGGCAGGCCTCCAACTGCGCCGAAGCCCCACAGCTTCGTAGGGGGCAGATCCCTATGAATCTTTTGGGTGAACTCCTTCATCGCTATCCGGTATCGGTTCATCGTCCCGGAATTGGGCATAACCTGGATAATGGGCGCTGGATCGACATACTTGATAAAGGCTGTTCCTGGCCTGCTCCCGGAGAATACCCGAGGTTTGGTTGCGGCGCCGGTGTTGGAGACATTAGACACGCTGTCGCCCTCGGCTTTCCTGGGGATTGCTAGAGAGGCCGCTGCGAATTCCGCCAATATCAAAAAATCTCGCCTGCTGATCATAACCTTGCCCTTATCCGGGAACCGGCTGCTTGAAAAGGGTTAGCCGAAAAAGGAAAGCGGGCCGGATCGCTTCCCAAGAACGACTGAAATTTTGCGGCGGGATTTCCAATACCCAGGCGTTTGCGCACAATCCGGTCGCGGACTTTCCCGTCGATGTCGAGCAGGCTTCCGGACGGCACATTACAAGGTCCGCCGGCGTTGAGACACCAGACTTGTTCGTGAAAAAATCTCCGGATTGGCGCTCTGGCTCCGCAAACTATGCCACTACTGCTTCCCACTGACCCGTCGAAGCGGGGTCGGTGTCTCGTCCAGATACGGAGCGATAGCCAAAGTCCAGAAATTTATTATGGCGCATTCTTGAGCGTAATTCACTGTGGGCTATGCTGTCAATCGGACTATCCTCGCCCCCGGCGCCCGTGCATCAGTTGGAAGTTCGGGCAAAGCGGAAAGCAGACGCCGTGTATGCCCAAAGCTTCTGATGGCGATACCCGCCTGGCGCCTGCGTCTTGACCAAGGGCTTGATAAGCCCGATTAGCGACCATGTTCCCCGGAAGCCTCATAAAGTAGCGAAAAACCGCGTCTTCCCGCTTGACGGCCCCGGCCTATTCGTAATAGCCTGTGACGATGAGTGTTGGCGCTGGTCCCTGCTTCATGCTAATTGAGAAGTGGAGGGACGCGGGGACTGGAGGTTTGGAGTTGTCACGGGAATCAAGTATACTAGTATAGCTCAAACTCAGCCGAGCGGTCATTTATACCGCCACCATGAACCTATCGCAGGGATTCCGCTTTCCGTGTATCCGAACTCATGCGCTTTGTCGGATTATACGCCGAATTCCAACTGAGACATGATGCGGTAATAGCTTCCGCGCCATGGACTAATCCGTGAGGCGCGGCCGAGATGCTCAACAGTCCATGCTGCACGCGCCCATGACCTCGCGGAAGCGATGAACACAGAGCGCCCTAACGCATGCGATTGGCACGATGAGTGCAAAGACGGCCCGGTTCGGCGGCAGCATTAAAGGCTCTTGCGGGGAGAGCATGGAGATACTCCGATAACGATTTTTTCCACGGGGATGCCTTCAGGAAAAGCTTTTCGCTACCCCAAGGAAACGTTGATAACTCTTTCATCAAAAGACACCAAGGGACGCAACTATTCAGTTATGAGCGGCCAAGCTGAGATTGCTTTCCCGCGGAACGCGGGATCTCACTTCTCGCAAAGACGCTTTAGCATGTCATTGCGAGCGGAGCGAAGCAATCCCCGCGTAACTGAATGAACACCAAGGGACCATAGGATGGCGTTATTCGCACGAGACAAGAATAAAGCGCTTTTTGAAGCCGTTTCTCAAGGGCAACTAGCGCAGGTCAATCAACTACTGGGAAAAGGAGCGGACGTCAATAGTTCTGACGATACCGGCATGACGCCGCTCATGAAGGCCTCTTTTGTGGGAAACTTGAGGATGATGAAGACGCTTCTTGATGCTCGTGCGGATGTGAACCTTCGAGACAGCAAGGGTTACACCGCCCTCATGTATGCCTGTTTTGCCAACCGCGTTACCGCCGCAAAATTCCTCCTTTCCAAAAACGCCGACAGAGAGCTGGCGGACGTTGAAGAAAATACTCCTCTCATGGCGGCCGTTTATTATGGTCGAACGGAGCTGGTGGAATTGCTGTTGAGCGTGGGCGCACGCTTGGAGGCCTGCTCAAAGGATAACAAGACAGCGTTGTTGATAGCGTTTGATTCGGGCCATCCTCTCATCATGTCCCTATTGTTGGATAAAGGGGCAAATATAAATGCTCAGGACGACGCAGGATCCTCAGCGCTCATGCGAGCCGCTTTCAATGGACATCTCGGAATAGTAAATATACTTTTGAAACGCTCTCCTGACGTAAACCTCGTGGACAAAGCCGGCCAGACGGCAGTAATGAAAGCCGTTCAGAAGGGCCACAGGGAAGCCCTCACCCT
>CAVVHK010000038.1:0-8715 GCA_963747865.1 uncultured delta proteobacterium | reverse complement strand
TTTCAGAATTATCTTATTAAAACAGACTGCTATATATTTTTTAAAGTATTATATTAATTAATTGATATAATTATTCGATTAATATGTTAATTTTTACTTGACATAACATTCGAGTGTTTTAATAGTCCGGGTCCAAACAAGTTAACCCTGGAGGGAGGGTATGATGAGAAGAATACCTTATACGCTATTGGTGTGCCTTGCTTTCTTCATGTCCTCAGTTTCTCACTACAGCCCCATGGGCAGCCGAAACTGACGAATGTCGCGGGACAAAAGCTTAACAAACCTGAGCTCAATGTGCACAGCTTCACGAGGAACGCGAAGCCCAAAACTGTCGTCAAGGTGAAGCCCAAGACGATGTTTCCATGTTCGCGTATCAGTTCCCTTGCCCCGAGATCGCCAAAGTCAAACCCAACTATATAGCTACATACGGGACTGAAGCCTATCTGGGAATCCGTTTTGTCGGCTGCACCGCTCAAGCGCTGGGAAGTGGGTGGAGGAGTTATCTTCGCCAGCCTGCGAGGCAAGATCGCATGGCCCAGGTACGAGTCAGCCAGCTTTTACGCTGGTTATGGCAGCGGCTCCAATGCTGCGGATTTCACTGATGGACTCCGACTTCCCGGACATCTCGCAGTGCCGACATGGAGCCTCAATACTCATTCCGCCCGAACTGGGCGTTCCGGTATTCAGGACTGGCGTTCGAAGCCAATGGAGGCGGACAGCCTACCGGCAATTTCATTTTTGGCCCTTCACAACAAAACTACGGGTCATTCGGGTACGGAACAGGCATTCAAACACAATATCAGCATAGCTATCACCGGATCGGACTCCTATATGAGCCGGTCAACAATTACAGGTCCTCTGTCGCAGTGTTTGTGGATTGGGTACACACGGAGGACAAGATCACGGTAATTTCCTCTATTACCGTTGGACAAAATAGTGTGTTCAGCAAGGGAACCGACGCCGTCATTACCGGTCTCGAATTTCAGAGACTCATGAAAACCACGTCAAATGGGGCAGCGCTTTCTTGCGACTGCAAAGTGGGAGGTATTTTCCTGGACGATGTGGAAGGTTGGGACGCCCAGGCCGGAGCAAAGTCCACTATACCTCTGAACTCCGGCCGCTCAGGATATGTGAAGGCCGGATACAGACTTGCGGAGTTGAAAAAGACTCAGAACGACTTTCGGCTCAAGGACGCTCTTGAGGGCGGCTTCCTTGAGGGTGGATTCATTTTCTGATCAGAGACGGCATTGCATTGCTCTCAGCCGAGGAGCGGGAAGTTGACAGCGTAAGCCTGACCGGTGTTCCCCCCACCGGAGAATTCGACGACAACTCCACGCGTCAATAGACAACTGTCGCGTATTCATTCACTTATGCGTAGTAAACTACAATTTTCAATCAAAGATATCAGAGGCTTGTAATCATGCTCCCGCGAGTAAGTGAATGATTACAACTGCCGCCTCCCGGATTGGTTCTTTCGGTTTGTTTGAGCCCGGTCCTTAACTACTCCTCCCTCCCAGTTCGAGAGTTAAGGCCGGGCTTTCTTTTTTACCAGAGTTCTTTGTGAGCTCATCCGGCAAGAGCATATTTGCCGATATGGAAAATAGAAGAATGGGGTTGGAAGAACAAGCTTTTCTTGGTCATGTCGGGTTACCGTTTCCCATAGGTCTTTTATTGATTGCAGTGCGTTGACATGCCCTTTTCTTACGAACAATTGATCGCGTTATGTCTTTTCTCCGTCACCCGGCAAGAACACTAGGTCTTAGGCGTTCGTGCCTGCCGGAACCCTATGGACGAAAATGCTATAAATACCCAGCGCATTCTTCGTTGGGATCGCTAATGCGCAAATTCCGGAAGAGCCCCAAAAGAGGGACCCGCCGTAGTTTAGAGACGGGCAAGCTACGGCAGGGACGCTAGGCCTGGAGCAGGCCTCAAACAAGTTGGAAACTCAATTCACCCAACTTCTCCAGGCTGCATGTGATCTTATCTCCGGGCTTGAGCCAAACCTGCTTGTCTTTGGGATAGCCGGCGATCACGCCTTCCGGGGTCCCGGTGAAAATGATGTCGCCGGGTTTGAGAGTGATGTAACGCGAAATGAAGCTGACCATCTGACGGGTGTTGAAGATGAAATCGCTGGTGTTGGAGGATTGTCGCGTCTCGCCGTTGACACGACATTCGATCTTCAGATTGTCAGGATCGATTTGATCGGCGGTAACCATATACGGACCTAAAGGAGCGAATTGGTCCGGAGTCTTGCCAATCATCCATTGTTTGCTGGGTGTTTCCAGCTGCAGATCCCTTGCCGTAAAGTCATTGCCGGTACAGTAGCCCGCCACATAGGAAAGCGCATCCGAATCGGGGACGTTTTTCGCTACCTTGCCCATGATCATAACCAGCTCGACTTCATAATCAAATTTCTTGGCCACCTCGACCGGCAGCTTTATGCTACCGTTGTGATGGTTGAGTGTATTGTTATACTTGTTGAATAGCACCGGCTGGCTGGGAAACTCCATGCCGACTTCTTTGGCGTGCTTTCGGTAATTTAGCCCAACGCAGATGATCTTTTGCGGACGGGTCACAACCGGTCCGTATTCAACGGCGCCTTCCTGGACAAACGCCTTACTGGCAGCAGCGGATTTGACAGCGGCGTCCACAAGCGCATTGAGGTCGGGGCCTTCTTCGTTCTGCAGCAAATCATCAAGGGTGGCTGGGGCGCGCATATGGAGCAGCTTTGCAGCCTCAGGCACATCCAGGACGCCTTTGTCGGTTTTGACGCCGAGTCGGTATTCGTTGTTGCGGCGCATTGTCAACAAGGTTAGCCCATGAGCCATTCCGCGCGTATGAGTCCGCATGTGCTTGGTCTCAGCCTGAGCCACAGTGAGTCCGCCCGTCGCTGCTATTGCGGCGACGACTCCTGCTCCTTTTAGAAAATTCCTGCGATTTTCATCCATTGTGCTTCTCCTCGATCCCGTGGAATTATGCCGAGATCCGTAAATAGTCTTGTCGTGTCGAAGGTAAACAAGGGCAGACAGACAATGATTAAATCGGTAATCAATGGCGCCATCGCCTCTTTCAGTCCTCACTCGTACTCCGAGCTTCACAGCCTAAGAAATAGAGGGGTTGATCTACTCCGCTCTTAAAACGATCAGAAACAGATCGGAGAATCTGGACTGCTGAGACGTCGTCCTGGGCTATTTTCTCTACTGGAACTATTTTCCCTTCGGAAGTCCTACGCTCTGAGCGGCCATGATCTTTTGGGTGGGTCGCAATTTAATGGCTTGACCGAGTTTTTCCTTGTCGATGGATACGCGGAATCCCGATGGCAAGCCCTCGGACGCGCAATAGAGGTATACATTTTCGGCGACAAACCCTGTGTCCATTGCGGTCAAGATCATCTTGGCCCCTTCTTCTCCTTCACCTGTTTTCTCCAAATCTGCCACATAGACTAGGTGAACTGGAGCGTCCTTGAATCTATCTATTTGTGTGTATGTGAGTGAGCGAATGTCTGCTGACACAACTGGGGTCAACGTATTCCCTTTCGGATCATAAAGATACATCCCCTCAGCCGTCGCCACGTAGACATCAATTTCTTGCCAGTTCTTGGCAGTGGGAGAGGTGCGTTTGCCTGAATCAGGCCGGTTTATGCCGCATGCCGCCCACAGCAGGTTTGAAAGTGTCTGTTGCGACAGACTGGCTGTGCTGTATTCCCGGGTTGTTTTCCTTTCTTTGAGACATTGGGCCAAAGATTTGCCAGGGTCCAGTTTGGGCTGAGGCAATTGAATAGGCTTCAACTCCTGAGCAAATGCGGACACAACAAAGGACGTAGCGACGAGTAAAGACGCTACGGTTAGCGTCAGTGTTCTTAATTTCATTTGGCGCTCCTCTCGGTAAATTTTTGGTTCTTTATGCCGGGCGTCGCCGGATGACTCAATGATTGAACTCAAGGCTACCCCGGGCAAAAAATGGTCGCTGGACCAGTATACCACCGGTGGAAGCCGTGGCAAGAAATTCAGCGATCCGGAATATGTAGGCGGCTCTTTGCCGAGTGGAAAGTGATGTGGGACTGTCCTTCGTTGCCGGTTCCTCCAGGGCCGCTGCAATATGGCTCCATACCGCTCGCCGCCACCCGTCAGCCCCTAGCGGACTCACGCCCTTTACAAGTGAAAGGGCCTGGAATATGTTGGGGCAGACGAAGCCAGGAGGAGCGTTTCAAGATGTGGATAGTTCGCCTCGCCTTACGGCGTCCGTACACGATTGCCGTAATGTCTATGATGATCCTTGTCCTCGGAATCCTGTCTTTGACCAGAATGGTAGTCGATATCCTGCCAGCAATCGACATACCCGTGGTGATGGTAGTGTGGAATTATCCCGGACTCTCTCCTGAAGACATGGAGCGTCGGATTGTCCTTATCAGTGAGAGGTCTTATTCTACCACGGTTAATGGAATCGAAAGGATTGAGTCTCAATGCATACCCAGCATCGGCTTAATAAAGATCTTCTTTCAGCCGGGCGCTGACCTGGCCACGGCAATTTCTCAAATTTCGGCGTCTTCCAACTCCTTGCTCCGAATTGCGCCGCCTGGAACGCAAGCGCCCACTATACTTCCATTCAACGCGTCCAACGTCCCGGTAGCTCAGCTGACTCTGTCAAGCCAGAATTTATCGGAACGAACCCAACTGATTCGCGAGCTTTCCCACTGGATGTGCGTAAACTATGAACTCTAGCAATAGATATACCTCCGGCTTTGAGGAACCGTAACACAAGAACCCGAACAGCGTCTAACCCCAAAGAATAACAATAGTTATAGAGATTACCCGTTTCCTTAAATCTAGAACCATCCACAAAATCTTAGCCTATCGGAACGAGACGGGAAGAGACGATCCTTAAATGTGGTCGGGCAATGCCGGTTCATATCTCCCGCAATGAATTCAAGGACCTACCCAACACTGTTTTAAATTCCCTCCGATCATCAGGATGTTGGGTTGGATATCGCTACAGCGCTATCCGAGAAGATTGTCGGAGTTTGAGAGAGCTTGGGAATCGTCGACGGATCCCGGCGAAGCGATGAGAGCGGGGCAGGAAGTGTTATGGACGGCGATTCGACACAGAGACAATGATGAACCCAATCCATCCTAAGTGAACCTTGATTGATCCGAGGGAGAGAATGCTCCGCTAGCGAGCAATCTCAAGCCATCAGAGTGTAAGGGGCAATCAGTTACGGAGACAAGGTTCCCCCATGACCGGCTCCATGGGAAGTGACGAGGTTAAACTTCACCAGAACGTTGTACACGTTTCCTTCCGGGAAAGCGAGACCCTCAACATCCACAGAACCCAGACAACCCGCTCACGAGCTTCTCAGTGTTCTTTTTGTCGATTCTGGGCCGACAAGTCTGTTCCCCCTCTCTGCATTACGACGGGTCATTACCCTGAGCTCCCGTGATTGAGATCCCCTGAATTCTGTGGTTGCCAGGGCTTCCCGATTCAAGGAATCATCCATCTTCTTACAACTTCAGGCATTCGGCAAATCCAGCATATGTTCGTTAACCCAAAGCCTCAGTTTAACCAGTTCAGGCTCCCAGTCTGGTGATATACGTAGTTGGAGGAAGCGGCCCAAAGAGTGCGTCGACAGCGTCCATGCCTTCTTCCAAAAGATAGACTTTCTCAGGAAAGCCCCCTCTGGATCCTGATCATCGGACGACTCGCTTGAGGGAATAACCGGCGGAGTTTTGAAACCGCCGAAAGAAAACCATGTTCCTTTGATTGTCATGACGAATTCGTTCTCACCACTTTTCAGGGAAATGCGGGCCTCCTCAATCTTCTTGCCCTCCCTTAAGCAGGCTAATCCCTCCCTCAGTTCGGACTGCTCACCTTTGAAAGTGGCCGTTTGAGGGACTCAGTGTCCGGCAGATCAAGGGTCATCCTGTCCAAAAACAACACTTCAACGGCCTTGCCGTCACTCGTCTCTATTTGTCCGCCCGTTTGGTCCGATTTGAACCATAGCCAAGTCAAAAATTCCCGGCCCAGAAAAGCCCTTTCTCTAAGTATATCCAAGAAGTCCATTGTAATTCCTCTAGTTTACTCACGTTTGTCATAGCTGAAAGGGCAAATGTCCTCACGGGGTTCACCCTCCATGCCACGGCTAACGGGAGGCGCCGGCGTCCATTTGGCTACAGCGCCGGATCATGAGATTGATTTGTCATTTCATGCCTTGCAAAGACGCTCAGGCATGTTATTGCGAGCGTAGCTGAAAATACAGCGGTCAGTAGACTCCGCGGATGTCATGGCATCATTGAGCAGGGTTTGAGTTGCTCCAAAGCTTCCTTTTCGGCGTCAGTGGTCAACAATTCCCGGCCGTGGAGGAAAGCCAGCAGGGCAGTAGTGACAAGCCGAAAGATTTCTTGAAATGCTCCTCCATGCGTTCCCGAGCTTTCACTGAATGGGAACCGAAATAAACCAATGACTTGGCCGTGTCCCAAATCAGGTCGAAAGTCTGTATCGACGGGAATACCTTCTGTTTTAAGGATTCCTTGAGACGCTCCTTCAGCTCTCGGCGTTGCCCTCACGAAAGCCTCTTGGTTCCAAGCTGATCCATAACCTTCCGGCTTTCTTTCTTGTATTCCATTTCCAACACACGGGACGGACTCTTACGGCGTCCAATCGTAGGCTTAGAGCCACATAGTTTCCTCGCACATACGAAGATCCCCTGAATTCGAAATCCGTAAAATCTTCGAGCGAAGTCCATCCAACGCCTGTCTCGTCACCAGTGGATTCCACAGGCTTAAAAGCTCCGTTTCTGACACCTGTCTCAACCGTGTCCCAAAAGGACCCTTCCATCTCCCCTTTTGCACGATATCTCATTATAGAAGCGGACCGGGACATCAAACCCATTACGATTTCTCCACTTTCGTTTAATTGCGGCGACGGAGAATAATAGAAACTAGGCTCGGAGGCAAGTTTGAACGGGATGACCTCTCTTGAAGTGGCTCGCCTGGAAGCTGAAAGACCACTGAGATGACCCCAAGGCAAATTTGCCTTAAGGTGGAATGTGTCCAGTAGACTGGACACCGTGGTCATATGCCCTCAATAATCCGTGATTTATGGGCAACATGGTCATAGTTGTTTCGCTGGACAAAACCAAAAAGCGGTTAGTCGGTTGGTACGAAAAGAATAACCGACACGGAAGACTGGATTGTCACAGGCTGTAACAAAGGCCGTGATGCACGTCCTCTGTGCGCCAGATCGCTGGCCCCATAGCTCCGACCACCAAAGCTCAGAACTGTGCGCTTTGGCAAGGCTATTCCCTAGGCCAAAGTGACCGAACTCAAGAAAGGCTGTAATTGGTCAAGGTCAAGATTACCCCGACAATTGTTCCCCGAAAGCTCGCGTTGTTCGGCTTTTAGCGGCTGGATAGTCTGACTTTGAGATGTGTGTACCGCTTCTGCGTTTTGTCGTTCTTCACGGCTATAGCTAAAGCCCTTTTGCTTCCAACCAGGATAACCAGTTTCTTTCCTCTCGTGATGGCCGTGTATAGTGATGCGCGGTAATAGACAGAGTCCTAAGCAAAAGATGCCAGGACGCTTCTCAGCGACGCAGGATTTCCCTGAAAGCGGTTGAATCTTCTGAAAAGTCGCTCCCTGAATTCAGCCAAGGTTTTGAAGAATCGATTGTGAGTGGTTTTTCTCCTGGTTTCCTTCCAGACGTATTCGGCCGCATTGAGTTTCGGAGAATACGGCGGCAGATAGTGGAGTTCAATACGGTCTTGTTTGTCTTTGAGCCACTCCCGTACTTTGGGACCCTTGTGGTACTTGGCGTTGTCCAGGATCATGTGTATCTTGCGACCCCTGTACCTGGAGATGAGCTGATCCAAGAAGGCCAGAAAACTGTGAGTGTTGAACCAGTTGACGAAGCGGAAGTGGAATTTGGGATAAGGGCCGACCGTTACCGCTCCCATCACTTTCAAGGATTTCCTTGTGGGTGGACTCTTCACCACGCATCCGATCCCCTTCAAAGCCCAATGTCGGAAAATGGAGCCCGCTTGCTTAAAGCTCACTTCATCTTGATACATCAGGATGCCTTCGTCTTCTTGGACTTTTTTTTAATCTCAGGCACTTCCTCTTCAAGCCATGTGGCCTGCCGCTTTTTATCGGCTTCAGAGGGCTCTTGTCTGGGATATTGAAGTGAAAACCCCAGCTCGTGCAGAAGCCTGCGAATCTGAGAGGGACTATATTTAATATTGAACCGCCGATGTACCAGATCTGCAATGATCGGGGCCGTCCAGACTCCAGTGTCTAGGCCACTGACTTCAGGCCCTTGTCGAACCGTTATAGCTAGTTCTCGTTTTTGGTCCAGACTCAGCCTGGGCTTTTTGCCCTGATACGGTCCTCGTACAAGCAAGCCCGTCACGCCTCTGGATCTGTACCTGTCTACCCAGCGCTCCACCTGTACTCCGAGCCACTTCTAGAATTTGACCAACTTGTTCAAGGGTCTTTCCTTCGTGAACCAGCAAAATCGCTCTCAGACGTACCCTTGCCTGAAAATCTTTCCTCTTCCTGGCAAGATAGCGATGGCGAACAATGTCATTGTAATCATCCAGTTCAAGCCTCAATCCACGCTTGGGCATTGCCGTTCCCTCCCATCAATCGATGGCAGGGACATACCAAATGTCTGGAAAAAAGTCGCGCTCTTTTTTACACGCAATCACAATGCGCGGCACTATAG
>CAVVHK010000037.1:0-176655 GCA_963747865.1 uncultured delta proteobacterium | reverse complement strand
TCTCAGCAGGATAACCGCCCCTGAGAAACGAAACCGCGGCTGCCCGTAGCCCGCATATCCGTCGTATAGTCTTTCATTCTGATAACAGCGGAATGATTGAAGCAGAGCCGCTGTCCGCTTGCCGGACAGCGTCCTTGCGGAGAAGCAAAGACGCTGTTATTCAAGTTGTTGGGGGTGAGCGACGCTTCCGCTACGCCCCTGCCAGGAACCACTCACATTTTTCTTGTAAACGCGTGCTCACGCTTTCACAAACCGGGAGCGCTGTAGTGGACTACTGAATAAGGGGGACAGCCCTCGGGTGATTACTGGGGCGCCAGAATCATGGTCATGTTGCGTCCTTCAAACTTGGCCGGCTGTTCTACTTGGGCTTCATCCTTTATTATGTCCAATATCTTACCCACAAGCAAATGAGCCTGCTCCGGATGGGTAATCTCACGACCTTTGAACATGATGGTCACTTTAACCTTGCAGTTCTCTTCAAGAAAACCGAGCATTTGTTTTGTCTTGTAAATAAGGTCATGTTCCTCAGTCTTGGGCCGCAACTTGACTTCTTTTAATACTATGGTGGCCTGCTTTTTCTTGCGCTCGTGCTCCTTCTTGCTTTCCTCGTACCGGAATTTGCCGTAGTCCATTATCTTGCATACTGGAGGGTCAACATTGGGCGCAACTTCCACCAGATCAAGGCCGTATTCCTCTGCTCTTCTCAGAGCGTCGGGAACATCGAGGATTCCAAGCTGTTCACCGTCCGGAGCAATTACCCGCACCTTGAGCGCACGGATCTTCTGATTGACCCGAACCTTGGGTTCCGCTACAACGACGGCTCTTGGCCTTCCCTTCATTAATACAGCCCCCTTGAATATAGTCTATGTGCAACTGACATCGAATTACGAACGCTCAGCAAGTCGTTCATTGAACTCCTTCAAAAAATCCTCAATGCTGCCGGTGGTAGTCTTTTCCTCTCCCCGGCGACGCACAGCGATTTGGTGGTTTTCGATTTCTTGGTCTCCCAGGATCAACATAAAGGGGATCTTCGCGTTCCGGGCTTCCCGAATCTTGAAGCCGATTTTTTCATTGCGCAGGTCTTCTTCCACTCTGATCCCGGAACTTCTCAGCTTGCCGCCAATTTCCTTGGCATAAGCGTGCTGCCGATCCGTAATAGTCATTATAACGGCCTGAACGGGAGCAAGCCAAACAGGGAACGCCCCGGCGTAATGCTCGATGAGGACCCCCAGAAATCGCTCGATCGCTCCCAGCACAACGCGGTGAATCATCACAGGCCGCTTCCGCTCACCATCGGAATCAACGTAGGTAAGGTCGAAACGTTCAGGCAAAGTGAAATCGCATTGAATGGTCGCGCACTGCCACGATCTCGAGAGCGCATCCTTAAGCTTTATGTCAATCTTAGGGCCGTAAAACGCGCCGTCTCCCTCGTTGATCTCGTAATCAGCCTTTATGTCCTTAAGCGCGTTCTCAAGAGCAAACGTCGCTCGTCCCCAGTCTTCATCGGATCCGATGGATTTTTCCGGCCGAGTGCTTAGCTCCATTGTGTATTCGAAGCCGAAAATTTCCATAACTTCTTTGACAAAGTTGATTATGCCGAGAATTTCGCCATTGAGCTGTTCCGGGGTGCACAGTATGTGGGCGTCGTCCTGCGTGAATTGCCTGACCCTCAAAAGTCCGTGCAAAACACCGCTCTTTTCATGGCGCAACACCGTCCCGAGCTCGAAATACCTAATGGGCAGTTCCCTGTAAGAACGCACTTTAGATTTGTAAATCAACATATGGGCCAGACAATTCATGGGCTTGACCCCATAATTTATCTCGTCCACCGTGGTGAAATACATATTGTCCCGGTAATTGTCAAAATGGCCGGAGCGTTCCCACAGTTCTCGCTTGAGAATCTGCGGCCCCACGACCATGTTGTAGCCTCGCTTCAGGTGCTCGGTTCGCTCGAATTCCTCAATAAGATACCGGAGCATCGCGCCCTTTGGATGCCAAATGACTAATCCTGGACCGGCGTCATCCGAAATCGAAAAGAGGTCAAGCTCTTTACCTAGCTTGCGATGGTCGCGCTTCTTGGCCTCCTCCAGCAGGTGCAAATACTGCTTGAGGCCATCCTTGCCGGCGAACGCAGTTCCGTATATTCTCTGTAGCATAGGATTGCGCTCGTCTCCACGCCAATAGGCGCCGGCGACTTTTGTGAGCTTGAATGCTTTTATATATCCGGAATGCGGGATATGAGGGCCTCTGCACAGGTCAGTGAATCCACCCTGGGAGTACAGACTGACCTCATCGGCGTCGATTGCCTCGATTATTTCAACTTTGTAGTTCTCGCCTTTTTCCTGGAAAAACTTGACTGCCTCATCCTTGGTCATCACCATTCGCCTGAATGGCAATTTGCTCTTGGCAATTTCGAGCATCCTGCCTTCGATTTTCTCGAGGTCATCAGGCGTGAAGGGCCGAGTCGTGTCAAAATCGTAATAGAAGCCGTCTTCAATGGACGGGCCTATTGTGATTTTGACGTCCTTAAACAACTCCTGAACGGCTTGGGCCATCACGTGGGAAGTCGAGTGGCGAAGGATTTCGAGGCCTCTTGACGTCCGGACATCGATGAAGTCGAGGGCGCCGGACTCCGTGATGGGAGTATCCAGGTCGATAGCTCGTCCATTGAGATCGGCGGCCAAAATTTCCTGTCCACGTTCAAGGCCGAGGTCTGTTGCAATTTCTCCGGGTGTAATACCTGGCGGATAACACTTTGCAGTGTTCCTGACTAGGACTTCTATGGAAGGATTCATGCTGGTAGGGTATTCATCGTGAGAACATTGGGTACGTCCCATAACCCGTTATTGATCATATATGTATCATCCCTCCTCTATATTTAGGGACTGAATGGAGGAAAATTCCGAATTCCTCGATGGTAGGCGCGTGGGGATTTGAACCCCAGACCCTCACCGCGTCAAGGTGATGCTCTCCCCCTGAGCTACGCGCCTTCAATGATTCAAAAAGCGTAGCAGTCAGGATTTTGTTTGTCAAGCGAAAAGGAAAAGGCGTGGCAGGCCTTCAATTGGATGCGGGGGTCCGCTCCGCTCCATCCAAAAGACATTCCACATGTTGTTGAGAGCGTTGAAACCTCTTTCAGAATGCGACGTCGGTGACTGACGAGTTACAAGGGACGCCCTCCAGTTCGTTTAGGCGTTGACAAGGTGTCGATCGCTCCGAGGCGTCACGCTGCCGTAAGGCGCGGCGGATTCTTTCTCCGGCGTAGGCCCTCCAGTCTGCTCATTTTCATGCGGCAGGCTGGAGGAAAGCGTCTCAGGCCGCTCCTTTATGGATCGAAGGTGGAGTTACTCGTAATCGGCGGGGCGCACGCTTCTACCTGAGCTCCATGGAATAACGCTTTGGAGTCCTTGAGCCGCGCAAATTGCACGTCTTGCTGTCGGCCAATAGGGACTGAATAAAATTCACCGCAGGTTGCGCGTCCCAACGGGCCACTCCCACACTGTATGCGACTGCGCTACCCCTACAATCAATAATGTAAGTGGTGGGAAAACCCGGAATCTCCAAAATTGCTTCTTTCCCTGGGTTGACCACAAAGGCGGTGTTCCTACCGCCAAGGCTTACCGTCTGGAGGCTGAATCCGTTTCCGCCGTCGAAGAGAACCTGAAAAGGAGTGGGCTTCTCACTGATGTGTTGCGTTATGGCCTGTGGGGGATCCACAAGATTTACCCCCAGCACTTCCAGACCGGAGCCGCCGAAACTCTTGTTCAACTGCGCCAACAACGGTTCTTCCATCTTGCAAGCCGGGCACTGGATGGACCAAAAATGTAGCAGGACTACTTTACCTCTGTAGTCACGCAGGGAGACGTTCCTTCCGGTGGAGCTTTTCAGCATAAGATCCGCAATCTGCGCGGGTTTAGGAAGCACGTTGATATTTGCTTCGGACGACAGGTCCGCGGCAGGCAGCGCCTGCGGGTGGACGCTAAACAAGATTAAAAACGCAATAGACAACAGGGACGGCTTGATTAATTTCATACGGCCTCCGGGTGGTTCCATTTATACGAATATTTCTATTCTCATATATTGACCGTTCGGTCAAGGAGAATTTGACCACCCATTATAACGGCAATTGATCAAGGAGAAAACCCATGGTATTTTTTCTCATGCGCTCCCTCAAATTACATGGCGTGTTCGTGGTCGTCCATGATATGGGCGTGCTCTTGCGCGGACCATCGGGCTGCGGAAAGTCCTTGACCGCCTTGAATCTGTTGAGGAAAGGTCACAAACTGTTATCCGACGACGTGGTAGAGCTGTCGCTAACCACGGAGGACGAGCTAGTGGGAAAAAGTATTGAGAACAAAGTCCGCATCGAAATACGGGGACTGGGCGTTTTCCAGGTGGAAGCCATCTTCCCTTCGTTGAGTAGCCCTTTGTGGCCGCTGCATCTGGTGATCGATTTGGATTCTTTTGATCCTGGGAAGGATCTGGGCAAACTTGCTCTAGAAATCGGAAAGGCCTCTTTTCTCGGCCGAAATGTTCCGCAAGTCCGTTTGCCCCTAGCCGACGGAGCAGATACAAGTCTTATGGTCGAGGTCATCGTCCGCTATTTGAAAGCAACAGGACTGGTAATAGGCAAATGACGAACAGGCGAGTAATAATTGTCACAGGCATGTCCGGATCAGGAAAGTCTACGGTAGCCCACACTTTGGAAGATTCAGGCTTCTTTTGCGTGGACAATCTGCCGGTGGACCTGCTGCCGAAATTGCTGGACTTGACGGATCTTAGAAGCGATGACCCCATAAAACTGGTACTGGTGATAGATCTGCGTCAGCGCAAGTTTTTTCCAAATTATTCCACCATATTGAAATGTCTCGAAGATTCCGGCGTGTCTCTGGATATTCTATTTCTGGAAGCCCGCGACGAATCTTTGGTTCGTCGTTTTAGCGCAACCCGGAGACAGCATCCGCTGGCTCCCACCGGGAACATTGTGGAAGGCATAAAGAGAGAGCGGCTGGAGCTGGCTGAGATCAAATCCAGGGCCACTTGGATTATCGATACTTCGGAAATGACCGTCCACGAGCTACGGGACGAAATCAAAAAGATATTCGCAAAGTCCGACAGTGGCGGGCTAAAAATTGCTGTGAATTCGTTTTCTTACGGAAAAGGAATCCCTCTGGAATCCGATCTTGTGATCGATGTGCGTTTCCTGCCGAATCCGTTTTTTGTAGAGGCTTTGAAGAAGAAAACCGGTCTTGACAAAGAAGTGGCGGAATGGGTTCATTCCAAAGACACAACTCTCAAGTTCCTAGAAAAACTTGAGGATTTGTTGTTGTTCCTTTTGCCTCTTTACATTCGAGAGGGGAAACAGTACCTTACTATTTCCATAGGGTGTACGGGAGGCTGCCACAGATCGGTGGTAATAGCTGAACATGTGGCCCATTTTCTGGCTGACCATTTCGAAGGTGTACAGGTCAAGCATAGAGAGATAGCCTCCTGACGGAACAAGGAAACTAATATGGTTGGAATTTTGGTATTGACCCACGGCGATCTGGGTGTCCAATTCATCAATACTGCTCGACTGATCGGTATTAGTTCGGAAGAATCCCTGATGGCGCTGAATATCGATCCATCCGACTCCCCCGATACCATCAGAGAACGTGTGTCCAAGGCGCTAAAATCCGTTAACAGCGGCAATGGTGTTCTCATTTTGACGGATCTCTTCGGCGGGACTCCGACAAATATTTCTTTGACGTTCATGGAGGAGGGAAAGGTCGAAGTAGTGACGGGACTGAACTTACCTATGATAATCAAAGCAATCAACGCCAGGAATGACACCGATCTCGTTGAACTAGCCAGAATGGCTTCAGACGCCGGCAAAGAAAGTATTTACTTAGCAGGTGAGCTCTTGCGGAAAAGACGATTGAAGAAACAATCGGGCGCCAAATAAGATATTTACTCGGAGTATGCAATGCCTATTGTATTGGTCCGGGTAGATGATCGTCTCATTCATGGTCAGATACTTGAAGGCTGGCTTCCGTGCGTCAAGGCCGAGGAGGTCATGATAGCGAATGATGAGTTGGCCAACGACGAAACTCAGACCATGATTATGCAGTATGCTGTGCCCGACCCGATTAACCTGATTGTGGACACCGTGGATCGTATTGCCGAAATCCTTATAGAGGAGCAAGAGGCTGCGATAAAGCGTATGATCATCGTGGATGACCCGGGCGATGCTCTAAGACTGATACGTGCGGGAGTCGAGTTTGACATTCTAAACTTAGGTAATCTCAGGGAAACCGAGTGTTCTACGTCCCTGAGCAGAAGCGTGCTGGTGGGAGAAAACACTCTAGGGACGCTATGCGCCATACTCGAAGCAGGTGTAAGAGTGAGCATACAAGCCGTGCCATTTGAAAGGGCCGTTGATTTGTATGAAGTATGCTCTGACATCAGCATTAAATGACCGTCTCTCCGTCAGTCGCTCCGACCGTGCCCCGCGCTCGTTCCAAGCGCATCGACGTTCATCAGCTTAGAGATTTTCTTGTTTCGTTCCGGATGTCGTCAACAAGACCCCGTAGGTGTGTATGATACTTAAGGCTTTGCTGGCAGGAGTCATCGGGGGCCTTCTCTGGCTGGATCGTTTTCAACTGCTCCAGTTGATGATATCCAGACCCATCGTGTGCGCGCCGATAATAGGATGGGCGTTGGGAGACTTGGAATCGGGCGTAGCCACGGGCTTGATTTTTGAAATAGTGTGGCTCACCCGAGCTCCAATAGGCGGGCACATTCCCCCGGACAGCAGCTACGCGGCCATGACCACGGCGGCCATAGCGAGTATTGTCCGTCCCGTCGCGGGATGCGGTCCCACTGCAATTTCCTGTCTCGCTTTCCTTGCCTTCATGCCCGTGGCCTATGTGGGCTCAAATCTAGATATTTTGCTAAGATCTCGGCTGGGTAAAATCGCGAGAAGCGCCGAACGCAAATTGTGCAGTGACGGAGAGGGATTCGGGACCTTTTTCTGCAGGGCGCTTTTCTGCGGATTCATTTATGCCGCGGTGTCTTTGTTCTTCATTATTCTCTTCGGAGCCTTTGTCCTTTCGGAATTGGCTTCACATCTGCCACGCCAGATATTTCAGGCCCTGACCTTCGCTTATTACCTAATTCCTCTTGTGGTGGCCGTTCAGTTCACGGTGGAGATTTGTGACCGGCGAAGTATTATTATATTCTTGATAGGATTTGTTCTCACCGTAATCGTGGGCTTTTTCGCGATCACTTGAAAGCATTGATTAAGCTCGATCCGGTGGACTTTCATTTTCAGACCCGGCTCCTTTGCGTGATGGCGAGAGAGCGGGCGACGCGCTCACCACGGCGCCGACGACCACAACGGTTCCTTGTGCAAGTTCGGAGCCATAGAGTACCTGGCATGAACAATAAGAACAACACGCTGTTATCCCCTCACAAGATGCTGGATTCAGATCTGGACGAAATGCTCAAGATTGAAGAGGTATCCTTCGCAAGCCCATGGACCCGGAACATGTTTTTGGACGAAATTGCCAACGTCTTTTCTCAAACCGTAGTGTTCGAGCAAGACGGGGTTCTCGTAGGATATATGTGTTTCTGGACGGTCCTTGATGAGGCCCATCTGCTCAACATCGCAGTTCGTCCGAGTCATAGAGGTCGTGGTTTCGGACAGAGTATGATGAACTACTTGGAAGAGACTTGTCGCGGATTGGGATTGGAGAAGATGATCCTGGAAGTCGCAAGGAGGAATACAGCGGCCAGGCGACTGTACAATAGACTAGGGTTTATTTCTATTGGCTTCAGACGCATGTACTATACGGTAGAGAAAGATGACGCTCTGGTAATGCAGAAGCTCATCGGACAAAAGATAAGCCATGAGCAGCCTGAGGCGGCAACCGTTCGGTGATAACCCGCCCGGACCTCATCCGTAATCAAGCTCTTCAAGAACCTCACATGAGATTGAGTCCGCAATTATGACAAAGGAACAAGCGTACAGTGAACTCTGCGCATGGAGCTCCGGCAAGGGCTACATAAGCTCGGCTATGGCCCTGCTCCATTGGGATCACAGCACCCATATCCCGAAAAAAGGAACCGGCCACAGGGCCGATGTGATGGCGCATCTCGAGGGAATCCGTCACAGGACGGCTACGGATCCCCACGTTGCGGACCTGCTTGCCGCTGTTGACGGCACGGATCTCTCAATGGACCCGCTATCCCCAGAAGCCGTCAACATCAGGGAATGGAAAAGGGACTATTTCAGGGCCGTTAAGATACCGGAAAGATTGGCGATCGAATTGGCGAAAGCCGGCGCGGACGGTCAGACCGTATGGGAAAAGGCAAGGCCCGCAAACGATTGGAAGGCGTTTGAGCCCTGCCTTGAGCGACTCCTGGACCTGAAGAAGGAGGAGGCCGACCTCCTTGGCTATGAAGAGGAGCGCTATGACGCCCTGCTGGACATATTCGAGCCGGGTGAGACTTCGAGGAGCCTGGAGCCGAAATTCCGGCGCCTGATTCCTGCCCTTGTGGAATTGCTTTCTCAAATCAAAGGAAAATCTCCTTCCAAAGGTCTGGGTCCGGAGAACTGCGTCTTTCCACGCGCCGACCAGGAGGCCTTTGCAATCGCAGCGGCCAAATCAATTGGATATGACTTGGAAGGCGGCAGGCTGGACGTGTCCGCTCACCCATTCACCGCTGGAATAGGTCCTGGGGACGTTCGCATAACCACCAGGTACAGCGAGGACGATTTCAACGAAGCCTTTTTTGCCGTCATCCATGAGACGGGACACGCCATGTATCACCAGGGCCTTCCTCTCGACCATTGGGGAACGCCCTTTGGCTATCCGTCGTCCCTTGGAATAAATGAATCACAATCGCGAATGTGGGAAAACATGGTCGCCCGCTCCATGGGATTTTGGGAGCATTGCTACCCGTCGGCCCAGCAAAGATTCCCGTCACTCACTAACGTAAGGCTTGAAAATTTCCACTTTTCCGTCAACGAAGTTTCTCCAAGTCTGATCAGAGTGGAAGCGGACGAAGTAACATACAATATCCATGTGCTTCTTCGTTTTGAGCTGGAACTCGCTCTGATGCGAGGCGAGCTGTCCGTCAAAGACTTGCCCGACGCCTGGAACCAAAAAATGTTGGAATACCTTGGTCTGACGCCTCCAAGTTTCTCTCTTGGAGTCATGCAAGATGTGCATTGGTCCGGCGGGGCAATTGGATATTTTCCGACTTACACGCTTGGGAATATGTACGCTGCTCAATTCTTTGCCAAGGCCCGGGAAGACCTGGGAGATTTAGAAGAGAGTTTTGCCGAAGGAGATTTTTTCGCTCTGTTGGATTGGCTGAGAAAGAATATTCACAGTCAGGGGCGAAGGTATAGCCCGAAGGATCTCATCAAGACCGTAACCGGTCAGCCCCTTGATCCTTCCTTTCTTATCAATTATCTGAAGAAAAAATACGGGGAGCTCTATAAGTTTTAGGTACACGTTCGCCGGCAGGAAGCCACTTTCTGCAAAAAGGAGTTTCCCGGTGAGCTATTACGCTTTTAGTTCATCGCATCAAAAATCACCTCACCCATGAGATGATCTTCATGGATAGTTTAACCAGCGCTATCGCTGCTCCCGTGAATAGCAGTCCGAAAAGCATGGCAAAAGTGACGAAGCCTATCCAACCGCTGAGCCTCTTCTGAATTGTCGCCTTTGGCGCCATGTTTTTCGCTCCCGCCGGTTCATTCCCTTTTTCCTGATTCACCATTTTCTCGACGCCTTCCTGAAGGAATTAATCCAGGCGCCCCAAGAAATCAACTTGATGGGCGATATAAACAAGTTCTTTGTTCGTTATCTGGGAATGCCTTTTCTGCAACCAGTGAGCAAGCTCTTCTTCGTCGAGTTCCGGATTGTCGGTGAGAGCCAATCTGAATGTGTCTACAATAAAGTGCAGAAAATATTCCTCATCCCCAAAATAGCCATCCGTTCCTGGAAAGACAACCCAGTCCGAGGATCCGGCTTCCAGAATTTTAGCTCCCGCAGCCTTCGCATGCCTGAAGAAGTGTCGTCCCGTGCGACTATCGCCTGAAGGCTTGCCGTTTATTATCCGGGAATCCATGGTTTGATGGTAAAGGCGTTCGATTTTGGAATCGAGTTCCCGGTCTATTTCGGGCTCGAACGCGGAAACTCCATCAAAATTGATCGTGAAATAAAAAAGTCCACCGGGTTTCAACAAGGCAAGCAGCTTGGGCAGAGAGGCTTCTATATCGATCAAATCCAGGAAGGCGTTGGCCATCAACAGGTCAAACCTGGATTTGTTTTCCTCAACATCCATGAATTCGATGGCGTCCGCTGTTTCAAGAAAAATCTCCATGTCCGAACCCGGGTTGTGCACCCGCAACGCTCCGGAAGAGTCGGCAACGCGGCTGCCATTAGTTTGCCCCCATTTTTGCAGGCGACGCCTGGCAACCTCCGTATTTTCCGACTGTGAATCAATGGCCAGGTAATCAGCTTCTCCGAATAGGCCCCACTCCATGACACGCTCGATCATGCCGCCTATTCCCGAGCCGAGCTCCAGAAACCTTAACCCTGTTCCGCGAATGGCGGCTGCGGATCTCGGCCACAAGCCTGTTCCAGACGTTCTTGTTAAGACTGCGATCATCCACGCTTTTCTTGGATGATAAGTATCTGGTGAAACTATATTCTTGATCGATCATATTTTCCAAACCATAAAGAAATTCCATCAGCCCTTCCCGGTGGTCTCTCAAAGCAACGTCGCGTCTCTGAGCACACTCGGCCGAATATGCTTTCGTAGCGATTTTTCCGGAACCACGTCCACCGGGACTCCGAGCAATTCCCGGACTTCATAAAGGAATCCACCGAGATCAAAGAGGGTACGTCCGGGCTCCAAATCGATAAGAAAATCTACCTCGCTTTCAGGTCCGGCCTGTCCTCTGGCCACAGATCCGAAGACGCGCACATTGGAAACCCCGTATTTGGCCGCCAAACACAAGATGTCCTCTCGCCTATCTTTCAACAGTTCATGAGCGTCCATGGCATAATCCCGTGAGTATTGAAGGGTACCCCGAAGTAGCATCAATACGTAAGATATACCCGATATCAACTGCGGGCCAAGAAATTCAACAGGATTCGTTCGTGATACGGTCGGAGACTCTACCAACCTACGAGCAGGCTATCATTTTCTCCAAAAACGCCTCAATATCACGGCCGGTTTGTTCCCAAGTGGGATGGGAGCAATGTCTCTTGAGCCCGGCGATACCCATTTGAACCAGCTTGCTTCGGTCCCGGTTCAGGTCGGTTATATGGCCGGCTATTGCTTCGGCGTCGCCAGGGTCGACAAGAAATCCGTTCACGCCGTGCGTCACGGTTTCATGAGCCGCGCCGGTGTTGGACGCTATGCATGGCAAGCCATAAGCCATGCCTTCCAGGTACACGATGCCGAATCCTTCATAGGAAGACGGAGTCGCCAGCAGGTGCGAGTTCCTGTAACAGGAGCCGAGCTCGGCAGCGGATAGCCGGCCACGCATGCGGACACGATCCGAAACACCGGTCTGTTCAATGAGACGTAAGATTGAAGCCGAATACCGGGGGTCGGTTTCCTGATCGCCCACGATTTCCAGGAACCAGCTATCCCTGGGAAGCGCAGCAAGCGCTTTGATCAGGGTGTGCAGCTCTTTTCTCGGGATGAGACTGCCCACAAAGATTATCCTCAATGGGCCGCCTTCTATCGAACGTCTCTCTATTTCTTCTTCGGAAATCTTATCCGTGTCCTGATCTCTCCCCGGATATCCGGTAACGAACGGCTTCGGCGCATCCAGGAGTTTCTCGACAGATTTCCTTGTGGTCCTGCTATTGTATACAAACCCGCCTATACCCGAAAGGTAGAGTTTTTCTACCGCCAGGTACATTCTGTTTCTGCCACCCCGGCCTGAGTTCATTGCACCGCAAATGATGGACTATGCTGACCATCGGGTGTTTGATTCGGTCTCTAAGTCTCCGGTTCAGCAGGAATAGTGAAGGATGATTCAGCTCATCCTGCACTAGAACGTCAATGTTTGCGGCGGCAATGGAGGAAAGGAAATCCCAACGAAAGTTGTCCAGGAGATGAAGCGGATAACTTCGCCAAGGAAGCGCAAAAACTTGCACCGTATGCCCGTTGGCCCGAAGATACTCCACAATTCTTCGATCGTACAAGAAACCGCCGGTCAGTATGTCCAGGCTTCCGTAAATTATTAGGCCAATTCTCAAGAGAGCTCTCTGGAGTATGCCGCCCAGGCGATTTCATTTTCCCAGATCTTGACCACAAGCCGAGAAATGTTGGGAGCTTTTATTCTCTTCGACAACTTTTCACAAATGATTCCCGACAGATGTTCAATGCTTGGGTTCAGACCGGCGAATTCAGGCAATTCATTCAGGGTCTTGTCTTTGAAATAGGCTACCACTTCGTCCATGGCGGCCTCAATGTCCACGATATCCACAAGGTAGCCATGCTGATCCAGCTCGCCGCCATGAAGCTGAAGTTCAAGCTTGTAGTGATGTGAGTGTTTGAAATTCTCGGGCCCCCAATCGCCGCCCGTAAGGAAATGCTGTCCGATAAAGTCTCTCTGAACGGCGACAGCGTAAGATCCTGTCACTTTTGGGTTCATTATTCCGCCTCGTACGTAATAATCACTTGCAGCGCGGTTTCCGGTTTCCCGTCAATCTGCGCGTAGGCTCTTGAAGCCTCTTCTACAGGGATTCTGTGAGTAATAAGCCTCTCCGGTCCGATTACGCCCAGCATGCGCATCGCCAAGTCCAATCTCCGCGTTTTGCTCCACAGTCCCGTCAAATCAGGGGCAATTTTGCTGACTTGGCTACTGAGTATTCGCAATCTACCGCGATGAAAGAAGCCGCCCAGATCCACTGACGCTTTCTTTCCGCCATACCACGATCCAATGACGATTCTTCCGCTGTACCCTGTGACTTCCAGGGCCGAATCCAGAGCCGCCGGGTTTCCGGACAGCTCGTACGTGAGATCGGAGCGTCCCGAAGTCTCGGATTTGATCAGCTCATCTCTTATCTTCTTGACTACATCGTGGTCTTTGGGGTCAAAGACCCCATGCGCTCCCAGGTTCAGGGATTGTTCTCTCCTGAAGGAAAATCCGTCCACAGTTAACAATCTTCCAAGCGGTAGGCGGGACAGAAGCGCGGTTGTCAGAAGCCCGACAACTCCTTGGCCGAACACCACAACCTGTTCCCCTATCATCGGCTGACCGTCCATGAGAAAGCTGACGGCGGTCTCCATGTTGGGAAGAAAAGCGGCCTGTTCGTGCGTTAGATTGTCCGGAACGGGGATCAGCTCGTTTGGGAACGCCGAGAAATGGCTTTCGTGGGGATGAAAGGAGAAGACCAGTTTGTCTTTCCAGGCCCCCGAGACCTTTTCTCCGATCTCAACGACCCGACCTACCGTAGCGTAGCCATACTTCAAGGGATACTGGAAGGTCCCGGCCAATGAAGGAATGTTTTCATCGATAGGAATATGATTCGGCCACTGACCGCGGTAGACGAGCATCTCGGTCCCCGGGCTTATCGCCGAACAAATAGTCTTGACCATGACCTGGTTTTCGGCCAACGCAGGGAGTGATTCTTCGACCACCGACACTTCGTAAGGCTTGGTGAAGCAAATGGAACGTCTCTTCATCTAGGTCAGACCACCCCATAGGATCAGATCTTCGCCCAACCACCTGTGCTGCGGATTGTTGAGACGTAAACAGGTTTCCGGGTCCGGTTGCCCCAAATCGCTCACTGCGCGCAACCCTCCGACCAGCACCGGCGCAACCGTCAGAACTATGTAATTAGCCAGACGCCCAAGCAGGAAGCTGGTGATTATTCTGGCGCCCCCTTCGACCATAACGCTGTTTATTCCCATAGTGGCAAGTAATTCCAGCATGGCTACCAGATTCACCTGACCTCTACGTGTGGCCGGCATTCCGGCGATTCTGGCACCGGCGCTTTCCAGAGCGCTTCGACGACCCAGGTCCGAATATCCCGCTTCGGTTGTAACGATTAGAGGGGTCCTGGAGGGCTGGTTCAAAAGATTGCAATCTAAAGGCAAGCGTAAACTGCTGTCAACCACCACCGGCACAGGATCGGTTCCGTCCACAAGTCTGACGTTCAAGCGCGGATTGTCCGAAAGAACCGTGCCTATCCCCACTAGAATGGCGTCGTGAGCGGCCCTCAGTTGATGAGTCAGCGTAAGTGACTGCTTACCGCTCAAAACAAGAGCTTCGCCGGGCCTTGCTGAAATACACCCGTCCAGGCTCTGGGCATAGCTTAGTGTAACAAACGGTCGATTGTATTGCTTCCGATAACCGGAGGCCAAGGCCGGTAAAGATTTTACGAATTGCATAGCTGGTTGGGGTCTCTGCTGAGTTCCAATAATTGTATCTGAGCGCTCGCACAAAAGGATCAGTTCCAAATGCCGTCCAGCGGCTCTTACTGATCCTCGGCGCGGAACACTATCACGAACTCGGAGATCAGACAAGAATTTACACATATATTCAATGATATTTAAAAAATGCCATCCCAAAATTATGTGCTCATTTCATCTCGACCGCGGCGAAACAATCTTCCATGCTCGAGCGCACGCTCGCAATGACAATTTAGCTTGTCTTTGCGAGCGGAGCGAAGCAATCTCCTTTCCGTAAGAGAACGGATACGATTTGCGGAGCGAAAGACTTGCAAATCACTCGCCCTTTAGGTAGCCTATTATGTTTAGGTTGCTTATCCGCAGCAAATAAGGCAGGCATGTTCAACCCATTGGAAATTCGCACGCTCTCCGAAGATGAAACCATCCGGCTCGGAGGTCTGATCGGCAGCGTGCTGCAGCCCGGTGACGCGGTGCTCTTGAGCGGCGACCTCGGTTCAGGGAAAACCCGTCTAGCCAAAGGAATAATTTCCGTCGCTGCGAAGACGCCCGTGGATGAAGTGGTCAGCCCGACGTTCACTCTCGTTAACAGATTTGACGGACCATTTCCCATTCTCCATGTTGATCTCTACAGAATCAACATCGACCGAGTGGACGACATCGGTCTCGAAGACTCTCTGGAAAGTGACGCCGCCGTGGTAATCGAATGGGCGGAAATCGTCTCGGATATGTTTGAGGATTCTCTGAAGATCTCCATAGACTATACCCGGGAAGACGATGTTCGCACTTTTACGTTCGTCTTCAAGGACAAAGGCATGTGGGCCGAACGGCTCAACAGTATTCTCGACCGGTTTGAAAATGGCCTTTAGCGCAATTGCCTCTCGAGGGCCATGCGTTTCCGCATGGCCCTCGAACATAGGGTGCGGAATCATCGCAAAATGCGATTTGTGGAGACTTCACTAAGCCTAGGTGACATTAAGGGTTATTGAGGCGTCGCATCCGGAAATTTGTTTCTGAAAATATCCCTACGGCGCCGCTCACATATGAATGCGCTTCAAAAAATTGTACGGAGTTTATTATGGCTTTAATCGTGCAGAAATTTGGGGGAACTTCAGTCGGGGATCTCGACAGAATAGCGAATGTCGCCTCCAGGGTGGCCTCGTTCAAAGACCAGGGCAATGACATGGTTGTGGTAGTGTCTGCCATGGCCGGCGAGACCGACCGTTTGATAAATTTGGCTAAGAAAATTGTTCCTACCCCGAACGAAAGAGAGATGGATGTCTTGATTTCAACCGGGGAGCAAGTAACCATAGCCTTGCTTGCCATAACTCTTCAGAAAATGGGATATTCGGCCAAGTCCTATTGCGGCTGGCAAATACCCCTGATAACGGATAGTTCATATGGTTCGGCTCGGATTTCGGATGTGAAGAAAGAATCAATCCTGGCCGATCTCAAGGCCGGCAATATCATCATTGTCGCCGGTTTTCAAGGTGTGGATGAACAGGGCGCCATAACCACCCTGGGCAGGGGTGGTTCCGACACCTCGGCGGTTGCCGTAGCAGCGGCTCTTGGCGCCGATCTCTGCGAGATATACACGGACGTTGAAGGGGTCTACACTACCGACCCACGCATCACCGGCAAGGCTCGCAAAATCGAAAGAGTAGCTTATGAGGAGATGCTGGAGATGGCTTCGTTGGGAGCCAAGGTCCTGTGCATCCGGGCTGTGGAATTTGCAATGCGGCATCGAGTGCCGTTGGTAGTGCGTTCCAGCTTTAATGAAAACCCAGGCACTCTCGTAACAGAGGAGGATCCGGATATGGAAAAAGAATCGGTCAGAGCAGTCACTTGCAACATGAAGGAAGCCAAGATCACCGTCGCAGGGGTTCCTGACAAGCCTGGAGTCGCTTCCAAGATTTTTACGGCCTTGGCGGCCTCTAATATCGTCGTCGATATGATAATTCAAAACGTCAGTGACTCTGGAATCGCGGACATAAGCTTTACGATCCTGGAGGCGGATCTGCCAAAAGCCCTCGATATTTGCGAAAGAGTCAAGACAGAGCTGGGAGCAAAATCCGTTTCCGGAACTGAGGACGTAGCGAAGGTTTCCATCATCGGGCTGGCAATGCGTTCCTATTCCGGTGTAGCCTCCAAAATGTTTACTACTCTAGCCAATGAAGGCATTAACATTGAAATGATCACCACGTCGGAAATCAAGATATCCTGCGTGGTCCGCAAAAAATATGCGGAATTGGCGGTGAGAGCCTTGCATGACACCTTTCGCCTCTAAAATGTTCGTCGACGGTTACGGACACTGACTTGTGGGAGTACACGCTTGAAGAAAATCGAGTTGTACGACACGACGCTGCGTGATGGCGCCCAGACCTGGGGCATCACATTCTCCTTGGATGACAAGTTAAGAATTGCGCAGAAACTGGACGAGCTCGGAATAGACCTGATTGAAGGCGGTTATCCGGGATCCAATCCCAAAGACAGACGCTTCTTCAAAGCGGTCAAGGACATGTCTTTCAAGCACGCCCGGATCGCGGCGTTCGGGAGCACCAGCAGGGCCGACACGTCCCCCGACAAGGATGCTCAGATCGCGAGCCTCATAGAGACAGGGGCGCAAACAGTGACCGTCGTGGGCAAATCATGGGACTTGCACGTCAGAGAGATCTTGGCCGTTTCATTGGCAAGAAATATTCAGATGATAGAGGAATCCCTCACTTATCTGAGGTCACATTTTTCCCAGGTCATTTTTGACGCGGAGCACTTTTTCGACGGGTTCAAGCGGAATCCCGAGTACGCCCTGAGCACTTTGAAGGCTGCGGAAACGGCGAAGGCCGATGTCCTCGTGTTGTGCGACACCAATGGCGGCACACTCCCGGGCGAGGCTGTGGAAATCATTCGCAAGGTAAAAGAGAATGTATCAGTCGAACTCGGTATACACGCGGCACAATGATTCCGAAACAGCGGTAGCCACTTCACTGGCGGCAATAGAAGTTGGCGTTTCCCACGTCCAGGGCACGATAAACGGCATTGGCGAGCGCTGCGGCAACGCCAACCTGATTTCGATTATTCCCGCTTTGGCCGTGAAAATGCGCCGCATCGATTATGATCCCGGCCGTCTGAGACTTCTCAAGCACGTATCCGAATTCGTTGACGAAATGGCCAACAGGACCCCGGTGAAATCTCAACCTTACGTTGGAGCTTCCGCGTTTGCTCACAAAGGAGGCCTGCATACCAGCGCGGTCGTAAAGAATACGATCGCCTATGAGCACATCGATCCCAAACAGGTCGGCAACAGCCGGATGTTTCCCATGTCCGAGCAAGCCGGAAGAGCGGCGTTGGTCCAGAAAGCCAAGGATTACGGCATCAATCTGAAGCCCGACGATCCGAGGGTCTCGGAAATACTCAAAACGATCAAAGACCTTGAAGCCCGTGGAGCGAATTACGATATCGCCGACGGATCCTTTGAGCTGCTTATGAAGCGCATGATGGGGCTTCATAAGAAATTCTTCACCCTGCACGGATTTCACGTCAGCAACGTGAAGCGCCAGGGAGATACCAAGACTTATTCAGACGCCGTCATCCGAATAGTTGTTGGCAGCAAGATGGAATTCTCCGCGGCGGAAGGCAACGGGCCTGTGCATGCGCTGGACTCCGCGTTCAGAGGCGCTCTGGAATCGTTTTATCCCAACGTGACCCAGGTCAGATTGACTGACTTCAAGGTCCGCGTGCTGGAAGGCACTTCCGGCACCGGCGCCACAGTCAGAGTCTTGATCGAATCCACGGACGGTGAAGATGTATGGTGGACGGTCGGATTCAATGAAAACGTGATCCAAGCCTCCTGGGACGCGCTTGTCGATAGTATAGATTACAAACTTCAAAAGGATTTCAATCGAGGTGATTCATCGGACGAGGCGTGAAAACTCGGTAGCCTACGCCTTGCTCGTGCTGGGCTTAGCCGCGCTGTTCCTGGACGTCGTGGGCTCCGATTATCTCTGGAACGAGGTTCCGCCGAACTCCGACAAATGTCTGTATCAGATCTTGATAGACAGTGAACCGAGGGCCTGCGTATTTCTTGACAAATCCGACAACATTGCCGGTATCTTACGCACGGCGAGTCTGAGCGCTTCTCTAACCCTCGATAACCGTCCAGTCCCTTGCGATCGCTGCCTGAAACTTACTTCAGACCGAGTCTTCGTCGAAAAGATTTCCGGCCCACTGCTAATCGCGATGGGCCGTCCAATTGACCTTAACCTGGCTGACGAGAACGACCTGATAGCCATTCCGGGCATTGGTCCAAAGTTGGCCGCGCGCATCCTGGAATTCAGAGAAAACCGCGGGGGATTCTCCGACCCGAGGGACCTCATCGGCGTCCGAGGAATCGGAAAGAAGAAATTCGCTTCGATATCCCAGTACGTTCATGTGACGCCGGCAAAGAACGCGCGGAGCGGGAAAGGCAAGTGATATCGCCGCACTTCGAGAACCCTAAATTGGCCGGCAAGCCTGCCCCACATAAGGCATGCAGAGCGTAGAATGCTGTGAGCGCTGCGAACCGCATCGTTCGAAGTGTGTAGGTGCGGGGTTTATCCCCGCCTTTTATTCGAGGACCTGACAGCCGGGCGGGGATACCCCGCACCCTACGATCAGCGTGCCACGATCTCCGCCAATACGGAAATTTTCATACAGTTTCGGCAAGCCTGCCCCACAGATGAAATTCAAGACCAAACCCTTAAGGCTCAGGTATCCGGGTAGATTCAGCTCACTCCTCCGCGTTCTGGGCGTGATCCCTTCCCACATGGACGGGAGAAGAATAGGCCAAGGCCAAAAGAATTGAATTGAATTTAGTTTGCGCCGTGTCGCCCCTCGAAGTGAGCACTATTGGGACAGTGCCCGGGCCCGCGGTTATTACCGACCCGTTATCCACAATTACCCCCAAGCTGCCCATAGTCTTTGAAAGCATCTTGTAGAGCACGTTAGCGGTATTTATGTCGGTGGCCACAAGGCAATTGGCGTCCCCCATTATCCTGCCTTCGTAATGCTTTTCAGCGGCCACATCAGGAGCTGTCGCCAGATCGAAGGACAAAGGACCCTCCACAATCAGCGGGCCGTAGAGCTCTTCAAGAAGATGCGACCTTTGTTCCGCTTCGCCTGCCAGCAGCGTCGACGGAATAGCGGACGTTTCTTTCTCAACAGCCGTTATGATCCCGACTTTAAGCGTGTGGCTCGCGTCGACCACTTTTCGCACCACTTCCACCTGGTTTTCAATCACCTTCAGCAGGGCCTCGGCGCTCCGAAAACCGGGATTCACAGCGGCGTCGGAGAGGGCAAAGAACCTGCCGTCCGGCAACACAAAAATGGCGGTGTGAGAAGCTGTTTTTCTTATCGGCTTGGCGCCGTCGACCGCTTCGGATTTGTAGATCGACAAAGCTTGCTGGAGCAGCGTAGCAGTGTCCACGCTGCCCTTCATGATTATGTAGTCGTTGTTTTCACTCAAAAAACCTCGGAACACCTCGGCCACCGACACCCTTTTGCTCTCAATATCAACGGCCAACGGATTGATTCCGATTATTTGCACTGATTGGTCTATCCCGGGAGACAAAGGAACCTTGGACCGCTCAATAGCAGTCATGATTTCACCGGGATCTCCAATGAGGGCAAGCCTGTTTACCAATCCGTAGTCCTTGGCATTGGAAACCGCCACCAGGGCGTCTTCGTTGTCCGCGCCGACAAGCACCAGATTTGCCGGAACCACCGTTCCGTCGGCAATGTAGCCTGTGACGTCGTCCAACAAAGAAGAAAATGAAAAGATTTCGGCGCCCATACCTGCAGAACCCAACACCTGCAACGCCTGTTTCATGCTGCGGGCTTCCACCGTGTAATGGAGCCGTTTGTCCTTGGCGGGGTTCACGTGGAGTTCAAACAAATGGTTGGCTATCAAATACTCGTGCTCCATGGAATCCAGGCACATGATCGGGGTAAACGGATTGTCCACCCGATTACGGATTTTCTGGAAAAGATCCTGGAAATACTGATCCTGAGCCATCATGCTGGTAATGACGATGAACTGGGGACGCTCGGAGGGGGCCCCTGCCGACGCCATTTCCAAAACCATGGCCACCTGCTTGGCATAGCAATCCACCACGTGCATCAGGCTCTTGGAGAGATTGGTCGATAGCTTTCCGGAATTTACTATCATCAGTAGTTCGCAGATCTCCTTGACGCCCGTTCCGATCTCCCGTGACGCCAGCCTGAAATTGGGAGGAATCACGAAGTTTTCCAGCTTCAGGTGATCTACTATTTTACTGAAATCAAAGTTGATTAAGGTGGCGTTCGCGTCCTGGGCAGCCATTTCTCTGAGGATACGAGGCCCCGTCTTCTTGGCCGCCGAAGCGAAGAGCTCGTCCAGGGTCATCACCACCATATTCAGTTTTTCCGGCCTTATCCGCTGAATCTCCGACAGCAGAGCAGCCATGGATTTGAGAGGAGTAACCTTTACGTAGCCCCTGAGGCTTTGCTTCAACTCGCGGGATTCCTCGCGGAAAAGCGAAATATGATCCTGGGTCTTTAGTGTGGAGAAAGACAGCGGGCTGCAAAGGGAGGCGTTAATGCGATCCTGATCGCTCTGGCTCCGGAGAAGATTGCGCAATTCCCATGCGACTAAAGCCCCCCGGTTCAGCGAGCTGTTATGAAGCCGCTTCCAAGATTCGTCACGGACTTTTTCCGTTAACACATAAATTCCATCCGGCAGGGCGCCCAGGTCCCCTCCACCGCAAACGACATCGGTAACCTCGGAGAGCTTGATTCCGTTCTTCAATAGAATATTGGTGATTTGGAAAGCCAATGACTCGGGAGATGTGCCGTAAGTGCGAAAATCTATTTCGCTTTTGAAAATAACTTTGAATCCAGTGGTGCATAATACATACACGGCGTATCGTTTGGCTATTATGGCTATAGTAATCACATTTTCAATTCGAGAGTATGCCTCTTCATGTCGGCTTTGACTGAGCTCAATGGCCTTTCTCCGCGCAATATTGTTCATAATTATGCGAATAATCGGGCTGTCCTGACCGGGAAATGAACACTTGTGCAGCGTGCTGATGTACAAAGATAATAATTCACCGTAGACCGGGATTAGTTCGTGCTCACCATTAAAGCGTTCCGCCGCGGTCAGGAGTCCTTCCAATAGGTCTCGTAAGAGAAGAAAATCCTCAGGGTTCTTGACGCGTCTCTCAAGCCTGAGGATTTCATCAATCACTCTCTCCTGTATGAAAGCCGCTATATCCCTGAGTTCATTGTTTATCTCCAACGAAGAATCAAGGATCTTCTCGATTGTCCCGGTCCTCCCTGACTCCGTTGACGGCTCTCCGGGATGTCCCAAATCCATCGGGTCAAAATATCCGGAATCCAGAATCACTTGCTTGATATCGTCGATCTTTTGCGAAATATTATTGGCGCCACTCATTGTGAGGTTTGCTCCTGTTGATAATTTACAGCCCCTAGATTCGATATATGGCTCATTGCGAGTCCAAGCAGTTTGTAATACAAGTGTACAAACCTTTCATGGTATGTGCAACAATAGGATTCGTAGTCCATTAAATTGAGGTTACACCTCCATTAATAGAGGGTAGGATGAAAGTTCTCGTTATAAATGGTGGCAGTTCATCTCTAAAGTACACGCTCTTTGAGATGTCGGACGAAACCGTCTTATTTTCCGGGTCGATTGACAGGATCGGATTGCCCGGACAGATTCATTCTTTTAGGGATGGTGTGAACGGCAAAGAATCCACAAAGAATGTCAATTTAGCCGATCACGGACAAGCATTGGACGAACTGTTTTCAACACTGCTATCGGGGCCGATAGCCTCGCTCGAAGAGCTGCCCGCGGTCGCTCACCGGGTGGCGCATGGAGGGAAATATAAAGAAGCGGTCATCGTAGACGATGACGTCATAGCTGAAATTCGAAAAATGACGCCTTTTATTCCGATCCACCATCCGGCCATGGTCAGCGAAATCGAAGAATGCCTTATCCGCATGCCTCATGCTAAGCATGTCGCTGTCTTCGACATGTCGTTTCATCGCACAATTCCGGAGAAAGCCGCAATCTACGGCCTGCCTTACACCTACTATCATGACCGCGGATATCGAAGAACAGGCTTTCATGGTCATTCCCACCAGTATGTTTCCATGCTGGCCGCTGAATTCCTGGGCATTCCTGTGGACAAGCTCAAAATAATCTCCTGCCATCTGGGCAATGGCTCCAGCGTCGCGGCCATTGATGGGGGCAAATCGATCGACACGTCTCTAGGAATGACCGCGGTTGAAGGCCTCATGATGGGAACCCGTTCAGGAGACGTGGACCCGGGCTTGATCCCGGTGATCATGAAAGAGGATTCGCTCGATCCTGATCAGTTGATCGATCTTCTTTACAGAAAGTCCGGTCTTATGGGCATCAGCGGTGTCAGCAGGGACATGAGAGAGATAGAGTCCGCGGCGCAAGATGGCAACGCGCGTGCCGGGCTTGCTCTTGAAGCTTTTTGCTACAAGCTGAAAAGGTACATCGGCTCGATGCTCATGGTTCTGGGACGTTGTGATGTGCTGGCGTTTGCAGGTGGTATAGGCCGAAACAGCCCTACTGTAAGAATGAAGGGGCTTGATGGCGCCCAGGAATTGGGCTTCTTGATTGATGAAGAAAAGAACCGTACGAAAACGGATGAGGCAGTCTGGGACATATCTCACCGTGATTCTAAAGTCAAAATAGTCATAGTGAAAACTTTTGAAGAAATCATGATGGCCAGGGAATGCGCGGAAGTGGTGGCGAAGATGGGCGGGCGATAGTTAAGGATAAGCATTGACTTATGCGGGGGAAGCAAAGACAAGTCCAAATGTCATTGCGAGGAGTGAAACGACGAAGCAATCTCAGTATTCGCCGCTCGTGACTGAATGCGTACAGTTAAGGCCATTTTCTGATTGACGGGGACGTGGTGGGGCCCTATGTTCGGCAACATGAAGGCATAACCGGCCTTTGCAGCCTGACGACGGTCGTGGCTTCATCGGCCGATTCATTTCTCCCGTCACAACCGTGGGTGAGTTCAGCGCCGGCCCGGAGCATCTATCAGAGGTTCAAGCCGTAAAGAATTACTGCGCTCTTATAGTTTGTATTCTAACTATTAGTATGCTAATTACATTGTTCCATCAGTGTTTGGATAAGATAGGACGCTCGATGCCGTTTCAAGACTGTATTTGCTTCAGATTAGGCAAAGCCTTACGGAAAGTGACAAAGGCATATCGTGAAGAAATCGCCTCATATGGGCTGACCCAGAGGCAGTTTTTCTTGATTGTCGCAATCATGGAGCAGGAAGGGTTGCTGCCGAGTGAACTGGCCGATAAGACCGCTCAGGATCGGCCGACGATTACCGGTATACTCGACCGGCTGGAGAAAGACGGGTGGATCGAAAGAAGACCGGACAAAAGAGACCGTCGTTCTTTGCGCATCTATCTTGCCCCTCGCTCTAACGCATGTAGAGAATCAATTATGAAGCTTTTCGAGGAATCTAATCAAAAATTTCTTAACCGGTTTTCCGAAAAGGAATGGGAACAGATGGCGGCATTTCTGGCCAGGTTGGAACAATAGGCGGGTATGCCGAGAGAGTTAGTTATCCATTGTCCCTATTGGAGGAATTAAGAATTGGCTAATTTGAACCCTGAGCACATAAAGGGTGTAATTGGGGCAATCAATGGTTGCCCATTCTTTAAACACATGTCGATAGAAGTCACGGAAATCGGCGTTGGTTATTCAGTGGTTGAGGCCAAGGTTGGGAAGAAACATATGAATCCGTTTGGAGGCGTTCATGGTGGCGTGTATGCGTCTGTGATCGACACGGCCGCCTATTGGTCCGCTTACTGCGATCTTCCAGAGGACAGAGGGTTGGTTTCCATCGATCTAAAAGTGGATCTGCTTGCGCCGGTAATTGATGGCATGGCCATTGTCGAAGGACGGAGAATTAAGTCTGGTAAAACCATTCATCTCACCGAAGCGAAGATGTGCGACAGAAATGGAAGATTATTGGCTCACGGGACATCCAAACTGATGGTGACCCCCAACAAACAATCCATTGATGACGTTATCAAATATGTCGGTTTGAGCAAGCTGCCGAAGAAATTTTTGAGAGATTAACTTGGCGTCGGCAAATTGCGGCTGACTTGATAAAGACCGCTGTAGAGCGCCTCGATCGCGTGTTCCCGCGGCGGAATATACAAGCCCGTCCAGCAATGGTAATTCATGATGGTTTGTGAGTCGAGTGTCCCGAGAGCGAAGCCGAGAGGGTCGGGCATTTTCGTCGCGTTTCCGGGCACCGGCCTCGGAACGTATGCCTGGAGTCTCCGCCTCCCACTTGAGAAAAGGCCTCGAACGATGCCGTTCCCGAAGTGCGCCACATCCTACGGAATCAGGAGAGACCTGAACCAAACGACACTGTACCTATGAAAACCAGCGCTAAGCTACAAACATTAGGGGTAGGCTCTCACCCAGCCTCTCCCAGCACCCAAACCGTTTCTTTGGCCAATGTGCGCGCAAATCTATCGTCGCGTTCCATCAGGGACCGCCACTCATCTTCCGTGTACACTAAGATCTCCGCCTGAACCGGGAGACTTGAAAGGCCCCATCTTGTGGAACGCAGCTCAAACGGGTCTGACGCCTGCTCTACAACTGCGACCAGATCCAGGTCACTGCCGACCCCCCAGTCGCCTCGGGCGTAAGATCCAAAATAACCAAGTCTGATTATTCCGAGATCCGTGTGTTCTAACGACTTGGCCCATTCGCGCACAGCCTCATCGACCAGCTTGCGATTTGGCCATTTCATCACCGGCGAATTCAACGATCTCACGGGCATATTCTATCGCCTGCTTGCTCTGGATCGGACCATAGTGTTCGAATGGAGCGCCCTCGGGATGCCCGTTGGCGTAACGCGTGGGAATGTAAAAATTATCCAACACCTTGGCTTTGTCCTCAAGACCCTCCGGCGCGGCAAAAGGGAGTTCGCTCAGCAACCGACGGATCACATGACCCCACGCTTCTTGCCCCAGGGACAAATGCAGAGCCTTCAGGGCCTTCTCGGCCGCCTGTTGCGCGGCGAAGCAAGCCCATTCATGTCTCCCTTCCGTTTGAGATGACCGGGCTTGCTCCAGATCCCTTAACGCCTGGGCGAA
Organism: uncultured delta proteobacterium; assembly: GCA_963747865.1. Taxonomy (GTDB): domain Bacteria; phylum Desulfobacterota; class Desulfomonilia; order Desulfomonilales; family Desulfomonilaceae; genus JBBSBY01. The sequence goes on along the minus strand of CAVVHK010000037.1, from coordinate 151,014 downwards.
CCAATCTTTTGATCTATCAGGCAATCATCCCCTCTAATCATCCGTCAGGCGTCTTTGTTATGCCTTTCCAGGAGTTCTTCCCAGCGCTTATCCGCGAAATTCTGAAGTTCTTGAATCTGTTCCTCGGAAATCCTACGGAATCGTGTCTGTCCTTTGACGTAGTCGGCCACGGTGTTCGTCCGGCCCTTCTTGGCCAACATCAGAGACCGGGAAGTGAGGCGGAACTTTCCATTCACGGTCTCGTGCAAGACATGAATGCCGCAATCCACCGCAAGCTTGCCCATCTTGATCAGGTCTTTGTTCGGGAAACCCCAACCCGGAGGACACGGAGCCATGACCTCCATGTACCGAGGGCCATGCATTTCCTTTGCCCTGTGCATCTTGTCGTATAAATCAAGCGGAAAAGAGGGGGAGGCTGTGGCCAAATACGGAATACGATGGGCCTCCACGATGCGAATCATGTCCTTTTTGTGCTGCAATTTTGACAATATGGGGGTAGTCGTGGTGACGGCTCCCGCGGGGCTGGCGCTGGAACGCTGGGTCCCCGTATTCATGTAGCCCTCATTGTCATAGCAGACGTAAATGAAGTCCGTGCCCCGTTCGAGCGCTCCTGAAAGGGCCTGGATCCCTATGTCGTATGTTCCGCCATCCCCGGCGAACGCCACAACCGTGTACCCTTCTTTACCGGTGGCCTTCAATCCTGCCACTATCCCGGAAACCGAAGCCCCTGTCGCCGCAAACGGATTGTTGATGCACACTATCTTGACCGGGGTAATGGGGTAAACTCCGTGCAACACGGTCATGCAACTTGCGGGGACCGCCACTATAGTCTTGTCGTTACCCAGCGCCTTGAGGGAATGCCGGTAGGTCAGCATCATTCCACAGGCTGCGCAGGATCTTGTGCCTGGAAGAATATATTCTTCTTTAGGTAGCTCTTTTGCCGATTTAGTTGCCATCAGATCTTTCCTGATTTAGCTAAGGCTTATGTGAATTAGCTTCTGACATCTATCCATGCGGATCGAAGAATTTCCTTGCTCGCAGCGCCGGAGGCCTCGCGAACCAACTGCTCGGGCCGAACATCCCTGCCCCCTAGGCCGGCCACATATGAAGAGACTTTGGGTCTCGCCTCCACGTTGAAGAGAGCGGCCTTGATATCCATCGCCAGGGCTCCGCCGTATCCGTAGCTGATATCCTTCTCAAACACGGAAACAGTCTTTACCTTACCGAGCGCCTTGCAGATTGCCTCGACAGGGAACGGCCTGTAAGCTCTGACGCCCACTACGCCGACTTTGTGGCCTTGTTCGCGCATAAGGTCCGCGGCCAAAGTGCACTCCGACGCCAGGGACCCCATGCTCACGAGAGCCTGATCCGCATCCTCCATCCTGTATTCCCAGACCAATCCGCCCCAGGACCTGTTAAAAATTGATTCGAACTGCCGATCTACTTCCTCGATGACCTGAAGAGAGGCGACCAAATCCCTATTAAGCTTATGGCGTAACTCCAGGTATCCGGGCCTCACAACGCCTTGAACGTCCGCCCTCGGCTCGCTCAGGATCAAGGGGTTAATGTTCATGAACTGCCCTGATTCCAGAGGGAAGCCTCCCTGATTCGGCGGGAGGAAGCGGTCAACATCCTCCGGCGTGGGGACCTCAACCGGCGTGCTTGCGTGTGACAGGACAAAACCGTCGTAACAAACCATCACCGGGATAAACACCTGTTCGGCAATGCGATAGGCCTGTATTAGAGTGTCCAGCACTTCCTGGCTATTGCGGCAGTAAAGTTGTATCCATCCCGTGTCCCGTTGGGAAATGGAATCCTGCTGGTCGTTCAGGATAGTCCAAGGGGCTCCGACGCCTCGGTTCACGCACGCCATGACCACCGGAACCCTGCTACCTGCGGCCCAGTGGAGCATCTCGTGCATGTACAAAAGGCCGTTTGCGCTCGAAGCGGTGAACACTCGCGCCCCGACCTGGGAGGCCGCAATAACGGACGCCATGGCTGAATGCTCGCTCTCCACGGTTAGATACTGAGCGTTCAGTTGCTTACGTTCCACCATGGCCGCCAGATCTTCGGTCACAGGCGTCTGGGGGGTAATAGGATAAGCGGCGATAACTTGCACTCTGCATAGAGAAGCCGCCAGCGCAGCGGCTCCATTGGCGGTAATTATTTTTACGTTGCTCATAAAGGGAACCTCGAAAGGTATATGGAGGATTTGTTTCCAGCGTATTGACGATAGCAAGGGCCATTGGCCGCACGAGCGATTTCCCTGAGAATTTCCGAAGAGTTACCGGGGAGCTTCTTTTTGCAAAAAGGGGCTCCCCGGACCCCTCCCCAAAAACTCTATTCATTGCAACCAGCTCCAGAGCGCTTTGACCGAAATTCGGCAAGGTCATACTCGGGCTTTGCCTATTGTGAGGTTAGCGGCCCTCGGACATCTCGATCGCTTTTCTAGGACACTCTTCGGCGCATATTCCGCAGCCTTTGCAGTATTCCAAATTTATGTTTAAGGGAAATTCCCTTGATATGACTCCGTCAGGACAATATAGCCAGCACAGGAGACAGGATTCATTTTGGGAGCATTTATCTTGGTCTATTACCGGAGTCTGGGAACGCCAGTCGCCGGTCTTACCGGCTTCTCCAGCCGCGGGGGTAGATACGGCCACGATCCCGGAGTTGTCTTTTTCAGCCATGAAATCCTCTTTAGTAACAAGGAAGGTAGTGGTTTATCCAGGTGGGTATTATGCGCTAATAGAAGCCGCGGGCGGCTGGAACCTGGAAATCTGCGTGCTCTTGTAAGCAAATTCAAGGGCCATGATGTTCCTGTCCAGGGCGGCGCCCTTAAACTTGCGGCCCACAGCCTTCTGGATGTTTTGCATGCTCACCAGGTCCGACGCTGCGGCAAACGGTCCCAGGATCGATGTGGAGATTAGCACATTGCCTTCGACAATCAATCCAGCGGCTTCCGAAGCATGAAAAGCGTCAGCGACAGCGATAGTGAACGGCCCTTCAAGTCCCAGCTTCTGCGGATCTTTGGAAGTGTTTACGACAACCAGGCCTCCTTCCCTGAGGTTAGAGGTTACGTTCACCATTTCCAAAAGATTATCGTCCAAGACTACCGCAATATCGGGACAAATCACATTCGCAAATGTTTCTGATGGGTTCCCTGGAGATTCTTGTGTGGACGCTTACCGGCGCTCCGCGTCTTTCCGAAAAATAGGTGGGCTTAGCGCTGACTCCTTTGAATCCCTGATAATAGGCAGCCTCCGTAAAGATCTTCGCAGCGGTGACCGCCCCTTGCCCGCCTCTACCGTGCCAGATTATTTCGTAAGATTCGCTCATGAGCCTCCCAATGATCGATGCATTTAACATTGAGATGTTAATAGATACGCCCTCCGCCGTCAACCACTAACTGAGGAAAAGTGTAAGGATCTAGTCGAAGGCGGAACTATCGTATAAAGCGCAGCGTTTTGAGGAACACGGCTAAAATGAGGAAATCAGGCCGGCGTAACGAATGGGATAAGTATGGGCCATCACTGCGCCACGACAGTGATCGGATGCGCTATCCGTAAGCCCATACCTGATTGGCGATTAATTACATGCCGCTATCGAGCGATAATATCTCATATCCGGAGCGGACTTCCTGACGTGAAGCCAATTCGTACTTCTGAAGTCTCTCCTGCATTTCTTTCAAGCAAGATTGATCAGGGCATTTCGAGGAACCAGGTTGAGGGGCCTCTTGAACAAGTTGAATGGCCAGTCTCTGATGTTCAGCAGCCTTCAAAGGTTCGCCTTGGCGGAAATAAGCCTCCGCTATTGTCTCCTGGATCATACCGTCTTTGCCGCCTGTCTCCTCCAGAGCCTGCTTTGCAAGCTCCATCGCCTGTGCGGGATCCTGAAGTTTCTCATCCTGGCAGGTAAGAAGGAACCAAGCCTTATCCTGCTTGGTCCATGGGTCAGCGGGGTTCAGCTCTTCGACCTTCTTAATATCAGCGAATGCTTCTTTGCATTTACCCAGATTGTTGTAGATCCACACTCTCAGCCTGTAATAATCGGCCACATTCTTATTCTGGGCTATGGCCTGGGATATATCCCCAAGAGCTTTTTGGGGCTGTTTTTGCTTGGAGAGAATATCGGCTCTCTGAGCGTACGCCCAACCAAAACTGCTGTCCGTCTGTATTGCCTGGGTAAAATCTTTCAAAGCTTCATCGTATTTCTTCTGGATCTTCTCGATAATTGCTTTCTGTCCATAGGCTTGGGCAGTACCCTTTTTCTTTATGGCGGCGTTTGCCTCATCAAGAGCCTTGTCTATGTCGCCCAGCCCAACGTAGGCTTTGGATTTCCCAACTAGAGCTGCTACATTGTCCGGGTTGCTCTTCAAAGACTTATCAAATGAAGCCATAGCTTCAGTATACTGCTTATTCTTAAGAGCAGTCACACCGGCAGTGTAGTTCTCGTCCTTCGGCTCCTGCTTTCCCATGCCGCCCCAGTCAAACATGACTGCAGCTACCACCACTACGGCAATAATTGCGAATCCCAAGAAGGTGTATGTAGAGGAGCCCTTCTCATTCCTGAAACCACCCAAGTTGAGCGACATCCCTGTGTAGCCCTTCATCTGTTTCACCCCTTTAAACGTAAAGGTCTGGCTCAAGCTTAAAGCTTGAGTTCAGCTCAGCCGGCCAAGCCGGCCTACTGATGAGCAGGAGTCGGCCTGCTCTTTGTTCACCAAGTCCAGTGCCCTGAGGCGTCGTGGCGCATACGCCCCCATTCGGAAGCCGTTCGGCAAAACGCCGCTAAAGTGCGGCACAATCATCAAAATCTAGTGATATCAAACTAGTACAACTAGGTTTTCCGCGGTCAAGGTAGTAACGCTTGACTCGACAAGTTGAATTGTTGATTATACTCATTCGCCTTTGGAAATCAATTAATATGTTTCGCATATCCGAATTACCCTGGAAAGAGGATTAACCTTGGCTGACAATTTCGTTAAGGTCTTGTTGCTGGATTTCGGAGGAGTGATCGCGGAAGAAGGATTTAGGGAAGGCCTAAAAGCGGTTGCCAGGAAGGCAGGCTTGCCGGAAGACGACTTTTTCCGTACTGCTACGGCTTTGATTTATGACTGCGGCTATTTAACCGGCCATGCGGATGAGAGCGCTTATTGGGAGCAGTTAAGGACCAAGACGGGCATTGAGTTCACAGACGAGTTTATGCGCGCAGAAATTCTTAAGCGTTTTGTCTTGAGAGAGTGGATGTTGACCTTGGTCACCAGCCTCTCTAAACAAGGTATCAGGGTCGCGATCCTCAGCGACCAAACCCAGTGGCTGGATGAACTCGCCGAAAAATTACATTTCTTCAATAAATTTGAAAAAGTGTTCAATTCCTACCACCTAGGAGTATCCAAGAGGGATCCCGAAGTGTTTTCCCTCGTGGCAGCGGAGTTAAACTCCCCCATCTGGGAGATTTTGTTCGTGGACGACACGGAAGGCCACGTGCGGCGGGCCGAGAGCAAAGGAATGAAGGGAATTCACTACCAGGACAAGAATCTATTCTTGGAGAAGCTGAGAGAATTTGGGTTGCCTGTGGATTAAAGCGATCGCGTCCTGTCGGACCTGCGTTGACGCAGCTAAATGCAACGGGCGGATGTAGGGCGAAGGCCTCTGTGTTCGTTTTCACAAATATGGCGGGTATAATTTTCGGCTGCTCCCAGCCTCGTAGGATGCTGTGAGCAAAGCGAACCGCATCGTTCGAGGTTTTTTCTCGACAGATGCGTTCCTCTCTTCAGCGGCGTAGGGGCGGTGTTTACCCCCGCCCGCCTAACAGGTTTGTGAATAACGGGCGGGCATAAACACCGCCCCTACCGGGTCAACGCCTGCGCCGCATCTCCGTTAAATCCGCGACCGCATTTATGAAAACGACCACTTAGTTGTTCACACTTCATATCCGGCTTGCCGAACCATTCTCAGGTCGTCTTCCACTTTGCGCCCGGACGTTGTTAAATAGCCGCCTATTATCATTCCATTGGCGCCGGCTCTCAAGGCTAATGCTTGAAAATCGCCCAGATTCTTCTCCCGCCCTCCTGCGACCTTAATTGTGGCCTTGGGCAAGATGAACCTGAATATGGAGAGGGTCTTGATTATTTCCATCGGTTCCGGAGGTTCGGCGTGCTCGAGGGGAGTCCCGGCCCTTGGATTAAGAATATTTATCGGAACGCAGTCTACGCCTATTTCCCTGACCGTAAACGCCAAGTCGAGCCGGTGACTCGTGGTCTCTCCCATCCCAATTATACCGCCGCTGCATGCCGAAAAACCATGGTGGAGCACCTTTTTCACGGTCTCTACCCTATCCTCGAAATTGTGGGTTGTGCATATTTCCGAATAATACTGGGGAGAGGTTTCAAGGTTGTGGTTGTATCTGGTAACTCCTACAGCCTTAAGACGATCAGCTCTGGCGTCGGTCAAAAAACCCAGGGAGGCGTCCAAGTGTATGTCCACTTCTTTGCGGACCAAAGAGAGGGATTCCGTCAACGAGTCAAACTCATCGTCGGATAGGGCTCCGCCGCTTGTCACCGTGCAAAACCGGGACGCCCCGAAACCTTTGGCCTGACGAGCCGCCTGCAAAATATCGGGAGCGCTCTTAAGATCATAGACCTCGCAATCCCCGCTGTAATGGCCGGATTGGGCGCAAAAGGCGCAGTCCTCACTGCATCGACCCGATCGCGCATTGATCAATGAGCAAGAATCAAACCGATGTCCTCGAAAATGTATTCTAATTCGGTCAGCAGCTCCCGCAAGCCGCATAAGGTGTTCATCAGGTACTTTCAGAAGCTCGTCGGCTTCCGGCCTTTCTATGGACCCGCCGCTCAAGATCCGTTCCTCAAGTTCGTTGATGACTTTGGCGAAATGTTCCATAATAACCTCTGAAATGGACATAACTTACCGTTATTCACGCTCTAATGTGGCAGATAGTGTGGTCTATATTGTGGCTGAATAACTGATTGCAATATCACTAGCATCTTTATCGTGAAAGCACAACCAATCACCCACTCAGCCCTGCATATTCTTGACTAATACTGTGTAATGCGTACTTTCTTGGTAGGAATAGTCTGCCAAAGGACTGAATTGTTTAGCTTTACCTCAACGAGATTCTTAATGACAAAAATGCGCGGAGGCCATTCCAACGACGAAGGAGGCCATGATGTTGTCAGAGCCCAAGTGAAAGGACCATCGCCGAAACGGAGAGACGCTTCCGCTCGCGACTGGCGCTGACAAAGAAACCAACGCGAGTTTCCAGTACGAAGTTGGGTCTGACCCTGTGGCTGCCCGCTCAATATTGCGGAAAGGGGTCGATCCGCACTGGTCCAACCAAAGGGGATTTGGAGATGTCAACAAAGCGAGACAAAACCGACATTGAGGCGCCTTTTATAAGTGAGATCACCGGTCCGTACCTTACGCCCGCCGTGGACTTTTACGAAACGGAAGAAGCGCTTGTATTGCTTGCGGATATTCCCGGTGTGCAGTCATCCGGTTTGGAGATAGACCTGAAGGGAAATATCGTCACTATAACGGGAAGCGTCGAACAAGACGGTCTCACAGGCCGATGTGTGGTTAACGAGTTCACGGCGGGTAGCTATTTCCGACGGTTCCAGTTAGGCGTCAATCTGGATAGGGATAACATTACTGCGACTCTAGCTAACGGCGTCCTCAAAATCACGGTTCCTAAGCTCCAGAAGCGCCTGCCGAGGAAGATTCCCATATCCGTTTTAGAGTAGCTTACGGAGTGGCCGGGGTTGACAAACATTTAACTGGTGATTATGTGTATTTGGTTGAGCTGGTAGAGTATTGGATTGCGATGTACTAACGGAGTAAGCCGGAGGGCTGAAATGAACTATCCTGTGTTGCCAAATCAAACAGATCAGTTTCTATCCCAGATTAGGTCCATAAAGCCGCTGTCTCCCGAGAGGGAATTTGAGCTTGCGGTTCAATATAAGGAGACGGATTCAGTCGAAGCGGCCCATGAATTAGTAGTATCTCATCTCCCATTTGTTGTTAAGATCGCGTTTCAATATCGACATTATGCTATTCCTGTTCAAGATTTGATTCAAGAGGGAGCCATCGGGCTCATGAAGGCCGTGAAAAGGTTCGATCCTTACAAGGGATACCGTCTAGTGTCGTTTGCGGTCTGGTGGATCAAGGCCTACATCAAGAATTTTATCCTGCGATCGTGGAACTTGGTGAAACTGGGCACCACTCAAGCCCAGAGAAGATTATTTTTCAGAATGGGCGATATAGGTGAGCATCGGGACGCAGACTCCAAGAATGCGCGCATTGATGATCTGGCCAAGGAACTTAACGTCAAATCAGACGAAGTTATCGAGATGGAGGCCAGAATGAAGGCGAGGGAATGGTCCTTGAACGAAGTGATTAACGAGGACCGGGATCTTACCGCGATGGAAATGTTGGAGGATACCTCTCCCAATCAGGAGAAAAGGCTCATTGACAAAGAGACCGAGACCAAGCTTTCCAAAGTGACCAAAAAGGCTTTGAGGAAGCTGGATCCTCGCGAACGGTTCATAGTGACAAAAAGATTTATGGACGACTCTCCATGGACTTTGCAGAAACTAGGCGAGCATTTCGGCACAAGCCGTGAAAGGATAAGGCAAATAGAGAAACGCGCTCTAAACAAACTCAAGAACGAGTTCCCGCCTGAGTTGGGGCTGGACACGGTCGCCGTGTAAGGCCGGCTCCTCGGGAGACCTCTTTTATCCAAGAGGGGGGGTCCCCGCATAGGCGCTAACTCTTGAGCTGGTCTAGCGTAATTTCAAATACTTAACGCCGTTAGAATACGTCACCCCCGCGAAAGCGGGGGTCCAGAACACACTGAAAAGACTGGATTCCTGCTTCCGCAGGAATGACGGTCGGAGAGCTGAACGCTCTTATGTTAGCGCCTATGAAGCTTCCCCGCCTCTTCCCCCCAGATAAAACCCTAATATATTGATTAGTTGAGTGGTCGTAAATGTGCTCCGAACAGATCCATCATCAGCCTGCGCTGAAGGTGGGCTCGAAGACCCTTGGGGTGGCGCAGTGATACGTGACTGTACTTTAGCGTTATAATTAGAGTCTTTTGAGCTAGGGTCTGGGAGGAGACCTTTTTGCACGAGAAAGTTTCCGGCAGGCCAACGATTGCTAATTCTCTTCCTAGACAATCAAGGCCGACATCCGACTAGCTGTCTTTGGTTTTCTTCTTCTGGGCTGAAGTTTCTTTCTTCTCTTCTTTGGCGTCCTTGGCGTTCTTCTGCTTAACTTTGGCCAAATTCTCCTGAATTATTTTGTTGTCAGGGACCAGTTTCGCAGCCTTCGTCAAATAAAGTAACTCTTGCTTGGAGTCACCCTTCTTGCCCAAGGCAAGCGCAAAGTCATTGTACGCCGTTGCCAGATCAGCCTTTATTTCAGCGCTGGACGGGGCAAAATTGAGGGCTTTCTGAAGCAGTTCCATTTCTGGTTTGTGCTTGCCTTCATCCCCTTTTTTCAAAGCTTCATTATGATAAATGGTGGCGAGGTTTTTCTGAGACGCTTTGTTCCCCGGATCGATCTTCAAAACTCTCTCGAGTATTTCTATGGCCTGGTTTGTATTCCCGGAGTTGGACTCCTTTATGGCTTCTCTGACCAACAGATTGGCCAAATTAGCGCTGGTAGTTTGATTCTTCGGGTCAATCTTCAGAGCGTTTTCCAGAAACGCTATTCGGTCCTCTGTTCCCATTTGAGGATCGGATACGGCCGCGTTGTTGTATGCCGCCGCAAGATTGCTCTTTGTGACAGGGTCTCCAGGGAAAATTTCCAGTGATTGCTTCAGCAAATCAATCTGGGCCGAGATGTCCCCTGCTTTTCCTTTCTTGACGGCGAGATTTGAGAATGCCCTTCCCAAATGCTCGATGATTATTGAATCTTTGGGTGAAACGTTTCTGGGCGGCCTTAAGTAGCTGTATTTCCTCTTGGTACTCGCCCGATTTGCTCTTTGCGGTGGATAGATTGAAATAGGCGGTGGCGAGATTCTTCTTGATCTTGGGATTGCCGGGCTCGATTGCTATGGCTTTTTCCAGCCTTGCGACTTCCTCATCATAGCTGCCCTCCCGGCCTTTGCCCACGGCAGAATTGTTCAGTAGCGCCGCCAGGCTTTTCTTAGCGATTGCATTTTCAGGCTCTTGTTCTAGTATCCCGCTGAGAAGGCCAATTTTGTCATCAGGGGACAACTTGTCGTCGGGCGCGCCAATGGCGTCATACACGGACTGCATGTAATTCTGCTTTATCTCTTTGTCATCAGCGGACACGCTCAAGGCCTTCGACAAATATGCGATCCCGTCCTTGTAATTCCCGTCTCTGTTAAGTTTTAGGCCCAAGTTGTTGTAAGCCACGGCTAAGACGCTTCTATACTTTGTATTGTCAGGATCTAGTTTCACCGCCTTTTCCAGGGCGGAAACGGCTTCACTAAGATTGTCCCGCGTTAACAGGTGGCTGCCACGGAAAAAGGCGTTTTCCGCCTGCACGGAATCAGTGGTTTCCTGAGCCACGGCCAAACGCGTGGAGATAATCATAACCACTATAAATAGTTTTAGAAGCCTCATTTCCATGGTTCCGATCCAGTCCGTCATAAGTATCAAAGCAGCATTTACATATCACGTCGAGGGCTTAGGGTCAAATTATAAAGGTTTTTATATAATTCTAATATCTTAGGCGGAAAATGTAACGTCTGACCCGATATCCTGAGAGATCTCTCCAAGCAGTCACCACGGCGCAAGACTTGACAAACGTGACCTTAATAGTAAGAACAGTTTCCAAGACTAGACGACAGGAGTCACAAATGATTGAAGCTAATGGTCTGACAAAGTATTACGGACGCCTGGCCGCCATTAAAGACGTTAATTTTCGCGTCGAGACCGGGGAAATTGTGGGCTTCTTGGGACCCAACGGCGCAGGGAAGACCACTACCATGCGGATATTGACGTGCTTTTCTCCTGCGTCATCGGGCGAAGCGCGCATCTTGGGCATGGATGTCCGCGAGGACTCTCTGAAAATACGCCAAAAAATTGGCTATCTTCCCGAGAACGTGCCTCTGTATGACTGGATGAGAGTCGGTAGTTACCTGAAATTCGTAGCTAAAGCGAAGGGCATTCCATGGGCCAAACAATGCGAAGAGATGGAAAGAGTGTCCAATGCCGTAGGAATATACAATGTTCGACACAAAATTATTCGAACGTTATCCAAAGGCTATAAGCAGAGAGTGGGCCTTGCGCAGGCCTTGATAGGTGATCCGGCAATTTTGATTCTGGATGAGCCCACCATAGGTCTGGACCCAAGGCAGATAAGAGAGATACGAGAATTGATCAAGGGATTCTCACGAAACAGGACCGTCATACTGTCGACACATATCCTGCCTGAGGTCAGCCAGGTATGCGACCGGGTTATGATCATTAATCACGGGTCCATAATAGCGGAAGACTCGCCGCGTAACTTGGCCTTGGGCCACGGAAAGTCGTCCAGAATACAGCTTGTCACCAGAGCCCCGAGCGAAGAGATCTACATGCTTCTTTCAGGATTGCCGCATGTTCAGGCGGTATCTCCAACCAACAAATCCGACGCTGAGTCAACATTAGTCGTGGAAGCGGAACCCGAGTACCGACATTCGGCCGGATATTGCGCGGGCCGTGCTAAATAAGGGTTGGGATTTACTGGAATTGCGACAATTGCAGGCTACGCTTGAGGACGTTTTTATCGATTTGGTAACCACAGAGGCTGAGACCGAAGCCTCAGAATCGGAAGTAGCACCCAAGGAGGCGGCTTCATGAGAGGTTTCCTGGCCATTTTCCAAAAAGAATCGGCCAATTTTTTCGTGTCACCGATAGCATATGCGGTGATCTCGATCTTCCTGGTGATCACGGGCTTTATGTTTTGGGCGAACGTCTCGTATATGAGCTTTATCAGCCTACAGGCTTCCTCGAACCCCATGATCGCGGAGAAAATAAACGTAACCGATTTTATAGTTCGGCCCCTCATGCAGAATATGGGTTTCATTCTCCTTTTCGTTATGCCGCTCATAACCATGAGGCTGTTTTCAGAGGAGAAGAAGACCGGGACAATAGAGTTATTGCTCACCTATCCTGTTACGGACTGGGCGGTGCTGGCCGGCAAGTTCGCTGCCGCCATGGTCGTGTTGCTCCTTATGTTGGCAAGCACGCTCCCTTCGATCCTGCTCTTATTCGGATTGAGCCAACCGGACACAGGAACATTGGTAAGCGGCTATCTGGGTTTGTTACTCATGGGAGCGGCCTTTCTTTCTCTGGGACTCTTCATTTCGTCTTTGACCGAGAACCAGATTGTGGCTGCCGTCGTGTCCTTTGGCGCTGTCTTGATTTTCTGGATACTGAGTTGGAGCGCATCGATAACCGAAGAAAAAGTGGGCGGCTTTCTAAAGCAACTGTCCATTTTGGAGCATTTGGACTCTTTTAACAAAGGAATCATAGTGTTGGCCGATTTGTCGTTTCTTTCTCCTGTTCACGGCGTTTTTCATGTTCATGACTCTACGCTCGCTGGAAGCTCAAAGATGGAGGGGGTAAGTAATGAATAACAGGGGATGGCGACGAAATATTCTTCTCGGCGGCGGAGCTACCTTGGGCGCCGTGGTGTTCGTGGTTATTATCGGGGCGATTCAGTACATAGCGCTTCAACACCCCAAGAGATGGGATGTGACCAAGACCGGCGTGTACACATTGGCGCCCCAGAGCAAGAAGGTCCTCGTAGACTACAAAGAAAAGAAAATCCCAATCGACATATTGGCATTTTACGAGACCAAAGATTCGAGTCAGAAAGACAAGGTGAAGGATCTCTTAGAGCAATATAGAGACGTATATCCTGAACTGAAGTATTCGTTTGTGGACCCGGACCGGAATCGGGCCGAGGCCTTGCAGAACAAAATCGATTCTTATCCCACGGTGGTCATCAAAACCGACAAAAAGGATGAGCGAATCTCGAATCCGACCGAGGAAAATGTAACCAACACGCTGGTGAAACTCCTGAGGACGGACGTCAAGAAAGTCTACTTCCTCAAAGGGCACGGCGAGATGTCGCCGGCTTCCACGGAGCCTGACGGTTTTACGGACGCAAAAACCCAACTTGAGAAACAGAACTACAAGACGGAAGACCTGGTCCTTCTGGAGGCTCCGCAGGTGCCGGAAGACGCTACCACTCTCGTGATCGCGGGCCCGAAGACCGATCCCATGGACACGGAACTTGAATCCATACGGAATTACATCAATCGCGGCGGGAGTGTTTTCGTGCTGCTCAACCCCTTCAAAGCTCCCAAGCTTACAGCTTTATTGAAAGAGTTCGGGATTGAGACAACAGACGACATAATCATTGACCGCATGAGCCGTGTCTTCGGAGGTGACTACCTCATCCCGGTGATCACCACGTATGTGCAATTCCCGATTACCAAAGACTTTGAGCTGGCGTCGTTTTTCCCCCAGTCGAGATCTGTGAAAGCCGCAAAACAGACTGATCCCAAGATTAAACCTATGGATTTGGCCCTTACAAGCGACATGTCCTGGACCATAAACCAGCAGCAGCTCGACTCGGGAAAGGCGAATTTTGACGAAAAGACGGGCGTTAAAGGGCCGATATCGGTCATCGCTGTTTCTACGGTTACGCTCGCTACGCCGGCCAAAAATCCGGATCAGACGGATGACAAAGAGTCCAAAGAGAATTCCGAAGAACCCGCTCAGCTCAAGAAGGCGAGAATCGTGGTAACCGGAAGTTCACTTTTCGCTTCCAACAAATTCATGCAGGCTTTGCAGTCCAACCGGGAGCTTTTTTTGAACATTGTGTCCTGGCTGGCCAAAGATGAGAACCTGATAGCCATCCGTCCAAAATCAACGCGCGCTCAGCCACTGATACTTACGGGAAACGAGCCGACAGTGATATTCATAATTCCCGTCGTGCTGATACCGCTCTGCTGGCTCATTTTAGGCGGAGCCATTTATTTGTACCGCAGACGGACCAGCACTGTCGATAACAACGCGTAAGGGACGCCGCAGGAGGTCGCATGAAGCCGCTAAGGGTTTTGATTTATATACTAATTTTGGCGCTGGTCGCCGGTTATATTTATTTCTTTGAGATCAAGAAAAAGGAAGCGGAGCAGGCCAAAGAAGAAGAGAAAAGTAAATTAGTCAACATCGATAAAGACAAAATCGCCAATATAGTGATCAAGAAGCACGACGGCAGCGCAATTGAGCTTAAGAGGCCCGCCGGCCTGTGGGTCTTGGCGAATCCGATTCAGACGAAAGCGGATACCTTTGGGATTGACGGTCTCCTGGTGGCGGCAGTCGGCGCAAAGCCGGAAAAGACCGTCCTGGAAAAGGACGTGAAATGGGACGAATTCGGCTTTGATAAGCCCGATCTTGAGCTCACGATTTCTACACCCGAAAAATCAACCCGCATTGTCTTCGGAGCGCAGAATCCTGCAAAGACGTCCTACTACGCGAGGGTTGAAGGTCGGCCGGAGCTGTTCCTTGTGGCGGACACTCTGAGAAACAGCTTCAACAAGTCGGCTATGGACCTCAGGGATAAGACCGTCGTCGGCATTGCTCCCGAGGACGTTGACACTATCAGCGTGCAGGACAAGACCGGAAAGACGGAAGTCAAAAAAGAAGGCCCTGCAAAATGGGTCGTTACGACGCCGGAGCAAACCAGGGCAAGAGCGGTGGTAATTACCGGTAATGTGAGAGCTTTGACCGCCCTGGCGGCTAAGGACGTCATAGACGATCCCAAGAAAGATGGAGATCCTTACGGGCTTGCGTCCCCTGAACGGACTTATACTCTCTCAGGACCTAAACTGGAGCAAGTCCTGGAGATAGGCAAAGCCGTCGAGAGCGGTAAGGACCAGAAAATCCACGACTTCTACGCCAAAATCAAAGGACAAGACAAAGTCTTTGTGATTCCCGGGCAAACCCTTAAACAGTTGAAATTCGGATTGGCGGACATTAAAGACAAAACCATCTTGAGCTTTAACCCAAATGAAATTGAGAAAATGAAAGTGGATGCCGATGGGCGCTCATGGGTTGTTTCCCAGGACAAAGACAAAAAGTGGACGCTTGAGCAGCCTGTTAAAAAGCAACTGACCGAGCCATGGCCCATAAGTTCCGTGTTGTGGGACCTGAAGGACCTGGAGTGGAAATCGCTTATAAAGCCTGTTCCAGCGGATCTCGCCTCTGTTCAGCTGTCTACGCCCAAATTGGTTATCGAGCTTTTCCAGAAGGGCCAGACAACGCCTCTGGTATTGAAGGCGGGCTGGGAGGCTGAGAAGCCGAATGAAAAAGAAGGCGCCAAGGCTGAAGAGCAGCATGAATTTAGCGTGCCTCCCACGGTTAACGCCATTGCCGTTCCCACTGAAGAGCCGGATGCTGTGCTGATTTTGGACAGCAATTTCATTGTAAAACTTGAGCAGATCTTGCGAGAGCTATCAGAAAAGCAGAAGTAATTCCGAGCTCTTTCATTTACCATGCATGCGCCGGGAGGAAACTTTTTGTCTAACAAGCCTTCCTTCCTGGTTCTTCTTCAAAAAACTCCAGCTTGGGCGCCAACAGGCGCTCAGGCGCCAATGCGCCACCCCGAGAGTCTGGGGAAGCCGGCGTCAACATGAAGCGTTAGAGGGTCTGCTCAGAGCACGATTATAACGATTTGGCCACCGTATATATTAGGAAGTATTTAGGAAAGAGTCCGAGCCCCCCTTTGCAGAAAGGGGTTTCCAGAGGAAGTATTACTCCATTCAAACAGACACGGCGGGCACGAAAGCCCGCCGTTGCCGAATGCCAATATTTTTAGCGCAGAAAAAACGTCCCAATTCCTAGATGAGTAGCTTCTTACTTGGGCTGAAGGTCGACTGTCTTGGGATGCAGCTTATGCAATTCAGCATCCACTGTAACCCACCTGCCCAGAAACCTAGCAGCCAGGCATCTGCTCTGTTTGTCCACGCGAAAGACAACCTTTTGGTTGTCCGGACTCAACAGTGTGATTGAGTCCCGGTCTACCCTAGCCAGCAAGCCGTAAAATTGCTCCGCGTGGCATACCGCATGGGCAAACCAAAGCCCCAAGATTAGTATCACTCCCAAACTTACCCTCATTTTATTCCTCCAGAACCGCAAAAGGACAACAAATCCGAACCATAGAACTAACAAACCGAATCTGCCGCGGTCTAAGGCAGTGGTCAGAAACACATGAAAAGAAGAAAGGAATAGAGCGCTTCATCGGCACTGACCAGCCTTAAATGCGACGATCCGGTTTTCATGTTTCCATAATACAATATTAGTCTGTTTATGACAATATATTAAATAGATAGCGCCCCATTTCCGCTGGTGTCAGGCCTGTCAAATTGCGATTGACAAAGCCATTGACTGGAGAAATAATCCGCGTCGTGCTGGAGATTAAGCGCAAGCGCGGTGACGAAGCGTAAAAACGGCGGCTCGTATACGCTCGCTTACGCACGAGAGATTGCTTCGCTGCCCTCGCAGAGGCAGGAAGAAATCGAGCGAGCGCCGACGATTAGTGAAGCGTTACCGACAGCCGGCCAGCGCCCCCTATGCGCAGGGAGGATTATCCGGCCCGGCGCGGCATTAGGAATTCTCATGGATTTTCCCGACGATAGGCTTTACTCGGAATACCATATTTGGATCAAATCAAGTTCGGACGGAGCCGTACTGGGCCTTTCCGACTTCGCCGGCGCCGAGCTGGGCGCTATAAACTATTTGGAACTGCCGGTTCCGGGCGTTCAAATAGCGACCGGAGCACCTTTCGGCATTGTGGAAACCAGCAAGGCTATTGTGGAACTTATCTCGCCTGTTACGGCTCGCGTAGCCGCTACCAATGCGGAAGTCCTGGAGACTCCCGAAAAAGCGCTCGAAGACTCTTACGGAAGAGGCTGGCTGTTGTCGATCGACCACATTGAAGACACAGAGGAGCTAATGGACGCGGACACATATCGGGGACTCGTTCTTGAGCCGGTTGGGGATTGAATAGACTCACCGCTCGCGGAGGACTTTATCAATCCTTTCTCTAAGCTCGCTTTCCACAGATGGAGAGGCTGGGTATCCATTCAGCTACGCGCGGGAGATTGCTTTGCAGCACTCGCAATGACTGGCCAAAGTGTCTTTGCGAGGAGTGAAATCCTGCGTTCCGAGGGAAAGCAACCTCAGCATGCGCCGCTTATAGCTTAACGGTTGCGAGATCCGATTACATCATGCTCCTGAAATAATTCCGAGTGACGTAGATGAAGTTGGCGCGGACTCGCAGCTTCTTGGCTTTCATCCTTTCGGGAAAACGATTGTAGGGAGCAGCGGTTCTAATAGCCTTTTGAGCGGCCTCATCCAGGATAGTGTGACCTGAGGAATCCAGGAGGCTCACATCCTTGAGCGTCCCGGTATTTTCGATAATAAATTCCACGACCAAGCTTCCGCCTATTCCCGCGTCGGCGGCGACACGGGGATAATTCCATACCCCTTGGATTTTGTGCTTTAGGCCCAGCAGGTACGAGGCGAAGCGATCCTCTTTAGTATTGATATCCACCACAGCTTCTTCAATTTCGCCGTCAGGATAAAAGCTCGTCGGTCCACCGGGGCTGGAGGACATTGCCTGACGTATTTCCTGGGCGTTGGCGCTGAGATCAATATTGTTAGGATTCGGCTTCTTCCGCCGACGTGGCTCCACTTCCTTGGCCTGCTGTTTGTTACGCTGCCTTGTCTTGGTCGTGGGCTGGGGTTTAGGCGTTTCCTCAGGTTTGGGCTTTGGCTTAACAGTCTTTTCTTCCTTTGGTTCTTCCTTGATCTCTTCCTTGGGCTCCGCTGGTTTGGGCTTCTCAAGCTCTTCCGGAGCCGGCGGAGGGGTAAGAGACGCCATTTTACTTTCCATCGGCTCCCGTTGGCCGATAGGTCCACCCGGATTGGGAAACGGCAGCGTCTTGGATATGCGCTCTTTTTCAGCCGTGTGGTCCTTGTCCGACAATGCGCTGGTATCAGGGGGAGGCTCGGGGGTTGATTGCTGCGGCTGATCCACGATCCTGACTTTGGTTAATGTTTCATCCGGTTTCAGGATAGGGCCGACAGGGGCGATGGCCGCCATCCTGGGAATGCCCACAAAGAAACCCAGGTGTATTATTAGAGACGCTATTATTGCAAATTTTAGAACATTCTCTTTTGGGGGGGGCTCAAGAACGGCTGTAGACGCAGCTTGGAAAGCATCATCCAAATCATCCCAATCCTGCTCAACAGGTTCAAATAATTCAGGATCTTCGGCTATTCTTGATTCTGAGAGACTATTCACGCGTACTTCGCCCTTACTCCTAAATTACATTAAGTATAACGGATATTACCGCACTTTGACAAGTTCTACAAACAAAGGCCCGTGTCCTCCCTGTGTCCGGGGTCCAGTGAATAACCGTCTTTCTCAATTAGCGCAACCCTTTTCGTCGCGGTTTCCACACTACTGTTTGCATAACAATATACACATCCATGAACGCATGTGTCGTATGCCCCGATATCCCTGGAGGCGACGCATCCGCACTCCTTTCTTGTGGGCTGAATCTTCAGGGCGGCCAACGCCGCTTTCTTTTCGGGGGCGCTCACTATGCCGTTGATCACCAGTGGATCTATGCAATGAGCCTTTCCGATCAAGTCGGAGACGTAAATGTCGTGAGCGCATGAAGCAAAAGCTATGCCCCGTCGTTTGGCCTGGACCGCCATTTGCTGGGCGAGGGCTACGGCCTCCTCCTGTGACGGTTCGAGATAATTCGAGAAGACTTTCGCCATGTTTCTCCTGGTCTTTTTGTAATAATCGCAAAAACTGAATATGCAGGTGTTTACGTACCGGAAGGACAATTCACACAAAATCCCGAAATTGTCCACATGCCATTCGGGTGTTAAATCTTCGCCCAACACTACTGTGTCGTACCGCCATACAACCGGGACCGCGTACTTGACGACCAATTGTTCTAAAGCGCCAATGGTTTCCGACAACGGTGGAACTCTAGGTTCCAGGCTCTCAGGATAATTGTTTATGGTATACAAGAACATGAACGAAAAGCCCCTTTCATGGAGTTCATCCAGATAGGGGATCATCGGAGCGGCATTCTTGGTCCAAAATACTATTGCTATCACGTCCTCCGGCTTCAACGACACTTCGAACCGCCTTCCGCCAAAAGGCGAAAGGACACCCACCCGCTCCGCGCGTATCCTATTCATAAACCATTCCGCATGAAAAGCAGGAATGTCGGTCCTTCTACTCGCGGATACAATGTGCATAAGTCACCGTAAAAATTCTAGAAGCAATTGCCGAACCTAAGAGCCTTAGTGTTCTTTTTCATAAATGCGGTCACATATTCGTCTGCCCCCGTCGGAGGCTCTTTTTCTCGGTGGCGACCGCCGTCCCTGGCGGTCATTGTCTTTGGGCCGGCAGGGAGAAACTGTCTCAAAACTCCCCAATTGTCGGGAATCGTGGTACGGAGACCGTAGGGGCGGGGGTTTATCCCCGCCCGCCTAACAGGTTTTGAATAACGGGCGGGGAAAAACTCCGCCCCTACAAACGTTTGTCGAGATTATAGCTAGGGCCGCAACAATAATTCTCATGCAATGTATCATGTTTCAGACAAGGATCGTGCTACGACTTACGAGGCGCCAATAATTTTGAGACGTTTCGGGACGCCGGCCGCTACCGGCTCAAGAGTAGGCCGTAACCCCAAAATACGACACCGTATTTACGAAACAATGTAATAATGAAGACGCGCCGAACCCTGCTTCTTTGTGAACGTCCTAATTCTCCTCTTCTTTGGCTGTGCCATGATAGTTCATGAGAGTCCTCAGTCTATATAAAGTTTCCGTCTATACCAATCCTTCAGGCCGAACTTGGCTCTACCTGCCGTTGGGTAATGGCCCTCGCCCATGGTTTGAATTCATGATAGAATCATCGACTATGTCTGATGATGCTGATCATTCTTTTCATGTGTGCGGTAAAATTGCGAGAATTGCCGCCGACCCCAAGACTGCGGCCAAGGGCGCGTACTTGTTCAGAGGCCTGGAGCTCGCGCCTTTTGAGGGCTCCGAACGGCTTTTTCTCATTTTCCCGATATACGAAGGCGAAGACGTCTACGAGTTTCCGTTGCTGTGCTGGCAGGGGGCCCATCTATCGATCTATGATGTTAAGCTCAATAATAGGCTCGACGACGGAACAACTATCTATTCGGTCACGGCGGACAGCAGGCCGGTGCTGGAACCCTTTAGGCCGATCAGCGTAATTGAGGCGGTGGAAGCCGGAACTTGCGTTCGATCGGCCGACGTCCGCAACAGAGTGGGTCTGGATGAGCCTTTCTTTGTCGCAAAAGGCAAGTTGATCCACAGCCTTTTCGAGTATTTATTGCAGCATGGGGATGATTTGAGCGATAGACTTTTCTTGCAGGCCTTTTTGAAGGCCATGCCTGAATTCGTTTCCATCCTTCCCGGATCGAAAGTCAGCGTTGACTATCGGTCCATGGAGACGGAAGCGCGTGTGCACTTTGAAAACCTCAAGCGGTGGTACGTTCAAAACAGAGGTTCCATGGAGTCTGTCGCCACAGAGGTGGATACAATTTCCGTGGAGTGGGGGTTGAAAGGCCGCGCAGACGCTATTTTCAGGACAAACGGCAAAAAGGTCGTCCTCGAACTGAAATCCGGCAGATATTCGGCAAAGGAACACGTCTTGCAACTTTATGCGTATTTGCTCCTCTTTGCCGAAGGGAACTCGCCGCCGTCCGGGAGCCTTTTGTACACATCGACCGGAAAAACCGAGAATTTGACCGGAGAATTCCCGAATCTCAGACGCACGCTGGTGTACGGAAGAAACAAAGCCCTTGCGGTCCGTCATTCTTACATATCGGGGGACCATTTTCCGGAGTTCAGCGGTTGCGCCAAAAAAGGAAAATGCTTCTCGCGTTCAGGCTGCAACACTTTGTTCTCTGGAGGGACCAAGGATGGCGCCGGATTTTCGACAGCCGAACGAAAATACTATGATCACTGGTTTCGCCTCCTTTCTGCGGACAGTTGGGCGCAAGAGGGCGACCTGGCCAGAATCTTCGATAGGAATTCACTACGTGACAGGCTGACGGAGGGTGTGGCGATCCGCGTAAGGGAAATCAGACCGATAACTACAAAAATGGACCCCGACGTTTCACTCTCCCCCGACATTCGACACAATGAACAGACCACGGACGCAGACTTCCAGGAAAATAACGGAGTTCAACTTGGACACAGGGCCGAATTGTTTCTCTATGATGAAGCGGCCGACATTAATCCAGGGGAAGATGTCATTTTGCATGATGGGGACGCTGCCGCCGCAGGATCGATCCGAGGCAGAATCCTTAGCGGCGAACGTAACAGTTTGATAATCAATTCCAAGAGTCCGATTCCGGAATTCAAACCGGAAGAAGCCGGCATCGACGCCCAACCGGCGTGGTATCTGGACCGATTGCCTTTCTCCCGCGGCCGGGAGGTTTCCAGACAGGCCCTTTATAACTTTCTCGCAGTCGGCGACAAGCAAATGATCAAAATCATAGTCCGTGACGCCAAAGGGCCGGATAGGTCGGATGAAAGCCGGAGCGCCGCTAAGATAAAAAGAAAGAAACGCCCCCATACCGCCGGCGACTCACCCCAAGTTCAGAAGTTGGGGTCTGAACTCAACCAGGACCAGGAAACAGCGGTCCGAGACGCACTGGCCGACAAAGCAATCCATTTGGTTCACGGCCCGCCGGGAACCGGAAAAACGCGAGTGCTGGCTAGAATAATCCGGGCTTGCCTTGACCGCGGAGAGCGTCTTCTCGTAACCGCCCCTACAAACGTCGCCCTCGACCGATTGCTGCTTTCCGTGACGGATCTGGGAGTGACCGATTTCGTGCGAGTGGGTAGAAGGCAGAGTGTTTGTCCGGAGTTCAACTCCGCTCGATCTGGAACTCCGCAACCTCAGTTACTGGAAGACCTGGCGTCAGCGGCCACGGATTTTACCGAATTCAGGCAGCGCATCTCCAAATCCTTATTGATAGGGGCCACCGCTTACCAAAGCTCAGCGCATCCTTTTTTCCGCAAGCAAAAATTTGACCGCGTCATCGTAGATGAAGCGGGTCAGCTTGACGAACCTTCCACTTTAGGTCCGTTATCTTTAGCCCCAAAATGCGTTCTGGGAGGCGACCATCTTCAGCTTCCCCCTGTGGTAAGACAGAAATCGGAGACTCCGGACAGTCCCGGACTGGAGCGATCCCTTTTCGAGCGTCTGTGCGAAGCCAGTCCGGAGGCCCACCTTTCCAGGCTGAATATGCAATACAGAATGAATCGGGAAATTCAGGATATTCCTTCCAAGCTTTTTTACGAAGGGCGGCTCTTCCCGTCCCCCGACGTAGCGTCCAGACGACTGAGGCTTCGCCCTACCCTGCCCTGCCTTCCGGAATTCGCTGAGATCATCGACCCCGAATCCCCGGTTGTTTTCGTTGATATAGAGGGACAGGACAGTGGAAGAGCTCGACCCGAAGAAGCTACGGCCGCGTCAAGTATAGTTCGGGACTATCTGAGGCTGGGAGTTCCGCCCGGAGCCATAGGCGTTATAACGCCTTACCGTGTGCAGCAGGCCTTGATTCGTCAGAGTCTGGCGGATATGCAAATATCGCCACCAAATCTGTCCGTGGATACGGTTGATCGTTTTCAGGGAGGCGAGCGCGAAATTATCATACTTTCCTTGGCGAGAGCCGATGCCGTGACATCATTCCTTGCGGACCGAAAGCGGTTGAACGTTTCGCTGAGCAGAGCCCGATCAAAGTTGATATTGCTCGGCCATGGGCCTACGTTAAAAGAGAATGCGCTCTTCTCGTCTATTCTTGCGGACTTGAAATCAATAACTCTGAGTGTGGGTTGATATATGGAACGGACGCAAAACGAAATCTATCTAGTAGACGGCAGTTCTCTACATCTACAGGGCCTACCATGCAATGGGAGGCCTTTCCAATTCAAAAGGGAGCCCCACTGGAGCCGTTTTCGGATTCACCAACATGATCAACAAAACCCTAAGGGAGCGGGATCCGGAAAGAATAGCCGTTATATTCGATGCGAAAGGCCCAAATTTCAGACACGAAATGTACGATGCGTACAAAGCGAATCGTCCGCCCATGCCGGAAGATCTTCAGATGCAGGTCCCATTCATTCATAGGATTGTACACGATTATGGATTGCCGTCTCTCTCGACGCCGGGCTACGAGGCGGACGACATAATCGCCACGCTGGCCTGCCAAGCCAGAGACAAAGGCTGGCAGGTGGTCATAATCTCCAGCGACAAAGACCTGATGCAACTTGTTGGCTCCGGAATCATTATGTGGGACCCTCAGAAAGATGCCCTGTACGACACGGAAGCCGTAAACGGCAAATTCGGCGTCACTCCCGACAGACTGAGAGACCTACTCGCTCTGACCGGCGACAGCTCGGACAACATCCCCGGAGCGCCGGGCGTCGGACCTAAGACAGCGGCGACTCTCATAGAAAAGTTCGGCAGCCTGGACGGGATATATTCTAATCTTGAGGCCGTCACACAAAAGAAAATCAAGGAGAGCTTGCGGGCCAATAAAGACAAGGTCTTTCTGAGCAGAGACCTGGTAAACCTTCGTTACGATGTCCCCCTTGAGAAATCGCTCGAAGACCTGGTTATCGTGAGCAGGAACATCGAAGATCTGAGGGAAGTTTTCAAAGAACTTGAGTTCAAAAAGCTGCTCGATGAACTTCCTTCTACGGCGAGCTTGGATTTTGCCGGGTACCGTGTCATCGACACCATGGAGGAACTGAGCCGTTGGGCCGCTCGAATGAAAGAGCTTAAGAGGTTCGCCGTGGACCTGGAAACGACGTCAACGGAACCAGTGCGCGCTGAACTGGTTGGTATTTCCATGTCGGGCGAGGAGGGTAAGGCCTGTTATATTCCTGTCGCTCACACATATGGGGAACAGCTCCCCAAACAGGATGTGCTCAAGATTTTGCGTCCCCTGCTCGAAGACGGCTCTCTCAAGAAGATCGGCCAGAACATCAAGTACGACATGATCGTATTTCAAAAGGAAGGCGTTCGGATTCGGGGCGTCGAGTGCGACACCATGCTGGCTTCGTATCTGCTTGATCCCTCCAGGCGAGGGCATTCGTTGGACGATCTTGCCGAAATCTTCCTCGAACATCGGACTATTCCAATCAAGGATTTGATCGGAACCGGCAAGAAACAGACGCTCTTTTCTGAAGTAGATATTCCACGGGCTTCCACTTACGCATGTGAGGACGCGGACGTCACCTTTAGAGTCGCGAACATATTGTATCCGCGGCTGGAAGAAGAAGGTCTCATGGACCTTTTCCGGAATATCGAAATACCGTTGATTCCAGTCCTGGTGGACATGGAACTCAATGGGGTAAAAGTTGACACGGATTATCTCAAGCAACTCTCTGAAGAATTCAGCAAGACCCTCGAAGCGGCCGAGATTGAAATCCATAAAATCGCCGGTGAGATGTTCAACATAAATTCGCCGAAACAGCTCGGTGAAATCCTGTTCAATCGCCTGGGACTCAAGACCGCCAAGAAAACCAAGACCGGATTATCCACAGCCATTGATGTGCTCGAAGAGCTGGCGTTTCAGCACGAATTGCCCAGAAAGATCCTCGAATATCGGTCGATATTCAAGCTAAAGAACACGTACGCGGATGCCTTGGTCGCTCTGGTTCATCCATCCACGGGTCGAATTCATACCTCGTATAATCAGGCCGTTGCCGCTACAGGGAGATTGTCGTCATCCGACCCGAATCTTCAGAATATCCCCGTCAGGACGGTTGAAGGCCGCAAGATTAGAAAGGCCTTCATCCCACGGGAAGGATACGTGTTCGTGGCCGCGGACTATTCCCAGGTGGAACTTCGGGTAATGGCCCATGTTTCAGGTGACCCGAGACTGCGCGAAGCCTTTGCCCACGGCGAAGACATCCACGCCATCACCGCAGCGAGTGTCTTTGACTGCATGCCGGCTCTGGTTACTCCGGACATGCGCCGAAAGGCGAAGGCGATTAATTTCGGAATAATCTATGGAATGGGAGCCTTCAAGCTGGCCGGTCAAATATCCGTGGACATGAAAACAGCCAAGAGGTATCTGGAAGATTATTACAGACTGTACGCGGGCGTTAAAGAATATATGGACAGGGTGCCTGAGCAGGCCGCCAAAGACGGATATGTCACCACGATCCTGGGCAGGAAACGGCCTTTGCCGGATTTGAACAATCCCAACCGAATCGCTCAGCAGGCCGCCCGACGCGTGGCTATAAATACCACCATTCAGGGCAGCGCGGCGGATCTCATGAAGTTGGCGATGATCAAAGTCCACGACGCCATCAAAAAGGCAGACCTGCCTGCGGATATGATCTTGCAAGTGCACGACGAACTGGTCTTGGAAGTCCGTGAAGACGCCGCCGAAGATTCGGCCCTGCTGCTGAAAAAGGAAATGGAAGGCGTGTATCCGCTGTCCATCCCACTGGTAGTGGACGCTCACATCGGAAACAATTGGGATGAGGTGCATTGATGGGTTTGATTGAAGCCTGGATTCTCACCATAGGCAACGAAATAATTAACGGCGTAATTACCGACACAAACAGGGAAACCATTTCCAGGGAGCTCAGGGCCGTAGGTATCACCGTAAAGGGGATGTCATCGGTCGGGGACGACCCGGCGCTCATCGGAGACGCTCTGAATCTAGCCATGGAAAGGGCGCCTATCACCATAGTGTCGGGTGGGCTCGGCCCTACCGAAGACGACAAAACTGCGGCGTCCGTGGCCGAATTTCTCGGGGTTCCGCTATATACCGACACGGAACAACTGGGCCGGATAGAAGCCAGATTCAAGGGATGGAACCGCCCTATGGCTCCCACAAACGCCAAGCAGGCGGAGCTGCCGCAAGGGTCGACGGCTATTCCCAATGACTGGGGAACCGCCCCCGGATTTCTCATAGAAAAATCCGGAAGAATAGCGATGTTCTTCCCCGGCGTGCCGAAAGAAATGGTGAACATGCTTCGCCATAAAGCCATCCCGATTATCCTTCAGCGTTACGGGAGGCCGGATCAGGTATTCGGATCAAAGACTCTTCACGTTTACGGAATATCCGAATCCAGATTGGGAGAAATCCTGGCCGACGTGGCGATGGATGAAGACGATTACCATCTGGCTTTCCTGCCGAGGTTCCCTATTATCCGCTTGAGATTGGACGCCTGCGGGCCGGACCAACCGGCAGTGTCTTCAAAGCTGGACGCAAAGCGACTGGTCATTGAGGATAGACTCAAGGAAAACATCATTTCCCGCGACGGCAAATCAATGGAGGAACTGGTCCTGGGCCTTCTGGAAGAACGCGGCCTCACTCTTGCTTTAGCGGAATCCATCACAGGCGGTATGATCGGAGAGATGCTGACACGCGTTTCGGGTAGCTCCAACTCCTTTATGGGCTCGGTCGTGTCTTACTCAAACGACATGAAAATAAATGTGTTGGGAGTTTCGGAAACCACAATCGTGGAAAGGGGAGCTGTCTCGCACCGATGCGCCCGGGAGATGGCTCTTGGCGCTCAAAGAATCGGCAAAGCGGACCTTGGGCTGTCCATTACAGGCATAGCCGGCCCGGATGGCGGCACGGATCTAAAACCGGTTGGGACCTTCTTCGTGGGACTTGCCACAAAGGAGGGCGTCTTTTCAAGGGGCTTCGTTTTGCCGGGCACAAGGGAATGGGTTCGCACCTTGGCGGCTATGCAATCCTTGGACCTTGTCCGCAGATATTTCCTCGGCTACAGAATTCACGGCACGGAAGACAGTGACGAGCGATAGCCGGCTGTACGAACAAGTTCCCGCTTGCGATCTGTGCGGGTCGGACTCATACCGGACCTTGTTCGTTAAGGAGGGCTTCGCGCACGTAAGGTGCTCGGGCTGCGGGCTGGTCTTCGTCAATCCACGGTTGAAAGACCACATTGAGTTGCAGACAGAAGGCGGCACAGGGTCAATGGGGGAAGACTCCATCACGGATCGCCAGAGAGGAAGGCTGGCCCGGGATCTCTCCGGAATCTCCGCTTTTCGCAAATTGAACCGCATTCTAGAAATCGGCCCCGGCAAAGGTTGGTTTCTGGCCGAGGCTAACGCTTCGGGCTGGGAAACCTGGGCTTCGGAAATCAACTTGGACGCCATCGAAAGCCTGCGGAATAAGGGCGTCACAAAGATAATTTCAACTCCCGCCGAAACCCTGGACGTGCCTGAAGAACACTTCGACGTAGTAAGAATGTGGGACGTGATCGAGCACCTGCGCTCGCCGAATACGGCAGTGCGGAGAGTCTTCAAAGCTCTGCGTCCTGGCGGCCTTTTTTGGCTGGCTACGACTAACTTCGCCTCACTTTCACGCCGAGTAAACGGACCGGAGTGGGTTTACCTCAACGGCGCGGACCACATAATCCTCTTTGAACCCGCCACAATCACCCGGCTGCTTGAGCAAACAGGATTCAAGAATATAAGAATTCGCACAAGATCGTTTAATCTCAGGAGAAAGCTCTACCATCCTCCACAGGAGCTGCCTCCGGGCTCCCGTGCGATCAGGCCCTTCCGTAAGATAGTCGACGAGGTCATGAGGTTCACGATGTTGGGACATCAGATGATTGTGGAGGGCGCCAAACCTCACTCAAGGTCGTAACCGAATTCAGGAAACATATCCGCGAGCGTATTGACGAAATGGCATATAAGTATGCCGAGCTATGGTATAACCGTACGCGGGGCTGCTCACTGAACCAAATCAGGCTATCTCGGTGACGCATTATAAAGAAAGGACTTGGCGCACAAAGCTCATGAAGACAATTCTGATCATACTGGGAGTAATCTACCTGATCATCGGATTTGTAATTTACCTCCTGACCATGAACAAATCCGACGCGCTTCAAAACTCCATCAACGACCATTCACCGGTCAATACGTTTATTTACACGCATAAGTGGCTGTGGCTACTGATCATCTGCTTCTGGCCGATATGGTTGTTTGTGAGCGAAAAGTTGCCTGAGGAGTAGAAAGAAAAGGGGCCGTTCTGAACCGACAAGAAGTTACACTGGACAGGAGAAGGCAGAGAGCGATGAACCCTCATCTCTTCTGTCGCGCTAAATAACAGATAGGAAGCTGAATATTGCCTCGTGACAATTTAAGAGACAGGTAAGGTGAATTAGTCCGCTTTCGGACAAATCAAGGTGGGGCGGACCAACGAAAAATCATATGAGTGGCGGAGGGAGAGGGATTCGAACCCCCGGAGCTTTCGCTCAACGGTTTTCAAGACCGCCGCCTTAAACCACTCGGCCATCCCTCCGTGTTGAAGCTTAATGCTAGCCCAGACCCCGTGAGCCTGTCAAGTGAGGTTTGCTATATTTGAAAGATCGTCTAGATATTGCCCAGGATAGGCGATTCATCCGCCGGCCCTTCTTCCTCCCTGCTGGTGTACGGCCTGAAAGTGGAGTATTGGGCGTCAAACATGGCCGTGATCATTCCGATGGGACCGTTTCTCTGCTTGCCGATAATGATTTCGGCCTCACCCTTCTTGGGATTGTCCTCGCCCTTGTTGTAAACCTCGTCCCGGTAAATGAAAATAATGACGTCAGCGTCCTGTTCGATTGCGCCTGACTCACGCAAGTCCGCCAGTTGGGGCCTTTTGTTGGGACGGTCTTCGACCTTGCGGTTCAACTGGGACAGAGCGATCACCGGAACGTTAAGTTCCTTGGCCAGGGCCTTTAGAGAACGGGAAATGTCCGATATTTCCTTTTCACGGGAATCGGACCTCACGGCTGACCTCATGAGCTGCAAGTAGTCCACTACTATGAGGCTCAAATTCTTTTCTTTTTTCAGACGCCGAGCCTTCGCGCGGATTTCCAGGGTAGTAATTGCGGGCGTATCGTCCACGTACAGTGGGGCGTCGGAGATATTTCCCACGGCAAGGGTCAGCCTACCCCAATCTTCAGTGGTCAGAAAACCTGTTCTCAAGCTCTTGAGGTTAACCTTGGCCTTCGAGCACAAAATCCTCAGAGCGATCTGTTCCTTGCTCATTTCCAAAGAGAAAACCCCAGTCGGGACGCCGGCGTCAATCGCCGCGTTCAGCGCCACATTCAGCGCAAAGGAGGTTTTTCCCATAGACGGCCGGCCGGCGACTATTATCAAGTCACTGTTTTGAAAGCCTGCCGTGAGCGCATCCAGATCCTTGAAACCCGACGGAACCCCGGTGATGTTTTCTTTGCGCTCGTAGAGAGATTCAATGGTCTCGAATGCGCCTTTCATCAGATCCTGGGCAGCGACAAAGCCGGATTGAATCCTGGATTCGCCAACGCTAAATATGATCTGCTCCGACTGATCGAGGAATTCGTCTATGCTGGCGTGATCCTCGTAGCACCGCGTAGAAATCTCCGTGGAAGCCGAAATCAATTGTCTCAGCACAGCCTTATCTTTGACGACCCTGGTGTAATGCTGGATATTCGCAGCGCTGGGAACAGCATCCACCAGCTCAGCCAGAAAAGCCGTGCCGCCCACGCTTTCCAGCAGGCCCGACTCTTTGAGCGCCCCTGTCAAAGTTATCCAATCCACCGGCTCATTACGGTTGAATAACTTTATGATACAATTATATATATTTCTGTGCGCTTCCCGATAGAAGTCATCGGGCGAAAGGATTGAAACTACTTTCGGAAGGGCGTCGTTATCTATGAGGAGCCCCCCCAAGATGGCTCGTTCTCCTTCGACAAATTGGGGGGGAGTTTGATTGGACTATTTTCCGGCGGCATCCGAAGCAACTTCCTCAGGAATGACACTGACCTTGACCTGGGCCACCACCTCCGGGTGAACCCGGATCGAAGCGGTGTATTCGCCCATCTTCTTTATCGCTTCAGACAGCACGATGCGTTTCCTGTCAATGTCAAACCCTTGTTCGCCCAAAGACGCGGCGACATCAGAAGTCGTCACGGATCCAAAAAGCCTAGCTTCTTGGTCTTTGGACTTGCGGACAAAGACGAGATTCGCTGCAGCCAATTGCTGCGCCAACTGCTCTGCGGACCCCTTGAGCTTCTCGAGTTTCCTCTTCTTAGCCTCAATGAGGGTCCTGTAAAAATTCATGTTCTTGTCAGTGGCCACACAGGCGAGCTTGCGAGGAAGCAGGAAGTTTCTCGCGTATCCATCCTTCACCCTTACAGTTTGGCCCACTGTGCCTAAATCGTCGATATGTTCAAGAAGAATTATGTTCATTATCGTGGCTCCTTAAACAATGATTTTAGCGCCTGGGCACGGTGAACGGCAGCAATGCTATATTGCGCGCCCGTTTAATGGCTGTTGTCAATTCTCTCTGATGCTTTGCGCAATTGCCTGAGATTCTTCTCGGAATGATCTTGCCGCGTTCGGTGATGAATATACGTAATATATTCGGCTCTTTGTAGTCCATTCTCAAGGAGGAGTCAGCGCAAAACCGACAAACCTTGCTTCGAGGGAAAGGTCGTTTTCTCGGAGGCTTACTCATTCGTGCTACCCTCCTGCGATTGCTCTACTGCGGGCTGTTCCTGGGGCGTCTCACTGGTGGTGGAGCCTTCGGGTTCCGATTCGGGGGACGCAGCGCCTTCGGCCTGCGGCTCCGCCGCCACTTCTGAATCTGGTTCCGCAGACGATTCCGGGACTACCGTCTCAGGGACAGCGGTTTCCAAAACCTCTTCAGGCGCCGCCTCGGCAGGGGCTTCCTTGCCGGCCTTGAAAGCTTCAAGATCCACAGTGTCTTCAAGTTTTACACTGAGAAACTTCATGACTTCATCAGCGATCTTAAGCTGTCTTTCCACTTCCGCGATAAGGGACGGCAGGCCTACAAAATCAAACAGAATGTAGCGGCCTTTGTCCTTCTTTTTGACCAGATATGCCAGCTTCTTGGCTCCCCAGTCTTCGATTTTGATAACCTCACCGCCGGTGCTCTTTATGAGCTGCCCGTATTTGTCGGTGAAATTGCGTATGTCGTCATCCAGCACTTCAGGATCAAGGATGACGACGCATTCGTAACGTCTCATATGATCTCCTCTCGGATGTCAAGCCGCCATAGGGCGGCAAGGAGTTAAACATTAAAGATATACAATTTTTACCAGGTTATCAAGTAAATATTTACCGCCCCGGTAACCCTTCGCTCATGAGCGGCAATTTGCAAATTGCTTTCCCGCGGAACGCGGGATTTCACTCCTCGCAATGACATTTGAGCTTGTCTTTGCGAACGCAGCGAAGGAATCTCCCTCGCGTATGTGAATGGATACCAATCCCGGGGGAGGCCGGCCGCCACTTTTTCATGGCGTTGACGACGAATACGCGCTACTGTGGCTGCGGGCCTGCGGCCGGCATCTTGGAACGGAGGATTTCATCATGACCGCCATAGCGGAAGGCATGGAAAGAGTCGTTCAGGCTATTACGGGAGCGGGCTGCGCTGTAACTGATTCCTTAAACCCCGGCCTGTCGGAACGGGAGATACGGGAACAAGTGGAACACCTGCCGTTCCCTCTACCGGCAGAGATCGTTGAGCTTTACCAGTGGCGAAACGGACAGGCCCCGGACTGCCCGGAGTATCTGTTTCGCGATCAGAAATTCTTGTCGCTGGACGAAGCGCTGAACGCTCATCGGATGATCCAGACCTACTTCGTTCCTGCCCTGGATGGAGTGGATGTCGGAGTGGACCTGACCGGTTGCTTCCCTTTCGCCGGGTTCGAGGAAGCAAACTATGTGGCGCCCTGCCGCGGGCAAAGACTCGTACCCGGGTATGATCTGCCGATTATAAGTGTATTCGAAGGAATCGAGGTTCATTTTCTCAGCTTTGCGACAATGACGAACACCATCGTCGCCTGGTACGAAAGAGGCGCCCGCCGGGTGAACGATCCCTTTGTGGACTTGTCCCTGGAATTGAGCATCTGGAAGCAATACAATCCCGGCCTGTTTCAATGACGTCCGGGAGGATGCGCGCCGCATTCGAAGGCAGGAATACGTTCCCGTCTTTGCGTGAGCCCGAGATCTGCAGTTTTGTCGCGGTTTGAGGTTCCACTCTCGCTTCTCTACCCCGCGGGGAGAAACGGTTCTAGAGTTCACTCCATTGACCGGACGGGCCGCGGTAGCGTGAAAACCTGGTTCGAGCAGCCTTTGTCTGATGCTCAAATGCGTCCCAGAATTTATGAAACGGCGTGCTTAATCTACGGGTCTTCCTACGAGTCTGCCGCGAGGTCAACAAAGACGAGCGTCTGGTCCCAGCTTAGGGGGCCGCCCTGTAAACGCATAATGGAGAGCGACGTCTACCGCTTGCACATCTCCCGACATTTCTCGCATACCCACACCTTTTCCCGAATGAAGAAAAACACCCCTCCTACCGCTATGAAGATCGAAGCGATATAATAGGCGGAAGGCAGGGCGAACTTTATATACCAAGGGGGCTGCAGAAAATTTGTGGCCACCCCATAGCCGGTCATCAAGAGCGCTCCCAGCAAAACGAGCATAACCCCTGAAGCGCCGGAAAGGACCATCCTGGATGATCTTATCATCATTCCCCCGCAACAGGAGCACAGCTTGATCCGGCCGGTTCTCAGCCGGTCTTGAAAGTCCAAATACTCTCGATCTGACGAGTAATAGGGCGCATCGGGCCCAACCGGCGATCTCCCTGAAACGGAGTTCCCCATCTGATAATTCGAGGAGTATCCGGAATTCCGATTTTGCGTGTTGTTCTTTGTAGGCGAGGAAGAAACCTTAGTGTCGGATGAGTCGGCTTGGGGTGCGGGGTTATCGGATCGACCAAATGTGTCACTGAGGCTCACGAGATTCCTCTCTTGGATATGGGCTAAGAGCTGTGGGAGCTAGAATCGGACAAGGTCAGGATGGTAGCAGATAATTAGATTAAGTCAACGGGGTAAGGAAATCCATCAGCGCGTATTCGGTTATGGAGTTGGGGCCGCAGTCCCCCTTGCGCTTCGGCTCTCGGTAATGACTTATGACTGTCCTTGCCGATCCGGCCGAGCATTTTCATACACGTAGCGAATGGATAAGTTTGTAAGCCAAAAAACTTCCGCCCGGAAAAACCCGGGCGGAAGTGACGTTTCGTACGCTGGTTACTCTAAATTTATGCGCCCATAAGAGCCTTGTACGGGTTGGCGAAAAGCAGAAGAAGCGCCACGACGAGAGCATAAATGGTAAGGGACTCGATCATAGCCAGACCGATGATCATTGTGGTGGTGATTTTGCCGCCGGCTTCCGGGTTTCTTGACGTGCCTTCGCAAGCGCCGCCGATGGCTGTTCCCATTCCAATACCACTACCGATTGCGCCGAGGCCAATCGCCAAACCGGCTGCCAACACCGTCATGGAAGCTATGCCGCTTCCGCCCGCCGCGCCTTCGGCTGCACAGGCTACGCCTGAAATCATGCAAACGGCCAACATCATAAGTCCGGCAATTACGACTTTCTTCATTGATCAAAAACCTCCTTGAGTCTGTTATCAGTGAGCCTCTTCCAGGGATCCGTTAATGTACATCATGGTCAGCATAATGAACACTAGGGTCTGGATAAAAGAGGTGAACACTTGCAATACCATCATCGGCAACGGCACCAGGTAAGGCACCAGAAGGGTGAGAATAACAATAGCCAAGTCCTCACCCATGATGTTGCCGAAAAGACGAAAACTGAGAGACAATATACGGCTAAAATGACCGATTAGTTCTATAGGCAGCATCAGAGGGATCAGCCACGGCACCGGCCCCAAGAAATGTTTCACATAATGGGTTCCATGGTGCTTGATGCCCACCACGTGGGTGGTCGTGAACGCCACAAGGGCCAAGGCCAGGGTTGTATTGAGATTATTGGTTGATGACTGCAGCCAGGGGAGAACTCCGATGAGGTTACAGCTTAGAATGAATAATGCCAGAGTCGCGATAAGCGGGAAAAACGGGCGACCGTGCTCTCCCATAATCTGCACCACGACGTCCTCAAGGGTTGAGACAATCACCTCCCAGAAGTTCTGAGACCCCCTCGGGACCAGCTCCAGCTTGCTCTTCACCACCCAAGCCGCCCCTATGAGTATGATCATCACCAACCACGTGTTAAGCACGTTGTTGAGATCAGCGTGAGTGACGCCCCATTTATTCCAAAATGCCTCCATGGAATGGAAGGCAGGAGTAGAAATAATGTCCGTTGCTACAGGTGGATGAATTTCCGCCATGAATTCAGGCCTCCTCTGGTCTTCTATTCGCTATGTAGATCAGCAACAGGAGAATCAGCATACCGCCGGGAATTACTGACAGCCCGGTCACCAAACCTACAGGATCTACTTTCCAATGAGTGATTAGGAAGTAAAGACAGATACCAAGCAAAGCCAGCCTAAAGTAAAAACCTCCTACCACTGAAGCTAACACTCTTGCTCTATTTGGAAAATCAGCATTTTTCACTTTACGGGCGGAGACATACAAGTTGGCCAGGACCAAACCTCCGCCGCTAACATAACCGAACAGAAACGGCGCGGACGAAAATAACATGCAAATTACGCAGCCTACCGCATAAACAAAACCGCATATCGCAAACCATATACCCGGAATCTTTTCCATTTTCATGAAGATTTATCGCCTTTATCCGAGCGGGCCTGCTTCCGAATTTCAATTAAAACGTTGCGCGCAGCGGCTGCTATTCCCAGAAAGAAGAAAAGTATGCTTAAATAAGGGGATGTATTGAGCTTGCCGTCTAACCAATAACCAAGGAAAGCCCCCAGGAAGATAGCTATAACTATAGACGAGCCCAGTTGAAGGCCGTCTCCCACGAGCTTCCAGGTTTCACTAAATATTTTCACGAAGTTTAAGTCGTTACCAGAAACGTTGAAGCGGTGTCAAGCAAACAATCTCGCCCCCCGCAAAAATCTGTTCTGTGAGACAGCCGACAGCGTGGAGCCTTTTTTGCTTGTACTCGGTGAAGAATAACCTTTCCCGGTTCAAAAAATCAAGGCAAAAGAACATAGTTATGCAAATTTGCCATTACTGTTTGTCCTTAACGCCAGAGTCCTGTTTTATCGCAACCGGATCGGTAACCGGAATTCCAAGTAACCAATGTTCCGCCTGACTGTACCGCCCACGGACTGGATTGCACGTAATTGCAGCAGCGCAGGATTGTCTCGAAGCAGGGTTGCGGCGTTGGCCAGATTACGCAAGGCGGCGGTTTCGCCGCGAGCCCGTTCAAGGGCCGCTTGGCCTTCCTTCCGGGCGTTCACTACCTGCGCAAAAGTTTTCTTGAGATCTCCAGGAAACGTAATGTCTCTTATGCTTGCAAAATGGAGCTTTAATCCGAATTCCTCGCATTGTTTTTCACATTTTTCAACAAGCAATTTGTCGAAGGATTGTCTATTCTCCAGAAGTTCATCCACATTGCCGGCGCTCACCAATTCTCTCAAGGCCACTTGCATTATTATGTGAAGCGCTTGTGAGTAGCCCTGGACCTTCTGCATGGCCGCCACCGGGTCGATTATCTCGTATTTTACGGCGATGCTGAACTTCAGTCCTATGCCGTCTGAGGTCAACACTTCCTGGCCGGCGATAACAGTGAATTGGGGCCTTACATCCACTACTTCTATGGATGTGAACGGTTTGAAAATTAGGTATCCGCCTTCTTGGACTATCTTCACGAAGCGCCCGTTGGAATACTTTAAGCCCTTCTGGTAATTACGAATCACGACCCAGGTAAAGAAATCTTTGAGCATTCTTCGCAACGCGGGAAATGGCCACAAAAAAGACGCCCACGACAACGGCCACGATTATTACTTTTTCCATGGACTATCTCCGGTGGGGCCCGGAACCGAGGACTTACCGGTTCTTGGCGGAGGTTTTACCTGCAAAACCAAGAAACGGCGCTTTACGCCGCCCTCGGGACCGGACCCTTGTTTTGGCGCCTGAGTCGAACAGGCGTTACCGAGCAACCGCTTTAGCGCAGGACCGAAGAAGGAACTCTCCTTTGGCTGCTCGTAGGTTGCGCGGCCATAATACAACAACGCTTAGGATAATGAACAGAAGATCCTTGAACTTTCAGTTAGAGGCGACGCAGCCTTTCGAGGACCGACTCTTTCGCTCTGTCAATGAATGGATGAAATATTCGTATCGGCGTTGACTCCCGGCGAAGCCCGGTGATAATCTCTGTCGTAATGCTGTACAACATAGCTTCATGGGCGCCGGCGTGTGTTCGCCCGTATCATTATAGATCGGCAATCAAGCCTGATTAAGCCGCAAGAGGCAAAATCAGGTAGGTGCAGCGCGCTACATGACACTGGCTCTGGTCTCTATTTTCAGCGGACTAATCCCGCTTAAGGGGAGGGCAACGGTGAAATGAGCCTTTCTGATAAATACAATTTAGGGGCCACGGGCAAAATCGTCGAGGCCTTCCTGGTCTCCAAGCTACCTATAATCCTGATAATTTCCTGCCTCCTGGCTGGAGCCGCCGCTCTTATTCTCACTCCCCGTGAAGAAGAACCCCAAATCGTAGTGCCCGTAGTGGATGTAATGATCAACTTTCCTGGGGCGTCCTCAGCGGAGGTGGAAAACCTGGTCACCATCAATCTGGAAAGGAGACTTTGGGAGATTGACGGAGTGGAATACGTGTACTCCGCTTCGCGACCCGGGGCTGCTGTAGTCACCGTCCGCTTCTATGTGGGAGAGAATAGAGACGCAAGTATCCTGAAAACACACACGAAAATAATGTCTTATATCGACCGTGTTCCTCCGGGCGTGACAGGTTGGGTGGTGAAACCGGTGGAAATAGACGATGTCCCCATACTTACTTTCGCTCTATACAGCTCCGCGTACTCGGACTACGAATTACGGCGCGTGGCTGACGAGCTGGTCCACAGGTTGCAAAGCATTCCCGACACGGGCCGGGCCTACGTCGTCGGAGGCCGCAAGCGTCAGATCAAAGTATTGCTGGCGCCGGAACGGATGGCCGCAAGACAGGTCTCTATCCAAGATCTCGAACGGGCTCTCAAAGGCGCCAATGTGAATCTTCGGGCCGGCACCATGGACGTGATGAACAAAGAAATCTTAGTCGACGCCGGCCCATTCTTAAAGTCCATTGATGACGTGGGAGACCTGATTGTAAGCGTCTCGCAAGGCCGGCCCGTCTATTTGAGGGACGTGGCCACTCTGGAAGACGGTCCGGAAGAGGTTGAGACTTACACGCGTCTGAACTTCGGACCTGGAGCCTCCAAAGATCCGGAAACGAAAAACCTCGATGTAGCGCCCGGCAAATCCTTCAATCAGGTGACCATAGCTGTCGCCAAACGCAAGGGCACCAACGCGGTCAAGGTCGCCGAGGGCGTAATCAAGAAGGTTGACGATCTTAAGTCAATAATACCAAATGATATTAATGTATTGGTCACCAGAAACTACGGAGCGACCGCTGATGAGAAAGTGAATGAACTGGTCAAACATTTGGGTATTGCCATTCTGAGCATTGTCGCGCTACTTACTGTGGTCCTTGGGTGGAAAGAGGCCATGATAGTCGCCCTGGCCGTACCCATGACTTTGGCTGTGACTTTGTTGTCCAATCTGCTTGTTGGATATACCATCAATAGAGTCACTCTTTTTGCCTTGATCTTGTCTCTAGGGCTGCTGGTGGACGACCCTATCGTTGATGTTGAAAATATTCACAGGCATTTTCGCCTCAAGACACATCCACCCCTGGACGCTACCCTGCTCGCGGTCGATGAGGTGCGTCCGCCAACCATATTGGCCACGCTGGCCGTAATAGCGTCTTTCATACCTCTTTTCTTCATAACCGGAATGATGGGACCTTACATGAGGCCGATGGCCCTCAATGTTCCAGTGGCGATGCTGATGTCGCTTGTTATAGCGTTCACGGTCACCCCGTGGACGACCTATCATGCGCTCAAGGGTGACTTCGCCAAACACGAAGAACCATATGACTTCAAATCAGGGTTTATATACAAGACTTACAGCCGTATCCTGATGCCTTTTCTTGATAGCAGGTCTAAGGCTTACTTGTTCCTGGGGTGCGTTATTCTAGCGCTAATCGCCTCAATCATGCTCGTGGTATTCAAGCTGGTTCCGGTCAAGATGCTGCCATTCGATAACAAGAGCGAATTTCTTATCCTGGTGGACATGCCCAGAGGGACGACCCTTGAGACCACCGACCAGGTGACATCAGCTCTGGAGAAGTATCTGGCCACGGTTAACGAGGTGCGCGACGCGGGAATCGTACGTCGGAATCGGATCCCCGATTGATTTCAACGGAATGGTGCGACAGTACTACCTTCGCAAAGGCTCTAATGTGGCCGACATAAGGGTTAATCTGCTGGATAAATACGATCGCAGTTTCCAGAGTCACGCCATCGTCTTACGTATTAGGCCTGATATCGCCGAAATAGGTCGGCGATATGGAGCGAATATAAAGCTTGTCGAGGTTCCTCCCGGCCCCCCAGTGTTTTCAACCATCACTGCGGAAGTCTACGGGCCACCCGGAGCCACTTACCGCGATATAATGGAACAGGCCAAGAAAGTCCGTAAAGAAATGGAAGGGACCGACCGGGTGGTGGACGTTGACGACTCCATTGAAGCCCCACAGGCCAGGTACGAATTCGTCGTCGACCGCACCAAGGCCGGTGTCCACGGCATCTCCGAGGAGGATATCGTCAAAACAGCGCAAGTCTTCCTTGGAGGCGAGTCACCCACCATCCTGCATTCGGATACGGAAA
Organism: uncultured delta proteobacterium; assembly: GCA_963747865.1. GTDB lineage: Bacteria > Desulfobacterota > Desulfomonilia > Desulfomonilales > Desulfomonilaceae > JBBSBY01. The sequence goes on along the minus strand of CAVVHK010000037.1, from coordinate 112,188 downwards.
GAAACCCGTTGGAAATAAATCTGAGGCTTCCTAGGCAGCTTCGATCCCGTCCTGAAGACATGGGACCCCTTCGGGTCAAAGCCGCTGACGGCTCGATGGTCCCGTTCAACGAGTTGGGTCAGTTACGCGCCACTACCATAGATCAAACCATATACAGAAAGAACCTGGAGAGGGTTGTGTTCGTCACGGGAGAGACTGCCGGGAGAAGCCCTGTGGATGCTATTTTGGACCTTCTCGCGGATACGAAAGCTCATGCTCTTCCCGAGGGATTCAAGGTAAGTTGGTCCGGTGAAGGTGAATGGAAAATAACCCTGGAAGTCTTTCGCGACTTGGGACTCGCTTTTGCGGGAGCCCTGATTCTCATATACATTCTGCTGGTTCAGCAGACAGGTTCCTTTGCGGTTCCGCTGGTTATCATGGTAGCGATACCTCTGACCATGATAGGCATCCTTCCGGGCTTCACGGCTCTGAATATCTTCCTGGCCCAGAAAATAGGCATTTATTCCGATTCCATCTACTTCACAGCCACAGGCATGATAGGAATGATCGCTCTTGCCGGAATAGTGGTTAGAAACTCAATAATATTGATTGATTTCATCCAGACGCGGGCTCAGACCGGCACGGATTTGAAGCTGGCGATAATAGAATCAGGCGCGGTAAGATTTACCCCGATTCTTCTGACAGCGGGAGCGGCAATCTTCGGATCCTGGGTGATCACACTGGACCCGGTGTTCTCAGGGTTAGCGTGGTCATTCATTTTCGGGGTCTTTGCTTCCACAGTCTTTTCTTTAGTTGTGGTTCCCATGATTTACAACATGATCTATGGCGAACGTTAGAAGCCGCGATTGTGACGCTTGAACAACAGCGCGGCGATGTTTAATTACTTAGCAAGAGTTGCAAAATCTAAGAGCTTTAGGAAGATGCGCCGGGGAGGACCTTTTTGCAAGAAGGTCCTCCCCGGACCCCTCCCCCAAGACTCTAACTGTTGCGACCCGCTTTGAAACTACGTTTATTGAGGAAACTTCAGCTTTTGCGGAAAACCGCGCCGGACAAAACCGACCGGGCATAGCTCGGTTTAGGTCTGAATTTGAAAGGGGTAATCCAATGATGAACGAAAGAATTCAGAAGGCGTTTAATGAGCAGATCAACGCTGAGCTTCATTCCTCCTATCTCTATCTTGCCATGGCGGCTTACTTTGCTTCCGTCAACCTTCAAGGTTTCGCAAATTGGATGCGATGCCAGGCCCAGGAAGAGCTTGTTCACGCCATGAAGCTTTTCACCTTTATTAACGACAGGGGCGGAAGCGTCACATTGACGACCATAGAAGGTCCGCCCGCGAGTTGGGAATCACCTTTAGCTGCTTTTGAAGCGGCTTACAAACACGAACAAAAAATTACGGGCATGATCAACAATCTTGTCGATATTTCTCTCCAAGAAAAAGACCATGCCGCCAACAACTTCCTCCAATGGTTCGTCAAAGAACAGGTCGAGGAAGAATCCTCCGCTGACGGCGTGGTTCAACAATTAAAGCTGACAGGGGATCAAGGCAGCGGATTGTTTATGTTGGATCGCGAATTGGGCGCCAGAGTGTTCCTATTGCCGCTCGACATAAGAGCGCTTTGATTAGTCGTAGTCGCAGAGCGTAAACGCTTTTGAACGGACCACCGGAGAGGACCTTTTGCGAAGAGTTCCGACCAGGGCACTCAAGGCCGGGTAAATGGTCAGCCGGGAAACCTCCTTTCAGGGAAAAGTGGTTCCCCGGACCCATCCTCCAAAACTCCGAATATTTTGGTTGGTAAACCGATGACTGCGAGCCCGAGCAACTCACGGCAGCTCGTCTTAGCCCCTCCCATGATCGCGGGCGGTCCCGACGAATCATGAAAATACCTTCATTGGATTGGCGTCGGCGACTATATGTCGCGTCCTTGGCTAGCCCTACTTGAAGTTCTTGAAAGGAGGTCTGGAGGGAGACTTCTTTCAAGAAGTTTCCCCCCAGTCACAATTTCATCGGAACCGGAATGTTCGCCGATCGCGGCCTGACGGCTATGGGTTTACAATCTGTCGGAAATCTTGACGGAATTCATAAAAAAATCCATGAAGAAGGCTGTATTGTGGCAATGTTGACTCTGGCATGCGAGCTGCATAAGCCATTTTGTAGTTGGGTCTGATTTTCGTGGGAGGTTACGTGCCATGCCGAAATCTGATCTCGACAAAGAACAATTGTTGAATGAATTGACAGAGCTGCTCGAACAGCTCAGCCAATTCGAAGGATACGAAGGGGACCTAGAACGGTTGAGCGCCGGTCGGCTTGGCCGAATTCATTCCGAATCACAACTTAATTCCGTTCCCGCCGCTCTATCACCAGATGAAGCGACGACGGAACCCCAGGACCACGAAGAGATCCACTGGCGCCGGACGTTCGATCTAGTATCTGATCTAGTTTGGATCACCGATCTCGACCACCGAATAGTGCAGTTTAACAAAGCTGCCGCCGAAAAATTAGGTAAGAAACCCGAGGAAATATTGGGGGTACCTTGCTATCGAGTCATTCATGAAACTCAAAAACCGCCTGATTACTGCCCCAATACGCTCTTGATGCGGGATGGAAAAGAGCATTCAGCGGAAGTGACTGAAAAGACATTGGGTGGCTGGTTCATCTTTTCCGTGTATCCGCTTTACGACAATCACGGGAAGATGATTGGGTCACTGCATATAGCGCATGATGTAACCGAACTAAAGGAAGCGCAGGAGGCCTTACGCAAGAGCGAAGAACGCTACAGAATCATTGCCGATTTCACGCACGACTGGGAGTATTGGCTCGATGAGAAAGGAAAGCTGCTGTGGATGTCTCCTTCATCAGAGCGTATTACCGGCCATTCTGCTCAGGAATTTATAGATGATCCGGAAGCGTTGAAAAATGTCGTTCATCCGGATGACCGGAATCAAGTAATACATCACATGGAGAGTCGGCCCAATGATCTGGATAGGACACACTATCTTGATTTCAGAATCATCGACCGACATGGAAAGGTCAGGTGGATAAACCATGTCTGCCGGCCTGTAAAGGGGGAACATGGCAGGCCGTTGGGCGTGAGAGTCTCCAATCGGGACATAACAAAACGCAAAGAAATGGAAGAAGGACTCCGAGACAGTGAGGCGCGCTTGCGGGCTATTTTCGAAGGGACCAAAGATTGCATGTTTATGAAAGACGCTTCCCTCAAGTTCACGCATGTAAATCCCGCAGTGGAGAGACTCGTCGGCGCCCCGGCTTCGGAATTGATCGGTCGCACGAGCGAAGATTTGTTTGACAAAGAGACCGCCACCCACATCAAAGCGATAGATCTACGCGTCCTCCAGGGGGAAATGGTCGAACAGGTGCATGTCAAGAAGATCAAGGGCGTCCCTCTTACATTTCACGAGGTGAGACTGCCAATGCGGGACAGGATCGGGCAAATAGTGGGTCTCGCCGCTATAGCCAGGGACATTACGGATTGGAAAAATTTAGCAGTTCCAGTGGCTTCTGATGCTGAAAGCAGCTATTCTTCCGCAGCCATGCTCGCTGCCCTAAAAATAATGAATATGGCCGCCGCGATGGACTGCACGGTTCTGCTCCTTGGCGAGAGCGGTTGCGGGAAAGACTTTTTCGCGTCTTACATACATAGGCGTTCATCGAGGGTCGATGGCCCCTTTTTTTCGATCAATTGCGCCGCGATAACAGCGGAGCTGGCGGAATCGGAGCTGTTCGGTCATGAACGAGGGGCTTTTACCGGCGCAGTCGGGAGAAAAAGAGGGCTCCTGGAATTGGCGGAGGGCGGAACTTTGGTGTTGAACGAAATCGGTGACTTGCCTTTGACCCTGCAGGCGAAACTATTAACTTTCATGGACACTCGAAGATTTACCCGGGTCGGAGGCGAAAAAGAGATCTCGGTAAACGCCAGACTGATCGCCGCTACAAACAAAGATCTGAGTAAGGAAGTGGACAAAGGCGCGTTTAGAAAAGACCTGTATTATCGGCTCAATGTTATGTCCGTCGTGATTCCCCCCTTGCGGAACAGGCGGGAAGACATTCCTATCCTGGTCAAGGAGCTCATTTCGGGACTGGCCCGAGACTTGCAGCTCCCGGTCCCTCCCACGGTGGATGACGATCTCCTCAAGACCTTTCGGCAATATCGTTGGCCCGGCAATGTCAGAGAGCTCCGCAATGTGCTGGAGAGGGCGCTGATACTTTCTCAAGGCGGAAGATAGGACTTTCCCACGTGGGCATGCAGATAGCCGCCTCTCCCACGGATGATTGGTCGCTGAGAGTTTCCTTTCCTAACCACAAATCGGTTTCCAGAATCCTGAACGATATCAAGCGCGCTCTAGCCGATGAAGCCCTGAGAAGATCTGACGGCCGCAAGAGGAAGGCAGCCCGACTACTGGGCATTTCCCGCGACTCGTTTTACCGCTACATCCGGGACGATACCCAAGACGAAGACAAGGAGTCATGAAGTTAGGATATTGGTGGTAATCGAACCGAACTTCCTGAGTGTCAGATTTATCTGACACATATCTACCCAAAATTACCGGGATAATAGGTATGTCCGATTTCCCATCATCTTAAATCCTTTGCGGGGAGTTTTTTAGATCGTCGTAATTTGATTGCCGGCCTTTTAAGCCTTTGTTTTGTTACGACTATCTAGGCGTCCCCAAAATTGATTAACCGTGGCACAGAAGCTGCAATTCAAATCGGCTGATCGAGCGCGCGTTGGTGGCACAGCGCCGATACGGTTCGGAAGGAGTTCGACATTTGATAGCCGCCTTATCGAATTAGCGGGGGGGACTCGGAACCGGGCAGTCCAGCGCATGATCAAGGCCCATCCGGAACCTTCACTTGGTTCCGGATGGGCAACACCCACTTCTAGGAAAACACACCGATCATTTTCATTCCTATGCAGAGAAGCGCCAACGCAAAGACAATTCTCAGCTTGTTCGAGGAAAACTTATGAGCGACTCCTGCTCCGACCACAGCCATGGGAATGCTGGAGACGGTCAATAGACCGAATTGAAGCCAATTCAGATATCCCGTGGAGTACGCGGGTAAACCTTCTACGCCCAATCCGGTTACCAAATAGGACATGGATCCTCCCAGCGCTGTGAAGATCATGAGGGCGCTGGAAGTCCCAACAGCCTGATGGACGGAGAATCCGAGGAAACTGATCATAACGGGGATCATGAGCCCACCTCCACCGACCCCGATTATTCCGGAAACGAAACCGAAGAAGTACCCCCCAAGGAATACATTTGGCGATATGGTGAGGACCGGGTTTAGGGCTTGGCGTCGAGGTAGTTGCCAACATTCTGATGGCCAAGATAATGGAGACCCCGCCAAACACACTTCTTAACAGGAATTCAGAAAGCCCTGAGGCTACATAAGCCCCGAAAATGGTCGAGGCGGCGCCCGTAAGTCCAAGAATGGTCCCCTCTTTCCAGAGCACCTCTCCCTTTCGGTGGTGAGCCATGGCGCCGCTGAAAGCGGTCGGCAGCACCACAAGCAAGCTGGTGCCCAGGCTCATGCGCAGAGCTATTGTCGGGTCAACTCCCATGGACTTTAATACCCAGAATTGAACCGGGACCATCACAAATGCCCCGCCTACCCCGACCAGACCGGCGGCGAATCCTGCGACTGCGCCGGCCGGAACCAACACCAGCATATCAAAAGGTTGAATCGGAGCCATGAAACCACTCCCGAGGGTCTAGCGGACGATGGGACCCGCATGTAGGCCATGAGGCGCTTAATGCTTACCCTCACAGAACGTTTGCTCTTGGGCTGTGCGCATGGTATCAAATTTTGGGGCCTATACAACAGCGCTCCAAACATCACGTAACGCCGGCTCTGCATATTCCGCTTCGATCGGATAGAAATAGATCAAGATCATCATTTGTTGAAAGGAATCCTCAATGTCGGAATTCAAGAATGTCACAGTGGTCAAGAAAGCGAATGTTTACTTTGACGGAAACGTCACCAGTCGCACAATTCTTTTTTCAGATGGTTCCAAAAAGACGCTTGGTGTCATGCTTCCAGGGGAATATGAATTCAACACCGGCGACAAAGAAATCATGGAGATTCTGGACGGCGTCTTGGACGTATTGTTGCCCGGCGCGGCCGACTGGAAAGCGGTGAAGGGAGGCGAAGCCTTTGAAGTCCCCGCGCAATCCAAATTCGGCCTTAAGGTTAAAGCCATCACCGATTACTGCTGTTCTTTTGTCAAATAAGACACGGACTTGACGAGCCTTGCGCTTTCCCCTCGTAAAGAAGCGGATTGGCGCGGGATGCCCCTCTTGGCCGGACAGGAATAGCTGAGTCCTGGATAGGTATTGACACAGGAGCCAATCTCGCATATGCTGAAATCCAAGACTTGGAGCAAGTTATGAAACGCGCCGTGATAATCGCAATAGTAAATACAGCCGGAACGGGATCCCAAAATGGATCTTTTTTCGGCTTTTTTAGCTTCTTTAGTTCGGATCCACCTGGGTAAGACTGTAGAACAGTAAGACCCCGGGTGGATCCTAGATCCACCCGGGGTTTCGTATTGGAAACCCCGAGGATAACTCCTTGGGGTTTTTTGTTTTTGATGATGTGGCGAAAAAAACGAACGAAAGGACAAGGGGGACATCGTGATTTTAGTGCTGCGTAAAGGGATTACCGACGGAGAGGTTGAGAACCTCAAAGAAATCTTGCGCTCGGATGACTACCTTCTCAAGGACATCAGAAATGGCGACGAGACCATACTGGGCGTTGTTGGGACAATCCGAAAAGACTTGCGCCATTTTGAAACTTTACCGGGCGTGGAGAAGGTTGTGCCCATCTCCAAGCCGTACAAGCTCGTCAGCAGGGAACTTCACCCGGAACCTTCTGTGATCCGAGTGGGCAATGTCGCCATCGGAGGCGACCGCATTGTGGTTATCGCAGGACCCTGCGCAGTGGAAGAGCGTAACCGCACCCTTACTATCGCCAGGTTGGTGAGAAGCTACGGGGCCGTGTTGTTCAGGGGCGGCGCCTTCAAACCCAGGACCTCTCCCTACTCTTTCCAGGGGTTGGGCGAAGAAGGTCTCAAAATCCTTGCCGAGGTCCGGGAGGAAACAGGGTTGGGAGTGGTAACGGAAATGACCTCCCCAAGCCAGGCGGATCTCATGGTTAAGTACGTGGACGTAGTTCAAATCGGCGCGCGCAACATGCAAAACTTTGAGCTGCTCAAATGCGCAGGCCGCATAGGTAAGCCGGTTCTGCTCAAGCGAGGCCTCTCGGCCACCATAGAAGAATGGCTGATGTCCGCGGAGTACATTCTTTCCGAAGGAAACGATCAGGTCATACTGTGCGAACGAGGGATTCGCACCTTCGAACAGTTCACCCGAAACACTTTGGATCTCACCGCCGTCCCTGTAATTAAATCCTTGACGCATCTGCCCATCATCATTGACCCCAGCCACGCGACAGGAATGCGAGACAAAGTGAGCCCCATGGCGAGAGCGGCCATAGCGGCGGGAGCCGACGGTCTAACTCTTGAGGTCCACAACGAACCGGATAAAGCCTTTTCAGACGGGCCTCAAAGCCTTTATCCGGAACAATTCAAACAGCTTATGAGGGATCTTCACGTCATAGCCCCCGTTGTGGGAAAACAACTCGACTTCAATTATTTGGAGAAGGCGGCTAAGATGGGGGAACCCCAGGAACCGGGCGCGAAACCACAAAATGTAGTCTATCCCGGCGTTCCCGGATCTTTCAGCCATAAGGCCTGCATGCAATTCTTCGGTACAGAGGCGCCTCACTACGGGTGCAATTCCTTCCGCGAAGTCTTCGAAGCTGTTCAAAACGGCTCCGCAACTTTAGGCGTCGTTCCTCTGGAAAACTCCCTGACCGGGAGCATTCACGAAAATTATGATCTGCTCCTTGAATATGATCTGCGCATTGTCGGGGAAGTGACTCTGAAAATCGAACATAGTCTCATAGGTCATCGAGGGGCGCCGTTGGAAAAGATCAAACGCGTATATTCGCACACACAAGTGTTCCGTCAATGTAAGGAATTTCTGGAGGGACACCCGGATTGGGACCTCGTGGCATGCAAGGACACAGCGACCGCAGTGCGCAGGTTAAAAGAGAACAACAATCCGGAAGAAGCCGCCATAGCCGGCAAAGAAGCCGTGGACTTGTACGGCATGACCCTTCTGCAGAAAGGCATAGAAACAAGCCCTCGAAATTTCACTAGATTCGTTGTCATCTCCGCCGGAGAATTCCTTGATGGACCCAAGAACAAATCATCTTTGATTTATTCGGTTAGCGACAGGCCCGGAAGCTTGTACGAGACTCTGAAGATACTTGCGGAGCGACAGATTAATCTGGTGAAACTGGAGTCTCGACCGATCCACAGTAAGCCTTGGGAGTATCTCTTCTACGCGGACATAGAGGCGGACATATATGATCCGGAATACGCCTCGCTCCTTGAGGAATTGAAACAGAAGACCGAATACCTCAAGGTTTTGGGGAGCTACGCAAAGGGCTTTGAAAATGGTGAGAAGGCGGTTGTCGCACCGGAGACGGCTTGAGGCCAAGAGGCTGTCTAGAGGGTAATAGGGCTTAACCGTAACTAAGTGGCCTATGGCAAAAATGCGGTTACGTATCTTTGTAGGATGTGGAGCCCCAAAACCACCCCTCTAGCCCCCATAGGCGCTAACTTTTGACCTTGTCGGACGTGATTTCAAATAGTTAACGCTGGCAGAATTACGTTGCCCCTGCGAAAGCGGGGGGCCAGAAGGTATTGAAAACACTGGATTCCCGCTTGCGCGGGAATGACGGCGCTGGTCACAACGCATCTCTAAGTTAGCGCCTATTCCCCTAGCCTCCCTGTCAGGGGGGGCCAGAAAGTCCCCCTGATAATGAGGAGTTAGGGGGTTCGCCTTTTTCCTGGAACCAGGCCGCAGTCCTGTAATGAAACGGCGCCCAAATCCGTGACCGCATTTTAGCCGCGACGTACTGAGCAGTCGTGATCGGCAAATCGGGAGATTCCTTCGTCGTTCCACTCCTCGCAACGACATTCACGCTTGTCTTTGCGAGCGCTGCGAAGCAATCTCACCTCGGATAACCGCTAGTTTCGTTAGAGTCGGTGAAAGCATAATCGGAGCTGATCTGGAAACCAGGTCAGCAGCGCTTGACCGCCATCGCTATTGGGCCTTAATAACGGACCTTGCAACCTCCATGAATGCGCGCAACGAGGGTGAAAGCCATTTCTCCTTATGCCAAATCATGAGAACCGCCGTTTCCATGGGTTCCTCATCCCAAGGCAGAATCGACAACTCCCCACGCTGAATTTCATCCCGAACGGTTATCTCCGGAATCATGGTTACGCCGGGGCTTATCTTGAGACACGCCTTCAGCATCTCAACACTGTTGAATTCCAGCACTGTGTCGGGCTTAACTCTTGCCTCTTCCAACGTCTGCTCGAACACCATTCGATATCCGCAATCCGACTTGGCGAGAAAAATCGGCTGGTCGACCAAATCTTTCACGGAGACTTTGGTCTTTTTCGTCAAAGGATGACCGGGATTGGATACCATGAAGAGACGTTCGAATCGCAACGGTTCCCCTGTCAGATTTGCTGACCGTATAGATTCCGCAAGCAGAAAAGCCAGGTCAGTAACGCCTGTTTGCAGCTCGTGTTCGAGGTTATGAAAAGCGCAGGTATGAAAATTGAAGCTGACTCCTGGAAACTGTGTCCGATATTCCTTTAAGACCCTGGGCAAATAATTGTTGCCTATGCTTTGGGGGGTCCTTATTGTAAGCGATCCCCTAGGATGGTTTCTGCCTTTGACATCCGCGAGGGTTTCCGCCTCAATATCCAGCATTTTCTGAGCGTACTGGGACAAACGCTCCCCCGCGTCGGTGAGAATAATCCGTTTCCCCAGCCTGTCAAACAGCCTAACGCCCAGATCTTCTTCCAAAGCCTTTATCTGCGCCGATATAGTCGACTGCGCGTAGTTCAGCGTTTCGGCTGCCCGATTGAAACTCAATAAGGTCGCCACGGTTCGAAAAGTCCTCAGTTCACGAAGCTCCATGACATCACCGTCAAATCAAAATTAACGATCACAACCATCGAAAATACTCGTTTGACTCGAAAATAACGATAGGTTAAACCTTAATTCAGCTCACGGCCGCGAGTCAAGGCTCATTTTCTACGGATCCTCCATGACCGAGGGGAGACCACAACCAATAATGAAGATGCTTTCGGCAGATTGCCTTCGGGCGCCATGGGCGCCGCCAATGGATACTCGAGGGCGCTCCTTCTTACGGCGCAGGGAAGCAAAGTGTGGCGTAGATGTATTGGAAGTTCTGGAAGAAAGGTTTGGATGGAAACTTGTTTCCAGAAGTATCCCTCCAGCCGCATTTTCAAAAGAAGAGGATTGCGTCATGACAAGCAAGACAGTCTTTATCGGACTTTTGTTAACCTTATTGCCGGCTCTCGCTATTGCAGGAACAGGCCCCAGGATAAGCTTCAGCACGCTGGAACATGATTTCGGGGAAGTTTTTCACGGCGAATCACCTTCTGTGGAACTGACTTGCGTCAATACCGGGGCCGAATTGTTAATCATTGAAAGAATCGAGTCATCATGCGGTTGCGCAAAATCCGTGGTGGGAAGCCCGAGAGTAGAGCCGGGTTCTTCAGGCAAGATTTTCGCTCAAGTGGAGACTTTAGGCATGAATCCGGGCAGACACTCCAAAACGATTTACGTGTGCTCAAACGATCCTGAGCACCCCAGGATCGCTTTGAAACTGACGTTTAACGTGGTGCGCCACGTTAGCGTCAATCCCGACATTCTGGCCACGAGCCTGCTGGAGCCCGGCAAAGACGCTGTGTTTTCGTTGCAGGCAATCAACCACTGGACCAGTCCTATCACCTTGAAGGCCGCAAAGACCGATGGTTCGGCGGAAGCAAGTTTGATTCCGGAAGAAATCGTCGCGCCTCCAGGAGAAAAAGCGGACTTCAAGCTCGTCCTCCGACTCAAAGGCGCCACAGATCAGGCGAGTTTAAAGGGCAGAGCCTTCATTGAGACCAGCGACGCGGTGGATAACGTCATTCCTGTGCGTTATTTCATTCAACTCAAAAAGGGCGTAGGAACTTGGGATTAACCCAATACTAACCGGATTGCCGGCGTCTCCGACTCCGGAACCGAGTCAGTATCGGTTTCTTGGCAATTGAATTATCCATTCACTCACGCGTGGGAGATTGCTTCGCTGCCTTCGCAATGACAGGCCAAAGTGTCTTTACGAGGAGTGAAATCCCGCGTTCCTCGGGAAAGCAATCTCGGGGTTAGCCGCTCAAAACTGAATGGTTAGTAACCGAAAATAGACAAGCTCGAATTGTCCCGACGAACCCTGTAATGAGCTCCAAAATCTGAACGCTCGATTCCATGCCCAAACTTGGAGTGGAACCAAAAATGAGGTCCCCTCAGTGGAGCGAAATTTTTGGCGCCGACTACAAGTCTACTCGTCACGTGAGGCCAATAAAATGGAAAGACTACTGGTATTAGGTTGCAGCAAGACTATGGACAAGATCTGTGTTGGATGCTCTCGCTGTCTTGTCGCTTTCAACAGATATGAAGGAGAATTCAGTCGCTACAGAGAAGACAAGGCCGAATTGATAGCTCTGGCTAGTTGCGGCGACTGCCCTGGAAGCACATTGAGCGCGCGGCTCGCGCTGATGAAGCTGTGGAACGCGCCGCTGGGCGAGGAGCCGACCAAGATTCACTTGGCGCCTTGTTTGGCAAACTGCGCTCACAGCGAATCCATAGTCGATAAATTAAGATCCAAATGCGCAATCGAAATCGTGAACGGAACCCATCCTTATCAAATGGCGACGATCTTTGGTTGAGTCGAATCACGCTCGCGCCACAATTAGAGTTTCTTAGCAAGGGGTCCGAGGCACAAGCGCCGGCCTTGGGCTTTTTGTAACTTTTGGAGTTCCCCGGCAACTTTTCCGAAATCTCTTAATTATTGGAACCGCTGCTAGTCCTCGTTGGACAGGACGCACTTAATGTCGATTACAGGGGTTTTATCCACAGCCTCAAGGGGTTCTACCAACACGCGCCCAACGGGATCGATGTCCATGATAGTCGTCTTATGCAGACCTATTGGGTTGGGGCGGTCGGGGGACCTCGTCTTGAAAACTCCTGTCATCGGGACCCGCTTGTCGCCCCTAGGGTGAACACGCAACACGGATCTATCGGCTAGATGCATCCAAGTTAAGATTATCACCTTTGCTCCAGGCTTCAATCCCTCCAAACCCTCAACGTACTCGGGATCCACTTCGATCCATGCCGCGGGCGCGCCTTCATCTCCCTGATGTGGGCAATCGTCACGTTCGGTTAGGGCGGATCGCACTAAACCGATCGGGCGTAAAGCAAAATCCATGAAACCAACCTCCTGGTTTGCCAAGACTGTCGCCATTGGAGAGCTTATACCAATTCGGTCAGCTCGGATAAACCTTCTTGCCTGAACCATGTCTGATGCTTACAATTATTTCAAGACCTTATTAGTGAAATAGATCGATTACGTAGGATAATTGCTGTCTTGGAGGCGGAAAATGAACGAGAAGGAAAATGCAAGTTCGAACGTTGTGGAGCTCGCAGAGTATCATTATGTGGAGGCTGTGGCCAATCTGAACGAATGCGCTTGTAGAGACGAACAGCGCCTTCACATAGCTCTCTCGGAACAAAACTATAGACCGGAAATTTTCTTGCCTGATCACCGTCCCATCAAAGGGGCCAATTGCGCTACCACGGGGAGAAGGTGCAAGTGATTAGCCTTTGAAGAGGCCCAATATTCAACCGCAAAGCTCTAGTGGATCGTTTGCGTAGTTCTGTCGATGATGTGTAAAAGTAAACGTGATGTACTCCCCAATCGTGATGGCTCGGCAACGCAATGAAATGATTAAGAGATTTTGGGGAGGGCCTCGGGGAGGGATTTTCTATGAAAATGCCGCTGGAGGAGAACTTCTTGAAAGAAGTTTCCCTTCGGCGAATCTTCCTAAGACGTTATAATTTTGTAGCTATTTGCAATTATTCTCGGCGAATATTTTTCCCTTCCGGCAATCACATGCGGCAGGAACAGTGATTAGCTTGAATTAATTTGGCCGCGGCGCCGGTCAAGGGCGGAAAAATCCGCCTTTTTTGTTGCTGCGCCTCACCGTTATCGTTTGACACTTTAGATCCCTGAAATACGCCTACCCGGTTCACCGGGGTCGGCGCAACATCCTTCGTAACTAAACCATTCTCTCCTTATACTTGATCAATGGCCCGAAAAACTCGGTTTCGCAATATAAGCACCGCAAGGTAATTGGGTCTTTCTCCAAAACGATAAATTTTCCGGGGACTTCCTCATGATTGGTGATGCAGAAACGATCTGGGCACTTGACAATATCCCCAATCCTGTCAGGAGTTTCCACTTTGTGTTTCTCTATGACTTCGCCGTTCTCAATTCTGCTGATGGTAGCCATGGGAGCAATAAGGGCCACCACATTGAGCATATCACGGGACAGGCTCAGATTCTCCACTTTTATGATGTCCTTCTTCCTCATGGAAGGGGACTCGAAATTCACGCCTATGGCAATGATGTCGCCGGTCTCCGCTGCAAGCGCATTAAGTCCGACCACCTGTGAAATAAGATAGGCTTTGCCGGCGGGGATGTGGTCTATAACGATGCCTGCTTCTATTTTTGCAATAGTTACCGATCTTTCTTTCATTTCACCGCCCCCAGAATCATGGCCAACAAGGTTTCCCTGACGAATAGTCCGTTACTGGCTTGCTGGAAATAGTAGGCATGTGAAGTCCCATCCACGTCCGGCGCTATTTCAGTGACTCGCGGTAGCGGATGCATGACTTTCATCGTGCTCTTTGAGGCCTTCAGCATCCGCGCTTCCAGCCGGTATATGCTGAGAAACTTCTCGGCCATATTGACGAATCGGTCATCGAATCTTTCTCTTTGTATTCGTGTCATGTAAAGGACGTCCACTTCCTCAATGAAGTCCTCGATTCTGCTGCCCTCCACAACACTTACTCCGTTGTCCGAGGATTTCCTGCACTTGTCGATAATGAAGCTCGGCATGGCCAAATCACGCGGGGAGATGAATATCAATCTGCAGGCGTTATATTTGAGTAAGGCCTCCGTGAGGGAATGGACTGTTCGGCCATTGGCTAGATCTCCCACCATGGCGATAGTTATGCCGTCGAGCCTCCCTTGCGTTTGCTTGATTGATTACAAATCCAATAGGGTTTGTGTCGGATGCTGGTTGGGTCCGTCACCTGCGTTTATCACCGGTATTGACGCGGCTTCGGCTGCCAAGCGGGCGGCGCCTTTTAGCGGATGGCGAATAACAATTACGTCAAAACCGTAACCGTCATGCATTTTTACGGTGTCCCACAATGATTCCTGCTTAGTCACTGAAGTTATGCCGGCGTCGTAAAATCCTCCAACTTTACCGCCTAGATTTCTCATGGCGACCTCGAATGAGGTTCTGGTTCTGGTGGACGGCTCGAAAAACATCATTGCTGAAACCCTGTCTCGACAGAATTCCCTTTTGTCGGGATGATTCCTGACAACTTCCACTTTGTCCAGGATTTCGTCGATCTCTTCTCGAGTCAGATCGTTCATCGAAATCACGTCGCGACCTTCAAATCCCATCCGTCTGCCCTCTTTCACTGAAGTAAGCTGTGATGCGTTGCATGTCCAAGAAATCGGGTCATTGCGCCGTCCCGCGGGCCTATGAGTTTACATCGGCAACACAAGCGCTGAGGAATCTGCTTGAAGCTCGGTTGTGACCCCTCAAAGGCCCATATATTGTTTTTTTTGTGGCAGGGTCCGGGAAACCTCTTTGCGCAAAATGGGATTTCCCTGCGAACTATTGCTACAAGGCAGACTACTAAGCAAAGCGTCTCCCGTTAATCACTACACCGGCCACACTAGCCGGAAGGCTTACGCCGGAAAAAGGAGACCAGCCACACTTTGTTTTCAGTCCGGTTCGTCCTCCGATTTCACTGCCCCGAATGGTTGTCGTTCCCCCCATATCTATGAGGCTCAATGACGCAGTCCAATGTTCCCGAATTTCCCCAAAGGGTCTTGGTGTGTCCCGTTCAAAAATCTTCCCCGGATTCGCTGACAGGATTTCGGCTATACGCGTGGCCGGAAAGCCGCATTCGTTGAAAAGCCATCCGACAAATGGGCCAAGTGTGTCCAGATGCGGAACTCCCGGCGACCCTTCAAACTTGTCCTGCAAAGTGTGAGGAGCGTGATCGGACGCGAGGGCATCCACAAGCCCTTCCTTCAGCGTGTGAACGAGAAATCGCCTTTCCGCCTCGGATCTTAAAGGGGGGTTCGACCCCATCAGCCCTACCGGCGTCGTCGCACCCGGAATAGCCGAAAACAACTGTCCCTCTTGGACGCTGAAAAATAGATGGTGGGGAGTGACCTCACAGGTAACCCTGCGGGAAGCTGATTCGTTGAAGCTGTTGATGAGTTGTACAGATTGTTGGGTGGAAATGTGACAAATGTGAGTTTTCAGCTGATACTTGGCGGTTAAATTGAGAATCTTATCGACGGCGGTTTCTTCAGCTTCCGGCGGTCGACTTAACCACCGAGGCTCACTGCTTGGAAATTTCCGCAGGACCTCCGGATTTTCCGCATGGAAAAACACACGACAGCCTTTGTAACGGCTCAAAGCGCCTTCCAAGTCTGGCCAGTGGTCAAAAGCCACCGACGACGACTTTGCGTCCAAATACACCTTGTAGGGAAGATCCTCCCAGGGATCGGAATTTCCGGTAATTGCCGCGTAGGTGATTACCGGGCACCGTGATTGGGCGGCAATTTCTTGCTTCAACGTGTAAGTATTCGCATTGTCGGGCGGACAGGGATCGTTGGGCATTGCGCCGAAAAGCGTAACCCCGCCGTTTATCGCCGCATTACCGGCGGTCAGGAACGTCTCTTTTGCTAGCATTTTTTCCCAGATTGCTGTGGACCGTTCATCCGTCTCCAGCGGCTTCGGGTATTCTCTGGCATGCACGTGGATGTCAAAGAAACCTGGAAAGATCAGGATATTGTCTTCGACGATTCCTTCAATTGGAGTGACAGCGTCAATGGAATCGCCGCTCATCCTTATCGACGCGGCGCGCACACCATCGGCAAAAACAACGTTACCGTTAATTGTCATGGAGGGGCTCATACGAAAACTCCAGAGGCGCCCGAATCTAATTTCCCCGAAGGGCCTCGACTATTGTTCTGCAAAATGCAGGCAAATCTTCGGGTTTTCTCGAGGTGATAAGGTTGCCGTCCCGGACCAATTCCGAGTCTTCCCACTTTGCGCCGGCGTTTACCAAATCGTCCCGGACAGCCACGTAAGACGTCACTCTCTTTCCATTAGCAATCCCAGCGCTGGCCAACATCCAACCCGCATGACAAATTGCTGCGACAATCTTCCCCTTATTGTAAGTGTCCTTGACCAGGTTCACCATGGGAGGGTGAATTCTCATCTTATCCGGCGCATATCCGCCTGGAATAATTACACAATCAATTTCATCTGCGCTGAGGTCGGTTGCGTTCTTGTCCACTTTTACCGGAATGCCGTATTTGCCGTGGTACGTGGAAGAGGTCCCGGAACCCACGATGATCACCTCGGCTCTTTCCTCCAAGAGGCGGTAATAAGGGATCCATAATTCAAATTCATTATAAATGTCTTCGGCCAAGATTGCGATCTTCTTACCTTTCAAGCTCATGGTTCTCTCTTTTCCTGCCCTCTCGGGCCGGTGTTCGGGCTTCCGGCGCACGAACCGGACTATAGCGATTATCGAGGATCTTCCAGTTCCAGAGAAGCAACGCGCATTTCGTTGCGGCCTTGAACTATTGTCATGACCTCGCATCCACATGCCGGGCAAACCGGTTCAAATTGCTCCAGAACAGAAGTTTTTCCGCACTCGTGGCAAAGAATTTTGATCGGTATGATCTCCACATGCAACTCCGCTCCTTCCGCCACTGAGCCTTTGGACAAAACCTCAAACGCAAACTCCACCGCCGCAGGCATAACTCCGGTCAAAGCTCCGAATTCCAGATTTACAGACACCACTTTATTGGCGCTATATATCTTTACCTGTTGTTCGATGATTTCCATGATACTTTCCACTATTGCCATTTCGTGCATCACATTTCCTCAGTTATGAACAATTCCTTCGCTCCCTATTTTGCCCAAGGCGGAACCATCCATTGGATCCCTTTGTTGATTTCCTGGAACATGCCGTTTCCCAGGTTGTCGAAAAAGATCCTGTAGGTATTTTGGACGTCACTATTTTGGTGGGTGCTGAAGGCGACATTCCTGCCTCTATATGAATAAACGGTTACCACCGTTCCGTCTGGGCCTGAGTAATAATCCACGGTGGTGGGGTCAGGACCCCGGTTCGATACTTTGCTGGTCAAATGTTTCAGGGACTTCAAATCGGGCAACGCATACAACTGCTGAGCATCCGCGCATGTAAAGCTGAACGCTAAAACCAGGACCGCCAATAAACCCCTAACCATTCGAACTCCTTTTCCGTTGAATATTTACGACCTTTCTTCCAGGCGGAAGATTCGGACCCTATTAATGTATAGTTCATGAATGGGGGGCCAAGTCAAGCAGCGATTGAACCTCTGTAGGGCCTTTCGCAGCGCAACGCAGCGAGGCGCGCGGACCCCGGGACAAGGGGCCGGCCGAGGCAGGGGATAAGTTTTCATCGCGGGAAGCAGAGCCACAAAGCGATCTTGGCTTCTCTGGGCCACGAGCGCTGGGGGTCGCCTATCCGGCAATGAAAGGATGCGCACACGTTGAAGCGTTCATAGCAGGCGCCCAAATTGAGCTCGTCTATTCCCCCCAGACTCGGAGGGGGACCAAGGGCGAGGTCCTTTGAAAGAGACGGAATTCTGTGCGTAGGCTATGATGTTTTGGACTATTACCTTAGTACAGCTTTTCGCAATTACGGTCACGGATTCGTCCAGCCCCGCCCGAGGCTCTGTTCCCTGGCGCCTTCTGCCGTCCCTGGCGGCCATTGTTCCTGGGCCGGCAGGGAGAAACTGTCTCAGAACTCCCGAATTGTCGAAAATCATGGCACGGTGATCATAGGGACGGGGTTTATCCCCGCCCGCCTAACAGGTTTTTGACTAACTGGCGGGGATAAACCCCGCCCCTACGAACGTTTTGCGAGATTTCAACGAGGATCGGCATAATAATCCTCGTGCAGTGTATCATGTTTCAGATGCAGATCGTGCTACGAATTACGAGGTGGCTGTGCTTGGATACACTCTCGGGATGCCGGCGCGGATTTTCCATAAGCTCGCCACATCGAAGATGTCTGGACATGAGTTTTACAAAGAAAGACTTGGCCGCATGTTAAAAAGCTGTCGGGGTTTACTACCAGGCGTTAAGGAGCTGATTAAGCGAGGGTTCAGATTGGGAGTGAGCGTCTGAAGGTTAGGCCGTCAGAAATCGAGGCCAAATTGTATAAACGGGCCCTGCCAGTTGGCTTTTATAGTTGGGGTTTGCTGGGAAGTCGCTGTGCCCCCGTCCTGTAGGCAAAGCTCACCGTCTATGCTGAAGGACCTGAAACCGGCTTCCAGATTTACTGCGAAGGTAGAGTGTCCGTAAAGGCTTGTGTCCCATATCGACGGTCTTAGCCCGGCGGAAATCTCCCAATCGGTGACCTTTACCTCCCCCTGGCGGTTAAGGAACGGTAGGGGGAAGCGCGCTCTTGATTCGACAATGATTGGAATTTCTCTTATGCGTGCCGGGATGACCAACCCGTGGATACCTATGGTCTGGGGCGCCTGGCTGGTATATTTCTTCGGGGCGTAAACGGCGCCGGCGTCAAGAGTCATGTCCCAAAACACTATCTGATCTAAATGCAAATCGTAATTAAAGCCGCATCTGAGAAAAGGATACCTGATGACATCCAAATCCAGCCCGCCCCTTAAAGCTCCAAGCTTCAATTGGTTTATGGGAAAGTCCCCCTGAGCGGCGAAAAAATCATGCGACCCGGCGCCGACGCCTTTGAATTCGTGTTCTCCGTATATGAGGCGGAATCCGAGACGATCTATGTAGACTTCCGTCAAGAGTTCTCCAAAACCTTGTGGATTGCCGGTCATACCGTAGTTGGAGCCGGCAAGCGACACGTCTTGGCCGTTCCTCGACACAGACCCGGAGGTCAACTTCGCCAAGTAAGCGCGTACGGCGAGACGAGCCCGGAAATCGGACCAATCGAACCACGAATTTGAGCCCCACCAGCCAGGCATCTCCTGAGCGAAGCCAATTTGACACGTCAGCAGAACCACTGCCATAATGGTCGCTAGATAAAGCGCGGCGGCTCTAAAAATGTGGGGAGTCCTCTTCAATCCATACCTCGTCGATACAAATCACAGCAAATATAACATTTTATGATTACAAGGAAATATATAACAGACATGCGGCCTCTGTCAAGGAATTACTCCAGGGCCCGAGCAGCATTCGGCGGGCGAAGTGCGGATACCCTCTGCCTCGGTAGGCTTTCCATCCGGCTGTTCCTAAGTTATGGGGCCGGATTGACCCCATGGGGCGAGAGTCCGGCGATTCTCTCAATTCTAACGACTAAAGTTCATCCCACAGAACTTTATACCCGCATGTAATCTTCAATATTGTTGAATCGCCCATCGTGTTATTATATTTTATTAACACTGTTCTCACGATTTTACCGCTGTTCCTCCGGAGGTTGCCATGGCTTTCGTAGCCGGTCCAAGAATTCTCTTGGCTAAACCCGGATTGGACGGACACGACCGAGGGGCAAAGGTTGTAGCCCATGCCCTTAAGGACGCTGGATTTGAAGTCATCTACACAGGCTTGCATCAGACGGTGGAGATGATCCTTGAAACTGCCGTTCAGGAGGACGTGGACATAATAGGTCTGTCTATAATGTCGGGGGCTCACATTCCGATCTGCCAAAAGCTGTTGAAATCACTTAGAGATCGAGGAGTGGAGGACATTATGGTTCTGGTTGGAGGGGTAATCCCTAGCCGAGATATCCCTAAACTCAAGGAACTTGGTGTAGCAGCGGTTTTTCCGGGCGGGTCCGATCTGGACGCGCCTGCGGTTTTCATTCGTGAACAGTTCGGCCTTAAATAACTAACCCGAACTTTGCGGAGGTTGACGTGCTCCAAACACAATCTGTTTACCAGCCTAAGAATTCCGTAAGAATCGTAACGGCCACTTCATTATTCGACGGACATGACGCAGCCATCAACATCATGAGGCGCATATTGCAAGCGTCAGGGGCTGAAGTAATTCACCTCGGACACAATCGTTCCGTATCGGAAGTGGTGGTGGCGGCCATACAGGAAGACGCCCAGGGCATAGGAGTCAGTTGCTACCAGGGCGGCCACATCGAGTTTTTCAAGTACATGATAGACCTGCTCACCGAGTACGACGCGAGGCACATCAAAGTGTTTGGTGGTGGTGGAGGCGTAATAGTCCCCGAGGAGATTAGAGATCTCGAAGCATACGGGGTTACCAAGATCTACAGCCCTGAAGACGGTAGAAAAATGGGCCTTCAGGGAATGATGAACCATTTCGTCCAGAACTGTGATTTTCCCCTGGCCACGGGCCGCGTCAACAGCGACCTGAGCGAACTCGGCCCCAAAAATTGGAGGCTGATAGCCAACACTATAACGAATGTTGAGATAGCCAAAGAGTCTCCCAACGGCGAGTTGCCGGAGATCAGAAACCAGCTTCAGAGCAAGATAAATGGTCACAAGACGCCGGTTGTCGGCATAACCGGCACGGGTGGCGCGGGCAAATCCTCGTTGACTGATGAAT
The DNA here is from genome assembly GCA_963747865.1 of uncultured delta proteobacterium. Taxonomy (GTDB): domain Bacteria; phylum Desulfobacterota; class Desulfomonilia; order Desulfomonilales; family Desulfomonilaceae; genus JBBSBY01. The sequence continues at coordinate 91,300 of CAVVHK010000037.1, read as the reverse complement.
TGGTCCTTAGATTCTTGAATGATCAGACGGATAAGACCGTGGGGATTCTGTCCGTGGATCCTACACGACGGAAAACAGGCGGAGCCTTGCTTGGTGACCGCATCCGCATGAATTCCATAAACAATGATCGAGTCTATTACAGGTCTTTAGCCACGCGCAGTCGCGGCGCTGAGATACCTGCGCATATGGAAGAGGCGATAGAAGTTCTCAAAGCCGCCGATTTTGATTTGATCATTGTCGAGACTGCGGGCATCGGTCAAGGCGACGCAGCGATTGTCCCATTCGTGGATGTCGCGCTGTACGTGATGACCTCGGAATTTGGCGCCCAGAGTCAGCTCGAGAAAATTGACATGCTCGATTACGCGGACCTGGTGGCGGTCAACAAATATGATCGCAAAGGGTCGGAAGACGCCATACACGATGTCAGAAAACAGATTCAAAGAAACGCCGTCAAATTCGATATCGATTTAGACGCATTTCCGGTGTACGGGACCATTGCCTCCAGGTTCAACGATGACGGGGCAACCAGCCTGTACGCGGGATTGATCCAGGCAATCAATGAGAAGACTGGGTTGAATTGGTCCACACGGGCACAGCCGAGACCCGACAAAAAGCCCTCCACGAAAACCATAATAATTCCCTCCGAACGCTCCAGATATCTCTCGGAAATAGCGGGTGTCGTAAGGCGTTATCACGAATGGGGGACCGAACAGGAAAAACTAGTACGTCGCCTTTGGCAGTTGGACGCCGCTGCTAATGCCCTCAGAGAAGACGGATTGAACGACAATTCCGAGCCTATGGTCAGGATCAAGAGACTTCAGGAAAACATCGAGCACAAACTGGATCCGCGGGCCTTGAGATTGGTGGGTGAATGGGATGAATTAAGAGAAGCTTATTCCGCTGACGAGTACGTGTTTGCCGTACGGGGCCGAGAACTACGAACTCCCCTGTACTCGACATCGCTCAGTGGGACCAGGATTCCGAAAATCGTATTGCCGAAGTTTGAAGACCGCGGCCAAATACTGAGGTGGAGGCTGAGAGAAAACCTGCCCGGCATGTTTCCCTACACTGCGGGAGTATTTCCATTCAAACGGCAGGACGAGGATCCTACCAGGATGTTTGCCGGAGAAGGAGATCCTTTCCGCACCAATCGCAGATTCAAATATCTATCGGCAAACAGCGCTGCAAAGCGATTGTCCACAGCTTTCGATTCGGTGACCCTTTACGGCAAAGACCCCGAAGAGCGACCCGATATATATGGAAAAGTGGGAACTTCAGGCGTATCGGTCTGCACCCTTGACGATGTGAAGGTGCTGTATTCCGGATTCGATCTTTCAACTGCCAACACGTCGGTGTCCATGACGATTAACGGCCCTGCCCCCATTATGTTGGCAATGTTTTTCAACGCTGCAATCGAACAGCAGGTGGACAAATTCAAGGCGGAAAACGGCGCGGCTCCTCAGCGGGACCAGGCCGCGGCAATTAAAGCAAATGTGCTTCAAAACATTCGAGGAACAGTGCAAGCGGATATCCTCAAGGAAGATCAAGGCCAGAATACCTGCATTTTCTCCACAGATTTCGCTCTAAAGATGATGGGTGACATTCAAGAGTATTTTATTCAGAACAAGGTCAGAAACTTCTATTCAGTGTCTATATCCGGGTATCACATTGCCGAAGCGGGCGCCAATCCCATCACGCAGCTCGCGTTCACTTTGGCGAACGGATTCACATACGTCGAATACTACTTGTCCAGAGGCATGCGCATTGATGATTTTGCTCCAAATCTTTCTTTCTTTTTCTCCAACGGCTTGGAGCCCGAATATAGTGTCATAGGACGAGTGGCGCGTCGAATATGGGCCGTCGCAATCAGGGACAAGTATTGCGGAAACGAAAGATCCCAGAAGTTGAAGTATCACATCCAAACGAGCGGACGTTCGCTACATGCCCAGGACATCCAGTTCAACGACATCCGGACTACTCTTCAGGCCTTGATTGCAATTTACGACAATTGCAATTCTCTACATACCAACTCATATGATGAAGCTATTACTACTCCGTCGGAAGAGTCCGTTCGTCGTGCCTTGGCCATTCAGCTCATAATCAATAAAGAATGGGGAATGAGCAAGATCGATAATGTCAACCAGGGAAGCTACATAATCGAAGAGCTGACCGATATGGTTGAGGAAGCGGTGCTCATGGAATTTGACCGTCTATCCCAAAGAGGCGGGGTTTTAGGGTCCATGGAGACCGGCTATCAACGAACCAAGATCCAGGATGAGTCGCTTGACTACGAATCTCGGAAAGCTTCCGGCGACTATCCGATAATCGGAGTGAACACGTTTATCAACCCGCTTTCCGATCAGGAGTCGCTCTGTGCGGTCGAATTGGCCCGGGCCACGGAAGAAGAAAAATCTTCTCAACTTACGCGCTTAAACGAGTTCCAAGAGCGTAATCTTGATAAAGCCCCGTACGCTCTTGAAAGGCTTTTTAGGATTGCCCTATCGGGAGGGAACATTTTTGAGGAACTCATGGACACGGTAAGATACTGTTCTCTCGGGCAAATCACCGATACTCTCTTCCGTGCCGGAGGGCAATACAGGAGAAACATGTAAAGAGCAGCCCCCATAGCCGCTAACTTTTGACCTTGTCGGAGGTGATTTCAAATAGTTAACACCAGCAGAATTACGTCGCCCCCGCGAAAGCGGGGGTCCAGAGGCTATTGAAAACACTGGATTCCCGCTTGCGCGGGAATGACGGCGTGGATCAAAACCAATACTTAAGTTAGCGCTTATGAGAGCAGCCCCCCTGTTCAGATAAGGCTCTCACTTGAGCGAAAGGCCTTGGCGCACTCGGAGGGTGATTAAGTAACTCAGCCGTGAACACGGAACGGCGAGACTCGTTATCCCAGGTGGGCTCACCCTCCCCTGGGCCCAGGCCCTCACGGAATCAACGTTTAAATCCCTTTCCCCTGCCGAGCGCATGCCTACCGGCGCTCAGTAAATGAATGAGTGAGTGACCGGATTTATCAAATGTAATACACTCTGTGGTAAAGTGGCATTTCGTTGATACAGGGAGCCGCTGAGTCATCTTGCCAGCGACTCGGTCAATTTCACTCCTGGGGGAGCCGGGTCGGCTCGTCTATTGACAACCGGCTTAGAGCGAAGGAATATCCTCCGAGCGGGTCGCCGCGCTCAAAAGGCTGCGCGAGTGGATGCCCACGCGTGATTCTCTCGCTTGTGAAGGGTAGCCGAATTTATAAAAGCCAGAGCGAATTGAGAGGTATTGAGCAATTTACTCTTATCAACGTGATCACTTTGTAGATACTTCCGAATTGGCCCTTCCTTTCATCGACGATATAGGCGGCACGATTAGAGGTTATCGAATCTTCACGGCTTGCCGCACGGCCAACGGAAAACTTTTCAGGCTGGAAGACCATCTGGATAGACTGTATCAATCGGCGGCAGCCATTTACATGCCGCCTCCAATGGAGCGCGACCATCTGGCGGCTTTATTGGTGGAAATCGTAAAAAAGAATCTCGAAGAAAATTCGTGCCAAGACCTGGTGCTCGACATCATTTTCAGCGGAGGCCTGAAGGGCGCCTCGATGAAGCCTTCGGGCAAACGAGCCCATCTTTATGTCGCAGTTACAGAAATGATCCCGCCTTCCCCCGAGTATTACGGGAACGGAGTTGGTTTAGCCACATACATTCACCAGCGCGTTTGTCCTGAAGTCAAGCTCCTGAATTATATTGGGGCAGTGCTGGCCCACCATACTGTGGTCCCACAATTCGACGCATTCGAGGCGCTCTTCTTGTCTCCGCCGGACGGCGCTAAGGTGCTTGAAGGTTCTACATTTGCCATTTTCTTCGTCAACAAGAAGGGAGAGCTTGTCACCCCTCCCCTTGACGGCACAATTCTGGATAGCGTCACCCGTAGAGTCTTGCTACAGCTCCTGTCCACACGAAAAGACATTCAGGCGCGCGAAGAGGTGATTCCAGCTAAGGATATTTTCAGTTTTCCCGAGTCTTTTCTCATTTCAACCACTAGAAACGTTTTGCCCGTCACCAGAATAGATGGCCGCGTCATCGGAGACGGGAAGCCGGGCCCTGTAACAAAAACAATTATGAGATTGCTCGAAGATTACGTGCGTAGCTATTGAGATATGGCGAGTTCATTTAAGTGAACTCGCCATGGCTATTTTTACCCGCTTTCCCTCCCATGTTCCGAACCTGTTCTTAACCTGATTTACCGCTATAATACTGATTCACTCGAACAATTTCACTTGACATGCATCAGCCATAAAAATATCCTGGGGCTGGACGATAGTTCAACACACTGAACGGGATAATCACCCATACGGGTAAAAGTCCGTCTTTGTGACAAGTCTCGGAATGCAATACCGGTTCGCATTCAAGCGAATCATCAGTCCGGAAAAGGTCCGGCAGGACGCCGACCTGCCCCACCCGAGGGCTACGGGCCTTCCGGCCCGCGTGATTCACTTCGGTGAAAACGCATGCATATGCTGGGCGCATGACCGGAAAGACGCTTGGACGCTTAACGAACCGTCAACAATGCCGCAAACAGGAGGACACAGTGACCGTTCCAAACAAAATTAAGACTTGGCAAATGGTTAAGGGGCCGATTTACGACAAGGAAGCTCAGAAGGTTACGGCGCCCGGAATACTGGAAAAAACCGAGATCCCAGTCCCGGAGCTCGGCCAAGGTGAGGCGCTCGTGAAGATAGCCGGGTGCGGCGTTTGCCACACTGATATGTCCTACTTCTACGACGCTGTTCCCACCGTGACCAAACCGCCGTTGACCTTGGGCCACGAGATTGCGGGGACAGTCGTAGCCACCGGGGCTGGAGCCGAATCCTGGGCTGGGAAGAATGTCATCGTTCCGGCGGTCATGCCGTGCAACGGCTGCGACATCTGCGCAAAGGGGAGAAACAATCGCTGCCTTGCGCAGAAAATGCCCGGCAACTCACTGGGGATCTACGGCGGATTCTCGGATTACATTCCGGTTCCGACTCAAGACTTATGCGTGATCGAAGACCTCAAGGGTCGCCCGCTGGAGAATTATGCCGTAATAGCGGATGCGGCCACTACCCCTTACCAGGCAGCGATCAGAGCCGATCTTAAAGAAGGCGACCCCGTGCTTATAACCGGAATAACCGGTGGGGTCGGGGTATACATGGCGCAAGTTGCAAAAGCCATGGGAGCAAAGCCCATTGTAGGAATAGCCCGCAATGAAGAGAAGCTCAAGAGAGCCCTGGAACTGGGAGCCGATTACGTGATCGACTCTAAAGGCAAAGATTTCAAAGCAATACAAGAAGAGTTCAAAGGTATTGCCAAGCAGGCGGGCCGGAAAGCCAATGTTGGGTGGAAGATATTTGAGTGCACAGGTGTGGGCGCAGCTCAGGACATGGCCCTGGGATTACTGGGATTCATCGGAAAATTGATCATAGTCGGCTTCGGCATGCAAAAGAACAGTTACAGCATGTCTAGGCTTATGGCATTCGATGCGGATATAATAGGAACTTGGGGTTGCCTGCCCGAGTATTATCCCAAGGTGCTCGATATGGTCCAGGCCGGAAAAATCCAGATTGATCCTCTTCTCGAAACCCGCCCCATGTCCAGTATTTCCGCTGCTTTTGAAGAAGCGCACAGCGGAGGATTGATGAAGAGAATCGTTTTGACACCCGATTTCTAGAAGAGATCGAAAGACTAAGACCATTCGGAACAGCCGCCGGGCAGCCTTTCCCATGATAAAGAATACTGGGAGGAAACTGCTTTCAAGAAGTTTCCTCCCAGGCGAACACTTACAAAAAAACAGCCCTGGGGGACTTTCGACCGCCGGGGCTGTTTTCTTATCCTATTTGATTTCTTATTTGTCGAGAGGCCGTCGCGCTAGGGCTATCCTGTAAATGTCATAAACATCGTACAGTTGGATATCTTCAAACCCTGCACGGGTGAGGTTTTCCTTGGCCTCATCATGAGTCTCGTAAACGTCGCACACTTCCCCCTTGGAACCGAACAAACCCACTACGCCACCAGGCTTCAAGAAGTTATACATGCAGGTATAGATTGAAGGCCTGAATTCCGGCTTTACATGGGGGAGCATGAACGAGCTGATGACTTTATCGAATGGAGCGTCAGGAGTGTAGTCCTCAACTGAAGTGGCTCTCAGAGTTGTATTCGCCAGCCCATACTTTGTGACCTTTTCTTCGGCCAGCTCGATCATATCGGGCGATAGATCAATTCCTACCACCTGAATGGCCTTCGCTGCGGCCACAACGGTTGCGGAGCCCGTTCCACATCCCACATCCAATACGCAGTCGTCGGGCTCAATTGTAAGATCGACTAATCGCCTCAAACCCTTCTTATATCCCGGATCCATTGACCACTGGAGGTCGTAGCTCTTGCGACGATATTTATAGTAGAGCTGGATCGCTCGCTCGGAAGGCAGAAGCTTAACCACTGTAGTGCCCTGAATGTAAGCGGTTCTGAGGGCCCTGATCAATGGCCGCACCAGCCAACTGAAAGGAGCATTATCCTCACTCACCATCGTTCCGTTCATTTATATACCCCCTGGGCAGATATTTGACTCAAACAAAGACGCATAACCTTATTACACACCCTACCAATAAGCAAGTGAAAATCCGTCAGCCCGTCAGGCGTTCAGCCATTCGGCAGGCAGGCGGCTTCTCTCGGGCGCAATTTCCGCCCGACGGTTCAAGATTAACAGGCTGAAGGCAAGTAACGGCGTAACTGCCGCACAATTCTCCCGAATTCGTGCTGAGTTAGTTCACCCCCGTGATTGAAAGAGTAATTAGCCTGCCGCAGCCGGCGAGTTGGTCGCTTCCTTGTGGGGATGGAAGGCCATTTGAGCTTTTTCGATTCCTTGACCGATAATCATTGTGACAGCATCGCAGCCTATGTCAATAAGGCCCTCAACGACACGGCTCCTCTCCTCGTCGAAAGGCGCGAGCACGTACTCCTCTGCGGTCACTCCGGTAGGCGGTCGCCCTATTCCCAACCTGACCCTTATAAAGTCCCGGAACCTCAGCGAATCGGCGATGGACCTGACCCCTTTGTGGCCTCCGTCCCCGCCGCCTACTTTCAACTTGGCTCTACCTGCGCTTATATCCAGCTCATCATGGACCACAATCATTCTGTTGGAGGCCTCGTGGTCCAATTTCTTGATAATCGGAGCCACAGCCTTACCGCTAAGGTTCATGAAAGTTTGCGGTTTCACCAGAAGCGCCTTTTCGTCCAGAATGTCGGTTTCGCAAATTAACGTGCGTTCCCGATTATAGACCCATTTGCCTCCGGTTCGCTCCGCGAGCTCATCCACAACCATAAATCCGATATTATGGCGATGTCTCGAATAGGCCCGTCCCGGATTCCCTAGGCCTACAATAACTCTGACTTTTCCCATAGCCACCCGACGCCTTCCATTTTCTCCTTATATTTGATACAGGTCTGTATGCGCGCAAATCAGGGCTGGTGTCAAGCTAGGCGCTTCCGTGCAGTGGCGGCTCCGTTTGCGCTAAGGTGGTCGGGCGCCTCAGGTAACATACACGACGAAGCCGGGGGTCGAGATTGATAGAAGACTCTTTTTGGAAACTTGTATCTGAGACGATCGATGAACTCCCCGAAGAATTTCGCGACAAGCTCGAAAACGTAGAAATTATCATCGAGGATTTTCCGGACGATGAAACTCTGCGCTCCATGCGCTTGAGTTCCAAATGGAATCTCCTGGGACTGTACGTAGGTGTCCCCATCAGCCACAGGAGCATGTTCAGTTTGCCTTTGCTGCCGGAACGCATATACCTTTACAGACGACCCATCTTGCTTGCCGCGGGCAGTCCCGGGCGAGTGCGGCAAGAAGTCAGAGACGTCTTGGTGCATGAAATAGGCCACCACTTCGGGTTCGATGAGAGTCAACTGGAAGAGATGGATGAGGACTTCTGAACTATTTTTCTCCGTTGTTAAAGACAGCCTTACCCTATTATGAAATATCCTAGACCCATAGAGCACGAAAGAAAAAAGATGCGACGCGAGCTTGGCGTAGCCTTCTCGGCCGCATTGATTATCGGGCTAATCTTCCTCGTTGAAAGCGCGCTGGCGCCGACTGCCGTGGAAATTCCCTTTTCAGGGCACCTGCTACTATTCGGCCTTTTGTCAGTCGTTATCCTACTATTAATACTGATTATTTTCTTCCTTATACGAAATTTTTTCAAGCTGATTTTTGAGCGTCGCGGCAAGCTCCTGGGGTCTCATCTGAAAACACGCTTGACGCTCGCATTCGTGGCGCTCACCTTGGTGCCGACTGTTGTCCTATTTATCGCCAGTGCAGGAGTGCTTAACACGACCATAGAAAGCTGGTTCAAATCCCAAGTGGAGGAGTCCCTTCAGTCTGCGTTAGTGGTGGAGCAGGCGTTTTATCAAAATGCGTCCGAGAAAGCGCTCAACGCCGGAAACCATTTAGCCTCGACCATCGTATCCGGAGGTTTGCTTGAACCGGCAAAAATGAACGATCTAATCAGGATAATGGGGACAACCAGAATCAACGAAGGCGTGAGTTCCTTTCAGATATACCTTCACGACAACTCCCCGCCGGTGGCTTCCAACGATCCTGCGTTAAAGGACATTGCCATCCCGCAGCCGGCGCCTAGTTTCCTGAAAATCGCCTTCCAGGGCGACAAGACTGCGAAAATCACCCCCTTGGACGATGGTAGCTACCTTATTAGCGGAATAGTGCCTATCCCAGATTCTACAAGAGGCAAGGTCGTTGGCGCTCTGGTATCCAATTACTTCATACCCGCTTCCTTTGCGGGCCGCTTGTCCGCAGTATCCAGCGCATTTAGAGACTACCAGGAATCCCGGCGTATGAGGGGGCCGGTTAAGACCGTGAATGTCCTTATCTTACTCATGGTCGCTCTGTTGGTAATCCTGATAGGATTCTGGTTTGGAATGACAATGGCAAGGGACATAACCGACCCTATCCTGAACCTGGCGGAAGGCACGGACAAGGTTGCCGCAGGCAATTTGGATGTTTACATCGAACCCGTGGGAGACGACGAGCTTGGCGTGCTGGTCCGTTCTTTCAACAAAATGGCTTCAGACCTTCGCAGAAACCGGGACGAACTTATACGTGTCAACACCGATTTGGACAGTCGCCGTAAGTATATGGAAACGGTATTGAAAAGCGTCGCGGCGGGAGTTCTCTCCATTGATCCCGAAGGACGGATTACGACAATTAACAATTCTGCAATCCGCTTGCTGGGCATAACCGCAAAGGACCCTGTAAACAAGCCGTTAACGGACGTCGCGCCGGAAGCGGCGCTCGCGGCGCTTTTAGAAATTATTGACGAGGTCCGTAGTTCTTCTGAGACGTTCCAGCGTCAGATCACTATATCTTTCCCGGAAAAGGTAGTGTCCATTTTGTGCTTCGCAAGTTTCCTCAGAGACGATGAAGCAGGGGACCTCGGGGCTGTCCTCGTTTTTGAGGACATGACCCATCTAATCAAGGCCCAGCGCATGGCCGCTTGGAGGGAAGTGGCCAGGAGAATCGCTCACGAGATCAAGAATCCTCTAACTCCCATAAAACTCAACGCCCAGAGGCTTCGGCGCAAGTATATCAACGTGTTGGGAAAGGATTCCGAAGTTCTGGATTTGTGCACAAGAGCCATAGTGGATCAGGTGGATCAACTAAAGAACATGGTTAATGAATTCTCAAAATTTGCCCGAATGCCGGCTGCAAATCCGGCGCCCAATGACTTGAATCTGATCATATCGGAAACCATGGGCCTATATTCTCAGTGCAACGACAAGATGAAATTCGACTTCATCCCGGATAGCTCCGTGCCTATATTCGACCTCGACCGGGAGCAAATAACACGGGCGCTGGTGAATCTTCTGGACAATGCTGTGGCTGCTACAGGAAGCGAAGGCGAGGTCAACATAAGCACCGCTTATGACAAAGCTCTCTCCATTGCTTCAGTGGAGATATCCGACAATGGAATCGGGGTGGATTCGGGAGACCGTGAAAAGCTGTTTGAGCCGTATTTTACACGCAAGTCGGGCGGAACCGGCCTTGGGCTGACGATCGTAAGCACAATTATTTCCGATCATAACGGTTTTATTCGAGTTAAAGACAACCACGGAAAAAGGGGAACTACCTTTGTGCTCGAACTGCCCGTGCGCAAGCGGTCCAAGCGGCATGCTTGACCACGAAGCCCTGCGAGAAGCCGCTCGGACAATCAAACGTGGCGGTGTCATCATAGCCGGCACTGAAACCTTCTATTGCATTGCCGCTGACGCATCTAATGAGTCCGCGGTAGAGCGAGTTTTCCGGATAAAGGGACGTGAGGAACGAAACCCGCTGCCCTTGATTGCCGCCGACCAGGAAACGCTTGTACCGATAATCGGGGAGGCGCCTCCAATTCTGGGCCGCCTAATGAAGACTTTCTGGCCGGGAAGCCTCACCATCCTGTTCGAGGCCCGGGGGAGATTTTCCCGTCTCATAACGGGCCCGTCGGGTAAGATCGGCATTCGGGTTCCTCCCCCGTGCCCCGCGCGCTTCATAGCCGAGTACGCCGACCTCTTGCTCACAGCCACCAGCGCCAACTTTTCCGGGCAGGCGCCCACACGATCAGTCGGTGAAATCCCTGAGCGATTGACACAGGCAGTCGATTTGGTCGTAGATTCCGGAGACACGCCAGGAGGCATGCCATCCACGGTGATTGAATGCCAGGGAAATGTTGTAAGAGTCTTACGTCAAGGAGTTATAAGTGAGGAAGAAATAAAGAAGGCGCTTACTGCTTCCCGAATGACCCCATAATCAGTTCCGTAATACCGTCTTTTCCGGGCGTTGGTCCCTTGGGAATTGACGGAACCGCTTTGAGTTCGGACTTGCGGCTTAGGCCGAAGAGGAGACTGATTTCCCGGGTTATCGGGGTTTCCCTCAGATCCACAAATCGCAGGAAACGGCCAAGATTGAGGTCCCACCAGTCGTTATTGAGCGGAATGATATCCGGAAACTTCAGTCGTGAGCCCCGTTCAACGTCCCAAACATATTCGGCGAAAGGCCAGAAGCGGTATCTGGCAGAGACGAGCCACCCCTTTCTGTAGGTTTTTTGTATCTTGCTGATCATCAGGAATCTGTTTTCAGTATAAACCTCGTCGCCGCCAACCGATATGGAGCCATCACTATTGGTCGTGTTTGTCCCTTTATTCTTGTCCTTCTTATATGAATAGAAAAACAAAAAACTGAATTCATCGATTCCACCGCCATAACCATAGCTTACCAAAGGATAGAGACTGTATCTTTTGTGGTCCGAAGCATAGTGGTGGTAGTAATTTATGAACGGCCAGAGCAGGGTTGTACTTTACAGCGTACTTGGTCTCTTCCTTGACGTACAGTGGAAACGGAAGGGCTTTGTAGGAGGACATTTGGTCGGTGCCGGGATACCGCTCGGTGACCTGAAAAAAGGGCCACGCTACGAACCAGTTGTGGTAGTCGTTTCGTATGTGATCCGTGCCGGCGATCGGCCAAATTTTGGTAGTCTGCCTCCCCGGACTGCGGGCCCAGGTTATAAACGGCCACAATATTCTTTTTGTGAGGGCGTTGTCGTCGCTGCTTTCGTAATACAGCGGGAACATAAAGAAAAAATTACGATCCACACCGAATCTGCGATAAGTGTAGCCATAAAACGGAAAAAGGCCCCAATATTCCTGGCCAAGATCGGAGCGCCCCTGAAACAAGGTCAGACATCTGGAAAACCCGTCGAAAGGGGGGACTTTGGACCATCGACTCTCGAAAAACAGACCGAACTTCATTCTGCTCTGAAAAGTAGACTCTTCCCGGAATCCCAAAGGATAGAAGAAATCCACTCTGTCAAAAACGCCTCTAACTTTGGTGTAGTAGAATAAAGGGGGTAAGCCCCATCCCTCCCCTAACGTCCACGCTTGTTTTGGAGCCTTGGGATCCATGCGACGGATCAGTAGATCGGAATCAACGGCAAATAAGGTGTTTGGCGCAGTGGCCCTAATGAAGTCGTAAACCGAGGCTTGGGCAGTGACGGTCGCTATGGTGAGGAGTATAAAGCATATTGCGGCTACACGTAAGCAGGGCCATAAGTTAGCAAATTTCTTTCGGGAGCCGCGCATATTGGACAAACCTTAATCCTTTTACCCGCATGCTCACTATTTCAGGACAACACCCAATATCGTGGCTAAAGTGCTGATGGGGGTAGCGTCGGATACGTCTTCCGCCGTCTTGTTCATGTTCCTGATCGCTCTCCGGGCTTCGTAGTACATTTCCGGGTCATTAAGCAAACGGCTCACAGTTCCCTGGCCGTATTGGACGTTATTGGCCAACCCGCGCAAATCTTTCATGAGAAACTGAGCGTCCCGGTAAAGGGTTTCGTCAACAACCAGTTTGCCCAGGGAGCCTTTACCGCTGCGGATGCCGGTAGTTAGCATTTCAATTTCCGTTGCCGCTCTGCCGAACTTTTCAGTGGTCTTGTCCATTCCCTTGGAAAATTTCTCCATTTGATCCACCGTCCGGTTTATCTTTTCCTTATTCTGGCCGGCCATCTGGCTCAGGTCACTAGCAGCGGAGTCGGTATTTTCTATCGTGCGATTAATCCTGTCCTTGTTACGGCCCAAAAGGTCTTTCAGATCGCTGAACACGGAGTCCGCGTTGGTTATAATGTTATCGACCTTCTTGGAGCCCTTATCATCTATCACCTGCTTCCGGGCCTCCTTGGTCAAGACCTGCAGGTCCTGAGCGACCACGCTCATGTTTTCCAAGACTTTTTCCGTATCCGGAGCCTCCTGAACCGTCTCAAATTCTTCTCCTGGTTTGAGTTTTCGGGCATTCGGCTTCCCGGGTTCTATTACGACATACTTGTCACCCAAGATCCCTTTGGTCTTGAGACTGATTCTTGAGCCTTCCGGGATTGCATTTTTGTACGTGTCGTTAATTTCCATGGCGACCACTGCTTTACCGGATTCTGGATCATACTGAATTTCCCTTACTTTTCCGATTCTGATACCCGCCATCTGCACCTGTGAATCTTTAACGACACCCTCTACGGATTTGAAGCGCGCCTTCAGGACGTAACCTTCTCTCAAGTTGAAATCCAGGACTTTAAACCATACGTAAGCAAAGATGGTTATAGCAGCCAGGAACAAGGCCCCTACCTTTGCCTCCAGGGTAAATCGACTCATAAAAACGACCTTCCTAAACCAACACGAGAGATTCCACGTCCAAACAGCCGGCCATTAGCGCTACAGCCGTAAGCAAGCAAGGGCAATAGCCGGGACCGTCCACGGCAGTCGTTCCATTGCCCGCCGGAAACGAGGCTTGCTGAGCCTCAATCGTCCCGTTTCTCAAAATTCCATTCGTTTCAACTTCCGGGGATTTTCAACCATATCCTCATAAAAACTACAGTAAAAGAGCCCTTCAAGCCTTGTTCTAAGGGATTGGTCATTTTAGTCTAGTTATTCAAAAAATGTCAATATGTTTATGATAGACTTGAAACAGAAAGTTATACTTTGCTTTGTCAAATCAATTAACTGGAATAAATACTATTTTTATCATGACCATAATCCACTCCGTGAAACCCTAAACCCATTGCCAAAGCCTGTCTTGAATGATATGGTTATGCGAATCAGACCAATTTAATAATTATTTCAATTAAATAAGGACTCAAGGATGACTTCCTCGGACTTTGTGCACCTTCATCTGCATACCCATTACTCTTTACTCGATGGGGCAATCCGCATTCCGGATCTCATCGCCAGGGTTAAAGACTATAAGATGGCGGGGGTAGCCGTTACCGATCACGGCAATCTCTTCGGGGCGATGGAGTTTTACACTCAAGTCAACAGCGCCGGGTTGAAGCCCATAATAGGATGCGAAGTCTATATCGCCCCGAGATCACGTTTCGAACAGTCGGCAAGGAACGGCGAACCGGTCGCGTACCACCTGGTGCTCCTTTGTGAAAACGAAAAGGGGTACCGCAATCTCTGCCAACTGGTCACCAAGGGGTATCAAGAAGGTTTCTATTACAAACCGAGAATCGACAAGGAACTCCTCCAGGAATACAGTTCCGGACTCATTTGCTTGAGCGCTTGTCTATCGGGAGAACCGGCGTCATTGCTCTTGGCCGGCGCCGAAAAGGCGGCGTTGGAAAGCGCCGACTGGTACAAGAATGTTTTTTCTAAGGATCGATTTTATCTGGAGCTTCAATCCAACGGCCTCCCACAGCAGCGCGCGGTAAATGAAGGGATCATAAGGATTTCGAAGGAACTGGGGATCAAACTTGTGGCCACAAACGATTGCCATTATCTGGACCGCGCGGACCATCGCGCCCATGAAGCGTTGCTCTGCATCCAGACGGGCAAGAAGCTCGAAGATGAAAACCGTATGAGCTTTGATTCCGACCAGTTCTACGTCAAGTCGCCTGCTGAAATGGCGCATGAATTTAGAGATGTGCCCGAAGCCCTGAGGGCGACCAGAGAAATCGCGGACAAGTGCTCGTTGATTCTGGAGCTTGGGCAAATACATATGCCCAGATTTGATTTGGGCACCGGCCAAACGCTAAGAGAGCGTTTTCAAGAAGACGCTCTTGCCGGGTTCGAGAAGCGGATCGGAGCTCTGCGAGAACGAGGTGAGATCGGGGCGGATCTCGAAAAAATGTACGAGGACCGGCTTAGCCATGAAATGAAGCTCATACAGCACATGGGCTTTTCCGGATACTTCCTGATCGTCGCCGATTTTATCAATTACGCCAAGAACAACGGCGTCCCCGTCGGCCCCGGGAGAGGTTCCGCCGCGGGTTCGTTGGCAGCGTACTGCCTGGGGATCACCGATATAGATCCAATTAAATACAACCTCCTGTTTGAGAGATTTCTCAATCCAGAACGCAAGAGCATGCCTGATATTGACGTGGACTTTTGCATGGATGGCAGGGACAAGGTAATCGAGTACGTTTCCCAAAAATACGGCAAAGATCGCGTCGCTCAGATAATAACCTTCGGACGAATGCAGGCAAAAGCCGTCATACGTGATGTGGCGAGGGTGATGGGTTTCCCCTACGCTGAGGCCGACAGGTTGGCCAAGCTGATACCGGATGACCTCAAGATGACCTTGGACAAGGCCATGGAAAAAGAACCTCGGATTAAAGAGGCCATGGAAAATCCTGATGTTGCGGACCTTATCGGCGTGGCCAAATCGCTGGAGGGTCTGGTGCGGCACGCGTCCACTCACGCCGCCGGCATAGTTATATCAGACAGGCCTCTGGTCGAGCACTTGCCTTTGTATGTCGGGAGCGACAAAGAGACCATTACCCAGTTCGACATGACCTGGGTGGAAAAGGTCGGCCTGGTCAAATTCGATTTTCTCGGACTCAAGACCCTGACGGTGATCGATCAAGCTCTCAAGCTAATCGAGAAAACCCGTTCGATAAAGCTGGACATAAGCTCAATCCCGCTTGACGATCCTGAGGTGTTCAGCATGCTCTCCCGCGGCGATACCATGGGAGTCTTCCAGCTTGAATCCTCGGGCATGAGAGACATGCTGACCAAATTCAAGCCGTCGGTTTTCGAGGACCTCATAGCTATACTCGCTCTATTCAGACCCGGCCCCCTGCGATCCGGCATGGTCGATGAATTCATAAACCGCAAGCATGGCCGAATACCCATCGAATATCCGCTTCCCCAACTGGAGTCGATTTTGAAGGAGACCTATGGCGTAGTCGTGTATCAGGAACAGGTCATGAGCATCGCTCAGGTTCTTGCGGATTATTCCTTGGGTGAAGCCGACCTGCTGCGTCGCGCCATGGGGAAAAAGAAGCCCCAGGAGATGGCCGTCCAAAAGACCCGCTTCGAAAAAGGCGCCTTAAAGAAAGGGATTGACCCGGAGAAGGCCAGCTACATTTTCGATCTCATGGAGAAATTCTCCGAATATGGTTTCAACAAATCCCATTCCGCGGCTTACGCTCTGGTGTCGTTTCATACAGCGTACCTTAAGGCGCATTACACTCCGGAGTTCATGGCAGCGCAGTTAAGCTGCGACGCCGGCAACACCGACAAAGTCACCCTGTACATTTCTGAATGCCGAGCCATGGGGATCGAAATCCTGCCCCCGCATGTCAATGATTCGTTCCAGAACTTTCACGTTGTCAACGGGAAGATTATTTTTGGACTCGGCGCGGTCAAAAATGTCGGTGAAGGCGCCATAAGTTCCATAATAGAGGCACGGACTGAGAACGGCCCCTTCTGCAATCTACAGGATTTTACCAGGCGGGTCGATCTGAGAAAGGTGAACAAGAAAGTGGTTGAAAGCCTCATCAAGTGCGGCGCTTTCGACGGCTCCGGGTTTACGAGAAGGGCAATGTTCGAAGCGTTGGACGCGGTCTTGGAGCGCGCCGCCAATTTTCAGAGAGAAAGAAACGAAGGGCAATTCAACCTGTTCGCGACGGAGTGTGTCCCCGGGCAGTCAGGCAACTTCACCGATGTCCCCATCCCAAGCCTTCCCGAATGGGAAGAGCTTACCAAGCTGCAATTCGAGAAGGATCTCATAGGGTTCTACGTGACCGGCCATCCCCTGGTCAATTACGGGGCCATAATCAAGAAATATGCTAACGCCTCTTCGAAGACTCTCCCGGATATATCTTCCGGATCGCAAGTCCGCTTAGCCGGCCTGGTGAAGAGAAGCAAGGAAATTACCACTAAACGCGGTGAGCGCATGGCCTTCCTGGATTTCGAAGACCTGTCCGGCTCCTCGGAAGTCACCGTGTTTTCAGACGTATATGCCCAGCAAAAGGAGCTCCTTGAATCCGGTGAACCGCTTTTCATAATAGGAACCAGCGAAGGGGAAGGAGACACTCCTAAAGTGCTGGCCCAGGAAGTATTCCGCGTCGAAGAAGCTCCTCGCAGACTCAGCAGGTCCGTACAAATAAAGATATCCACCCTGGGAACCGACCCGGCAAGAATTAAAGATCTAAAACGGATTTTTACTCGGCATCGCGGCGCTTTGCCCGTGAAGCTACTAGTGGTCATCCCAAACAGAACCGAAACGCTTATTAACCCCGGTGTATCTTGTGAGGCGTCCGAATCGTTCATAGCCGACGTTCATAACATCTTTGGCGCTGACGCCCTGGTTTTTGAATGACGCCGGCCTCATAAGACCTCGAGACGTCCTATCAGCTCGCGCCCGGACATTGGCGGCACAGGAGAGTTTTCTGAAGGAGAGTCCGGGAAACCCTTTTTGCAAAAGGGGCTTCCCGGTGAACCATTACCGTCTTAAGGAGCCCGCTCATGGTCGATCAACCAGTGAGAGCAACCGTTCGTGGCGATCTTGCCACAGTAATGTTTAACAGACCTAAGGTCTTCAATTCGTTTGACTTGCAGACGATTAGCATGTTTGCCGAGCATTTGATTAACTTGGCGGCCGACTCCACCATAAGAGGGGTCATAATTTCGGGGGAGGGTAAAGCCTTTTGTTCAGGTGGTGATCTGAAGTGGGTTTATGGATGGCCTGAAGGCTATGCGTCCGCGTTTCATAATCTGGCGGCCAGGTTCCACCAAAGTGTGATCGAGATTCGCCGTATGAAGAAGCCGGTGATTGCCGCAATAAACGGCCCTGCGGCAGGAGGCGGATTTTCCCTCGCTCTGGCCTGCGATTTCAGAATTATGGAGAAATCGTCATTCCTGAGGCAAGCCTATACATCCAGCGGTCTATCCATTGACGGAGGCGGGACCTTCACGCTTCCACGAATAGTCGGCCTGGCCAAGGCTCTCGAAATCGCGACATTTGACAAGCCCATAACAGCGGAACAAGCGCTGAAAATGGGATTGGTCACAAGAGTGGTAGAAGATGGAAAGGCCCTCGACGAGGCTATCAATCTTGGCCAACAGCTCGCCCGAGGACCTTTGGAGTCCTTTGGATTTACAAAACAGTTAATGACCGATTCTTTCGGAAACTCCTTCGAGGCCCATCTGGAGCTTGAAAGAGCAGCGTTACGCGCTGCCGGCGGCACCCCCGACGGCGTCGAAGGCCTTGCCGCGTTCAACGAAAAAAGGAAACCGGTATTTAACGAATAACTCGAATATCCAAATCAGAGCTGTTCGAGCCTATCCTTTGCTTTGCACCGGCCGGCCTTGGCCTGCCTAGGTCCCGGGAAGTCGATTGTACAGGCCTCAGAGAAGGATTTGACGCTGTCATCGGCGCAGCGTCCCACGATTCCGATCCCATGGGACCCGGCATGCTTCGTTTCATGTGCTTCTTCCCTGACTCGGGAGGCGCAAAAGCGCGCTTGCCCGGATCCCACTTGGGCATCGGTGGCGGAGGAGTCTCGTATTTCGACAAGAACGCGTCAGGCGGCATAAAGCAGGGATCGTGAACGAAGGCGGGGAAATAGTAAGGCGCATAATAAGCCCACGGCCCGAAGCGCAGCTCACGCTCGTACGCGGAAGCCATGGCGCTCAGTGACAGCAAAATAGCAATTGCGATTCCAAGACATTTTCCGAATTTCATTTTCGGCCTCGGCTGGGATATTGTTGTCACAAATTATACAATAGATTTCAGTTAATTGTCAATATTTGCTGAAGCTATTATTTATGTGGACAGTAATTGGTGATAACAGCAGCCAGGATACGGCGCCGACCGGAGACTTCATCTGCCTTGATCTTTTCGCCCAAGATATGTCCGGATTGATGGGGAATGGAGCCGGTGTCGTCGTTATACTGGGAGACCTTGAATAGGTTTTTTTGAAGGGAGGCTTGGAGGGAAAACCACCTGGTGGAAGTCTCCCTCCGATGAGGCCCGGAAAGGTCGAAAGGCGCCTTTCCGGTTGTCCTTTTATATTCGTACATTCCGCCGCCGGGCATACCGCCCCCGGGCATGGGGGGAGCATCCTTCTCCTTCGGCTTCTCCGCTACCATGACTTCTGTCGTAAGCATCAAGCTTGCCACGGAAGCCGCATTCTGCAGAGCAAGTCTGGTGACTTTGGCCGGATCGATAACGCCGTTTTCCATAAGATCTTCGTAGTCTTCTTTATAAGCGTTAAATCCGAATGAACCCGTCCCGTTCTTGACCTTGTCTACGACTATGGAACCGTCGTGGCCTGCGTTAATGGCGATCTGGCGGATCGGCTCTTCGAAGGCCCGCAGCACGATCTTTGCTCCGACTTTCTCGTCGCCTTCTAGGGGCAGATTTTTAATCGCATCGAGGCATCTGATATAAGCTACGCCGCCGCCGGGAACCACACCCTCTTCCACTGCCGCACGGGTAGCGTTCAGAGCGTCCTCAACACGGGCTTTCTTCTCTTTCATCTCGGTCTCAGTGGCTGCGCCGACGTTGATAACCGCTACACCACCCACCAACTTGGCCAGGCGCTCTTGCAGTTTCTCACGGTCATAATCGGAAGTGGTCTCATCGATCTGGGTGCGGATCTGTCTGACACGGCCTTCGATCTTGTCCTTGGAGCCGTAACCGTCAACTATGGTCGAGTTGTCTTTGTCGATCGTGACTCTCTTGCAACGGCCAAGGTCGTTCAGATTCACGTTCTCAAGCTTGAGGCCGAGGTCTTCGGAAATGACCTGACCACCGGTCAAGATCGCTATGTCTTCGAGCATTGCCTTGCGGCGGTCACCGAATCCCGGAGCCTTGATCGCGCATGCGCTCAGGGTGCCTCTCAACTTGTTGACGACCAGAGTCGCCAGGGCTTCGCCTTCAACATCTTCGGCGACGATAACAAGGGGGCGGCCCATTTTTGCCACTTGCTCAAGCAGCGGCAGCATGTCGCGCATATTGGCGATTTTCTTCTCGTTGATGAGAATGTAAGGCTCTTCCAGGTTTACTTCCATGCGCTCGGGATCAGTCACGAAATAAGGTGACAGATAGCCCCTGTCAAACTGCATGCCTTCCACCACGTCAAGGGAAGTCTCCATGGCCTTGGCTTCCTCAACAGTGATGACGCCTTCTTTGCCGACTTTTTCCATGGCCTCGGCGATTATGTTCCCGATGGTCGGGTCATTATTGGCCGAGATGGTGCCGACCTGGGCGATTTCTTTCTTGTCTTTTGTGGGCTTCGACAGTCCCTTGAGGGTCTTTACAACGGCTTCAACTGCGGCGTCGATTCCCCTCTTCAGGTCCATGGGGGAAGAGCCTGCGGCCACCATCTTGATGCCTTCTCTGAAAATGGCCTGAGCCAGCACAGTCGCTGTCGTGGTGCCGTCACCGGCTACGTCGGAAGTCTTGGATGCGACTTCTTTCAGCATCTGGGCGCCGAGGTTCTCAAACTTGTCTTCCAGTTCGATTTCTTTGGCGACTGTTACGCCGTCTTTGGTGACGTTGGGCGCGCCCCAGGACTTCTCAAGAATGGCGTTGCGGCCCTTGGGGCCGAGGGTCGATTTTACGGCGTCAGCCATAATGTTAACGCCTTTGAGTATCTTGTCCTTAGCCTGTTGCCCAAACAATATAATCTTCGCGGCCATGTATATTCTCCTCCTGGAAATCTCTTTTCAAAAATTTTGGATTGGGCTGACGATGTTTTAATTATGCTTCTACTATCCCGAGCACGTCTTCTTCTCTCATGATCAGGTATTCGACGCCTTCAACCTTAATTTCGCTGCCCGAGTACTTGCCGAAAAGGATGGTGTCTCCGACTTTCAATTGTAGGGGGATCAATTTACCGTCTTCGGCTCTCTTGCCTTCGCCTACAGCAATAATTTTCCCTTGTTGGGGTTTTTCCTTGGCTGAGTCAGGCAGAATGATGCCGCCTGCGGTCTTCTCTTCCGATTCCACTCTCTCTACAAGAACGCGATCATGCAGAGGACGAAACTTCATGGTTTAACCTCCGGTTGCAATAGTACGAGTGCGCGCTGTCGTTGTTAGCACTCCCTTTTAATGAGTGCCAATAATCGCAGAATTTGTCAAGTCCCCTGCATACGTCTTTGGGAAGAAATCACAACAATTGCCTGAAATATTGGTGCCATACAAGTAATTGAAAATTGCATGATTAGTAAGCCTACGGCGTTGAATCAAACTGATGCCTTGACATCATTAGGCGTGATGTTATTCTCATCCCATGAGGACAACAATATCAATAGACGATGATGTGATGGAGAAGGCGCGGGCAATAGCGGCGAAGTTGCACAAACCGTTTAGGGTGATAGTTAACGAGGCTCTTCGCGCTGGCTTGGATCAGGTGGCCCGACCCGCCAAGCAACGCGCGTATAAGACCGAACCTCATGCGATGGGACTGCGACCGGGCCTAAATTTAGACAACATACAAGAATTGTTGGCTCAGATTGAAGGCGAGAATTTCCGATGATTCTAGTCGACGCCAACATACTCTTGTACGCGGAGGATTCGCTTGGCGTTCGCCACGAGCAGGCGCGCACATGGTGGGATGCCCGACTATCAGGCGAAGATATTGTCTGTCTGTGTTGGACTGTTTTGTCCGCATTCGTTCGGATCTCGACAAATCCGAGGGTCTTCGAGCGCCCGCTGTCTCTTGAACAGGCTATTGATCGTGTCCAGAGTTGGATGGATCAGCCTTGTGTGCGCATCGTTCGGCCCACTGAGAGACATTGGGATGTATTTCGTGAGAAGCTGACAGAGGGTCAAGCCGGCGGCAATCTGGTCACCGACGCTCATTTGGCCGCTTTAGCCATTGAACACGGCTGCTTATTGGCCTCTACCGACGCCGACTTCTCGCGATTTACAGGGATCAAGTGGATAAACCCTCTTATCTGAATAAACGAGACACCCAACATGAAAGAAACCATTGATTGTCCCAATTGCGGACATCCGGTAGTAATCTACCGGAATCCGATTCCGACCGTAGACATAATTATTGAAACAAGCACGGGCATAATCCTCATAAAGCGGAAGAATCCGCCATTTGGATGGGCCATCCCCGGTGGTTTCATCGATTACGGTGAAAGCGCGGATGCTGCCGCACTCCGAGAAGCAAAAGAAGAAACGGGGCTCGACATTGCAGATTTGAAACTATTAGGAGTATATTCCGCCCCTGATCGAGATCCCAGGCATCACACCATAAGCGTAGTCTTCACAGCCAAGGCTCACGGAACGCCCAAAGCCGGTGACGACGCGGCCGAATTATCAGTGTTCAGTAGGGAGAACTTGCCCTTCCCCATGGCTTTCGACCATTCCAAGATATTGGACGATTATTATCGTTCCGCGTCTTAAATCCCTCACTGAGTCATACACGCGCCGGCATCGGCCGCCTTTCCCTTAACCGCTCTATCACGCTATCTACTGACCTCCCCAGTTCCGAATTCACTTTTTTCAAAATCGCCCACCATTACCAATTAATTCACTTGGCTGAATCTTGCATTTGTGATAAAACTGGGATCACTTGAGTAGCCCACAGGTCACCCTCTACTTTATCATTCTGATTTGATTTATTTTTCTGTTTGGAGGGAATTTCCTTAATAGCTTTCTAACGTGGTTGCTTTCAGGTAGGAAAAGACGGTAAACTGAAAAACGGGACATTCAACATCGGAAACCCGAATCATCTGTTTACCGTCACAAAAATCCGGACCGGATCGCCCTTAAAGGCTTCCGGCGCCAATCGGCTGAACAATGGACCCGAATTACATCCGGAGGTAATACTTAATGGACCGCAATGTGTGCGTAATCGCCGGAGGCATGTCAAAGTGGGGGGTCAGGGAAGGCAGCCAGAGGGACTTCTTCCAGGAGGCCGCCAAGGCCTGCTACGAAGACAATCCCATGCTTAACCCCAAAGACATCGATGGGTTACTGGTCGCTTCCGCATATACGGAAAGGACCTCGTACCAGACCCACTTGGCGCCTCTAGTTGCCGAGTACGTCGGTATCAAGCCCAAAAACATCTGCGCCCGCGTTGAACTGCTTTGCGCAAGTGGCAGCTCAGCCGTTATTCTGGCTTTCGGCCTCATCAAATCTGGCCAGGCGGACATAGTAATGGTCGCCGGAGGCGAAAAGCTTTACACACCCCAAAAATGGGAAGTCTTTTACAGTGAGCTGGCTTCCGTGGATCACGATTGGGACGGCGGTCAGGGTCTGGGACTTCCGCCCCCCGTCTTCGCAATGGTCGCCAAACAGCACATGAAGCAGTTCGGCACCAAGAAGGAACATCTGGCCCAAATCAGCGTCAAGAATCGGCGCAACGCCGCCAAGAACCCGAAGGCCCAGTTCCAGACCGCCGTAACAATGGAAGAGGTTATGGCCGGCAAGATGATCGTGGACCCGCTGAGCCTTTATGATTGCTGCCCGATCACGGACGGCGCGGCCGCCATAGTATTGGCCTGTGAAGAAAAGGCCAAAGACCTCACTGACAAGCCGCTCGTTTACATTCGAGGAACCGCTCAGGCCAGTGTAAACAACATGTCCGCGAATATGCCGGATTGGACCACCTGGGAAGCGCTTAAAATCGCCGCCAAACAGGCCTATGCCAAGGCCAAAGTGGATCCCAAAGAAGTCAATGTCGCCATGACTCACGATTGTTTCACAATTTCCGAAATTATCGAGATGGAAGACCTGGGATTCTGCGAGAAAGGCGAAGGCGGTTTCTTCGTTGCAGACGGTCACAGTGATTTCGGAGGCAGAGTCCCCGTCAATACAGACGGAGGCCTTCTAGGTTGCGGCCACCCCTTTGGCGGCACGGGCATACGGCAGGCAATGGAAGTAACCAGGCAGCTCAGAGGCGACGCTCTTCAACAAGTTCCCAACGCGACAGTAGGGCTTACACACAACCTTAGTGGCTTCATTGCCGCGCACACCGTCCTTATTTACGGAAGGGAGGTCGCATGAGCACTCCGGGAATTTCCATCTTAGACGGCAAGTATATGGTCACCATGGACTTGTTCCCACAACAGTCCAAAGAATTCAACCAGATATGGCCATTTTACCAGAATTTGCGCGAAGGCAGGTTCACCACGACCAAGTGCAAAGGCTGCGGAGCGGAACACTTTCCCCCCAGAGTTATGTGTCCTGAATGCTACGGCGACGACCTGGAATGGATCGACTGGCCGACCGTAGGGACGGTTATAGACGTCACGGAAGAAATGATCGGGGTGCCTCTGGGCTTCGGGAAACCGCCGCTAATCCACGCTCTGATGGATCTCCAGGGAAAGAAAACCTTTTTTGTCAGGATTATTAATTGTAAGGCGGGTGAGCTTAAATCAGGGGATAAAGTGAAACTTTCGGTCTTTGAGGTTGATCCCGTGCCTCAAGAGATGGGACGAGAAGTAGTGCAAATGCCCCGCGTGTTCTACGCTTTCGAACCCGTTAAATAATAAAGATTGTTCGCGACTGCAATCTGAATATCGAATAGGACCTATTCGTTATGAATGCGCCTCCGGTGAGAAACTTCCAGGCCTGTGGGGCAGGCTTTCCAGCCTGCCGTTAACATCCCCGAGCTAACGGGCGTTTCCACAGAGGATGACCGAAAGATCCACAGGCGCCATTCTAGAAAATGAGCCTTTAGCACGGTTTGAGTTCCGATCATTGGGTGAGAAACCAGCGGGATTGACGCATAGAAGGCAGGCTGGAAAGTCTGCCCCACAACAACGCAGAAGCCACGCTCCCGGGCTCAACCGGATTGGGTGATTCGGAGAGGCCCTTCCTCCCAAGGGTCCTACGTTTTGAAACTGCTTCAATCCAGTCTTTCACCGTAATGCGAAGAACGCTCGGACAGGATTTTGTCCCGGTTAACGGGCCAAATAGTTCTATATATCAGAATTATCAGGAGGAAAACATGTCTTTAGAGTGGTTACCCCGTGATGACAGAGTCAAAGACCACATTCTAATGGGTTCCGAACATTGGGGAACAGACGCCCCGTGTACCGTATATGAGAAGAAGCCTCTCGTTAGCCCTGACGGCAAAGTCGTCGACGGCCTTTATGTGGCTTGGATCCGTTTGAACAACCCCAACCAGTACAACTCCTACACCACCGAAATGGTCAAAGGCGTAATAGCGGGTTTTAGCGCCGCTAGCCAGGACCGATCCGTAGTGGCCGCAGTGTTCACCGGAACCGGCGACATGGCTTTCTGCACGGGCGGCAACACCAAGGAGTACGCCGAATACTATTCCAAACGTCCCCACGAATACGGCGAGTACATGGACCTATTCAACGGCATGGTTGACGCCATCCTGAACTGCAAGAAACCCGTTATATGTCGAGTAAACGGCATGAGAGTCGCCGGCGGCCAGGAAATAGGAATGGCGTGCGACCTGACCATCTCTACGGATTTGGCCATATACGGACAGGCGGGCGCTCGCCATGGCTCCAGCCCCGACGGCGGCTCCACCGACTTCCTCCCCTGGTTCCTATCCATGGAAGACGCCATGTGGAATTGTGTAAGCTGCGAGATGTGGAGCGCATACAAGATGAAGGCCAAGAACCTCATTTCCAAGTGTGTTCCGGCTCTCAAGCAGGGCGACAAATTTATCCGCAACCCTTTGATTATCACAGACAAATACGTCGATAATGGAGAAATAGTTTACGGCGAGTTCAAGACCGGCGAAGCGGCAAAAGAAGCCAGGGCCATGGTGAAGGAACTCCCCAAGGATCTTTCACTACTCGACAAGGAATTGGATAAAGTAGTCTGGACGTTCGCCAACCTGTTTCCGGGCTGCTTGATTAAGGCAGTGGACGGCATCAGGGCCAAGAAGAAATTCTTCTGGGATCAATCCAAGCTTCCCAACCGCCATTGGCTCATGACCAACATGGCCTACGAGGCGTTCCTTGGTTTTAACTCCTTCAACACAAAGAAGTTAACCGGACAGGATGTCATAGATTTCGTCAAATGGCGACAGATGATCGCCGCGGGCGAGCCTGCAAGCGAAGCCACCTTTGGGGCGGTAATGGGCAAACCCAAGTAGGCTGTATATTTGTAACAGTTCACCGGGAAACCCCTTTCTGCAAAAAGTGGTTTCCCGGACCCTTCCCTCAAGACTCCCAATATATTGGTTGGTTAAATGATCCCAACCGTGCTCCGGCGGAACCGACTGAGCTTTGTGCTGACGCCGGCCCGATAGGCATTTGCTATGGCGCATTGGCTCGTGCCCGCATGCCGGCGCCATAATTTGAGTCTTTTGAAAGAGGTTCCGGAAGGAAACTTTTTGCACAAAAAGGCTTCCGCCCGGTGAACGCTTACGCATATTTCATGAATCACGGAACACGATTTAGTTGGTGATCGGAGATCCAAGCCCTCTCCGTCGAGAGTCCTCAATTCATTGACCCCGGAGATTCGCAATGGAATATAAGCTTATTAAATGCCTGCCTCTTCACGATAACTCCGTATACAAGATTGTTCTGAACGCTCCCAAGGCGAACGTCCTTGAAGCCGCGATGCTTGCCGAAATTCTTGACGCCCTGAAGATGTTGGACGAGCAGAAGGGCGTTAAGCTTATAGTCTTTGAAGGAGAAGGCAAGCATTTCTCGTTTGGAGCCAGCGTCCCCGAGCACACCAAGGACAAGGCCGCTATGATGTTGAGGTCGTTTCACGCCGTGTTCTACGCGTTGGCGGATATGGCGATCCCCACCATGGCGATAGTCAGAGGCCAGTGCCTGGGCGGAGGTATGGAACTGGCTTTGTTCTGCAATTTCATCTTCGCGGACAAAACCGCCTTCTTCGGCCAACCAGAAATCGTGCTGGGCGTCCTTCCGCCCCCTGCTTCAGTGATGCTTCCTAAAAAAGTCGGACAAGCCTTTGCGGACGACCTCGTTTTGACTGGACGTTCCATAGACGCTGTTGAGGCGCATCGCATCGGATTGGTAAATTTCCTGACGCCCGAAGGAGAAGACGCGTGGGATCACGCCCACAGCTTCATTGAAAAGCACTTTTTGCCCAAAAGCAGCTCCTGTTTGAGGATAGCCAACCTGGCCGTAAGAACCGATTTCTTCAGAAGAATTCGGGAAGATCTTCCCAGGATGGAAGGGTTGTATTTGAAGGAGCTTATGGAAAGCCACGACGCTAACGAAGGAATTAATTCCTTTATAGAAAAGCGCAAGCCTCAGTGGAAAAACGAATAATGTAGATTGCAGCCGCAGATGTCGGCTGCCGACAAATCCTCGTATACCGGCTGCGAGGCGTTGGCTTTGGGACTGCGCCGGTGAGTAAACACGCCATCCCATCAATCCGATGGAGCTAGGGAACTGGTTGCAATAATTAGGAAATTTTCGGGAGGGGTCCCGAAAACGGTTTGTGAGAAGCGGAACGAGTCTGTGAAGGGACAAGAATGTCTTGATCTCACCCGGTTTGTGACCGTTTGGAGTTTTTTACTTATCAACGAGAGGCGCAGTACGTCAGCAACATGAGAGGAGACACGAGTATGGCCGGAACCGAGACTGCTAAGAATTTCAACGTGGCGCATGAGCTTATTGCAAACAACGCGGCTTCCCGCGGCGATAAAATCGCCATCTATTGCGGTGACGAGAAAGTAACTTACAAAGAACTCGACAGAAACATCAACAGATTCGCTAATGTGCTCAAAGGAATGGGTATCAGCCCTACTGACCGTGTGATGATAGTGATGCCCGACTCGCCGATGTTTGTTTATGCGTTCCTGGGCAGCATAAAGTACGGAGCGTGGCCAATCCCGACAAACACGATGCTTAAGAAAGAGGATTACGAGTATCTCTTGACGGACAGCGGAGCGCGTGCGCTGGTAACTACCAAAGGCAGCCAAGCCGACCAGGCGCAGGTTGATCACGCGGTCAAGAAGATATACCCGGACCAAGAGTTTCAGGCGCTTTTCGCAGCCGCATCCCCCGAGGCTGATCCATACTTGGTGGGACAGGACGACATCGCATTTTGGCTATATAGCTCGGGCAGCACAGGCAAGCCGAAGGGCGCTCCGCACAAGCAGATCTCCATGCTCTTCACCGCTGACAATTACGCCAAGAACATACTCGATATCACCGAGAATGATGTCCATTTTTCAGTCAGTAAGCTCTTTTTCGCATACGGACTTGGGAATAATCTGTCATTTCCCTTTAGATTCGGCGCCTCCGCGGTCCTCTTGAGCGACCCTCCCTTACCCGAGAAAGTCTTGGAAACAATACTCAAGTTTCGACCCACGTTGTATTTCGGTGTGCCTACCCAGTACAACTCTTTACTGAAACACGTGGAGAACATAAAACTCGATTCCGTGCGTTTGTGCGTTTCCGCCGGTGAAGCCCTCCCACCAGAGATCCTCAAGCAATGGAAAGCCTTGACCGGCCTCGACATCCTCGATGGAATCGGGTCTACGGAGGCCCTTCACATCTTCATTTCCAATCGCAAGGGCGACGTAAAAGAGGGAACATCGGGTCGCATGGTGCCTGGTTATGATGCAAAAATAGTGGATGACCAAGACAAGGAAGTTCCCCCTGGCGAAACCGGTCACCTGTTGATCAGAGGAACCAGTCTTACCCCCGGTTATTGGAAGAAACCCGAAGTGAACGAAGAGAGATTTCTAAAAGACGGCTGGTTCAGGACCGGTGACATGTACAGCTCTGAGGATGGTTATTACACTTATCAGGGAAGAGGCGACGACATGCTCAAGGCCGGCGGCATTTGGGTTTCCCCCATGGAAATAGAATATACCCTCATGGAGCATCCGGCTGTAAATGAATGCGCTGTTGTCGGCCATAAAGTGGAAGGTCTTGAAAAGCCTTTTGCCTACGTTGTGCTTCATGAATCTCCGGAAGGCGGAGCGAGCGAAAAGTTGACGAAGGAACTAATGGAATTTGTCGCCGGCAAGTTACCTAAATTCAAGCGACCCTGGGGAATTCACTACGTGGACGATTTGCCCAAGACCGCTACCGGAAAGATCCAGAGATTCAAGCTGAGACAGGCGAAGTAAAGAGCCGCAACACTCGGCAATAGACATGACTGGAATCTGTAACGGCTCCGGAACAAGAAACATACAATCCTACCGGAAGGAAGGCCATGAACAATTCACAGAAATTGGGTTTTGCCGTCGTTGTGTTAATCGCCTTGTATATAGCTCTTTTCAAGCCTTTCGCCAACCTACCGCCCCAGGGTCACCACATTTTTGGAGTAATTCTCGTCACTTTGGGTCTATGGATTTTCAGGGACTCTTCCTTGGCCTACTTTGCCGGCGGCGCTGTGCTGTTCGGAGGTAGTCTGGCCTGCGGATTGCCTCTTAGCACCGTGGCAAGCGGTTACACAAGCGCCGCAGTATGGGTCTTGATACCGGCCCTTTTTTTCGGTTTTGCCCTTGCGAAAACGGGATTGGGCAAACGAATCGCCTATCTTGTCCTGAAAACGTTCAAGGCAAGCTACGGGGGAGTTATTCTGAGCTGGTTCATTATAGGTCTTATTCTGTCAGCCCTAACACCTTCGATCACGGTCCGTATAGCTATTGTCATGCCGATTGCCATGAATTTGGTGGAGGCCTGCAAGCTGGCTGATCGGTCGCGCGGCTGTGGACTCATCTGCCTGGCCGCATGGGCGGGGGCTTTGCTCCCGGGAACCGGTTGGCTGACCGGCTCATTGTGGGGAGTGTTCATGATGGGCTTCTATCCGGCAGAGATAAAACCGCTAGTCACCTTCGGCTCATGGTTCGAGTACATGGCTGTGCCTTGGTTCATAGTGACAATCCTGTTTTTCGCTCTGATTTATATTCTTCTGAAGCCCAAAGAGCCTCTGTCGATCTCACAGGATACGTTCCACCAACAGTATGCAGCGCTGGGGCCGATCACAAAACAGGAGATCATCACTGCGGTCGTATTGACGGCGACACTGGTTCTCTTTGCGACGGAAAAGCTCCACGGAGTTTCGACCCCGGCGGTCGCCTTAATGGCCTTTTTCATCCTTATGATGTTCCGAATCGTTACTTTCCCCGAGATTTCAACAGGCGTTAACTGGGACATCATAAATTTCTTCGGTGTGGTGATCGGTCTCACGGCCATATTTGTAAAAGCAGGGATAACCGCCTGGGCTCGACCTCTCATTGAACCTAGTATTCTGGCTTTCGCTCCAACACCGTTATTGTTCCTGCTGGTCATTACCATCGGTTTCTGGTTGATACGGTTCATCGATATTCCGTGGGGATTTTCTACAATAGCTCTGACAGCCCCGCTGTTCATACCGCTAAACCAGGATTTCGGATTGAATCCGGCGCTGGTCAGCGTGGCCGTCATAGCCGGAGGCAATTCATTCTTCTTGTCTTACCAACAGCCATTTATAATGATAGGGGACGCAGTGACAAAATCCCGAGGCTGGAGTCCGGGCCAAGTGAGTCTGGGAGGAGCCGTTTATGCGGTCTCGGTCATTGCCGCCATCCTGATTGGCTCCTTCTATTGGAAGGCCATGGGCCTAATGCCGTGATAAGCGCGGCGCATGGATGGAATGTGGCCGTAATAGTAAGAGTTTTTTGAAGCAGGGTTCGGAAGGAAACTTCCAGCAGGAAGTTTCCTTCCAGCAAGATTTAGATGGCCCCCGTGACCGCGGGCGGCCACAATGAAAGATGAAGATGTGTTGCGCCCCCTATTCAGGGGAGAGAAGACGAAACCGTGGCAGCCATATTTTAGAATCGCTTGAAGTGAGGTCCGTAGAATAACTGCTTTTGTCTCGAATCCAATCTCCAGCCTATGAACGCGTCTCTGGAGGCTTGGCTTCCTCCCCTCCGGCTGCTATTTTCATAGCAAGCGGCTACCAGGCGCCGTTTCCGACTGTCTCTAAAAACCGCTGCCGCCTCTAGTCAACCCTGGGAGGCCCGGATTGCGTCTTAGCATCTTGCGGACCCCGCGACTCGGCGGTCATGGATCCGCTCGTAAGAGCGCAGCTTCCAACAGGAGCCCGTCCGCCCCTATCGAAAATCTTCCTTCCGCGCCGGTACATGCAAGTCTTATATATTGTTGTGTCGCGGCTCAGACGCACCACTAACCTCTGGTTGGGGCAGCGGCCGCGGTTTTCGGCTTCACATGATCGGCCTTTCCCCTTATCCGGGCACGGCTCTATGACGTTGACCACTCTCCACAGCTCGCCGGCCTCGGCAAAACGTTCCTCCAGAACTCCGCTGGTGGCCAAGAAACGAAGGTTGACCACGTTGGTAATAACTGATCCAACAGCTACGCCCTTGAACATATTGATCCTCGATCTACAGCGAGGGCAAACGATATAAGACCGCCCCACAGGGATTTTGTTGTCAACAAGCCTACAAACTGTTTTGCAATTTGTGCAGGTTACGTCCACTTTATCACCTACGGCCAGAGTAATACAGGCCAAGCCAATGTGCAATTTCTTTCTGACAAATCCTAAAAAAATAAATCCCTTACAAGCGCCGGGAGGTTTATGAGCGATTTTGTCACGCTCTTCGGTCCGGAGCCAAAAAATCGCCTGTTCCTCCACGGCCTCGTCCTGGGTTGAGCCTCCGCGTGCAGGCTTACTCAATGGATACTTTTAAAGCGGCTGCAACAAACGGATCAACCGGCAGGCGCCACTTATGCCGGACACAGCGCGCGCAATACTTTGGGCAGTTCTCCGAGAGAGTCGCTTTAGTCCGCCCGCCAAAAAAAAGAATGGGCCACGAAGATAAATTCATCGCTGAGGGCGCAGAGACGGAAACACATTGACATCAGGCGAAAACCCTTAGGCTTAGCGCCGGGCCCGGACCGGTATACTGCCTTGAACCCGCTTTACGTGCGGGACTTTGTCCCTCATGCGCTCGAAGAGAAATTGAGCTCTTTGCGCTCTTCGAGGCGAATAAATCAATGTTAGTATATATTACCGTATTTTAGGTTATTTTTACAGGCGCCGGGCGATTTACCCGAAGCAGTATTGGCGCCATTTAACCAAATAATATGCTTGGCGTTTTTTGAGAAACCTCGGGAAAGCCATTCTTCCCAAAAAAGGGGTTTCAGATCAACGATTGCCTTTTTGTTTTAGTCGCCCTACGGGCAACGTTCTTTTTTCGTTCAGCCACCTGTGGGTTTTACTCCCGGCGTAGTGCCGCCCGTGCCGTTGGTTCCATCTGTTCCGGTTGTTCCCCCGGTATTCGTGCCGGTATCGATACCCGGATCGGTCGTCGAATCCCCGCTCGGGCTTGGATTCGACGGGACCGGCGCCGGGGTTACGGGGGTTCCACCAACGGGTTCTATCGATATATCAGGGTCTCCGGAGGTTTCGTCACCCTTGCTTTTTTCATCGGATATCTTTTGTCTCACCGATTCCATTTCTCTGATAAGACTGTTGGTATCGCGAATCTGGCTATCAATTTCGGAATACGATTTACGCAACGACACCTTAACATTGCTTCGCATCTGCTTAAGCGACGCCTCGGCTTCGTTGATCTTCTCACCCAATTGCTCACGTAGCCTCTCCAAACTCTCCAATTGACGGTTGAGATTATCTTGGGAGCGAGTCAATTGTCCTTCAATGCGCGCTCTTGCGACTCCAATCTCGTCATTCGATCTTTCTCGAATGAGCTTAATCTTTTCGAGTTGGTTTTCGGCGCTTTCTTTAATTTGCTCGATTCGCGCTTCAATATTAGCCATGTCGGTTGCGTTTGCGATCGGAGCAAAACAAAAGGTGATTAATCCGGTGATCAGCAATAGTTTCATGGTTTGGGACTCCTGAAAAGGCAGAGTGGTCATCCCATTTCTGTTGATACATTAATATCATAAAAGTTAGATAGTTACAATAATTAACTAATCTTTATTATTGTTTAATTATTATTGGCGCTTTAAATTACTGATATTTAGCGGTGAGATTCTAAGGACTTCGACGGGAAATACTCAAAAGGTGACCTCAAAGAAATCCCTCAGAAATCTATGCCCGAGCACCCCCCTCCTGCCGGCGTCCCTGGTCAGCCACTGTAATTGCCAAACGGAGCGCAAAACCGAAAACCTCATCTAGGTCGATGATTGTCTGGATCGTAGGTCTCTGATGATGAACTTGGCGCCGGACTTACCTTTGCACGCATTTTTGCGGCTTCATATGCAGGGTCGTTGCCAAAGAAACGTTTAAATTCGCGGCTGAACTGAGACGGGCTCTCGTAACCGACCTGGTCTGCCGCCACACCGGCGCCGACCCCTTCCTGGATCATAAGCGTCCGCGCCTTTTGCAATCGGATGCTTTTCAAATACTGCAGAGGAGAACTGGATGTGACGGCCCTAAATGCGCGGTAGAAGGCCGATACGCTCATGCCGGCGTCTCCGGCCAAAGCCTTGACATCGATCGCATTGGCGTAATCGGTGTGGATTCGCGTCAATGCGCCGGCGATCAGGCGGAAGTGGCTGTGTCGGGTGGCCATTGCTCTCAACGCCCCTCCCTGCTCTCCGCAAAGTACTCGGTAGATGATTTCCCGCGCATTTTGGTATCCAAGCATTCGACTCTCCGTGTGCGACTGCAGGCACTCCAACAGCCGGATCACGGCATCGCTCAAAGAATCGGTGAGAGGAATGGCGGAAAGCCCTCCTGGGACGTCACAACCCACGGAAACGCCTCCGTCCATCTCCGCAACCAGTTCTCCAAGAATGCCTGGAGTTACACGCAACGACAGTCCCAGCAGAGGTTCTTCCGTGTTGGCGTCCACCTCATACTCAAAAGGCAGCGGCGCCGACAGGACCATGTAGTTATGCGCGGTCCGTATGTGTAAACCTGGTCACCTACATATCCCTTCTTGCGTCCTTGGCCGATAATAACGATGCGCGGATCGTATACCACTCGAGTCCTGGGCTGAGGTTTGGATGCCCGAAAGAGATATATTCCCTGCACAAATGATTCACTGACTCCCTCATTGGCGGCCAGGACTCGAAGCAGTCCTGTTATTCGTTTCTTTCTTGACCATTTCCAATCTTTGCATCGTCCTCCAGACCCCTCTTCTTGGTTTCCTGACATTAGGTGACCATCGGCGAGTACAAAAAGTTCCCATGACGGTTCCACTCGATTCACTATGGATGCCACAAATAGGCAAGACATCGAGAAGATTGTGTATGGAAAATTCGACTTGTCAATCCTATCTTTAGCCAAGAGTCGGCGTCACGCCACTTCCAACGACGAAAAGTGGCCTGACACAGCGTTCCTATGTCGAGCGAGGTCGGGAATCAAAAAAGGATTCGGCACGAATTCAACCTTGCGATCACGAGGAATATCCCGGAAGCCAAGTTCATGCCGAGGGTTAGTTTTCTGGAATCAGCGCTTATTGGGGACGCAACAGATCATTCGGATTAGCGATGAGCGCCCATGCGCCTGGTGGGATCGGATGAGCGCACCATGAATTAAGCGCAATATTCATTTCAGTCGGAAGGAGAGGAGAATCCGAAATGGTGGAACTTGACATCAACGGGAAAAAATACGCGGTTGCAGTGGAACCTGACGCCAATCTGCTTTGGGTCATCAGGGATCACCTGGATCTCAAAGGGGCCAAGTACGGTTGCGGCATCGGAGAATGCGGGTCATGTACGGTCCATGTCGAGGGCGAGGCGGTCCGATCGTGCACGGTCACGGTCGGCGAAGTCCAACGAAAGAGAATCACCACTATTGAAGGGCTTCCAGAAAATCATCCTGTCAAACGGGCATGGATCAGAGAACAAGTTCCCCAATGCGGCTACTGCCAGCCCGGAGTGATCATGCATGTGGCCGCTCATCTTTCCAAGACGCCCACTCCTGATGCTGACCAGGTTACCAGCGAGATGGATGATGTCATCTGTCGGTGCGGAACCTATCCACGCATCAAACAGGGCATCAAAACTGCCATTCAACTCATGACAAATGAGGACAAGGCATGAAAAACACATCCATGACGAGACGCGATTTCTTGAGAGGCTCTCTGGCGGTTACCGGCTTCACCATAGCTGTTTCTGTCGGCCCGTTCGGGTACAGGCTCCTCAACGCCGCGGAGAAAGAGAAAGGGGCGATTTCGGGGTTTAGCCCCAATGCTTGGTTCACCATTACCCCGGACAACAAGGTCACCGTATTCGTCGGCAATGCCGAGATGGGACAAGGTGTCCTGACCGCTCACTCCATGCTAATTGCGGATGAGCTGGGGGCGGACTGGAAACAGGTTCAGGCGCGCCAGGCTCCTGCCGGAGACGATTACAGAAGCCCTATTCTGGGCCGTCAGATTACCGTAGCGAGCGCCAGCGTCAGGGGGTTTTATGAGCCCTTGCGAAAAGCAGGCGCAGCCGGTCGAGCTATGCTGATCAAAGCAGCGGCTACGACCTGGAAAGTCCCTGAGGATGAATGCAAGGCTTTGATGGGTACGGTGACACACGAGAAGAGCGGGAACAAGCTCACCTACGGCCGACTCTGTTTGGAAGCGGCCAAACTTCAGATCCCTCAAGATCCGCCCCTCAAGAATGAAAGCGAGTTCAACTACATTGGCAAAGCCATGCCCCGTGTGGATGTCCCGGAAAAGGTGAGCGGTAAGGCCGTCTTCGGTATTGATGTAAGCCTCGAGGATATGCGCTACGCGCTCATCGCACGGCCTCCGGCCTATGGAGCCAAGCCTGTTTCCTATGATGAGAAAGCGGCGGAGGGGATCAAAGGCGTAGAGAAGGTCTTACCGATTCCCATGGGCATTGCCGTCTGCGCGATATCCATCGACGCGGCCTTCAAAGGACGGGACGCCATCGAGGTGAAATGGGACAAGGGCGTCCTTCCCGAGATGGACAATGGTTATGTAGAAAACTCCCTTGTGGAGGACCTGAACAAACCGGGGTCTTCGGTAGTGAAGAGAGGCGACGCGAAGAAGGCTATTAGTAAGGCCGGTCAGACGATCGAAGCGACCTATTACGTTCCGTGCGTCGCCCACGCCACTATGGAGCCCATGAACTGCACGGCCTCGGTGGGACCTGACCGATGCGAGGTGTGGGCGCCTGTGCAAAACCAGTCAGGCGCGCTGGATGTCGCTTCAAAGTTGTCGGGACTTCCGAAAGAAAAGATCCACGTGAATACCACTTTCTTGGGGTGCGGTTTGGGCCGACGAGGCAGGCCGGACTTCGTGGCTGAGGCGGTCATTCTTTCAAAAGAACTCGGGAAACCGGTAAAAGTCATTTGGACGAGAGAGGAAGACATCAAGTACGATGCCTTTCGCGCCCCGGCGTCTCACCGGATTGTGGCCGGCCTTGACGCTCACGGGAAGTTGATTGGGTGGTCTCATAAACTCGTCAGCCCTTCAATTCTGAAAGACATCAGACCTGACGCCATAAAAGATGGGATCGATTTCACCTGCCTGTGGGGTCTGGCCGATGCTCCAGACTCTCCCAACTGGAATAACCGGATCCAGTATGAGATACCCAACCTCGACATAGAATTCCTTATCTCCCCACTGCCCATGTCGGTCGGTCCATGGCGTTCGGTCCAAAATGGTCCCAACGCCTTTGTAATTGAATCCTTTATGGACGAATTAGCCCATGCGGCAGGAAAAGACCCTCTGGAGTTTCGTCTGCAGAGCTTGAAGAACAATATGCGGGCTAGCCGGGTGCTGGAGACTGTGGCTGAAAAGGCCGGCTGGAATAAAGCCATTCCAGAAGGTGAAGCAAGGGGAATTGCGCAACATGCCTGTTTCGGGACCTACACAGCCCAGGTGGCCGAGATATCGGTGAACAAAAAAAACGGCCGGATCAAGGCGCATCGGATCGTCGCGGCAGTGGATTGCGGCCCGACCGTTAATCCCGGCCCAATTGTGGAACAGATCGAAGGAGGTGTCATCCTTGCCCTGAGCACAACACTGAAAGAGGAAGTCAAGTTTGCGAACGGTGGGGTAAAATCGTCCAACTTCGACGACTATGACATCATTAGGATGAGTGAAGCGCCCGAGATAGAGGTCCACGTGATCAAGAGCACAGAGAAGATTGGCGGCATAGGTGAATTGGGCGTTCCGTCAACCGCTCCTGCCGTGGCCAATGCCTTCTTTAAAGCAACGGGTATTCGCATGAGACGTCTCCCTCTGAGTCCTGCGAATGTTTTGGGGGCCATAAACAAAGCGTAAAGATATTAGATTGGTTGGTGAACCGGTTACGGCGGAAGGATGCGCCTCAACTAACACCGGCGCCCCCGGTTCCATCGCCGGGCATTCCGCTTTGCGTGTGCTTAGGTCGCCTGCGCAGGGGGTATTCCGATCTGAATTGTCGATGGGGACCCCGGTGGAGGAAAAACAGATGATCGGATATGGATCAAGTCTACGCGTATAAGCATTAATTCAAAGGCGTCTTAAGAGGGTTGATTCGACCCGGAACCGTTGTGACGCAAAATCTCAAGATTGGCGATATCGATCCTCGTGGCGATGCCTCATATTGTTCAAGAATTTCGGAAAAAACCAGGGCCGTCGCTGGATCGGCGCTTGAAGCCGTAATGAGAACCTTCAACGTCTGATGCGGCATTGCTCAAACCAAATGCGAATGTAATGAAATCGGATATTTCTTGGGAAAAGAGATCTTCAGATGGTTGGGATTGACCCACTATCGGTAGATCACAACCCAGGCGGACAAAGATACATCGAGGTGACGCAAGGTCACTGATTCCGCCAACGATAAAAAATCACCGGGGGACTGCATTGACATTTGTCCGTCTGATGCCTCGATCAGTGTGTTTTCCTAGTTAGCGAAATGAAATAGGACTCGGGCGCAGTCACCCACGAACTAGCCGGCCTCCAGCGGGATAGAGGTGTCTTTGAAAATACTTACGCATCTACTCATGCCCTATCTTGTCACTTTTGGGATACTTGCGGCGGGCATGCTGGCAATTTTGGATATGACGGTGTGCTCTCTGTTTTCATGCAATCTCCGGGCGGCTCAGCAAGCGGTCGGCCGTCTCAACGAACGCAACTATGAGCTGTCAAAAAGGATTCTGACCGTGTACGGCGAGCGACTGGTCGAAGCGAAGGCTGAAGACGCTGCCAGGGCGCTCTCTTCGATTCTCTCTGGGAAGGAACCCTATGAGTATGATCGGATTCGGAGTGATCCCCAGATTAAACGCCTGGCAACCCAGGAAGTGGAATCCTGGGACGGTGTAGCCGGTTATCTGTCGCTCACGGACGAGAACGGAATTTCCGTCCTTGATCCTGACGAAACCGTACAGGGCGCTGATTTGGTTCAGTGGAAACGTGAATACCCTGACTTTTGGAAGCTGGTAGAGGAGTCGTTCACCAACAGGAAGGTCAAGGGTTACTATACGTTTTTAGACAAGGGAAACAGACCGAGAAAGGGATACCAGGTCCGGGTGCGCGTGCCCGGCACACCCTTTGTAGTGGCGGCTATTGTCAACATTGACGAATACTTCACTCCTGTTCATGAGCGAATGAGACAGGTCGGACTGAGCGCTGAGAAACAGGTTCAGGCGTCAATTGGAGAATCAACGGGGACTTTTCGACACAAGGTGTTCCTGTTGGCCACGGCCGGCGTCATATCTCTCCTGTGTCTAGCCGGATTGTTTGGAATTGCCTTCGCTCGCGCCGTGTCCAAGCCGATCATACAATTGAGGGACGGAGTCCGGTCCATGGGCGGCGGGAACTTGAAGGTCCAGGTCCCGGAGAAGGGCGCTAAAGAAGTGAAAGAGTTGGCCCAATCGTTTAACGAACTCGGCGCTCAACTCACAGACTACATCGCCAGACGGGACTTTGTGCGGGACACGTTTGGACGCTACATGACGAACGAAGTCGCAGACAGACTCCTGGAATCTCCCGGCGGATTGGTGCTTGGAGGTGAAACTCGTGAAATCACGATCCTCATGTCCGACGTGAGGGGCTTCAGCGCACTAGCTGCGAATATGCGACCTGATGTTTCTTATGGACATTCTGAACTTGTATCTCAGTCGGATGGTAGACACGCTGCTGGAATTCGAAGGGGTCGTCAACGAAATTATGGGAGACGGAATCCTTGCTTTCTTCGGCGCTCCTGGACACATGGAAGATCATCCTGCGCGAGCCGTGGCATGCGCGCTGAAGATGCAGTGCGCCATCGAGGATGTGAACGCCCTCAATAAAGAGCGCGGCTATCCTACGCTGGAGATGGGCATCGCGGTAGTCACCGGCAATGTGGTAGTGGGTAACATCGGTTCCGACAAACGGTGCAAATATGGGGCGGTTGGGGCAAACGTCAACCTGGCTGGGAGAGTGGAATCGCTGGCAGTAGGGCGACAGGTCCTGATGACGCGTTCAACTTATGAGAAGGTGGCCGGCATCGTGCTCGTGAAGGATTCTTTCTCCGTGGAAATGAAAGGACTTCGCGACCCTGTGGAAGTCTTCGATGTGGTGGGGATTTCGGGCGATTACGGGATACATTTGAATCCGACAGAGGACAAGCCGTTCGTGCTTGGCGCCCCAATCCACGCGCTGCTTCAAAGGCTCTCGGAAAAGGTCGTAGGCCAGGAAGAGGCGGACGCTAGTATTACATCGATTTCTCTGAAGAGCGCCGTCGTCTCTTGCGATTCCGATCTTGAGCCCTGGGAGGACGTGAGGTGTACATTAGTCTCTAATCAAGATCTTAGAGTTGTAAGAGAAGCCTACGGA
Organism: uncultured delta proteobacterium; assembly: GCA_963747865.1. Taxonomy (GTDB): domain Bacteria; phylum Desulfobacterota; class Desulfomonilia; order Desulfomonilales; family Desulfomonilaceae; genus JBBSBY01. The sequence goes on along the minus strand of CAVVHK010000037.1, from coordinate 51,804 downwards.
AAAGTCACCTCAGTGGAGCGATTGGATGCCGGGAGTCAGGTTACGATACGTTTCACCTCGCTGTCGGACGACGCTGAAAAGTTCATCAGCAGGCTGTGTAACTCGGCTGAGGCAAAGCGTCAGTCCTCCGGCAATAACGGAGACTGGGCGCGGGGAACTCATTGGGACTCATGACAGGAAGATACGATAAGGCCTTGACCGCATGGGCCAAGAAGGCCATGGTTGGCGACCGAAATTGCGAAACGGAGCGCTATGCTCGCCCGCCGCCGGAGTTCCCCCTCTCCCTCTCCTCTTTCAAAGCCTTCAGAGTCTTCTCGGGCGTAATGGGCAAGTCCTTAACCCTAATCCCGATGGCGTCATAGATCGCATTTGCCAGGGCCGGAGCGGTGGGCACGCAAGCGGGCTCGCCTATGCCTTTGGCGCCAAAGGGCCCGGACGGCTCCATGGGTTCTATGATCACCGTATCGATAGGAATCTTATCCTTCGCTGTGAGAATCTTGTAGTCCAGCAGATTCGCGTTCATCACCCTGCCGTGATTGACCAGCAATTCCTCCGACAACCCGTAACCTGCGCCCATTACTGTGGCGCCATATATCTGACCCTTCACGAGCATGGGGTTTATGGCTCGACCAACGTCATGTGCGGCAATATAATTAAGTATATTCACTTGGCCGGTCTCCTGATCCACTTCAACTTCCACGCCGTGGACCCCGAAAGTGTAACAGCACGACAAATTGCCTTTGCCTTCCCGGTCCAGCATTTCGTTGGGCGGATCGTAAAACGCTTCCTCCAATATCATTTCGCCTTTGCCCGTCCCGACCATGTGGGCTCTTCTGAGAATTTTGGACGCGGAAACTCGCAGGTGAAGATTGTCCGGATCAGATTTCAGAAAAATGACGCCGTTGAGGATATTCAAGTTTTCCGGATCCGCCAAAGGTTCAAGATGTAGTTCCGGGGCCTTGTAATTCGGATCAACGCGGGCTTTTCTATTCAGCTCTTGCTCAATCAAGACTCGCATCCACATGGCCGCCAGATCCAGAATCTTCTTCTTAACCTTTTCCCCGACCATAAGGATCGCGTGGCCGGTGATAAACGCGTGCCTGCTGGCATGGGCGCCCACATCCCAAGGGCAAAAATCGGTGTCCCCAAGGACAATCGTGACATCCTCCGGCCTGAGCCCGGTGGCTTCAGCCGCCATCTGTCTTATGATCGTCTCCGAACCTTGGCCCTGGTCCGTGCCGCCCGTGATGACTGAAATCTTCGCGTCATCATCCACCTTCATAATAATTCCCTGCGCATCCGACAGGTAAACCCTGGCGCCGCCGCCCACGTGCAGAAACGCCGCCACTCCCACCCCGCGTCCGTTCCTTTTGCCGTGTTTGGACGACCAATGGATTCGGTTCTTCACCTCTTCAAGGCATTCGTTCATGGGACAAGTGGTAATTTTCAATCCCATGGGAGTGGTTTCATAAGGCCGATTGCAGTTGATTCGGCGAAACTCCAGGGGGTCTATTCCCGCGGCCTCAGCGAGTTGGTCCATTGACTGCTCGACCACATAAGTAGCCTGCGGGTTACCGTAGCCCCTCATCGCTTGAGCGTAGATATTGTTCGTGTAAACACATGTGGCCTCAAAGCGCACGTTCGGGACACGGTACAACGATGACATGGGAATCATCATCACCGAGGGAGTTGTCGCTCCCCAGGATGTGTACGCCCCGTTATCAAGGATCATCTTAACATCTCGGAAGGTGAGGCGTCCGTCGCTGTCGCAACCCTGCTCTATTGTGGCGATTGTCGGTTGCCTTGGCGGGCTGGCTGTGAACTCTTCATCGCGGCTGAAGACAATCTTTACCGGACATTTGGTGGCCCATGCGAGTAGCGCCAGAATATACTCATAGATGTCCGTGTCCAGCTTGCTGCCGAAACTTCCGCCCACAAAAGGAGTGATCACGCGGGTGACGCCGTTAATTCCCAAGCTTTTCAAGAACATGTCCAAACGGTCTTTACCGCCGAAGGGCACGTTGGTTCCGCTCCTGAAGATCAGGTTATTTTGCCGCGTCGAATTCGGCTATGCCGCCGCTGGTCCCCATGCAGGCTTGATGGACCCGTTGAGTGCTGAATTCGTCCTTAACCACGCACGATGATTCGGCCCTGGCTTTGTCGATATCGCCGACTCTTAGTTTCCACGGCAGTGGGAGTATGTTGCTCCTGCGAGGCTTGCCACGCGCGTCGAATTCGTGGATCAACGGGGCGTCTCTTTGCATTGCCTTCAGTGGATCGAATATGGCGGGCAGGTCTTCGTATTCCACATTTATGAGGCTGAGAGCCTCTTCGGCTATGTCTTCGTCGATAGCCGCCACAGCGGCTACTTCGTCCCTGAACTGGCGGACCTTATCTTTCTTAAGAGGGGTCTGGTCCCCGAGGAATCCCACCCTAACCTCGGGGACGTTGAAACCGGTGAGCACCGCACGCACCCCGTAAAGCTTTTCAGCCTTTGATATGTCGATGTGTTTGATTCGAGCATGCGGCCTACCGCTGTAGAGGATCTTGCCGTGAAGCATCCTGGGCAATACGATATCGCTTATATACTGAGCCCTACCGGTGACTTTATCCCGATCAACTCTCGGATGTGATTTCCCTACGAACAGCTCTCCCATTTTGCAATCCTCTTGAAATAGCCCCGGAGGGGAACTTCTTGGAGGAATTTCCCCTCCAGACCTCCCTTCAAGAGCTTTCAAATTGTCGACGTGACTAGTCGTCATTCGCTGACATGCCGGTTCAACTGAACACGAAAGCCGACCTTCCTAAATCCCCTTATCAGGGGATTGGCTTTTGGAAACTTTCTCAAAACTCCCGAATTGTCGCGAATAGTGGCACGGTGCTCGTAGGGGCGGGGTTTATCCCCGCCCGCCTAACTGGTTTTTGAATAACGGGCGGGGACAAACCCCGCCCCTACAAACGTTTTGCGATATTATAGCGAGGACCGGCATGACAATCCTAATGCAGTGCATCATGTTTCAGACAAAGATCGTGCTACGAATTACGAAGTGACAGTATTTTGAGACAATTTATTTGGTAGCGTTCGCAGGCCGTGTTTTTCTAAAACTGGTTTTCCCGGCAACCTGTTGCCTCGTTCTTCATCATTTCCGCGGCAAATAAAACCGATTCCACAATTTGAACATAACCGGTGCAGCGGCACATGTTTCCGGCTATCGAATGACGGATCTCTTCTTCAGTAGGTTCAGGGTTTTGATCAAGGAGCGCTTTAGCCGACATAATCATCCCCGGGGTGCAAAAGCCGCACTGCACTCCCGCCTTATCCAGAAAAGCTTGTTGGATAGGGTGAAGGTCCCCGTCTTCTCCGACGAGCCCTTCGATTGTCAGCACGTCTTTTCCATCCACTTCCATGACTGGATATATACAGCTATTGATGGGAAATCCATTCACCAACACCGTGCACGCGCCGCATTCGCCCTCGCCGCACCCCTGTTTGGCCCCGGTGAGCTCCAGCTTTTCCCGGAGAACTTTCACAAGAGTCCAATGTGGCTCAACATCAATACGGACTTCCTTACCGTTCACGACAAAAGAGATCGCATGTTTCATGAATTGACCCCACTTGCCCTTTCCAAACAGAGTAACCCCGTGCGTTTCACGAGAACTCGAATCATTTCCCTGCGGTACCGCTCGGATCCGCGAATTGTCGTTCTCGGCTTTGCTTCCTGGGAGGCTATGGAGCCGGCTTCTTCCAAGGTCTTTTCGGTTACCGGTTTACCCTGAAGAAACGTCTCCGCTTCCACAGCGCGCATAGGCGTAGGAGCCGCTACTCCCAGGGCGACTCGGGCTTTGGCGCAGGTGGTCAAATCTTCCTCAAATGTAAGTAGAATCGCCACACCCAGTATCGGCAGATCCATGGCTTTGCGTCTGGTGTGTTTCCAGTAGGCCATCCCCGTGTTTTCGTCGGGCTTGGAAATGACTAATTCCTTCAACACTTCTCCTCGTTCCAAAACTGTGCGCCCCGGCCCTTTGAAGAACGCCTCCATGGGGACATTACGCTCACCCTTTGTCGAAACGATCTTCCCAACTGCTTCCAGCGCCAGAAGGGGTGGAGCTGTATCAGCCGAGGGAGCCGCATTGCAGATGTTCCCCCCGATTGTCCCTGAATTGCGGACCTGGACAGAACCCAAATTCTCCAACGCGTCGAAAATGATTGGAAAATGACTTCGTATCTCCGATGACAATTCCAGGGTCCGATGCGTAACTGCGCTTCCTATCCTCAAATCTCCGTCATAGGACAGGAAATTCAGTTCAGGGACATTTCTGAGGGAAACCAGATATTCGACTGTAAGCAGCTTCTTTTTCCACTGAATCATAAGATCCGTTCCGCCGGCGATGATCTTGGCCTTTTCTTGATGCTCCGCAAGAATCGCCAGGACTTCGGCCAACGACGTCGGTTTGAGATACTGGAAGGTTCTCACTGGAGCCTCCTCTCGGGGCGGTGAATCGCAGTCGGTTTGGATGGGAAGGGTAGTTTAGCACGAGTGGAACGGTTTTCACCATCACTAACCAACGCTGCATACTCTCATTTAATCGCTCATTTGCCATAAACGGAATAGCTATAGAATGTTGCAAGCTTATACTGACTCGACGGAGTAAGTCGCGGGTAACGTATAAGAAACCATTCTATAAGCGCACGGCGTCCTGCGCCGCTCTCCACCATTGATAACTGTACGCCAGATTTAACGGCAACGCCCATAAGATCTGAACCGGTGACCGTGAGAGCCGCTTGGCTACGCTCGCAAGAGAATAAAAACGTTCATTGGCGTAGCGAAAGCCGGCCAGAAGGTCGGGGGCGCTCATATTCTTCGGCTGGTAGACGACTTCATCACGACCATTATACTTACGCCAATTACGAGTTAATATGCGTCCCTCAGTATCCAGCTTGCGAAAAAGCGGCGTGCCGGGGAACGGCGTCAGAATATTGAATGTCGCATTTTGGATACCCGCGGCCTCCAAAAAATCCAGCGTGTCGCTGAATATCTCCGGGCCGTCATGATCAAACCCAAATACAACTCCGGCTTGCACGGCAATTCCATGCGAATGGATACGGGCAATAATGTCGCTATACTCGTCTACCCGGTTGCAGCCCTTATTCACTTCCGCCATGCTCAGCTGTGAGATAGACTCCAATCCCAGAAACAGCTGTTTGCATCCACTCTGCGCGGCCAGGGACAAGAATTCGCCATCGCGACCGGCTTGAACACCGGCTTGACTACTCCACCATTTCCGGTAGGGCGCTATCGCGCGAAACAATTCTTTCGCGTATTCCATATCCCCGGCAAGGTTATCATCCCAAAAAATAATCACGGAACCCCTGAACGATGCGTATTCCGCCGCCACTTCAGCGATAGGTCGCTTACGCATTTTGTGAGGATACATCACGGCAATGGCGCAGAAGTCACACTTATGGGGACATCCACGAGTCGCAAACAAGGCTCCGCCGGTGTAGTCGCGCCTGTGAAATAGGGCTTTATCAGCCATGGGTATATTCTCCAGAGACACCGAATCCGCTTGCCGATACACCCGACAATAAGACCCGATTTCAAAACCTCTCAAGAATTCTTCCCACAAGCCTTCTGCTTCCCCGATGAATATCACATCGGCGTGCTGACCGGCCTCGGCGGGCAATAAAGTGACATGCGGCCCGCCCATGACTACGCATATATGACGCGATTTGAAGCGCGCAGCGATATCATAAGCATGGTAAGCGCTTGGAGTATGAAAGGTAATCGCCACTACATCGACTTCGACATTCCAGTCGATGTCTTCAACCGCTTCATCAATGTGAATGGTCTCCCAACCTGGCGGAACCCTCGCGGCCAAGTATGGCATGGTAACCTGCTGAAAGTTTAGAACTCGCAACCGTCTTACTCGTAGAATTTCCGGTGCAGAGACTGTTATCAGCAAAAGCTTCGGCATTCTATTTCCTGACCGCAAATTCAGTCGCGAGCCGGGCAAGATAGGTTATACCGGCCAGCCCTGGTCTCTTTGGAGCATTTGATTTTGAGACTTGCGTAACACCTTGACAAAAGGACTACTTATCAAAAGCAAGATGTCCCCAATAATCAAATATCGCAAGTTATAATACGAAATGAAGCTTTCTGATCGGGCCCAGGATGTCGTCCGGAAAAAAAACTTAATGGTTCGCTGTCACTGAGTTTTGGGTGTATCTATTTGTTCAGTTACGAGCGGAAGATTGCTTCGCTTCGCTCGCAATGACAGGCCAAAGTGTCTTTGCGAGGAGTCAAACGACGAAGCAATCTCAGCATTCGCCGCTCATGACTGAATGGTTACTTTCGCGCCTAATTCTCGTTGGCTTACTCATCCGCCCGAAAGTGATTGGCTATGGGAACTTACAAGTTTATAACTCGACAGAGTAGGTCGAAGGTAAAATAGTGGGTCGGGTCGCCGGACAAGCAATCGAAGGTCAAGGATTTTATCATGGATAATCAGGGATCTGTTGAAAGAAAAGCGGGAAGACATTCTACAAATAGCCTCAAGTCATGGAGCCCGAGACGTGCGAATTTTCGGTTCCGTGGCACGCGGGGAAGCAGGCCCGGAGAGCGATGTGGATTTTCTCGTTTGCCTTGAGCCCGGAACCACCTTACTCCGTCACGCCGCCTTGGTTCGGGAACTGACAAAGCTGCTTGGCCGAGATGTGCAAGTGGTTAGTGAGCGAGCCCTCCGCCGCAAAATGAAGGATCGAGTAATAGGGGAGGCGGTTCCGCTGTGAGGGACGATCTTGAGAGGCTGCGTGATATCCTTGAAGCAATCGCGCACTTCGAAAAATGCGCTTCGAAAGGCTTTGATGTTTACTGCGAAGACGAGCTGATCCAGGTTTGGATTGCTCATCACATTAGAATAATTTGAGAAACCATAGACTCATTCCCGCCCCTGGATATCTAAGCCGTTATTTGAAATTACTTGAGTCTGATTTACAAACCAAGTTTACCGCCTCAAAATAACTAACCATATGTACCTTAAAGTTCATTCTAGTTTGACATCTTACGGGTCGATGTGTATGGTGACGTTGCTTCACTTACATACATTTTTATTTTGCCAAGCTGTCCCTTGGCATGCATTGAGTCCGGCATTTGGGTATAGGGGTTAGGGTCGGGCTCTTTTTGTTTGTACAAATCCCACCTGTGTAATAATTCCCTATTATTCCAAATCAATCACCGCCTCCAGGATTACTTGATCGAACTCGAACCGGAACCCTTAAGCCCGATGCGCCCTTGCCTATTCGGTTGATTTCTCGTACAATTTTTCAAGGTTTCAGATTTGGCCTAAGAGCTTCATTGATTTGACGCCAACAAAGATTACTTTGATTACATGCTCCCTGAGATTTTGCCGGCCAAGAAAAAGCCTATGCGGGACAGACGACGCGTGCCGGCGCCACAACAAAAAAAGAAAATGCTTCTTGTAGATCGTTGCGCCCCTATGTTCGGAGCTTACGTCCCGTGGCATCGCTATTTCAGAAGTTCTTGAAGGGAGGGCCGGACCCCGCGTTTCGCGGGGTTTCAAGAAGTTTCCCTCCGGAAAAACTTCCATAGGTATTTCAATCGAGGTTATTAGATGATCGGTATATCGAAACTTTATTGCGGCGCGGTGGAAGCGTCGGATGTTCTGCGCTACGGCCGCCATTCGAAGGACCTTCCTTCTCATCTTTTGCAGTTTTCCGCGGACAAAAAGCCTGTCGTAGTCTGGAACGCAACCCGCAAATGCAATTTGAAATGCGTGCATTGTTATTCCCAATCCGAGGATCGCGATTATAGCGGTGAGCTTACGTTCGAGGAAGGTAAAGCCCTCATTGACGACCTGGCCGAGTTCGGCGCCCCGGTAATTCTGTTTTCCGGCGGTGAGCCTCTAATTAGAAAAGATATATTGGAACTGATCAGATATGCCGTGAGCAAGGGACGCAGAGCCGTGGTGTCCACGAACGGGACGCTCATAAGCGCTAAGATAGCGGAAGACTTGAAAGAAATCGGTCTGTCCTATGTGGGAATCAGCCTTGACGGACTGGAGAAAGTCCACGATTCCTTCCGAGGCGTTTCCGGCACGTTTGGTCGGGCGATGAACGCGATCCGTAATTGCATGGAAGTGGGTTTGAAGGTTGGACTGCGGTTCACTATAAATAAACGAAATTTCCAGGATATTCCGGGCGTGTTTGATCTGGTGGAAGAAAAGCGAATTCCGAGGATTTGCTTCTACCATCTTGTTTACGCAGGCCGGGGCACAAATCTGATGAACGATGATTTAGATCATCGGCAAACCCGCGAAGTTGTCGACACCATTCTGAGCCGCACCAGGGCGCTTCACGACAAGGGTATGCCTGTCGAAGTTCTTACCGTGGACAACCATGCGGACGGCCCGTACACTTATTTGCGACTCCTCAAAGAGAATCCGGAACGCGCAAAAGAAGTGCTGGATTTGCTCAAGATGAACGAAGGCAACAGTTCCGGCCGGGGCATAGGATGCGTTTCGTGGGATGGAACCGTCCACGCCGACCAGTTCTGGCGGCACTTGAACCTGGGAAATGTCCGGGAGCAACCGTTCAGCAGGATCTGGACCGATCCATCCAACGATTTTCTGATGAAGCTCAAAGAGAAGAAGAACCACGTCACGGGTAGATGCTCGAAGTGCAAGTGGCTGGACATCTGCGCCGGTAATTTCCGGGTTCCGCGCGGAAGCCGTTTATGGAGATGTCTGGGCGCCCGACCCGGCTTGTTACCTGACGGATGAAGAAATCGGGCTGGAGTGAGGCAGACCGGCGTTAGGATGCCACGAGAGTTGGCGACCACCAGGCGCCGGGCCGCAACGGGTTATGAAAATGCCTTGATTTGCTTGTTGCGCCCGTATGTTCAGGACTGACGACTCGTCCTGCCGCCATTTTGGAAGGTCTTGAAGGTTGGTCTGGAGGGGAACTTCTTTCAAGAAGTTCCCCTCCAGCGGCTTTCTTAAACTGTAAGCGCTCGGCTACGAATGCCGTGCCGCTATTTGACAATCCTATGGAGAAACCTGCCCCATGCTGATTGGCGGTCACATCAAATCACCGGAGGATATTGAGTTCCTGATCAAGCATGGGTTTGATTTCGGGGAAGTCGTCTTCACTAATGCTCGGGACCTCTCGCGGCTGCGCCATCTCCCTAAAAACGAGTCCGACGCCGGTTTTTTCCTGATCGGCCACGGCCCAAAGGAAGGCGCTCCCAGAGATCTTGACCGTTTGTGGAACAGTTATTTCGCTGAGATCCTCCGAACCGTAGACGCCGCTCACGGGCTGGGTATTTTGCTTCTGACAATTCATTTGTGGGTTGACAGCCGTTTTATACCATCGCCCGTCATCGCAGAAAAAAAGCGCTTTCTTAAACGGATCTGCGATTATGCGAAAGAGCGCGATGTCCTTATCTCTCTGGAGAACCTCTCCGAGCGCGCATACGACCTCACGGGGGTTCTACGCGCCGTCCCCGGCTTGGGCGTAACTCTGGACGTTGGTCACGCGCAATTGCTGAGTGGTGTGAACAGATCCTTCGAGATTATTCAACGCCTTGGAGACTCCGTCCGACATGTTCATATCCATGATAACCGTGGAGGAAGAGGCGTAGACGACGACCTTCACCTGCCGTTGGGGGCTGGAATCATCGATTTCTCATCTATCCTAAAGACGCTCATCAAGATCGGCTATAAAGGCACAATGACTCTGGAACTCGAACAGGGAGATTTGTTGGCCTCCAGGGATAAGCTTGTGGAGATAATTGGGCTGGCCTCCGGGAGCGATGCGCAATGACCAGTGTCCGACTTCCGGGATTGCGTTCCTGAGAAAAGTTCTTGGACGGGAAGCCGCGCTCTTCGTTTTGTCGGCGTGGGCGGCCCGTTATGAGTGGGAAACCCTCCCAAAATGAATTCAAAGGCTTTGCTGTCCGACCGCGCCGAGAAGACCTCTCCTACACAAATTATCGCGTCAAGAAAATGGTGTATTTTAGGATCGCAGCGCACGCTTATAGCCTAGTTCTGCGACAGACCAGCATCCCGGGCTCAAATCGCGGCCTGCAATTTTTTTTGTGAAACATTCATTTTTTTCTTGCGCTGCGCAGGTGGAGTGAGCGAAAATGGATTCATTGGAGATGTCGTCTAGTAGGCCCGGTTTGAGCTGAGACGTTTTTTTTCGTTCGTTTCTGTCTCCATCGTTTGCTGGAAGCGTTACTTCTGAAAGAATATACAAAGGCCACATTACAAATCCCAAGGAGGAATCTTACTCATGCCTAATCTCCTCGTAGATGAACGCGACGTCAAATTCGTACTCTACGAACAACTCAATATCGAAGAACTCTCCGAACGCGAGAAATACGCCGAATTCTCGCGGGAAATCTTCGACATGGTTCTCGACGCTGCCCTTAAACTGGCTGAAAAGAAACTCTTCCCCACGAATAAAGAAGGCGACGAGAAAGGGGTAGTTCTCGAAAACGGGCAAGTCAGGGTCCCCGAATGCTTTCATGACGCGTACCGAGTATTCTGCGAAGGTGGATGGGCTTCTTTACCGGTCGAGCCGGACATGGGCGGACAGGGTTTCCCCAGCACGATATACGGCGCTTCCACGGAGCTATTCGTTGCGGCCAACCAGGCGTTGATGATGTATCCCAACCTGACCATAGGAGCGGCAAGGCTCATAGAGCTTTATGGCTTGGAAGCGCAACAGCACGAGTTCATGGACAAGATGTACTCCGGCGAGTGGTGCGGCACCATGTGTTTGACCGAGCCTCAGGCGGGCAGCGATGTCGGCGCGCTGAGGACCAAGGCGGTCCGCAAACCTGACGGATCATTTTCCATCGTAGGGAACAAAATCTTCATCTCCGCAGGCGATCATGATCTTACCGACAACATCATTCACATGGTGTTGGCGCGCATAGAAGGCGCCCCGGCCGGAACCAAAGGCATCAGCATCTTTATCGTTCCCAAGAAGCGGCTGGAAAACGGGGAATTCGTCGACAACGACGTGATATGCGCCGCCACAGAACACAAGATGGGCATCAACGCTTCAGCGACCTGCGCTCTCAATTTCGGTGAAAAAGACAATTGCGTCGGGTACCTTCTGGGAGAAGAGAATCAGGGCATGAAGATCATGTTCAACATGATGAATGAAGCCCGACTCGCCGTCGGCGTGCAGGGTTTGTCCCAGGCCAGCGCTGCCTATATGCATGCTCTGAGGTACGCCAAGGAGAGATTTCAGGGTCCGGAAATCAGCACCATGAAGGATCCTTCCGCGCCCAAAGTTCCGATCATTCAGCATCCAGACGTGCGCAGAATGCTCATGTGGATGAAATGTGTGACTGAAGGCATCCGCTCTCTGCTGTACTACGCGCGCATTACTGCGAAGACAGACATAAGACCGCTACCACAAAAGAGGAAGAGGACAAATACCAGGGCTTTCTGGATATCTTGATCCCCATCTGCAAAGCGTGGAGCACGGATATGGGATTCAGGGTAACCGAACTGGCGATTCAGATCCACGGCGGATACGGCTATTGCCGTGAATATCCTGTAGAGCAGTTCATGCGCGACGCCAAAATCGCTTCCATTTATGAAGGCACCAACGGGATCCAGGCCCTCGACCTGGTCGGCAGGAAGCTGAGCTACAAGCAAGGCGCGTTGTTCAAGAGCATAGTTTCCGAGACGGGAAATCTTCTCAAAATTGCCAAGAAGAACTATAGATTGAAGGACATAACCGAGCTTTTCGACGAGGCCAGAAAGCAGCTTATCGAGGTTACCAGATATTTTGGTTTGAAGAGCATAACCGAAGATTTCATGACACCCATTCTCTATGCCACGCCCTATCTGGAACTTTTCGGTGATGTGGCCGTTGGTTTCATGCTCTTGTGGCAAGCCGTCATAGCCGACCGCAAACTCAATGACATTTACACCGACTCCAAAGCGGATACCCAGGAAAAGAAGGACGAAGTGGTGAGAACCAACAGAAGCGCCGCGTTTTACAGAGGTAAAGTGGCTTCTGCGGAATTCTTCGCCAACACCTTCCTTTCGTTATCCAAGGGCAAAGCCAGGGCAATAATGTCCGGTGAGCGCTCTGCAATCGATCTACCGGAAGACTCTTTCGCTTTATTCTAATCGATCACGGAGTTTAATTATGAAAACTAGAAAAGTAGTCCTAGTAGACGCAGTCAGAACGGCGTTCGGCCGAGCCGGCGAAAAGGGTATCTTCTGGAACACCAGGGCCGACGACATGGTGGTGAAGGTAATCCGTGAGCTGCTTCGCCGCAACCCCCAGGTTAAGCCGGAAATGATTGGAGAAAACGCTTGGGGTGTTTTCTGCCAGGAAAAAGATCAAGGACTTACCCTAGGCCGGACCTCGGTGATCCTTGCGGGCCTCCCGGACTCGGTCCCCGGTTTTTCCATAGACAGGATGTGTGCGGGCGGCATGAGCGCCATCACGGCAGCGGCCGGCGAGATAGCCATGGGCGCTTGTGACGCTGCCATCGCAGGCGGTGTCGAGCACATGGGGCATCATCCCATGGGCGCCACGGCGGACCCGAATCCACGCTTCATGACGGACAGACTGGTGGATCAGAGCGCCATGTCAATGGGCGAAACCGCCGAGAACCTGCACGACATGTTCCCGAATATCACGAAAGAAATGACGGACGAGTATTCGCTGTATTGCCAGAAGAAAGCGGCTGAAGCCATTAAGTCCGGCAAAATCGGCGAAATGATCGTGCCCATGACGGTTTACACAAAGAACGGGTGGGCTGTGGCGGATAAGGATGAGCAGCCCAGGCCGGAAACCACCATGGATGGATTGAATAAGCTTCGCACGCCGTTCAGAGTTATGGGGCGTATCACTGCAGGGAATTCCTCAGGTCTGAACGATGGCGCCGCCGGCTGCATATTGATGGCCAAAGACTACGCCGAGGAACTCGGCATTGAAGCTAAAATGGAGCTCAAGTCCTTCGCCTACGCAGGTGTGAAGCCCGAGATTATGGGCATAGGCCCGATTCCGGCCACACACAGGGCTCTGAAAGTGGCGGGAATCACAATGGACGACGTCGGACTGGTGGAGCTCAATGAAGCTTTTGCAGTCCAGGCGATCGCATTCATGGACGAATTCGGACTGAAAGTTCCGGATGATCCACGCATGAACATCTATGGAGGAGCCATCGCCTTCGGCCATCCTCTTGCATCATCGGGCATTCGGTTATCTTGCCACCTTATGCACGGTTTCCAGGAGCATCCTGAAGCCAAATACGGCCTTACCACCATGTGTGTGGGGTTGGGTCAGGGTGGCACAGTAGTGTGGAAGAACCTGATGCACAACGGCAAATCCAAAAAAGAAGACAAGAGCAAAGAAACGGACAAGTGATCTCCGCTGCTAAGCTGCGGCGCCACGAGAAACAACAGCCCATTATGCCTAGAAATCCAGCCCTACAGATAGCGGAGAATGTTTTACGAAAGGAATTACCATGGCTGACGCACCGACTCTCTTCCATGTAAACTACTATAATTCGCGTGTCGGCAAAATAGCCATCGTCACTATGGACAATGGCGAGGACTACAAGAAACCCAACACCTTCGGCGAGCACGCGCTTTGGCCTCGCTTCACGAAGCTGTAAGCAAGATAGAAGCCGATAAAGACGTCAAAGGCATGCTGCTTTGCGGCAAGCACTATATATTCGCGGCGGGCGCGGATCTGATGCAGGTCCCGTTCATCAATACCTTTGAGCAAGGTAGGCAGATCGGGGCCGCAGGCCACGCCGCCATGAAACGAATCATGAATCTCAAGATCCCCACGGTCGCAGCGGTCAACGGCGCCGCATTGGGTGGCGGCTTGGAGATTTCGCTTTACTGCGACTATCGAACGGTCTCCAAAGCGGTTCCGGCGATTGCTTTCCCCGAGTGTTTCCTCGGACTGATCCCCGGCTGGGGCGGCTCCACGCTCGTTCCCCGACTGCTTGGTCCGGAAAAGGCTCTGGAGCTGATCGTTTACAACCCACTCAACCAGAATAAAATGATCGACGGCGCCAAAGCCTATGAAATGGGTCTTGCGGACAGGTTGTTCGATTCAGTCGAATTCTTTGATGAAAGTATGATCTTTCTCGAAAACATCATCTCCGGCAAAGAGAAGGTTGAACGCCCTGCTCCCGATATGTCCAAACTTAAGACAGCGTTGAATCAGGCCAGAGAATTCGTCGATATGAAAGTCCACGGCGCAGCTCCAGCTCCGTATCGCGCCCTGGAACTGGTTGAAGCGGCCTGCGATTTGAGCAAACCTGCGGACAAATGCTTTGCCGACGAAGACAAAGCGCTTGGAGACCTTATTAAGACCCGTCAATGTAAAGCGGGCGTGTATAGCTTCGACCTTGTTCAGAGAAGAGCCAAGAGGCCGGTCGGCGTTCCCAGGGACGTGAAGCCACGTCCGATCAAGAGAGTTGGCGTGATCGGCGCAGGTTTGATGGCTTCACAATTGGCCATACTGTTCCTTCGCAGATATGGCGTGCCTGTGGTCATGAAGGACATCAAGCAGGAGTTCTTGGACAAAGGCGTCAATTACGTTAAGGGGGAACTGGCGTCCATGGTCGCCAGGGGCCGCATGACTCAGGCCAAAGCGGATCACCTGTTCCATATTCTCATCCCCACTTTGGACTGGAACGATTTCGCGGATTGCGATTTCGTCATCGAGGCGGTCTTCGAGGAAATGCCGATAAAGCAGACGGTATTTGCCGAGGCTGAAGCCGCTATATCGCCCACATGTATTTTGGCTACCAACACCTCCAGCCTTTCCGTTACGGAAATGGCTTCCAAGCTGCAACACCCTGAACGAGTCGTAGGTTTTCACTTTTTCAACCCGGTCGCGGTTCTGCCTTTGTTGGAAATCATCAAGGGTGAAAAAACCGATGACTTGACCCTGGCCACAGCGTTCGACTGCGCCAAGAAGCTGAAAAAGAACGCCATCCTGGTCAAAGATTCGCCTGCGTTCCTCGTCAATAGGCTTCTGACCAAGTTGCTCAGCGACTGCTTTGAAATCGTGGATGAGGGCGCGGACTTCATGCAGGTGGACGAGGCTGCCCTGGCGTTAGGGCTCCCCATGGCCCCCTTTGATCTACTGGCGCTGGTCGGTCCGGCGGTCGGTTTCCACGTCTTGGAAACATGCCACAAAGCCTGGCCTGATCGTTTCCCGATGAACGAGCGTTTCGGAAAGCTTGCCGAGGCCAGGATCGCCCAAATTTATCAGGGTTGGGGTCCCGGCAAACAGCTCGACCCGAAAGTCGCTGAAATCTACGCGGTCCGAGGGGAAAAGGAATTCGTCAAGGAAGAGATCCTGGACAGGCTGCTCACCAACATGACGGTGGAGATCGACATGATTCTCAAAGAGAAAGTCGTGTCCGACCCCAAGGACATAGACACGGCGATGATCCTGGGCGCAGGTTGGCCTTTCTTCAACGGCGGCATTACCCTCTACCTGGATGTCGTGGGTTACACCCCAAAAGTGCTTCAGAAGGTGTTTTTTAGCATTTAGTTTTGGCTTGCGCATCGAGAGTTCGGTTCGCATTCGAAAGCGCAGGAAACACGGATAAGGGTCGGCGGGAACGCCGGCCCGTAACTTTTGGCTCGAGCGGGCTCATGCGGCCGCTCGAGTGAATGCGAACTGCGGCGGACTCCGGAATCGACCTGAAACCTCCTAACGGATCGATTCCGGAACCGTTTCAACCTTACAAATGATCTATCACGCTCGTTTCTTTTGCCTCGTTACCAGGCTCCAGCCTGGGCGCCAGTGGAAACCGATATTTCAGGAGTTTTTGGAGAGAGCCTCGGGGAGGGACTTTCTGCAAAAAGTCCCTCCCCGAGAACCCTTTCCGAAGCTCTTAAACTTTCCGCACGCTTTCGACCTATTGCTCTCCTCGGTCGGTCGGTAGTAATATAGCTTCCTTTTGCTCCACCCAAGACTACTCAAGGAACTAAATACTATATGTCTTCCGGTCCAGCCGATCCGTCCCCTCAAAAAACCAGCATACTCAGAAGATTCGGTTACCTGCTGTCGGCCCAGGGAGCAGAAGCCGGTCTTAGCACCGCTTTTTTTCTGTACCTGGCATGGCTCAACTCAACCTTCTACGGGGAAGTGATGTACGTGCTGGCGGCTTCCAGCGTTGTCATGACAATAGTGGAATTCGGTTTGTATTACCCATTGGTCGTAGATTTGGCGTCAGCAAAATCAGACGCTTCGGACAGAATCCTTGTGAGAGTGCTGCTTCTGAAGCTGATTCTGTTTGTGCCGGCCATGCTCTTTGTCCTAGTCCTTACGTACTACCGTGGATTCAAACTGCAGACAAGCCTTGTCTTCTGGCTAATATGTTTCGGCGTGGCCCTCGACGCGGTGGCTGAAACTTTCTTCGCCAATCTCCGGGTGAAGGCGCGGCAGTTTGACGAAGCAAAAGTAAAGGTAGCGTCCACAGGGGCGTCGTATATATTCGGGTTTATCACGGCGGCGCTGGGCCTGCCACCGATAATCATCGGCTCATTCAAGCTCGTCGGAGCCCTTATTAAGTTGCTGTACGGCATCTCGCTTAATTTCAAAGGGTTCGCAATCGATGTTTGGAAAAGTGTCCGGTTGGCCGAATTGAAGCCTGTATTTGCGAGCGCCTTTGTTTTTGCCTTGATCGACATACTCGGAAATTTCTACAACAAAACCAACATATTCTTCCTCGAGAAAGCCGCCGGCATGACTGGAGTAGCCTATTACACGGCTACTTGGAACATTGTGGACGGAATTTCAATTCTGGCTTCATCGCAGTTTTTGGGATGGGTAATTTTCCCTATTCTGGCGACCACTTTCTCCCAGGATAAGAATAAGCTGGGACCTTTGGTGCGCAATAACGCCCTGTGGCTCCTGGCTGTTGCGTTTCCCGTGATAGCTGTGTTGTATGTGGAAAGCAATTTCATCATCGGACTAGTTTATCCGCGGGAATACGCGGACGCTGTATGGATGCAGCGCTATCTGGTCTGGACGATTATTTTCTCCTTTGAAAACAACCTGTTCTGCTATTTGATGATGGTCGTTGGGGCCGGACGCATGGTGCTGGGCTTCGCCGCCATCGTTACGGCAATTAACCTGATCCTCAATTGGACGCTAATCAATTCCTACGGCCTGTTGGGTGGGTGTCTGGTGATTATCCTCACGAAGCTCACCATGACGCTTTTGACCTTTTCCTATTGCCAAATTCGGTTCGCGTTCTTTCGCGTTGGGGATTTCCTTTTCCCAGTCGGAGCGGCGACGATTTCGGCTGCTTTGTTCTACGCCGCCGGCCACGTCGTCGGTTCACACGTCGCCCTGGGCGTCTCCCTGGCTGTGTATGGTCTTATGATGTTCAGGTGGGGAAAGAGTTTCATGGGTTGGTTGGATGGGAGCGGTTAAGGCCGGTTTCTCGATTTGCAGGCGACTAGGAGCGCTGTTTGGTAAGTACGGTCACGGATTCTTATAGGATGCGGTTCGCTTCGCTCACCACATCCTATGGGATCAGGAGGGACCCAGACCAAGTGACACCGCATTCATTAATACGGACCTAAGGAAATTATCAAATTTCCTTACTGCGCCGGCGTTGGCCGTCAGACTCCTCCTGTCCTATGGTCCTTCTTCGCGTTGGGGTTATTCTTCAGATAATTCTTCAGGTGCCGCTGTGAATGCACCAAGTGACACTTCAAGCACGGGTGTTTCATGGTGGGCGGGAGATCTCCCACCTTATCACGGTTGAATAGTTTTCTCGCGGTTACGAACTCGGGGTTGTTGCGAATGGACAAAATGTCCCCCTCTGAATAATGGGCAAAGTCATCCTTATCGAAATACATGTAATAACAAGGGGCTACTGAACCGTCCGGAGTGATGACGGCCAAATGCCACAACTGGTGGCAATACGGCACTTCGGAAAGGATCTTCTTGGGATCGTTGTCAAGCTGCACGGTCTCCGGTTCAGGCGCGCTGGCCTGCAAGGCTCGGAATATCTCGACATCCAACTCTCGAGCCACTTCTCTGGCTGCGGCAACCTCATGCTCATTGTGCTTGAACACGAGATAATGGAATTCTATAATAGGGTTCTTCAAGCCGTGTTTCTTCTTGAACTCAGAGATGTGTCGCACGTTTTCAATCAGTTTTTCGATCTTGCCGCCGCGGTGGTATTTCTCATAGACTTCCTGCGTCGCTCCGCTCAGACTCACAACCAGATAATCTAGGCCGGCCTTACAGACCTCATCCATGGATTTCTGGTTTAAAGTGTTCATATTGCTGGAAATCATTGTGAAAATTCCACGATCATGACACATACGGACCATGTCGGCTATTCGAGGATGCAGGAAGGGCTCACCCCAATCGTAGAGATTCACGCTGATCAGATAGTCTCCGATTTCGTTCAATAATTTTTCCACGTTGGCCGGGTCTACCATCCGGTCCGTGCGCCCGCTTTTTCTTCTGGCGCCGGTTGGGCAATAGGGACACTTTAAGTTGCATATATTGGTAACATCGATGACCGCCGAATAAGGAATTGATGACGGCACAGGAGTACGTCTCAATACGTCCAGTTCACATCTGGCGAAATTCAACATTTTCTTGGGAGTCACATACTTAATTCCGGCTTTCGCAAGAATTCCAACTCTACCCCAACCGGTAGCCGGGCCGGCTCCATTCATTAGCTATTATCCTTTCACTCTTAATTATGTTTTTGCTACGAGTTCTATCTAAACAAACTGTTTCTTTATCGCTTGTATATATTCCGGAATCCCTCCCGGCAAATCCTTTTCAATCTGTTTCTTAGCCAGCCGCAGTCTATCTAGAACGGTGGGGTCTTTCAGGTCATCCAGATACCGCAGGGCCCCCCCTCTCCTGCCGAGTTGAAACAAGAGCCTATCTTCTTCAGTCGAATTGAGGTAGCGATCGATTGTGTCGAGAATCTTCTGTTTGTCGTCCGGTAATTGCCCTTCGACTTCTTCCAGGAGATTCAGAATGTGATCGCTGACCAATTTTGAGCTGACGCCATTCAACTCAGAAATGAAAAGCCTGATCTCGCGGACTATGGAATCCTCATCGGGGGCGACGAATTCCCCGGATTCCGCCATCCGGTCAAGTGAGGAGCCTCGCTTTATGTATAGCGACCTGAAGCGCACATGGCTGGGGTTCACCGCATTTACCACCCGGGCGGATTCCCTGGCGTTCTCTTCAGAGAACTCCACGCCCCCGATTCCGGGGATGATGTAGAAGCAAAGGGAAATTCCCGCTTCAACCACACGTCTGCCTCCTTCGATGATCTGTTCCGAGCGCGCTCCTTTATCGATCATCTTCAGGACCTTGTCGGATCCCGATTCCATGCCCACATGTAGCCGCGAAAGTCCCGCTTCTTTGAGCCTTATGTATTCATCGACCGTTTTCCCCTTGAGCGTAACGGCCCGCGCGGTACGATGTGACCCGTTCCACTTGCGGAAATGTCTTCGTTATGTGGTTAAGGATCTCCACGAGAGAATCAGTGGAAAGCATTATGGAGTTGGCGTCCTGGAGAAACACCGTGGCGCCGCCTGACGCGAGCCATAGAGCAACAGAGCGAAATGAATCGGAGAGAGCGGCGTCGGAAAAGATTCCCGATAGCACCGGTCTGGTAAGCCGACCTTCGTCGCCGTATTTCCGAGAAATGTCTCCTATCGCCTCTGCAATAGCCTTTGCGGTGTCAATGTCCTTCTTGATCTCATCCAGAGGCCGCCGCGAAAACTTGCGGCCCTTGTATGTGCCACAAAACGCGCATCTGTTCCAAGGACAATTCCGAGTAGCGCGTATCAGTAGACTGCCTGCTTCGCTGGGCGGTCTTATGGGCCCTTGTTCAAAAGACAGGTTATCTCCAACTCCCATTCTGTGACTCCAATCTATTCACAACAATAGAATTGCCGTTCCATGACTTCCTCAGCCGGATGTGTTCCACCGGTTAAAGCCGGGGTCCAACAACACCCCGAAGTGTCATGGCGGTTGGGAAAACGACGAAGCAATCTCGACACTTGACCTCCGTCCGCTGAATAGATACCAAAATTTGGAATTTGCATTTGATCACAATATGCTTTCGTGATAATCTAAGATACTGATTTCATAATGTAAGCATTTTCGGGAAAGAGGGAATTTCTTTGAAAAAGTACTCCAAAACCCAAGCCCTAATTCGGACCACATTTTATTCCCTAATCACTATATTGCTATTTGCTGCAATAGTCCATGCTGAGGACTCATTCAACGCAGTCAAGATCGTCGCCCCCGACCACGTCTCCGTAAATGTTTACAGCCAGCCGGACACCGGCTCGGATCTGTTGGACATCGCTCTGAATAATGACATTCTAGAAGTCGCCTCCGTTCAGGGAGATTTCATCGAGGTGAAACTTCCTGCAAAAAGGTTATCAGGTTTTGTTAAGAAAGAATATACGGAGCCCTGGCGGCCCGCCGGCAAGGCGGGCTTCCCATACATTCTAGTGGGGGGGATTCTGTTGGCTCTCGTGGCAGCAGGAGGCATAGCCTTTTTCGTGCTCAGGGCCAAGAAGGACAAGGCCTTGGCCGACCATGTGGCTTCTATCCCTGCAGCGATCAGACGAGGGGAAGAGCTCTTCAGGGCCGGTGACTTCGAAGGCGCTATCAGAGATTTCAAACGTTATATCGAATTGCAGGGCGGTGAAGTGCGCAACCCGGAGATTTACCGGAGACTTACTGTTTGTTACCAAAACACCAACGACATCCGTGAGGCGATCAAGTCCTGGCAAAAGATGAACGACCTTGGGGGCGTGCTTACTTCTGAAGATTACACGGTCGGAGTCGAGTTGAAGCTCGCCATAGGTAGAGAGGCCGAAGCGGCTGAAATTTACGAAGTCTTGCTTTCTACCGAAACCGACGAAGACAAGATATTCGATATTCACAGAAAATTGTTGGATATATATCGCCGACTCAAGAACGCCAAAGGACTCCTCGATCACGCGTTGCAACTGAAAAGGCTTGGGACCCCGCAGGCTTCTATCATTACGGAAACCGCAAACTTTCTGATCGGCGAAGGCGAGACCGATCTTGCGATAGAAGCCAACGACAAGGAACTCCTGCTGGCCATATGCCAGGAATACCTTGAGGACAGGGTCAAGTCTCCCGACGCGGGCCGAATATATCTGAAATGTCTGGAATATGACCGCGTCGACAAACGGCTCCACAGAATACTTGCCGATATCTACAATCAGGGCGGGGATTATCGCAGAGCAGTGAGCGAGTTAACCATACTGAGCCAGATCGACAAGGATAAAGCCGACGAATACATGGACGAAGCGGCGAGAATATACATGGAGACCTCCAAAGTGGGTGAAGCTCTCAACGAGGGCAATCCTTCAATAGTGAAGAAAATCGCGCAAATGTATTTAGTTCGTTCCGAGGTGAATCCGGAAGCCGTGTCGGTCTACGAAAAGGTTTTGGAATTTCAACCCAAGGCCATTGGAATCAACCGAATGCTGAGCACGGTATATCTCACTCAGGGCAAGCTTGATAAATACATGGACAAACTGAGGTTGCTTCACGAGCTGGATTCAGCCAACCACGATTATCTATCTGATCTAGCATTGTGCATAATAGACAATGATCTGATTGATGAAGCGGTCAGGGAAGGCAACCGGGAGCTGAACTCAAAAATTCTCAAGCAGCTCATGAAAAGGGGCACCACCAATGATAAGGCTGTAAGCTTGCTTGAGAAAATGGTTAAGATGGATTCCGAGAACATCAATGTGAGAATTGCTCTCGCCAAGACTTACGATAGACTTGGAGATTCTGAGAAGAGCTTCGACCAAATTTTGGCAGTCCTGAAACAAAAACCCGACGACCAGGCCCACTGTCTACGCGCTGCGGAAATAGCCGTTGAACGCGGGTATCTGGACCGCATAGTCGCGGAGGGCCCCAAACCTCTAATCATGGCCACGGCGCTTGAAATCATGAACCGTGGCGCAACAGGCTCCCAGGCGCGCACAATAATGGAAGCCGCTCTTAAAGACGTTCCGCATGATCGTCGGATTAGAGAGTACTTGCTTAGTCTATCCAGTGGCGGGCCTGCGCCGCAGGCGCCCGCGCCCAAGCCCGTCGAAGAGCCGTTAATTGAACGTATTGAGCCGCCTGAGGCGTCTGTTCCCGCTCAGCAGCCTTCTCAGGAAAAGGCCGTTGAAGACGCCGGGGAATGGAAAGAACCCGGAAAGAAGACGAACACCCTGTTTCTCAAACGCAAGTCAGGCACGGCCAAGGTGATCTCCCCGATGGTGGAAAAGGAAGAAGCTCCTTCGCCAAAACCAACTCGACAACGAATCCAAGCTCCGCCGGAAAAAGCGGCTGCCCCGAAGAAGGACGAAAGGCCGAAGAAAAAAACGACAGAAAAGCCCACTCCTGTTGTCCCTGATTCTGCGCCGCTGGTGGAGCAACCCGAGTCTATGGTGCAACAGCCGCCTGTAAGGCCGATACAAAGCATTTCCCTGTCCGACCCCAATGTGCCCTTTTCGGAAAAGGCGACTACCACATTCGTTTCCGGGTATGCCAAGAGCCAGAACCTCAGAGAAATCCCTCTTACCGAGCTGTATAAGCCGGCCACAGGAGGACTGGCGTACAAAGAGATGGAAATTTTGATGAGTGATTCGTGGGGGAGAATGCACATAGGAGCTGAAGTTAATACAGGCCGGCCGGTCTTGTTGAGAATATTCAAGAAGGATTTGCTGGACCCCTCGGCTATGAAAGACTTCATAGATGAGATCACCCACACAAACTATAGTATCCTTCACGATAACATTTTGCGGCTAGAAGACTTGGTGAGAGGGCCTGAAGGCCGGATCGCCCTGGTTCATCCGTTTTATCCCAAGACAATCGAGTTGATGATGAGGCTGAAGCGTAAGCCCGGTCTCAACCAAAGAATAGATATCATCACCAAAATAATCGCAGGACTAGCTCATGCTCACAACTACAAAGCCGCTGACGGGAAATTCCGCCGCACGTTTCATCTCCATCTTCAGCCAAGTCACGTCGTTATAGATGAAGACTTTCAGCGCCCGGCTATAGCCTCAATGGGCTTTTCCCAGACCTACCGGAATCTGACACGTGGCAAGCAGGCTAGATGGCAAGATCCCGGAACCAATCCGGCCACTATACCACCTGAGTTTTTTAAGTCCCGCTCAACCGTGATAAGAGAAAGGGCGGCAGATATCTATTCCCTAGGAATTCTTATGTATTACATGATCACCGGTGATTATCCCTTCGAAGGCCCCAAGTTCGATGATTACAAGTTCCAGCATACAAAAATCTTTGCGGCTCCGCCCCGATTGATCGATCCCTCAGTCCCGGACTGGATCGAGCCCATAATACTCGGATGCCTGGAAAAAGAGCCCGATAAACGATGGGATAACATGAATGAAATTGCCCAGGCGTTTGAAAAGAACGTGAAATAATTATTGCGCCCAAACCCCGACGTGTGTATCGCGCTGCTCCTGGAAATGCTCTTCGGTCTCCGCCAGGCTGTTCACGTAGTTTGTCAAGATCTTGCAGCGTTCACACGGGTTGTACATTGATTCGTGACGTGTGACCTTGCCCTTGCACCTAGAGGACATTTGGATCTTCAAGTCCTTGATGTCATTGTACATTTTGACACAGTGACGAATGCTCCATCTGCCTTTAAAGACGCGGCAGGTCACCGCATACTCATCCAACCACACTTTCTGCTGACTTTTCATGGCGACCTTCCTCCCCGCTCAAAAACGCCACGAGATTTCGATTCAAAAGGTATTTTTTCCCCATCACGCGTTATGCTTATAAACGACACCTCTCTTTTCGAAATGTTCCTGAATTTGACGAACGGTGTTTCTTGGATTACGGATTCGCCAATTTCCCAGACTGGGGCTGGATTTTATGGCTGCGATCGCCATGTGGAGGATTGGGCGAGCGATTTAAAATAACGAATTATTACCGACATGGCTGCGGGAGTTGGCCTTCAAGGAAGTCCCTAGTTATTGAACGTGCGCTCCGGCCGGGGCTGTCCCCCTAATCGGCTATTGGGTTTCAAGCGGGATACCGGCCTACGCGCAAGGATCTCTTGCTCGCCTGACCGCTAATTCACATAATATCTGATAGTTGATTCCGATTGCGTAGAAAAATGTTTGTGTTGACTCGTTAGTTTTATTTAAGTATCATAAATTTAGCTTAGTATGTTTATTCCCCTTGAGAGGAGTCAATACATGAAAAAGGTCATCATGGTCGGAGCGATACTGCTCTTGGTCTGTCCTGCCGTCCCGAGCCATGCTTTCTTTGATTATCTGTTTGCAGGCTCATCGAGCAGAGACGCTATCGAAAACTCGGCGGTGGGAGATCTTCGGTCGTGGTGGACCGGCAACCCGGCCTACGTGTTCAATCCTTACTATTCGGGCCCGACAAATCAGAATAACGCCAATCAGGGACAGCAGGCTCCAGCTCCTCAACAGTCGGAGCCCATAGTCAATTATGTTCCGGCCCAGGGCGCTTACGGCGGACAAGCTCCTCAGGGTTATCCGCAGCAGCAGTATCAAGGGGCTCCCCAGCAATACCAGACCACTCCCGCATACCCGCCTCAATATCAGCAGCAACAGCAGTATGCGCCCCAACAACAGGCCCAGCCTCAATATCAACAACAACCCCAATATCAGGCGCCTATGCAGGCCCAGCAAATTCCTCAACAGCAATCCCAGGCCCAGCAGTATGCGCCTCAACCGTATCAGGGTCAGCAATACGGCGCGCAGCAAATGCCGCAGCAGTATCAAAACGCGCCTCAAGGATATCAAACCGCTCCTCAATGATTACATAGCTTTTGCTCCGCATCTGGAAAAGCCACCGACCCTCCTTCGCCGGTCAGTGCAGCCCAAAACATTTGTAGTATACGCCCAATGAGGACGCCAACTCCTGTTGGGCGCCTTCGGCCTGAAAATCAGGTTAATGTGCGGGCGCAATAGCGTAATTTGCGGAGCTGATGCGCCAATCCATAAAAAAAGGCGCTGACTGGTCAGCGCCTTTTCTCGTTTCATTCAATTGTGCTTGGGTTCAGTGAGAGCCCTTCAGCTTACCCGCGGCAATTCTCCCCTGGGCGGTGTGCGGATAATCATTGATAATTTTCTGGTAGATAATTCTTGCAGATTTCTCGTCGCCCATCTTTTCAAATGCTTCCCCTTGCTTGAGCAAGGCGTTCAACTCTTTCTTGGAGCCCGGGTATTCTTTAATTACCCGGTCAAATTGTAGAACAGCCTCATCGTATCTCGCCTGGCTCAGTCGGGCTTCGCCAATCCAGTATATTGCGTCAGCGGCCAGAGCGCTCTGAGGGAATTTCTTCAACAACTCTTGGAAGAGCGCTACTGATTGATCCATGTTCCCGTTCTTGAAAGCCAAATACGCGTCCCTGTAAATCTTTTCATCAGGGCTCACAGGGGCGTTTTGAATTTCTACAGGGGCTCCCAGCGGGTCCGGCTCCGGTTTGGGCGCCTGTTTCGGTTCCGCTCGACTCTGAATCCCTTGCTGCGGAAACGCGTCCCATTGTTCTTTGCGGGGCTACGGGAGCCTGAGGAGCCGAACCCGTCGCCATGCCCAACTGCTTTTCAATCGCCGAAACTCTTTCCTGGAGATTTCGTATTACCTGCTCGTTCCCGCCTGCCGCTTGTTGGCGCTCGATCATCTCCCTCAGGCGCTGGATCTCACCATCCATCTCATCTATTCTCGACGCCATATGCACGGCAGTGGGATCCGTTACCGGCACGGACTGGGCGGGCTGCACGTAAGGCAAAGTGGGATTAGCGGTCCTGGCCAAGCACCCTGCCAGTGAGAGGCTGAGCGCCAGAGCCATTGCCAAAAGGCTTAAGCGCCCTGTTAGTAACCATTCACTAATGTGCGTCGAATGCCTAGATTGCCTTCCCGCGGAACGCGGGATTTCACTCCTCGCAATGACACTTGGACTTGTCTTTGCGAGCGGAGCGAAGCAATCTCCCGCACGTAAGTGAATGAATGCTCCTGTTATTGTTCTTCTTCCCAACATATATTGTGGTCTCTTGGGCCGGCATCGAACGCGGCTGAACGGGCCTATTTGCTCACTCTGAAATACACTCTACGATTCTTGCTCCACGCGTCTTCACTGTGGCCGTGATCATCCGGCAGCTCCGATCCGTATGAAACGATGGAGAAACGATTGGGAGGCAATCCCAGGCTCACCAGAAAGTCTACGGCCGCTCTCGCCCTACGATCACCCAGGGCGAGATTGTATTCCGCAGTTCCGCGTTCGTCGCAATGACCTTCGGCCACAACCATCGCGTTGGGAACGCTTTTGAGGATTTCCGCGTCCGCCTGGAGAGCAGCTTGGGCTTCCGGGCTCAGATTGAAATTGTCATAGTTGAAATAGATTGTCTGTAACTGAGCCTGAAGCCTTTGAGCTTCTACTTCACCGATTTGTCCGGAGCTTAAACCGGGACGTGGAAAACCGGGAACCAAGCTTTGCTGAGGGTCAATGGGCTTGGGTGGACGGTGGGGACAGCCCGTTAGGAACAGGCACGCCACTAGCATCGGAATTATATGAAAGAGGATGCGAGGCGCCATGTGCGTCGCCTGGTCCTTTCTCCCCGGTCGGGAAACGTCATTGAAAGTTACGAGACCATGCCGGAGCTTTTCCCGGAATCCTCGACACCGGTACCTGAATTTCTCCGCGAACGTCCATAATGTAAATTCGCTTCTTTCCATCGCGCTCCGAGACAAAGGAGATCATTCTCCCATCAGGAGACCACGCCGGGTCCTGATTGGATCCCTGCTTGGTAAGGACCTTGAAGTCCGTTCCGTCGGTCTTGACAGTGCAAATCTGAAATCGTCCCTCGATCCTCGAGGTGAAAGCGATCAGATCTCCCTTGGGTGACCAGTCGGGATCGGTATTATAATTGCCCGACACGGTCAACCTTCTGGGCTCTCCACCGTTTGCAGGAACAGCGTAAATCTGCGGGGTTCCCGCCTGGTCTGAAACATAAGCAATGGTGGATCCATCCGGTGCCCATGTTGGGGAAATATCATCTCCCCGACCTTGAGTCAACTTATTTATTATGTTTCCTTGCATATTTATCAGAAATATCTTAGGTATACCTTTAAAACTCATCGATAACGCCACTGTGGCGCCGTCCGGTGAATAGCGCCCGGAAGCGTTGATTCCAGGCCTGGAGGATAACGGATATTGCTTCAGCGTAGCAAAATCCAACCACCAGAGATCCGGATTATGATTGAGATAGGACGTGAAAATGAGCGCCTTATTATCCGGAGCCCATTCGGGCGACATGTTTATGGTTCCGTTTCTGGTCAACTGCACTGTGTTAAAGCCGTCGAAGTCCATGCAGTACAATTCTTTGGCCTGACCGTCTCCCACAAACGCGATCCTGGAAGAAAAGCAACCGGGAGTCCCGGTAATCTTCTCCATGACCCGATCGCCGAACTTGTGAACGATTCGCCGATGGTCCGCAACAGGGCCGGTGTAGCGCTTTCCAACATCCATGCGTTTCAGGCCCACGTCATACAGTCTAAGGTCCACCGCCACCTGGTCGCCTCTGACCTCGTATTGTCCGATGATCAGGATCTGGGCCCCTGTTTGGGACCACGCTTCCAGATTCGGCTCCCCTCCGGTATTTTGAGGAACAGCGTCAACCACCTGAAACAAGCCCGTAAGGTAGAGATCATTCTTAAGGATGTTCGCCAGATCGCGACCGCTCAAAGATCCGGGCTGCGTTGAAACGAAATCCGGGATTGCGACCGGCATCTTCGCGATACCCGGCTTGTTCACGTCTATTATTATCTTGTCCTGGGGAAAGGCAGGCGACTGCGCCAGGAACAGACACAACGCTGTGACAAGGATTGCGGTCAGCTGTGTTTTGCTTTGAGTCTTTTGCCGTGACATGGTTTATTAATTCACTCAACGGAATACGAGATGAATAGCTTTGGAAGGCGTCTGGAATGAGTCCTTCCACGGAGCAGCGTTCAGAAGAAAATGGCAGAGGTCATTGAAGACCCTTAGGAGTAAATTTGAGGGCCACTTGTCCACCGGCTCTCTTGATTCTTTCTTTAACTTCCATTGGCATGGGCGGAAAGGGAGCAGCTTGCATTACGGCCCGCATGGCGGAGAGGTCAAAGCTCTTGTCCCCGGAACTCTCGTCAACCGCGGCGTTTCTCAGGACTCCATTGTCTTCGATTTGAACGCTGATTTGCGTTTCGGCAGAGTCTCGGGTATCGGCCAAGATCGACCAATTGTTTTTTATGCGGCTCTTTACCTCAAGAATCCATCTGTTCAAATTGTCGTCGGAGGTTCCGGAGCGCCCTCCCCGGCCTGAGTCCGTCATGTCCGGAGAATCCGATTGCGCCGCCTGAGGGTTCTTCCCTTCTCTTTTCTTTTTGAGATCAGCGATCCGTTGTTCTAATTCCGCGGCGGGATTTTGTGGTTTCTTGACGGACTTCTTTTCGGGTTTCTTGGGCTCTTCGGCCTTTTGCACGGATTCCATTTTCTTCGGAGTTCTTTTCCGCTTTATCGGCTTGATGGCTTCCGGTTGTTTCTATCGCTTTTGCCTTGATGGTCTGCGGCGCGGATTCGGTCACTTTCGGCGCCTCTTCGGCCACCATCATATCCTGATCTGTTATCTCCACCGGCTTGGCCGCAGAAGCAAGCGTAGGCTGTTCCAAAATATTCGGACCCGGGGCGGAATCCACTATTGCAACCTTGGTCACGGTCTCCTCTGGCTTCTGCTGTTTCGTCGCCTTGACCATGGACCCGCACAAAACAATCGCCGCGGCGAAGAAAATCAAGTGCAGGGCCACCGACGAGAGGATCATCCAGGGCGATACAGAGTCATGGAGACTGTGACTGTAGATCATTTCTTTGCGTTTTCGTCCTTATTTGTAGAAGTAATCAGGCCCACATTCTGAATACCAGAGCTTGTTAATGCGCTCATTATTCGGATCACCGATCCGTAGGGAGCCTCCTTACTGCCTCTCAAATACACCGCCGTTTTAGGGTTCGCCTTCGTGGCTTCAGTTATTTTGCTGACCAGTTGGTCTTCCTGGATCTGCTGGTCGTTCACATAAATTTCCCCTTTTGCCGAAAGCGAAATCACGATGTCCTCGACCTTTTGGTCCTTCTCCAGAGCGGACCCCTGGGCTTGGGGCACATCAACCTGTATCCCTTCCTGCAACATCGGCGCAGTGACCATGAAAATTATGAGCAGAACGAGCATAACGTCGACCAAAGGCGTGACGTTTATCTCAGACATCGCTGCGCGACGATTTGAATGCATGCTAAAACCCATAGTCGTCTCCCGCTGAAAATCGGACCTATTTTCTCTTCCAGTAAATTCTCTCTATTATATTAATAAGTTCTGATGAAAAGTTGTCCATTTCGTTTGATATTATGTTGATCCGTCCGAGGAAATAATTGTAGAAAATAACGGCAGGGATAGCGGCGGCAAGACCCGCAGCCGTAGCAATCAGAGCTTCCGCAATTCCCGGCGCCACGACAGCCAGAGATGCGCTCTTCATTTCTCCTATACGTCTGAAGGATTCCATAATTCCCCAGACCGTGCCAAATAGTCCGATGAAAGGGGCGGATGAACCTGTAGTAGCCAGGAAGTTTACTCCTCGCTCCAAGCGGGAGGTTTCGGCAATTACGGCCTGCTGAAGGGAGCGAGTCACATTGTCCATTCCTGTGCGTTCGTATTCAGGCTCCTGATTGGATTCCGAGGCAGCGGAGCTTGCCTGTTGCAGGCGGGAAATACGGTTCAACTCCGCATAACCGGCTTTAAATACGTGGGCTACAGGACTGAAACCATATTGTTTGGCTTCTATATAAAGAGCCGAAAATTTGCGAGATTCCCTGAAGGCATCAAAGAACAGTTGAGTATGTTTTTTTGCACGCGACAACTGAATGGCCTTTGTAAGAACAATACCCCAACAAATTATGGAAAACAGGAGCAGGAGCATCATTACGGCCTTTACTACGTAGCCCGCCCCTATAATGATTTGCCAAAGACTGTGCTCGGTCAAAGCTTGTGACTGTAAAGCCGCGGCTCAAGGCTGGGGCGTTTACTTTCCCCTTTCATGCGTTCATTGGTCTTCTAGTCCATAACAGGACTTATGTCAAGTTTATCTATATTGTTACAAGGCCTTATCTTACTTCATTAAAGTAGCGAGGTCAATAGGCGCCTGAGACGGCGCCGGAGATCCGCAATAAGAGACGGATGTTCAAACCAAAAACCTCTATGGCTGAACGTAGAGAAAACGGCATAATGATGTAAGGTTGATTGTATTTTTTTTATAAATCTATTATAATAAATCACGCTATT
This sequence comes from uncultured delta proteobacterium, assembly GCA_963747865.1. Taxonomy (GTDB): domain Bacteria; phylum Desulfobacterota; class Desulfomonilia; order Desulfomonilales; family Desulfomonilaceae; genus JBBSBY01. The sequence continues at coordinate 21,366 of CAVVHK010000037.1, read as the reverse complement.
CACTGGGATGGTTGCAGACAAAAACTAAAACCTACGGTTGGAATTAAAGACATTCTACCAGAAATATTGTTCCTACCCTACAGGTTGAAAGCAACCCTGAAGCTGGACCAAGCTTGAATTAACTTGACATTTACATTGAATTTGTTGTATTTTTTAGTAAAAAGTCTCGTGAGGTAGACATGTCCTACCGCATAGTTGTGGCCGACAAGGATCAGCGCAGTCAAGAAGCAATCAGGCGTTTTCTGCCGCAAGATAACGAATTCATAAACGTTTCCAGTTCCTCGGAACTGAAGCAGGAAATCAAAAACAGCCGACCTGATCTCATAATACTCAACACCATATTATCCGATTCCCCGGGCTGGAACGCCGTTCAGCAGGTTGTCAAGGGAATCAAGGGATCAAGAGCCTACGGCGACATACCGGTTCTGCTTATGATGGGAGACGCAGGGTCACCGCCGGCCGCTGAAGCGCAATCTTCCGGAGCCGACGGATACTTGAGCAAACCCATAGACGGAACCCAACTCAAGCAAGCCGTGGATTCTCTCCTTGGTCTCGGCGGCCAAATAGAAGACACTAACGATGAAGAGATAATGATAGATTTCGCCGACGACGATTCGGGTGACATGACCGAAGAATTGTTGGCTATGTCAAATGTCGCTTTGGACGACGAACCTTCCACTGACGTCGGTGACACGGTAGAGATCGATACCGGGACGCTGGTAGCCGAACTTGATCATTCAGGGGAACTGGGCGGAGAAGACACCTACGAAGACACAGTCAGGCTCAACCTCGAAGATATGGGCCTGGAAGACGATCTGGATGAAACCGCCTCTTTCGAGCCAACCATCGAACTGGTCGCCGACATGCCCTCGGACTTTGGATCCGAACAGCAAATGGAGAGCGGTGAAGAAACCGCTTTTGACATAGACCTGGATCTTGAAGACAGCCTGCCGGACTTTTCGTCCGTAACCAGCGACATCGCTTCCACTGTCGAGGGAAAAGACTCCATCACCGTGGACATGGATATTGACGAAATGGGCCTGGAGCTCGACACCGAGACGCCGCCTGAAGGCTTTACCACCGAACAGATGGGACAGATCGACCCGGACGATACTGAGATCGGAAAACTCTTGGAAGTGCAAGAGCCCTCGCAGGTCCTCTCTTCGCGAGATCTTATGATTGAAGAGGATTCGCTGTCCCGGGACGCCACTCAGGAAGTCGATGTTATAGACCTGGAGGACGACACCGAAATCAGGGACATGGAACTGGAGGAACTTGATTCCATCCACGCCGAAGGCGAATCCATGGTGCTCGACATGGAGGAATACGCAGAAGAAGGAGAAGAAGGAGAAGAAGAAGGCGACGGCGGTTTCGAAAGCGGCGACCTGCAACTGGAATCTCCTCTCGAAGCTGCGGAAGGGTTCGGAGCGGACGAACTGGTTTTGGACCAGACGGCGGATGACGAAGTCAGCACTCAAGAGTGGTTCGGTGACGAATTGCCGACCGAAGAGTTTCCCACCGAGAAACTCCCCGATGACAAGACCGTTGACCACGCTATGTATGAGGAAATCTCATTAGATGAAGAAGTCGGTTTTGAGACGGGCTCCGACGAGATAGGCCTGGAGGAGTTGGCGGCCGGCCAGGACGACGGTGAAGCTCTCATTGAAGAGCCGCAAATTGAAGTTACTCAGGACATCGACTTCGGGGAAATCACGCTGGAAGGTATGCAGGAACCCGAGGAATTCGCTCAGCCGACAGAGGTGCTCAGAGAGCCTGAACCCAAATCTTCCGTAATTTCAAAAGCCGCTGAGATCGCAGCGGTGGTCGGGGCCGCCGCCGGCGCAGCGGGTCTGGCGCGAGCCATGGTGTCGGGCGAAAAAGCTCCAGCGTCAGGCATAGTCCCTCCGAGCGCTACTCCGGTCATGGAAGCGCCTGCCCAAACGGCTCAACAAGTGGCGCAAGCGCAAGCTTTCTCTCCCGGACCGAGTATTCCCCAAGCGGCTCCCATCCATGTGGACCCAAAAGAAATAATTGCCGCCATTACGGGGCAAATCGCCAATCTGATGCCCGGGAAATGGGAACTGGAAAACCACCTGACCTCCGCCGTCCACGGCGCCCTACCAGGCAAAGACGCCATAGATAGTTCCTTGAAAGAAGCTATCAAGGCCGCGGTCCCCTCCAAGGATGAAATACTTGAATCCCTCCTCAAAAACATGACGGGGATGCTGCCGAGTCAGGCCGAAATCTCCGAGCGCATTGACCGTATGATTTCCGCGGCTCTTCCTGAGAAGGAAGTATTGAGCAAGCAACTGGATGAAGCCATCGCAAAAGTTTTGCCCAAAGAGGCTATTGTCGAACGAGTCGATGCGGCGCTCAAAGCGATACCTTTCAGCGATCACATAAACGCCACTCTAGACAAGACGATGCCTCAAGTTCCAACCTCCGAGGAAATCCTGGCGCGTGTGGATGACGCTCTTAAGGCAATTCCTGCGAAAGAAGAAATCGAGAAGAGAATCGGATCGGCTCTCGAGTCGATTCCCCCGAGAGAGCAGGTTGATTCGCGGATTGACAAGGCCTTGGAAGGATTGTCGGGGGCCGAAAATATGTTCACCCAGCTAAGGTCCGCGCTTGAAGCGCTACCTTCTGAAGCTGAGATTCGGTCAAGGTTGGAAAGTTTGTCCGCCGAAAACATTCTCCAAAAAGTGGATAATGTATTGGCTTCCCTACCCACCAAAGACGAAGTCAACGCCGCTCTGGAGGCGAAACTTGACGCGCTGCCGGGACACGAAGAGCTTTCCAGATCAATAAACGAGAAGTTTCCGGACCACGAAACCATTATCAATCGCATCGACCAAGCTCTGAATGGCTTCCCTTCGAAGGAAGAAGTCGATTCCCGCCTTGACGCCGCGCTTACTCCGCTGCTGAGCCGAGAAGAGCTGGTTTCGAAAGTGGATACGGCATTGCAGGCCCTCCCTTCCCGCGACGAGGTGGAAGGAAAGCTCGAACAAACATTGGGCAGACTGCCTAATTACGACGATGTAATGAAGAAGTTGGACACAACCCTTAACGCGTTCCCGTCACGGGAAGAAATCGAAGCGCGGGTCGATAGCTCTTTGGGGAGTCTGCCCACCGGCGCCACTGTTATGCAACGTGTGGATGAGTCTTTGAAAGGGATTCCTTCCAGAGCGGAGATAGAAAGTAGATTCGACGAAGTCATCCAAGCCCTGCCCACGTCAGAGGACGTGCTCGATAGAGTCAACGCCGCTCTGGAGGCGATTCCCAGCGGAACAGCGATCGTGGAACGGCTTGACAAGGCCCTTAGCGTGTTACCCAGCGAAGAAGAGGTCAGCTCAAGACTTGATAACGCAATAGCGGGATTCCCCTCGTCCGACGAAATCATGGCGAAGTTTGTCAGAGCCTTGGAGTCCGTCGCCGGACCGGAAGCCATTAATCAAAAGCTTGACGCCGTGCTGGCCGGCATCCCCACTGGAGACATGATACTGAGCCGCATCAATGACGCTCTGGCTGAAATTCCCTCAAGAGCTGTCATTATGGAGCGGATAAACGATGCCTTGAGAGACCTGCCGACTCAAGAGCAAATCAATACGAGATTTGAGACAATCATATCCGCCCTGCCTTCGGCAGAATCGATCATCTCTCGAGTCGATCAGTCGCTGGAGGGCATCCCCAAGGCGACCGAAATTGAAGCCCGGTTTGATCGAGCTCTTGCTCACTTGCCGTCCGCTGAAGAGATTGAGGCCAAGTTCAAGCAGGCCCTCGACCAGTTGCCGTCGACCGAGGAAATCAAACAGAAGTTCTCTGAGGCTTTCGAGTCCATTCCCACCAAGAATGCGGTTCGGGCTCAACTGGAGAATTCGCTAAAGGCCGCTATGCCGCCTGAGCTTTTTTCAGAGAAACTCGACGCCGCTCTGAGGGGAATCCCCTCTCCGGGATATGTGCAGCTCAGGCTTAATCAGGCTTTTGACGCTCTCCCGTCCCGTGACGTCATAGACGAACGGCTTCGGGTGGCCTTGAGCGCCATACCTTCCCACGCGGATGTGGAGGCCAGGCTGGATAAGGCCCTAAGCTCGCTACCGGACGAACAGATGATGTTGTCCAAAATTAACGAGGCGCTGAAGAAGATCCCTGAGACAGACTTCGTAATGGGCCGCATTGACGAATCCATTGCTTCGTGGCCGGCCCCCAACGCCATTATGGGACGAATGGACCAGCGACTGGGCGAAATATTGCCAACAAAGCCCCAGGTCGAAGCTGAACTTGACCGGACCATTCATGATCGAGTCGAGGCCATATTGTCTCATATCGATCTTAGCCAGGCAGTAGCAAGCCTATTGCCGGACTCGGAACGAATACTGGACAAGATAACATCCGGGTTGCCGGATAAAGAAAGATTCCGGGAGACTCTAACCAGAGGCATAACTGAGGCGATTAATAATTCCCTGCCTGAGAGAATGTGGCTGGAGAGCGTTTCACGAGGCCTTTTTGATGAGCGTATGCGGGGGTTGTTGCCCAAGAGGGAGGAAGTGGTCGACCTCTTGAGGCAGGAAATCAGGTCAAAGCTCTTCGACCTGGTGGAACACACGATCCGTGCCGAAATCGAGAGAATTACCTCGGACCTATCCCGCTGAGAGAATTATTACAGGAACTGAACCACGCCCCAGCCCGCCCGGCTGGGGCTCTTTATTTTCGAAAATGGATCGTGTCCTATGGCGACCACCCACAGAAGAATTTGTCCCATTTGAAGCAAGGAATAAGGTTAGAAAAATCATCGCTCCAAATCACAAAGTTCGTCGCGTCATCGTCCAATCGCCGCCATCGAGGCATTGCCAGAAATGGATCAAGACTCTCCTGGCCTCTTGCGACAACCACCCATGACGACGCACAATGGCCCAAGGGCTTCGGATTTTTGCTGTCCCTGGCAATAACGCCCTGTAGCGCGGCGTCCTGAGCCACCCCTCCGAGCACCCCTGAAAAATCCAGGTATCGGTTGGTTATGTTGAAAGCGACGATCCCGTCAGGCTTCAGTTTGGTCCTATATAGTTCCATGGCTTCTTTTGTCAAAAGATGCGCCGGGATTGCGTCGGAACTGAACGTGTCCAACGCAAGAAGGTCAAAATAGTTGTTCGGAGCGGATTTCAGCGCTATCCTTGCGTCCCCCACAACTATCCGGACGCCGGCTTCGGTTTCCGACAGATAAGTGAAATATTTCGGATCTTCCGCAATCCTCTGCACTGATGGATCGATTTCGTAAAAAATCCAATCGTCCCCTTTTATCGAGTATGCCGCCATAGTCCCTGCCCCGAGACGGCTACGCCCACTCGAAGGGTTTCTCGTCGGGCGCGTGCGATTCTGAATACGTCTCCGAGCGGTCCGGTCTTGGCGTGATAACATGTGGGTTCGCGCCTGCGGTCTGCGCGTCCGTATTGGCTGCCGTGAAGAGTAGTGCCGTGCAGTAAAGCCCTCCAGTCCGCTCTCCGGTCCACCTGGACGCGTAGCAACCCGAAGAAATTCCGCTCCATTAAGAGAGTGGTCGGCCCGCTCCCAGACGCCCACGGTCCGGACGCCCCCCCAATCAGCAGTATCCCAATCATGGCTAGCCCAAGACGACGGCTGTTGGTCAGGGACATAAGCACGGCGGCCCCTGCGCAGGGAGCGAGCGCTAACCTGTAAAACCCAGAGAAAGCTTCTCCATATGCGGATTTGAAAACCCACAGTCCCGCGCTTAACGCAGGAACCAATAGAATAACCGCCGCAAGCTCAATGAACAGGCGTCCAAAATGATCGGATTTCCACCCGGACAGCGGGACCAACAAAGCGGCGGCAAGGATCGTCAGCGTGTGCTCCGCTAATGAGTTGAAAACCAACGGAGCTACGATGGCGTTCAGGCCTCCGCCTATTACGCCCCCCAAAGCAATCCAAAGGTAGAATTCGGTCAGTCGTAGCGGATCAGGTCGATTCCGCACCAGAAGCATGTTGCAAACAAGGCTGGTCGAAAACAGCAAAGACAGGTCCAAGCTAATGGAGAATACCAGGCTGTCCGTCTGAAACCAGTAGGTAGAGAGTATTACAGCGGCCGCCACGACGGGCTGAATCTTGAACATTGGTCCGTTCGGAATGAAACTGCGAGCGCTGAAAGCAAACACGAAAGACAACAGGTACAGGGCCAGAGGTATGGTCCAGAGCAGAGGAACGGCGGCTATATCGGTTGTAATGTGGGTGGTGACGCTTTGCAGTAGCGCGGATGGCAAAACCGCCAACAATAACCATTTTATTCGGCTGGAATTTGGGACCGCAGGCGCGGGTTCTCGGACTAATGGAATATCACGAGGCCGCGTCCCGAGAAACGATGCGATCACTATCATTGCGGCGGCGACAGCGACGAAAAAGCAGCTCCAGATGAATGATTGCCGGTCGAGCCTGAAATTCGCCTCGATCAGAAGAGGATACGAAATCAGCCCCAGCAGGCTGCCCGCGTTGCTCGCCGCGTAAAGAAAATACGGCTCCTCCGGACGATCTTGGGTGGCGAACGTGAACCAATCCTGGAGCAACGGCGCGCCCGCCGATAGGACTGCGAAGGTAAGGCCTATTCGTACGGTCAGGGTTTCCAAGAGCCAGACGAAGGGATTGGTTTCCGTCGGATAGAATCCCTGGGAAGGTATCTTTAGAGGCAACAGGAACAAACAAGACCCGATTAACGCGGAATAGACAATCAAACGGCTGCGCAAGCCGAGCCGGCTCTGCCAATAGGCGTAACAATAACCTATCAACAGCATGGCCTGAAAAAAGACCAGGCAAGTATTCCACACCGCCGGAGCTCCGCCCAATAACGGTAACAGCATTTTGCCGATCATCGGCTGCAACCAAAAAATCAGGGCGGAATTTACAAAAGCTACTAATATAAATAGGATTTTCAGGGGCAAATGCGGAGTCTATCCTGCCATTCGTGGAATCGGCGACAATGAAAGATAAGCGTCCCCAGAGAGAAAAATCTTAAGCGATGGACTATGGCTTTTGTCACGCCTGTGCCGAACATACTGACCCTGCTTCGCCGGGTCAGAGCCGCCCAAATGTTCGTGTAGCTCCCTGGAGCGAGTATCGACCGAGTCGGGGCGCCACTGACCTTGTTTCCAGGTCAGCGCAGTGTGTGATCACATTCGTCTCGTTCCCAGGCGGGGGCCTTAGACTGCATGTCTGCAGGCTCCGCCTCCTACTTCAAAAAAGACCTCGACAGTCTCGGTTCGCTTCGCTGACAGCATCCTACAAGAACGTGCGACCGTACTGTCAATTGCGAAACGGGACACTAAGCCGACCGCTAGGGCGTGCAGCAATTATGATCTGTAGTCCGCGTTTATCTTTATGTATTCTTCAGACATGTCCGTCGTAAGGAATTCCGCTTCTCCGCTTCCCAGGTTAAGATCGACGGTGACGGTGAATTCTCGCTCGGTCATGACCTTATGAGCAGCCGCTTCCCATTCCGTATCGGAAATTTTCCCGTTTCGGACTATCCCGACGGAGCCGATTGAAAGGTCGAGTCTAGCAGGATCAAATTCCACTCCGGCCATGCCTACGCTGCATACGATCCTTCCCCAATTGGGATCTTCCCCGTGAAAAGCGGTTTTCACAAGAGGGGATTCGGCTATCTTTCTGGCGACACGGCCTGCGTCGGGATTGTTTTTTGCTCCCAAGACCTTCACATAGACCAGTTTCGTGGCGCCTTCTCCATCCATCACGATTTGCCGCGCCAGGCTTTTGGACGCTTCGCCCAAAACCGATCTGAATGTACTTCTATCCGATTCATTTTGCAGGAGCGGCCCATCGGGTGTGGGACTGGACATTACAACCAACGTGTCATTCGTGCTGGTGTCGCCATCAACCGTAATGCAATTGAAGCTCCTTGAATTAGCTTCCACCACCGCTTCACGCAGAAACGCAAGGTCTGGTCTACAATTTGTTACAATGATAGCTAACATAGTAGCCATATCAGGGGCGATCATCCCCGCTCCCTTGGCCATTCCGGCGACCCGCAGCTTCCCGGTTGACAGCTCGGCCTCCTGATAGACTACTTTGGGCGTGGTGTCGGTTGTCATAATAGCCCGGGCTACGTCCATGAAGCTGTTGCCCTCGACGTTATCGGCCAACTTGGGGATTTTGGGAAGCATCCTGCTCAACGGCAATCTGAATCCGATTACTCCGGTAGACATTGGAATGATAAGGTCGGGGTGTATCTTCAGCGGCCCCGCTGCCGCGTTTTATCAGTTCCATTGCGTCCTGTTTGCCTTCTTCTCCAGTATAACGCGTTGGCGTTTCCGGAATTCACCAGCACAGCCTGACTCACACCTCTATTCAGGCGAGAGCGGGTGATCTCCACAGGAGCGGCAAACACTTTGTTGGTCGTGGTGACGCCTGCGGTTACACAAGGGGAATCCGCGACAATCAAGCCTATATCGAGCCGTTCCGCGCCGACCTTTTTTACTTCGCCGGCTATGGCGGCATATCTAAACCCTTTGATTTCTTTAATATTCATTAACACGCTCCGTGGCGCAGGAGATATCGACTCCGAGGTCTTTGAGTTCCTCCAACAAGTCTGAGTATCCTCTGAACACTATTCCCTTCATACCCGCTTTTACCGAACCCTCAACGTTCTCCGGAAGATCGTCGATGAACACAGCGCTAACAGGGTCGATCCCGAACTGCGCGATCGCTTTCCTATAATACTCCTGATCGGGCTTCATCACCCCAAATTTGTAGGATAGGGCCGCGTCCTTGTAAAATTTAACTCTCGGGTATCGGCAGACTATGAATTCGTAATGAATTCTGCTGGTGTTTGAGACCAGCCAGGTTCCGTACTTCCTCGAAAGACACTTTCCCAGTTCCACGACTCTCTCATCCAGGCTGAACATGCTGCACCAGATTCTCTCGAATTCATCGACTCGAAGTTCGGTTCCAAGAATGTCGCTTGTCAACCTTAAGAATTCATGAAACTCGATCTCTCCTCTTTCCAGCGCCAGAGAGTGCGTTAGAAACAATCGTCTGAATTCATGAGGCTTTTCCCGCATTAGAGCAGCATGGTCGGGCGCCAATAGTGGTTCGAGCAGGTCATATGTCCTGTCCCATTTCAATGGAATCAGGACGTTGCCAAGATCGAATAGAATGTGCTTAATCATTTGGTTACGACTTAGCGGTTCATTTCGTGAGCACGGCGCCGTATTCCACGTGAGAGATTTCAGTTAGGCCGGTTGCAATAATTAGAGTTTTGGGGGAGGGGTTCGTGGAGGGTCTTTTTGCAAAAAGTCCCTCCACGACAACTCTTCCTAAATTTCTTAGGTTTTGCCGCTGCTTCTAATATATGCCCAGGTCGATCCCGGCGGCCAAGGTCTCTCCGAGTTCACGGCATTGCGACAGGTCTTCTTCTGTAACCTCCCCTTTAAACACAAGGGGTTCCTGGACCCTTCTCAATTTCCAACCGGTTACAATGCGTTCGACGCTGTTTAAGGCTCCTGAGCCGTCGTTGCCTGAGCTGATCACCACAGCGTAAGGCTTGCCTATCAGCAAATCTCTCAGCCCATCGTAGGTGCGATCAAACAGGTCCTTTACCGCGCCCGCCATGTACCCGAAATACTCGGGACTACAAAACACCACGGCCCGACAACCGAGTAGGTCCTCGCCGGTAACCGCCGAGGCGTGGAGCCTGCGAGTGGCCACGGTCGCCACTTTTTCCGCTCCCACTTCGACAGCGCGGGCCAAGCTTTCGGTCGTTCCGGATTGAGAATGATAGATAATCAGCAGTCCATTTTCCATGGTTATGATTCTAGGCGCGTCCTCATCTGCACGGGTGATTCTCCAGTAAGGATATCTCCCACTCTTCCGCGAATTCCGCAATTATTTCTTTCATCTCGCGCCCTGATACTTCCGCCTCATGCTTAATCATTATCCAGAAATCCTGCAGACCCGGAAAAATGTCCTCAGTTATCGTTAGCACCAACGTGTTTCCGCATCGGCAGTGTCGATAAATCATCGTATAAGGCTTTTTCATGACTTGACTACAGTCTTCGAGTGAATGCCCTTTCGGCTTAGTGCCACACAGGTAGTCGGACAAGCTGTTGAAACTGCGGTTACAGGTGCGGCACAGTTTTGGAAAGAGTTTCTGATTGTCTTGTATCGTTGAGAGCAAAATTATAAATTCGCGGAATTTCTCATTGCTTTCTGATTCGTCTTCACGCAAGCCCTGAGTTTCCACAATTTCACCTTCTGTCAATTATCGAACGGGAGTGGTCTTCCAATAGGCGTTCCAACAAGCGAAAGAGACGCCGGCGGACCTCCATGCCCTCCGTCTTACTTTGATGAAAGCGCATTGGCATGACCCGTAGTTTGATCTAGGATAGCTGCTTGCTTCGAGCGGCAAGCCAATTGTCGATCCTGTCCCTGCTGAAATAGAATCCACCGAGAATCACGACACAGGCTACCGACATGGCCGCCAACAGCGTCCAATCCTCGTTGTATACTGCGGAACCGCTGTAACTGAGCAAGATGGTCCCCGGTATTCTCCCCAGTCCGCAAATTATCGTGAAAGGAGCCAGTCCCATCGGACTTAATCCTAAAATGTAGCATAGGATGTCTTTCGGGAATCCGGGAATAATGAACAACACCACTGAGAGGACGACGCCTTTGCGTTCGGTCAAAAAATGAAATTTAGCAAGCACATGGCAAGGAACAAAGAATTCAACCAAGGGTAGACCTATGATTTTCGCTGCTCCAAAGGCAAGAACAGATCCAATGGTAAGGCCCAAGGTGGAATATAAGATGTTGGGAACAGCTCCGAAAATGAAGCCTCCCACGGCTCCGGTCAGTTCGCCGGGGATGGGAGCGATGACAACCTGGAGCCCCTGAATGAACACGAACACGGCGGGCGCCCAGCAGCCCCAGCTCTCCACATAAAGCCTTAGCTGCTCTCTACCCCGGAATATCTCAAACATTTTCTTTGTCAAAACCGACAAATGCCCTGTCCAACACAAAACAGCCGCGGCCACGACAATTGAAGCCAGCAATCCTATTGCCAGCTTCAGCCGGAAGGGGTGGTCTTTGCACTCCGGGGGGTTCATGACCTTACTCCGTCTTGAGCGGCCGGATCAACAGTTGGAAACGATTCCATGTTCACGGATAGTGTTCTTAGCAGCTCATCTTCTATCCGTTTTATGAGCGGCGGAAATGTTTTGTTGCTTATCGCCGACACCGGTATACCTTCGTAGTTTTCGCAGATATTCTTTACGATCTCCGGGTGCACGAGATCAATTTTATTAAATACTCTTATCATTGGGATGTCTCTGAATTTCAGCTTTTCCAATAGTCTTTCCACCGCGGCCATTTGGTTTTCAAAGGCAGGGTTCGACACGTCGATCACATGGAGCAATAAATCGGCGTCCGCAAGCTCATCCAGAGTGGCGGAGAACGCCGCTACCAGGGTTTCAGGCAAATCCTGTAGAAAACCCACTGTATCCGTTATAATAGCTTCGGTCTCTCTAGGGAAGCGCAATCTCCTGCTGGTCGGGTCCAGCGTGGCGAATAACTTGTTTGCCACCAGTATGTCGGATTTTGTCATGCTGTTCAGCAGGGTGGATTTACCTGCGTTAGTATACCCCACTATGGAGATAACGGGAATACCGCGTCTGTTCCTCAATTCTCTTCTTAGTGATCTATGAGCGGCCAATCTCTTCTGTTTGCTCTTCCAGGAAGACAATTCTGTCCTTGATCCGGCGACGGTCTACCTCAAGCCTTGTCTCACCTGGGCCTCTTCCTCCGATGCCGCCGGTCAACCTGGAGAGGGCGTCATCTTTTTCGGCAAGTCTCGGCAACGCGTATTTTAGTTGAGCCAGCTCCACTTGTATCTTGCCTTCTCTTGATCTCGCCCGTTGAGCGAATATATCCAGGATCAGTTGAGATCGGTCTATAACTTTCAATTCCGTGAAGTCCGCAATGGCCTTAACCTGGGCTGGACTAAGCTCCGTGTCGAAAACGAGCAGATCGGCCCCTTTCTGCTGAGCGTCTATGACGATTTCCTTGAGCTTGCCCTTCCCGACCGAAAAGTGAGGATCTACGAAGCTGCGGCGTTGAATAGCTGTTCCCACGACCTGAACGCCGCACGACGCGGCCAGTTCCTTTAGTTCGTCCAAGGATTCCTCAATTTCCCAGTCTTTACCCGATGCTCGCCCAACCAGGTAAGCCCGCTCCTGACCCTTAACCGCACGAGAAGTTACGGATTTGGATATTTCGTCTTCCAGCGAGCTGACGAAGTCCAAGAAATCCAGCTCCAAGAGGGAAGGCGCCACGGGATCAAGCGTCTGCCACACACTACCTTTGGGATTTTCCGGGAGCAGATGGGCTATCTCCAACGTAGATGGAAAACCCTCTCCGTCCACCCCTAGAGCGGCGACCAGATCGAGCCTGAGAAGAGCCAAGTCAGTCAAATCTTCCTGACTGAGGGGCTCTTCTTTCAAATGAGTGTGGATCAACCTTAGTCCTCGTAATCTGCCTAATCCTATGCGCCAGCCACGAAGCTTCGGAATCAAGATCGACCGGGCGTCCCCGACAATAACGCTGAATATGTTCCCTTTCCTATCCACCAGGATTCCGATTTGACGACCTACTTCCCTGGAGAGCTCTGCAATCTGGCGCGCCAATTCCTGAGTAATGACGCGCCAGATTGGAGAGCTCTCCAGGGAAGTAGGTCGTCAAATCGGGAATCCTGGTGGATAGGAAAGGGAAGATATTCAGCGTTATTGTCGGGGACGCCCGGTCGATCTTGATTCCGAAGCTTCGTGGCTGGCGCATAGGATTAGGCAGATTACGAGGACTAAGGTTGATCCACACTCATTTGAAAGAAGAGCCCCTCAGTCAGGAAGATTTGACTGACTTGGCTCTTCTCAGGCTCGATCTGGTCGCCGTTAGGGGGCACACGGAGAGGGTTTTCCATCTACGTTGGAGATAGCCCATCTGCTCCCGGAAAATCCCAAGGTAGTGTGTGGGCAGATGCTTGATCCCGTGGCGCCTTCCCTCTTGGAGCTGGATTTCTTGGACTTCGTCAGCTCGCTGGAAGACGAAATATCCAAATCCGTAACTTCTCGTGCGGTTAAGGGTCAGGAGCGGGCTTACCTGGTTGGGCGAGCATCGGGTAAAGACTGGAAAATTGAGGAATCCTTGGACGAACTAAAGGAACTGGCCGCGTCGTGCGGCGTTCAGGTCGTGGGAACAGCTATTCAACGCCGCAGCTTCGTAGATCCTCACTTTTCGGTCGGGAAGGGCAAGCTCAAGGAAATCGTCATAGACGCTCAGCAGAAAGGGGCCGATCTGCTCGTTTTCGACACGGAGCTTAGTCCAGCCCAGGTTAAGGCCATTGCGGACTTCACGGAATTGAAAGTTATAGACCGATCTCAACTGATCCTGGATATATTCGCTCAACGGGCGAGATCAAGAGAAGGCAAGATACAAGTGGAGCTGGCTCAACTAAAATACGCGTTGCCGAGACTTGCCGAAAAAGATGACGCCCTCTCCAGGTTGACCGGCGGCATCGGAGGAAGAGGCCCAGGTGAGACAAGGCTTGAGGTAGACCGTCGCCGGATCAAGGACAGAATTGTCTTCCTGGAAGAGCAAACAGAGAGATTGGCCGCTCATAGATCACTAAGAAGAGAATTGAGGAACAGACGCGGTATTCCCGTTATCTCCATAGTGGGGTATACTAACGCAGGTAAATCCACCCTGCTGAACAGCATGACAAAATCCGACATACTGGTGGCAAACAAGTTATTCGCCACGCTGGACCCGACCAGCAGGAGATTGCGCTTCCCTAGAGAGACCGAAGCTATTATAACGGATACAGTGGGTTTTCTACAGGATTTGCCTGAAACCCTGGTAGCGGCGTTCTCCGCCACTCTGGATGAGCTTGCGGACGCCGATTTATTGCTCCATGTGATCGACGCGTCGAACCCTGCCTTTGAAAACCAAATGGCCGCGGTGGAAAGACTATTGGAAAAGCTGAAATTCAGAGACATCCCAATGATAAGAGTATTTAATAAAATTGATCTCGTGCACCCGGAGATCGTAAAGAATATCTGCGAAAACTACGAAGGTATACCGGTGTCGGCGATAAGCAACAAACATTTCCGCCGCTCATAAAACGGATAGAAGATGAGCTGCTAAGAACACTATCCGTGAACATGGAATCGTTTCCAACTGTTGATCCGGCCGCTCAAGACGGAGTAAGGTCATGAACCCCCCGGAGTGCAAAGACCACCCCTTCCGGCTGAAGCTGGCAATAGGATTGCTGGCTTCAATTGTCGTGGCCGCGCGGCTGTTTTGTGTTGGACAGGGCATTTGTCGGTTTTGACAAAGAAAATGTTTGAGATATTCCGGGGTAGAGAGCAGCTAAGGCTTTATGTGGAGAGCTCGGCTGTGGATGCGCCTGCCGTGTTCGTGTTCATTCAGGGGCTCCAGGTTGTCATCGCTCCCATCCCCGGCGAACTGACCGGAGCCGTGGGAGGCTTCATTTTCGGAGCTGTTCCCAACATCTTATATTCCACCTTGGGCCTTACCATTGGATCGTTTCTCGCCTTTGGAGCAGCGAAAATCATAGGTCTACCCTTGGTTGAATTCTTTGTTCCTTGCCATGTGCTTGCTAAATTTCATTTTTTGACCGAACGCAAAGGCGTCGTCCTCTCAGTGGTGTTGTTCATTATTCCCTGGATTCCCGAAAGACATCCTATGCTACATTTTAGGATTAAGTCCGATGGGACTGGCTCCTTTCACGATAATTTGCGGACTGGGGAGAATACCGGGGACCATCTTGCTCAGTTACAGCGGTTCCGCAGTATACAACGAGGATTGGACGCTGTTGGCGGCCATGTCGGTAGCCTGTGTCGTGATTCTCGGTGGATTCTATTTCAGCAGGGACAGGATCGACAATTGGCTTGCCGCTCGAAGCAAGCAGCTATCCTAGATCAAACTACGGGTCATGCCAATGCGCTTTCATCAAAGTAAGACGGAGGGCATGGAGGTCCGCCGGCGTCTCTTTCGCTTGTTGGAACGCCTATTGGAAGACCACTCCCGTTCGATAATTGACAGAAGGTGAAATTGTGGAAACTCAGGGCTTGCGTGAAGACGAATCAGAAAGCAATGAGAAATTCCGCGAATTTATAATTTTGCTCTCAACGATACAAGACAATCAGAAACTCTTTCCAAAACTGTGCCGCACCTGTAACCGCAGTTTCAACAGCTTGTCCGACTACCTGTGTGGCACTAAGCCGAAAGGGCATTCACTCGAAGACTGTAGTCAAGTCATGAAAAAGCCTTATACGATGATTTATCGACACTGCCGATGCGGAAACACGTTGGTGCTAACGATAACTGAGGACATTTTTCCGGGTCTGCAGGATTTCTGGATAATGATTAAGCATGAGGCGGAAGTATCAGGGCGCGAGATGAAAGAAATAATGGCGGAATTCGCGGAAGAGTGGGAGATATCCTTACTGGAGAATCACCCGTGCAGATGAGGACGCGCCGAGAATCATAACCATGGAAAATGGACTGCTGATTATCTATCATTCTCAATCCGGAACGACCGAAAGCTTGGCCCGCGTCTGTCGAAGTGGGAAGCGGAAAAAGTGGCGACCGTGGCCACTCGCAGGCTCCACGCCTCGGCGGTTACCGGCGAGGACCTACTGGGTTGTCGGGCCGTGGTGTTTTGTAGTCCCGAGTATTTGGCTACATGGCGGGCGCGGTAAAGGACCTGTTTGATCGCACCTACGATGGGCTGAGAGATTTGCTGATAGGCAAGCCTTACGCTGTGGTGATCAGCTCAGGCAACGACGGCTCAGGAGCCTTAAACAGCGTCGAACGCATTGTAACCGGTTGGAAATTGAGAAGGGTCCAGGAACCCCTTGTGTTTAAAGGGGAGGTTACAGAAGAAGACCTGTCGCAATGCCGTGAACTCGGAGAGACCTTGGCCGCCGGGATCGACCTGGGCATATATTAGAAGCAGCGGCAAAACCTAAGAAATTTAGGAAGAGTTGTCGTGGAGGGACTTTTTGCAAAAAGACCTTCCACGAACCCCTCCCCCAAAACTCTAATTATTGCAACCGGCCTAACTGAAATCTCTCACGTGGAATACGGCGCCGTGCTCACGAAATGAACCGCTAAGTCGTAACCAAATGATTAAGCACATTCTATTCGATCTTGGCAACGTCCTGATTCCATTGAAATGGGACAGGACATATGACCTGCTCGAACCACTATTGGCGCCCGAATATGCTGCTCTAATGCGGGAAAAGCCTCATGAATTCAGACGATTGTTTCTAACGCACTCTCTGGCGCTGGAAAGAGGAGAGATCGAGTTTCATGAATTCTTAAGGTTGACAAGCGACATTCTTGGAACCGAACTTCGAGTCGATGAATTCGAGAGAATCTGGTGCAGCATGTTCAGCCTGGATGAGAGAGTCGTGGAACTGGGAAAGTGTCTTTCGAGGAAGGACGGAACCTGGCCGGTCTCAAACACCAGCAGAATTCATTACGAATTCATAGTCTGCCGATACCCGAGAGTTAAATTTTACAAGGACGTGGCCCTATCCTACAAATTTGGGGTGATGAAGCCCGATCAGGAGTATTATAGGAAAGCGATCGCGCAGTTCGGGATCGACCCTGTTAGCGCTGTGTTCATCGACGATCTTCCGGAGAACGTTGAGGGTTCGGTAAAAGCGGGTATGAAGGGAATAGTGTTCAGAGGATACTCAGACTTGTTGGAGGAACTCAAAGACCTCGGAGTCGATATCTCCTGCGCCACGGAGCGTGTTAATGAATATTAAAGAAATCAAAGGGTTTAGATATGCCGCCATAGCCGGCGAAGTAAAAAAGGTCGGCGCGGAACGGCTCGATATAGGCTTGATTGTCGCGGATTCCCCTTGTGTAACCGCAGGCGTCACCACGACCAACAAAGTGTTTGCCGCTCCTGTGGAGATTACCCGCTCTCGCCTGAATAGAGGTGTGAGTCAGGCTGTGCTGGTGAATTCCGGAAACGCCAACGCGTATACTGGAGAAGAAGGCAAACAGGACGCAATGGAACTGATAAACGCGGCAGCGGGGCCGCTGAAGATACACCCCGACCTTATCATTCCAATGTCTACCGGAGTAATCGGATTCAGATTGCCGTTGAGCAGGATGCTTCCCAAAATCCCCAAGTTGGCCGATAACGTCGAGGGCAACAGCTTCATGGACGTAGCCCGGGCTATTATGACAACCGACACCACGCCCAAAGTAGTCTATCAGGAGGCCGAGCTGTCAACCGGGAAGCTGCGGGTTGCCGGAATGGCCAAGGGAGCGGGGATGATTGCCCCTGATATGGCTACTATGTTAGCTATCATTGTAACAAATTGTAGACCAGACCTTGCGTTTCTGCGTGAAGCGGTGGTGGAAGCTAATTCAAGGAGCTTCAATTGCATTACGGTTGATGGCGACACCAGCACGAATGACACGTTGGTTGTAATGTCCAGTCCCACACCCGATGGGCCGCTCCTGCAAAATGAATCGGATAAAGGTACATTCAGATCGGTTTTGGGCGAAGCGTCCAAAAGCCTGGCGCGGCAAATCGTGATGGATGGAGAAGGCGCCACGAAACTGGTCTATGTGAAGGTCTTGGGAGCAAAAAACAATCCCGACGCAGGCCGTGTCGCCAGAAAGATAGCCGAATCCCCTCTTGTGAAAACCGCTTTTCACGGGGAAGATCCCAATTGGGGAAGGATCGTATGCAGCGTAGGCATGGCCGGAGTGGAATTTGATCCTGCTAGACTCGACCTTTCAATCGGCTCCGTCGGGATAGTCCGAAACGGGAAAATTTCCGATACGGAATGGGAAGCGGCTGCTCATAAGGTCATGACCGAGCGAGAATTCACCGTCACCGTCGATCTTAACCTGGGAAGCGGAGAAGCGGAATTCCTTACGACGGACATGTCTGAAGAATACATAAAGATAAACGCGGACTACAGATCATAATTGCTGCACGCCCTAGCGGTCGGCTTAGTGTCCCGTTTCGCAATTGACAGGACGGTTGCACGTTCTTGTAGGATGCTGTCAGCGAAGCGAACCGAGACTGTCGAGGTCTTTTTTGAAGTAGGAGGCGGAGCCTGCAGACATGCAGTCTAAGGCCCCCGCCTGGGAACGAGACGAATGTGATCACACACTGCGCTGACCTGGAAACAAGGTCAGTGGCGCCCCCGACTCGGTCGATACTCGCTCCAGGGAGCTACACGAACATTTGGGCGGCTCTGACCCGGCGAAGCAGGGTCAGTATGTTCGGCACAGGCGTGACAAAAGCCATAGTCCATCGCTTAAGATTTTTCTCTCTGGGGACGCTTATCTTTCATTGTCGCCGATTCCACGAATGGCAGGATAGACTCCGCATTTGCCCCTGAAAATCCTATTTATATTAGTAGCTTTTGTAAATTCCGCCCTGATTTTTTGGTTGCAGCCGATGATCGGCAAAATGCTGTTACCGTTATTGGGCGGAGCTCCGGCGGTGTGGAATACTTGCCTGGTCTTTTTTCAGGCCATGCTGTTGATAGGTTATTGTTACGCCTATTGGCAGAGCCGGCTCGGCTTGCGCAGCCGTTTGATTGTCTATTGCGCGTTAATCGGGTCTTGTTTGTTCCTGTTGCCTCTAAAGATACCTTCCCAGGGATTCTATCCGACGGAAACCAATCCCTTCGTCTGGCTCTTGGAAACCCTGACCGTACGAATAGGCCTTACCTTCGCAGTCCTATCGGCGGGCGTGCCGTTGCTCCAGGATTGGTTCACGTTCGCCACCCAAGATCGTCCGGAGGAGCCGTATTTTCTTTACGCGGCGAGCAACGCGGGCAGCCTGCTGGGGTCGATTCCGTATCCTCTTCTGATCGAGGCGAATTTAGGCTCGACCGGCAATCATTCATCTGGAGCTGCTTTTTTGTCGCTGTCGCCGCCGCAATGATAGTGATCGCATCGTTTCTCGGGAAGTGGCCTCGTGATATTCCATTAGTCCGAAGACCCGCGCCTGCGGTCCCAAATTCCAGCCGAATAAAATGGTTATTGTTGGCGGTTTTGCCATCCGCGCTACTGCAAAGCGTCACCACCCACATTACAACCGATATAGCCGCCGTTCCTCTGCTCTGGACGATACCTCTGGCCCTGTACCTGTTGTCTTTCGTGTTTGCTTTCAGCGCTCGCAAGTTCATTTCGAACGGACCAATGTTCAAGATTCAGCCCGTCGTGGCGGCCGCTGTAATACTCTCTACCTACTGGTTTCAGACGGACAGCCTGGTATTCTCCATTAGCTTGGACCTGTCTTTGCTGTTTTCGACCAGCCTTGTTTGCAACATGCTTCTGGTGCGGAATCGACCTGATCCGCTACGACTGACCGAATTCTACCTTTGGATTGCTTTGGGGGGCGTAATAGGCGGGAGGCCTGAACGCCATCGTAGCTCCGTTGGTTTTCAACTCATTCCGGAGCACACGCTGACGATCCTTGCCGCCGCTTTGTTGGTCCCGCTGTCCGGGTGGAAATCCGATCATTTTGGACGCCTGTTCATTGAGCTTGCGGCGGTTATTCTATTGGTTCCTGCGTTAAGCGCGGGACTGTGGGTTTTCAAATCCGCATATGGAGAAGCTTTCTCTGGGTTTTACAGGTTAGCGCTCGCTCCCTGCGCAGGGGCCGCCGTGCTTATGTCCCTGACCAACAGCCGTCGTCTTGGGCTAGCCATGATTGGGATACTGCTGATTGGGGCCCCGTCCGGACCGTGGGCGTCTGGGGAGCGGGCCGATCAGTCTCCTCACTACCGGAATTTCTTCGGGTTGCTACGCGTCCAGGTGGACCGGAGAGCGGACTGGAGGGCTTTACTGCACGGCACTACTCTTCACGGCAGCCAATACGGACGCGGTAGACCGCTTACCGAACCCGACATGTTATCACGCCAAGACCGGACCGCTCGGAGACGTATTCAGAATCGCACGCGCCCGACGAGAAACCCTTCGAGTGGGCGTAGCCGGTCTCGGGGCAGGGACTATGGCGGCATACTCGATAAAAAAGGTCTATTACTTTTTTTACGAAATCGATCCATCAGTGCAGAGGATTGCGGAAGATCCGAAATATTTCACTTATCTGTCGGAAACCGAGTGGCGTCCGGATAGTTGTGGGGGACGCAAGGATAGCGCTGAAATCCGCTCCAGAAATACGATTTTTTCTAATCTTGCGTTGGACGTGTTCAGTTCCGACGCAATCCCGGCGCATCTTTTGACAAAAGAAGCCATGGAACTATATAGGACCAAACTGAAGCCTGACGGGATCGTCGCTTTCAACATAACCGACCGATACCTGGATTTTTCAGGGGTGCTCGGAGGGGTGGCTCAGGACGCCGTGCTACAGGGCGTTATTGCCAGGGACAGCAAAAATCCGAAGCCCTTGGGCCATTGTGCGTCGTCATGGGTGGTTCGTCCCAAGAGGCCAGGAGAGTCTCGATCCATTTCTGGCAATGCCTCGATGGCGGCGATTGGACGATGACGCGACGAACTTTGTGATTAGGAGTGATGATTTTTTATCTTTATTTCTCTTTAAATGGGACAAATTCCTCTGTGGGTGGTCGCCATAGGACACGATCCATTTTTGAAAATAAAGAGCCCCAGCCGGGCGGGGTGGAACGTGGTTCAGTTCCTGTAATAATTCTCTCAGCGGGATAGGTCCGAGGTAATTCTCTCGATTTCGGCACGGATCGTGTGTTCCACCAGGTCGAAGAGCTTTGACCTGATTTCCTGCCTCAAGAGGTCAACCAATCCTCCCTCTTGGGCAACAACCCCCTCATACGCTCATCAAAAAGGCCTCGTGAAACGCTCTCCAGCCACATTCTCTCAGGCAGGGAATTATTAATCGCCTCAGTTATGCCTCTGGTTAGAGTCTCCCGGAATCTTTCTTTATCCGGCAACCCGGATGTTATCTTGTCCAGTATTCGTTCCGAGTCCGGCAATAGGCTTGCTACTGCCTGGCTAAGATCGATATGAGACAATATGGCCTCGACTCGATCATGAATGGTCCGGTCAAGTTCAGCTTCGACCTGGGGCTTTGTTGGCAATATTTCGCCCAGTCGTGGGTCCATTCGTCCCATAATGGCGTTGGGGGCCGGCCACGAAGCAATGGATTCGTCAATGCGGCCCATGACCAAGTCTGTCTCAGGGATCTTCTTCAGCGCCTCGTTAATTTTGGACAACATCATCTGTTCGTCCGGTAGCGAGCTTAGGGCCTTATCCAGCCTGGCCTCCACATCCTCGTGTGGAAGGTATGGCGCT
>CAVVHK010000036.1:0-14547 GCA_963747865.1 uncultured delta proteobacterium | reverse complement strand
TTTCTCCCGCGGGCTCGTTCGGTTCGGTCTTGCTTTTGGTCTCATGGCGTACATTCCGTTCTATTACATCGACTACGAGAAGGGAGACCCTCTATACGCAGGCGCCCTGGTCTCGGTTTTCCTCCTCGGCGGAGTAGCGGGGACCCTGTTGGGCTCTCCACTTGCGGACCGATGGGGATACAAACGGTAATTGATATTCTCCTTTGCTCTAACCAGTGTGTTGCTCCCTTCAATCCTCGTCGCACACGGTTTCATGTTGTTTATCAGCCTGGGTGCCGTCGGTATGGCGCTCATTTCGAGTTTTACGGTTACCATAGTCATGGCTCAGGAACTGCTGCCCAACAACCTGGGTGTAGCTTCAGGTCTGATGGCCGGTTTCGCAATTGGAACCGGCGGAATCGGGGTGACCCTTCTAGGGGTTGTCGCCGACCACTTCGGGGCGCCCATGGCTCTCAAATCTATTATGGCGCTGCCTGTGATAGGGCTTTTCATAAGCCTTTTGGTAAGATTTCCTGCGCTCCGCGCAAAATCGACGTAGAATCCGCTGCCGGCCTATTTATGCGCCTGTTATTGCGCTATCCAGAGGGCAGATGAAGCTTGCGTCATCAAAAGCGCTCGCGGGCTTGCCCAAAACACGGCTGTGAACGTTTAATGGACTCCTAAATGAGGGCCTTTTGGCGAAGGGTCCGGGAAATCCTTTTTTGCAAAAGGCGTTTCCGGGCTAATTATTGCCGCTTCGATGTAGCGTCAGCCCTGCTGAGTAGGCAACTTGAAGCCGACAAAAGTACCACCACTGATTCCCATCAGGCCCAACAGCGTCGTGTCAAAATCCGGCATCGTCGCATGGCTGATCACGCACCAGACGAAAATGATCATTAGGACTATGGTCCAAGCCATCATCTGAAAGCGATGAAAGCTGATGCCTTCATCATCACTAAGAATGTCGTTGATAAAGCCTTTCGAGGAGTTAGGTTCCATCTTCTGGCGGGCGTCCCGAATTTTCGCCATCAGCTTTTCAACATCCTCTTGTTTGGCCGCCAAGTCTCCCTGTTTACCGATGAGCGTCGCTTTGAGCTGTTCGGAATCCTGTGTAGGAGGTTTTACATTCGCCTGCCCACCCAGCGAGCGTATTTCACTGTTAAGTTTCCCTATTTCAAGTTCTTGCCGCCTCTTATTCTCCTCAAGGGTTCGCAACGAGCTCTCTTGATCTCCGCGTTTGCTTGAATCTACGACAGCGGAGCCTAATCCGGTGGCGGCGCTGATCCCGATCAAGGTGAGAACTGACGGTGTAAGAGACAGATCCGAACTCAATATCCATATGTAGACGAAAGAAACGAGGACCACCCCGAACCAGCAGGCCATTTGAGCCGCGGCCTAGACTATAGGGCTTTCGATTCGGCCTCAAGTAACTTTCTTGTCCTCCCGGTTGTGGGCCCGGCTCCCGGATAATATCCGTTTTTTGGGCTAACCATACGAAGAGTATTGTCAACGCCACAACTGCAATGGCGAACATCTTAAGTCTGAACCGATCAATTGTGATGAGGGCATCGGCAGAGCCTTCAAGCGGTTTTTTCTCATAACGCACAGTGACTTCAACTTTTCCGTCACTTTGGCCAAACGGTAAGCCTCCGACAAAAGTCTTCCAAGTGTCTTTAAACTCAGGAGTAAATCTCAACTGAAACGCCAAAAGGTCACCTTTTAGGAATGGCTGCGCAAGACCTTTAAACTCGATTCCGTTGAGACAAAGAACGAACTTGGAAGTATCATTCGCTGTGCTATGCGCCCATTTGCCAAGGTTCCGGATTTCTACCCAAAGCGGCTTCTCAAGTTCAACCTTGCCCCAAGTTCCCGTAACCTTGAGAGACGTATCAGAGGCGTGGTCTTCCGCAGCGCACAAATTCGTCGTGAACAGAAGACCTATCGCAACCAGAAGAATTGCGCCCTGTCGCATAATTGCAGTTTGCATCACACGCCCCCCAATTCTAATCAAGGCTGAATCTTTAGCCGGTCAGCAATTGAAAATAATCGTCCGGCCATCGCTAGCTGGATCGCCTGCACGCGAAAGCAGTGTCAAGTCTCCACTGAAAGAGTCTTAAAGCCGGCGAGTCGCCCGTCCTTGGCGCGGCCGACGACGTACACCGAGACCTCGGTAGCTCCGAACCTGTACACCTTCAGATCGGTAAGAATGCCGTTGAGCGTTTCATGCAACTCAGGGAAGCCCTTTACTTCGTCCAACTGCTCAAAAAATTCCTCGATGGGTAGCGCCCGGCCCTCATGTGCTGTTATCCCACCCGACAAGCGGCGCACCTCGTCAACGGTGTTTTCAGCGCCTTCCCACACAAACGGCTCAAGCGGCGAGTCGTCTTCGCTAGGATACAAGAGACCTTCCGTCGCTCTTTTCAGTTCGCTCAATAGTTCGTTTGACATGGCTCAAGGGTGGGGCCGTTCGAGGACGGGAATGTTCTGAGAGTCATCCGTCTTTGCCTTGAGCGGTTCGATTACTTCAGCAGGAACATTGTCGAAGAAAGTAAGACCGGTCAACTGCTCGATGTCCTTTACACTTTGGCGATACTGCCACCAATTGTCTTCGTCCACTTTGTGGTCATTTGGTATGCTGACGGCAATCAGCCGAGTGTTTTCGTTCACTCGCGGTATGTCATCGTCGTCGTTCACGGCATCCAGCGCCATGATGACTTTCCAGGTATGATCCGGCACGGTCACTTTGTCGTCCGCAATCTTTTCAGTGCGGCCCTTTAGGCCTTCTCCTCCGACGCCTACCGGACCGGCGATTATATAGAGCTTCTTGCCTTCCTTCTCAACCAAATGTCGGCAGTACATTTCCAGTTGTTCCCAGGCCCCTCGATTATTTTGTTTCGATTGCGGGACGATGTTTGTCATTACAAACGTGGATTTGTTGACCGTTTCGTCGCTGCTCCTGTCCGCGTGGGGACACATGTGCCCCCGATCGAAACCGGAACCCGTATAGTCTTCGTGCGTGATCCCTGTGAACCCTTCAGGTAGAGTTTTATCGGTGGCGAAGTGCTGCAGGTGCGGAAAATCACCTAAGTATCGATTGTCCAGGCGCCAGGACACCCAGTTAGGCGTGCCTTTGCTATCATTGTACGAAAGAGCGAAATAGGCCTTGTTCATCAAGTAGTTGTCTTTGTGGGCCGGGTCCGTGTCGGCTTGGCTCGGATTGCCCATGAGCATGTCTACGTCGGCTGCATGGGCGGACAGGCAGATGAGAAGCAGAAACATTAGGCCGATGGCTAATCTTCTTAACATCATGCGATTTCCTCCTAACGCTGTAAGGGTACCTAAGAAATCAGCGGCGCAGACTGCGGTTTTAAGAGAGTTATCCAACGATGGTCGGGGTTGCAAATGCCGAGGACTTTCGGAGGCAGCCTTATTCATGGAGTCGCGCACTGGGCCTCCCCGGCCGGTCTTCCCCCATGGCCAAACGAGTTGAAAACTTCCTGAATCGCAAGTAGGCTGTCTGTTTTAACCATTGGACATTGCCAACGGTTTTCAAGTCTGTAATTCCTGGGGACGCTAAATTGAGAAGCGTTCCAGATTTCGCCGCAATCGGCCTTACAATGATCAATGGGTTCGTTTACAATTAATCTATTATCTCAAGTTTACATGACTGACGCTTTTGTCGTCAATGACTTAATCGGGCTCAACGCAAAAACTCACGTCTCGGTAACGGATTTTGAGGCCGCTTCTTCGTTTGACCGGCTTTCGGACTAAACGTTCACGATTTCCTGATCTGATATATAAGATGCCTAAGAGAAGGCTGCAATTCAGAATCCATGTGAGTATTCGGCATCCGGAGTCGCGTTTAGCCTTTGCATTATTTACGCGTTAGGCATGCTCGATCTGTGCGCACACAATGAGAAATTGTGCTTCAACTTTTAGGGAAGGGCCATGTTCGATTTCGCGCCTTGTCCGTCACGGATTTGGGGTCTTTGTAAAACGAATCTCGTGAGATGAAGAATGATGTGGTAAACTGGAAATCGAGCGCCTGGCAAAAATCGACCCAACGTCGTTGACTCAAAGAAATGTTTCCAGACTCAACTGAGATCGAAACGCGGGGAAGCCCGCCGCATAACAATTCGAGTACGGTTGCTTGAATCAACAGCGCTGACAGGCCGGCCGGTTAGTATGGTCCGCCGTGTCCCAAGAAATGAGGAAGGAGCTGTTGAAGAGGATGGAGAAGCATTTTTATAGAGTTTTCGACGCTGTTATGCGGACTCGATTTTGCATAAGCAAATATGGCCGGCACCTGGGCCCTCACGGCGCGAAAGGAGTCTGAAAACCAGCCGGTTCACAGCCATCTTATCTCAACCCTTGGGAAGAGTCGTGAAAACCAGAATGTTGCGTCCAATAGCGCGAGCCGTGGCCCTCCTTACCATGATTATCCCCGGAAGCTCTTCAGCGTTTCCGTTGACCAACGATCATGACGCAGGACAGACGCTGATCCTCAATACCAGCCACACATACCCCCGCTCCACGCCGGACGGAACCGGTTTTGAAGATCTGATCATCAAAGAGGCGTTCAACAGGGCAGGGCTACGGCTGAAGATCGTTCAGTTACCATCTGAAAGGGCGCTGGTGAACGCCAACGAAGGGATTGACGATGGCAATTTCGCTCGTGTCGCTGGTATCGAGAAGCTGTATCCTAATCTGGTCATGGCGCCGGAAAAGATTTGTGAATTCGAATTTGCTGTTTTCACTAGAGATTCCTCCATCAAGATCAGCGATTGGGAGAGCCTGAGGCCTTATAATGTAGGGATCATTACGGGCTGGAAGATCCTTGAAGAGAAGGCGGCGCCCGCCCGGTCGTTGACCCGGGTGAAGGATACTGAAGCCCTATTCGAGATGCTTACGCATGATAGGGTGGACCTCATTATCTGCGATAATCTGCAGGGGCGGCACATCATAGAAACTCGACGCCTGACCGGGGTAACGGTTCTTGAACCGTTTTTGGCAACTCAGGCCATGTACCTATACCTGAATCTGCGTCATGCCGCCCTCGTGCCGCTGCTGGAAGAGGCGCTGCGGGCCATGAAGCTTGACGGTTCGTTTCAGCGACTGACGAATTCCTCCCTGACGAGAACGGACACAAAATGAAATCCTTTCAGGAAAAGCTCGCGGAAAGTATAGGGCGAAGGCTGATAAAAAGGGTTCTTTTCGTTAGCGGGATTCTGATTGTCCTAACGGCGGCCATAATGTCCTGGATTCTGTATCGGCATGAAATGGCTAACATTCACCGAAACATGGAACAAATAGACCAGACTAACGCCAAGGGAATCGCAGCAAGTCTTTGGGATTTCGATAGGGAGCAACTAATCACCCAGGTTGAGAGCCTCCTGAATTTCCGTTATATCAACTACGTGGCTGTCGTAGACAACGGCAAGACAATCATTGAGGCCGGCGTCCGGAGGCAGGATGCGGCGCTTGTTCGAGAGATTCCATTGACGCATCTTTACAATGACCGCCCGGTTTCTCTCGGGAGCCTTTACCTGCAAGTCTCCACTTCCACGGTTCTTCAGGACATCTTCCGCCACATCCTAGTGGTCGTGCTATTCCAAACACTGACTTTCGCCATTTTGGGTCTGTCACTGTATTTGCTGTTCCAAGGCATGGTAACCCGCCACCTTTCGACTGCCGCTGGGTATTTCCGAGCATTCGACTTGGACCGCGCCGGCGATCCCTTACATCTAAACCGGCGCCGATATGGTGATGAGCTCGATATCCTGCAAGATACTTTCAACGAGATGTGTGAGAAACTTCGTGCGTCATACGAGCTTCTGCTTGCCTCACGAATAGAGATACGGGAAAGTGAAGAGAAATACCGGGCTCTTGTGGATAACATCAACGTCGGGGTATTCATCTCGAACTTCGACGGATTTTTTCTGCATGTAAATCCTGCTCTTGTGAAAATAGTAGGGTATGAAAGTGTGGAGGAATTGATGGAAGTTCCCACTCGACGCTTGTACGCCAATATTGCCGATCGCGAACTTCTCTTAAAGCGTCTGCTGGAAAAGCGCTCGCTGGAAAACTCCGAAATTCGCGCCCTTTGAAAAGACGGAACGCTTTGCTGGGTGTCTGTGACAGCGGCGCTCCGGAAAGAGGAATCGGGGGAGGCTAAGTGGATCCACGGGATTGTCGAGGACATTACCGCTCGCAAACAGGCTGAAGAACATCTGCGGGAGAGCGAGGAGAAGTTCGCAAAAGCGTTTCGTTATGCCCCGGTGCTCATTAGTATTAGTGACGTGGACGATGGAACCTTCCTTGAGATAAATGATAAATTTGTTGAGGTTTCGGGCTTCAGCCGTGAGGACGCCATAGGAAAGAACTCAGTCGAACTGGGTTGGATCTCAACTGAAGATAGAAAGCGGTTGGTTGAAGAATTGGAAGCCAATGGTCGTGTCAGCCGAATGGACCTCAAGCTCGTGGCTAAAGACAAAAAACAGGTACACTGCATTTACAACGGAGAACTCATACAAACCAGCGACCGTCGGTTGCTCCTATCGCTAGCTCACGACATCACCGAACGTGAGCTGGTCGAAAAGGAGCGTCTGCGTTTGGCCACCGCAATCGAGCAGGGGGCTGAAGGGGTAATCATCACGGACCCGCATTGGGTCATTCAATATGTAAATCCGGCTTTCGAGCGCATGAGCGGCTATGATAAAAGCGACATAGTCGGTCAACACACCCGCGTTCTCAAGAGCGACAAGCACGACAAAGACTTCTACCGAAACATACGCGAGACGCTTGCCAGGGGCGGCGTCTGGTCGGGGCGCCTAGTCAACAAGAAGAGTGACGGCACATTTTACCACGCGGAAGTCACCGGGTCTCCCGTGAGAGACAAGTCGGACGCCATAATCAATCATGTAAGCATCCATCGGGATATCACCCAGGAAGTCAGGCTTGAAAGAGAACTCCTTCAGGCTCAAAAGATGGAGGCTATCGGCACATTAGCCGGCGGCATAGCCCATGACTTCAACAACATCCTGACCGCCATCGCCGGGTACACCCAACTTGCGTACTCTCAATCTCCGGAAGGAAGTCCTGCGCGACGCCATCTGGACAAGGTGCTCAAGGCCGGCTCACGGGCAGCAGATCTTGTGAAGCGCATTCTCACCTTGAGCCGTCGGACGGAACAGGACAGGAAACCGGCGCTTGTAGGCCCTATTGTCAACGAGGCGCTAAACCTGCTGCGATCCTCACTCCCTTCTACCATCGATATACGGCAGGATATCTCGCTCCCTCCGGAACGAGGTATGATTCTTGCCGATTCGTCACAAATTCATCAGGTGTTGATGAACCTCGGCGCCGACGCGGCGCATGCCATGCATGAAAAGGGTGGAGTGCTGAGTGTGAAGTTGTCGGACACCATCGTGGACGACTCCCTGGCCGCCCGATATCCCGGCCTTAGACCGGGGCCTCACGTGAGGCTTACCGTGAGCGACACAGGTCACGGCATGACCTCCGCCGTAATGGAAAGGATCTTTGATCCATACTTCACGACCAAGGGAGCCGGTGATGGAACCGGATTGGGGCTTTCCATAGTCCGGGGCATCGTCAAGAGCCATGGAGGAGCGATCACCGTTTATAGCGAGCCGGGACAGGGTACCACATTCTATGTGTTTCTCCCCCGCATCGTAGAAGACGTAGCTCTCGAGGATAAGGCGATCGAGACTCTCCCCACCGGCGATGAGCGAGTGCTCTTCGTTGACGACGAACAGGTCCTGGCTGATTTGGGCAAAGAAATGTTGGAATCCCTCGGCTACGAGGTGACGGCCAAAACGGACAGCCTTGAGGCGCTGGCGACCTTCCGAACTCAACCGGAGATTTTTGACCTGGTCATCACCGATATGACCATGCCCGGCCTCACAGGCACGGCTCTCGCCAGGGAAGTCATGGCCATCCGCCCTAATATTCCCGTGATTCTGTGCACCGGTTTCAGCGACTTGATCGATGCCGAGCGAGCAACCGATACCGGAATTCGAGAATTCGTGATGAAGCCTTACGTGATCAGCAATCTTGCCAAAATTCTTCGTAAGGTATTGGAGGAAGGAGTCTCATCAAAGGATGGTAACCACACCGTGGCCGGCTGAAACGGAAATCCAATTTGTAGCCGGCGCTGAAAAATCCGGCTAAATCAGAGGTCTTAACCCTTCGTCCCACTCCGGATTGGGGGAGAAAGTAAAGGACTCCGGTTTTGGCCCCCGCTATACAGCGTCTTCCGAAGATAACGCCCGAGCGTGAAATTCTATTATCACAACTTGGTAGGGATCCTTGTAAGTTTACAATGCTTAGCCATGATTTGCTCTTCTCCCCATCTTTTTCCCGCGGGTCTTTCGCCACAACTGGTCACGTATTCTTATAGGATGTGGTGAGCCAAGCGAACCGCATATGTCGAGAAAAGGCCTCGGACGATGCGGTTCCCCGTTGGTCACCGCATCCTATTTGACTGACCGCCTGACCGGGCCTTTGATCATGAATACGTCACCGTATTTACGCCAAAGACCGCTTAGCCATTTGGGAAAAACCCCATGGAGCGGCCGAGTTTCAGGAAGGCCGCAATGCGGTCTAACCAAGCTACGGAGAAAATCGCAAATAAGGAAGAACACGGTAGATTGCCATTAAGCTCCCTCTCTCGCCGCCCGCCTCATGGTAACTATCTTACCTGCTCCACGGATTACACATCGCTCCTCCACAATTTTTACACATTTACCGTTTATATTGATCTTAACCAGGCGCCTCCAAAGCCGGCGCCGGTTGCCGGGAGTTGGTGTTTCGGCGAATTGCCCCTACAGTGGGAGGCCTGCTTTGGTTTCATCCTAGAGACGGTTGCCACGTGACCTGATGAAGGTAAGACAGAGAAATACGTTATGCTGACAAAACAATCGAGACTCAAACATGTCGGTACGCTTGCGCTGATTTGCATAGGCATTGTCGGCGCGGGGACCTACTGGGTAAGTGGGAGGCTGTCGGGCAAACCACAACAGGAGTACGAAACCGTCTCGGCGGCGAAGCGTGATATCGGCGCAGTGGTTCAGGCGACCGGCATCGTGAAGGCAATTGTGGGGGCTGACGTGAAAGTCGGAGCCAGGACGCCGGGTAAAGTTGTGGAGCTGCCCATCAACGTCGGAGACACAGTCGACCAGGGACAAGTAATCGCCAGGATAGAACAGGACGATCTGGTGGCGAAGGTCAAGCTCCAGGAAGCGATTCTCGCCGAAGCCGAGGCCGAGGAAAAGCGTCTGCGAAACGACTACGAGCGCGACAAGCAACTCAGCGTTTCCAGCTCTATCTCCTCTCAACAACTGGACAAAAGTGAAGCCCTCTATGAAATGGCAAAGGCGAGGACCCAAAAAGCCCGAGCCGAACTGGATTACTGGAAAGCCCAGCTCTCATACGCCACCATCGTGGCGCCGATCAAAGGGATCGTGGCCTCAGTGAACACGATGCAAGGGGAGACGGTGGTTACAGGGCTCAATGCGCCTACATTCATCAGAATCATCGACCTTGAGCATCTGGAAGTGCTGGCCTACGTGGATGAAAATGACATCGGCAAGGCGCAGGTCGGTCAAGACGCCGTCTTCACCGTGGCGGCCCACCCGGCCACCGAGTTCAAGGGCAAAGTGACGTCCATCTATCCCGCGGCCACCACTCAGGATAACGTTGTCTACTACATAACCTCCATAAATGTGGATAATCGAGAAGGCAAGTTAAGGCCGGATATGACGGCCAACGTGCAGATCTTCATCGAGCAGCGGAAAGGGGTCGTCACTGTGCCGCACAAGGGCGTCAAACGAGAGGGAACCCTTAGGTTCGTTTTTGTTGTTAATAAAGGGCTGCCGGAGAAACGATTCGTGAAAGTCGGATTAAGGGACCAGTCGTACATGGAAATACTGGATGGTTTGAAAGAGGGTGACCTTGTCGTTATCGGCGATCCGCTGCGAAAGTAATAGCTAATGGCGTTTTCACAAATACGGCGCCGCTTGGTCCGAGTCCATCCCAATCCTGTAGGATGTGGCGCCCGTAATTACGAAATGCAGTAATAAGCAACGCGAGGTCCTTCGATGATACAAGTGGAAAATCTCTTCAGAACCTTTCAAAAAGGGAGCTTGGAAGTGCAAATTTTGCGCGGCGTCTCCCTGAGCATCCACAAGGGGGAGTTCGCTTCCATAATGGCTCCCTCGGGGATGGGGAAGAGCACGTTGCTGAATATTCTGGGATGCCTTGATAAACCCACGAGCGGCTCGTACATCCTGGACGGCGTTCCCGTCCATCACATGGACGACGATGAGCTATCTAGAATGAGGAACGAGAAGATCGGGTTTGTTTTTCAATCCTTTCATCTTCTGCCGCGAATGACCGCCTGGGAAAACGTGATTCTTCCGCTCATCTACGGGGATTTTGAAGGAGACATGAAGGAAAGGGCCGTCCGAGCCTTGACGGCCATTGGCCTCGAAGACCGGGTGGATCACTTGCCCAGAGAGTTGTCCGGCGGCCAACAGCAGCGAGTCGCCATAGCCAGAGCGCTGATTAACTCGCCTGGAATCATTCTTGCCGATGAGCCCACCGGGAATCTGGACTCTTCTTCGGGCCAAGAAGTCATGAAGATATTTCATGAACTACACTCCCGTGGAACCACTATGGTCGTCGTCACCCACGACAGGGATGTCGCGCTTCAGGCCGACCGAATTATCGAGATGAAGGATGGCCTTATTTCCAACGACCGCCCCACGGGGACCCGATCAGCCGAGGTCACATTATGAGGATACTGCGCATAGCCCGGCAAGCGCTGAAAGCCATTGCGTCAAATAAGACCAGAACCGGCCTTATGATGCTCGGAGTGGTTATCGGCGTGGCTACGCTCACAATTATCGCCTCTTCGGTAATGGGGGCTCGGGCCGAGGTTTTGGCGAAGGTCGAGAAATTCGGTCTTCAGCAAATAGGAGTTATCGCCGGAGCCGGCAGAAAACCGGGGGTTCCGCAACCCGTTTGCACAAGCCTGAGACTGGAGGATGCTCAGGCAATGCTTTCCGAGATTGCTAACGTAAAGAATGTGTGCGGGGAAATCATGCGCATGGATTTTCCGGTAAAACACGGCAATAAGAGCACGTATGCCGGGATAGTCGCATCGAGTTCTACCTGGGCGTCCATGTGGGGAACTCGCATGGAAACGGGAAGATTCTTCTCGGAGGAAGACGACGTTCATCGGGCGCGGGTGGCAGTCATCGGCAAAACCATACTGCGGGACCTTTATGAATACAAAGATCCGGTGGGCAAGCGGATTCTAATAAACAATAATCCATTTGAGATCATCGGTGTTCTTGAAGCGAGAGGAGCGTCGCCCCGCGGTGACGACATGGATAACCAGATTGTCATACCCATTGTTACGGGTCAGAAAAGAGTCTTGCACCAGGATTACCTGTTCGCCATGAAGGTGGAGTTGACAGACATGTCCAAAGTGTCCGGAACGATAAATGATGTCCGAGAGCTGCTCCGGGAAAGGCACAATCTTAGAGAAGGTATCGAAGATGATTTCACGATTGTTACTCCAACCTTGATCATGAACATGATGTCGAGTCTTTCGGCCACATTCAGCCTTTTTCTCATGCTGGTTTCATGCATATCGCTCGTGGTGGGAGCAATCGTCATCGCCAACATCATGTTCATGGCTGTGAGCGAGAGAAGAGCGGAAATCGGTCTCCGGAGGGCGGTTGGGGCACGCAAGAGCGATATCCTTGCGCAATTCCTGTTGGAGGCCGTCTGTGTCGCCACCACGGGCGGGGTTCTCGGAATCGTCCTGGGAATTGTCGGCCTTAAGCTCTTGTCGGGTTACATGAAATTGCCTTCGGCCATTATGTGGCAGCCCATAGTGGTCGGGCTTGTAAGCGCAATCTTGGTGGGGCTTATGGCAGGAATTCAGCCGGCAAGGAAAGCGGCTAATGCGCATCCTATCGAAGCGTTGAGGTGAGGTAACCATTCGGTTATGAGCGACGAATGCCGAGACCGTCTCGTCGTTTCACTCGTCGCAAAGATACTCTTGGTTGTCATTGCGAGGGCAGCGAAGCAATCTCCCGCGCGTGATAGAATGGATACGAGGTGAGTACTCATGACAACCGCTCAGTTACGCGGCTTCCGCATCGCCATAAAGTCTCTCACAGCCAATCCCCTGAGGGTTGCGCTCGCGGCGCTGGCCATCATGATCGGCGTGGCGTCGCTCATTGTCCTGGTCGGAATTGGAAGAGGAACTGAACAAAGCGTTCGCAAAGTTATCGAAGACATGGGGCCGAATCTGATTATCGTGAACGCAGGGCAGTCAAGGGCGGTCAAAGGACAGCTCGGACAGATGGGAATGATGACGAATTTAACTGTGAAAGACGCCGAAGCTATTGCGGCGGAATGCCCCTCAGTGCGCACGGTCTCCCCTGCTTACATCAAAAAACTGATGGTAAAATCCGAGAACGTGACCTACACCACGAAGATCGTGGCCGGCACGCCTTCAATCCGGGAAGTGCGAAATGTCTCGCTCCGATCCGGATCGTTTTTTGACGAAACGGAAAACAGGCTCATGGCGCCTGTCGCGATAGTTGGACCTACTGTGGTGGATAACCTGTTTCCGGGCCGTGACCCTGTCGGAGAGTCCATGATGATTGGAAAAGTGACGTTCAAGGTAATCGGCGTAAGCGCTCCGAAGGGGTCCGTTTCCGGTGAAGATCAAGACGACCAGATAATAGTGCCCCTGCGGACCGCCATGGCCAAGCTCATGAACGTGACATACTTGAGTAACGTTTTCGTCGAAGCCGCCGGACTTGACGCCATCCACTCCGCCGGGGTTGAAATAAAGTCGCTCCTGAGAGAGCGCCACCGTTTGCGTGAGAACAAGGACGACGACTTTACGATCCAGAACCAGGCCGACGTGATTGAGGCGCAAAGCTCGGTTGCAAGGACATTCAGCCTTCTGGTGGTGAGCATCGCCGTCAGCTCCCTGATCATCGGAGGTGTCGGAATTCTCGGTGTCATGCTTCTTTCCGTCCAGGAGCGCATAAGCGAGATAGGCATACGGCGAGCTGTCGGGGCCAGACGCAGAGACATACTCATTCAATTCCTCGTTGAATCTTCGTTTCTCGGCGTGCTCGGCGGAATGGCGGGGCTGATTCTCGGACTGGGAGCTTCGGCCGCAGTGGAGCTGACCTCAGGAATGCCTGTAGTTTTGGAGCCCGACTACATAATATTGGCACTTGTTTTTTCGTTAACAACCGGCCTTGTCTTCGGAATCTATCCTTCCTGGAAGGCCGCCCGGCTCGATCCCATTGAAGCGCTGAATACGCAGGCGTAACTCATTGTATTCCGGGCGGGAAAACACTGGGACGCAATGCTCTGCGGCGCAATAGATAATCAAGGGGCCTCGACGAATTAAGTGTGGCGCCCTCAGATCCTTTGGAAAGACCAGGAACAGCCTCGCCCCTTCACTTCATCTTCGTTTGCCGGCCGCTGTGTACGCTATGCCGTTTTTCTCCAGCCAGTTCACAGCTATTTTCTCAAACGCCTCTTCACGGAAGCGATACCAATCGTCTTCCATACCCAGCGCATAAATCATTTCCTTGAAACGTCGAAAAGCCCCGCGGCCGGAGATGCTGCTCAGAAGCTTGTCGCGCATTCTCTCATCCTCCACTGCGTCGCAAAAATCCTCCATAATGCGGTATTCGTGTATGTCGAATGCGCTGGGAAGCTGAACGTGGTCATCCGAGTCGATTACCTCTGCGGACTGCTTGATTATCTCTTGCTGCCAGGGGGGCAGGTCGCTTACATTGACCTCGTCCTCAGCCTGAGAAAGCTCCTCAAGCGACAGCGTAATGAGCTCGCCGGTTCGTTTGTTGAGGAAAGCCTTGTTTTCATGGTTGAGGGCTTCCATTTCGTTCACGACATCTCGCACAGAAACGATTGCTTTCAAGCTGCGCCACCTCCTTGCGGGCTGCGAAAGGCCCAAAATGATTGCGCTGGATCGCTAGAGTCCATAGTATCTTACGGGAACACTCGGCAGCGCTGCGGAATTACCCGCATTAAGATAGTCCGATTTTAGGTTTGTAACGGTTCACCATGAAAGCTACAACAGTGACTACGCAGATAGTCCCTGTCGGATCGGAACGACGGATTTGACTCGGAACGGCCGAGTAAGAAACCTTGGGGAGGGTCGGGCAACCGTGGAGTGGAGGGTTCGTGGGGGAAGGGTGTTGCATCTATTGTAAACAAGAGCCGTTTTGGGATTGCTCAAGCGAGCCCGTACTGCTTTACCATTAAGATGGAATTTGCGCCTGCCCATGCCGAATATGATTTTCATGGAATGTCGGGAAGAGTTTCCCGGGGCTCGTTCGAGATATTTGCTGCGGCCTCGCCGATAATTTCAACACATTTCATCAATCCCGAGGCAAGCAATCGGTCCCCTTCGAGGTCGGCGTCGGCCCGTGCATGCGGGGGAATCCCGGCGCCGAAGAAGTCCTGACGACGCCTAATACCAAT
>CAVVHK010000035.1:0-33192 GCA_963747865.1 uncultured delta proteobacterium | reverse complement strand
ACCGTAGATCATAGGGATTGCTTTCCCTATATTGCAAACTGGAACGAATAGTCAATTAAGAAAGAAGAGACCATCAGCGGATTTGCAGGAACGAGGCCGGGAAAAAAGAAGCCCGCAGCAAGACACGAACAGCCGCGGGCCTTGGAAGTAATCTCGGTGAAAGACGGATGATGCGGGCAGTCGCCGGTACCCTGAAATGATTGGACGAACTCCGGCTTATTGACGCCGGCTCACAGTCATAACTTGACGCACTACAGAGTCCCGTGAGGACATTCGAAAGACATAATTCACCTTCCTATTCCTGGGGGAACTCAAGGCAGTCCCACGGAAACACATACTCGATGTGAGTCCCAATTTCATGAATCCTGGCTTCCTTATAGTCCCAAAAGATTTCCCGGATGACGAAACTCCTTTCAGGGAGCCCTATGACTCGCACCGGGCATCCAACGTACAGCCTTGCGCCTTCCATTTTGCCGTGGTCACCGGGTGAGGAGTCGCCCAATCCTCTCATGTCATGAGTCAACACCGAAACCAAGCTTCTCACCGGTATGACCGGTTCGATGGGGCTGGGTCTATTGTGCTCTTCAAAGACTCTAAGGATTTCATGGGCCGCTTGGCCCTTCGATCCGGTGTCCAGTGACGAGGAATTCGGGCTCCCGTAAACGAGTCGCATATAATCGCGAGCCGCATGTCCACTTTGTATTGCGTTTGTAACAAGCCGAGCTTTCATGGCCGTCTCCTGCAAGAGATATCTCTCAATGAAAGACGGAGGGGCGCAAACCGATAGCCCCGATGGCCCAGGACATGGGGATCTTGATGTTCTAGCCGAATGGTTTCGGCAAGTCGCAAAAGAGCCACGCCCACCCACATCATGCGACATTCGGTAAGGCCCGTGTAGTCCATGTAGTTCCTGAAAATAATCTCGAAGTCCTTTGTCGTCTTTCTACCGGACGTAGTTTTATACGTCACAACCGTAGAAGAGGAGGATTTCTCCATGAATTATGAACCGTTATCGGCAAATTTCGAGGACACGAAGTTGGAGATTATTTCAGAATGTGGTGAAAGATTCATTACTGTACGTGATTTGGCTGCGGGCCTGGGCGCTAAGAAGAGGTCGGTCCATAAGCTGATTGAGGATTTAGCCCGAAAAAATGAACTCAAGGAAGGTATGCACTTTTTGTGCATACCTTTATCCAGTCGAGGAGGGACGCAGAATACGATGATTGTGTCCTATCGCGGAGTCCTCAGAACCGTGATGAGAATGAATTCGCCTAGGGCGGCCCGGTTTAGGGACTGGTGTGAAACCGTGCTGTACGGAATCATGATCGGTTCGGTTAATACCGCTATGCCTGTTCAGCGAGGTGAGAGGTTCGAAAAGGAGCTGAAGGCTATAGGAACCGCCGCTCAAGAAGCGATGAAGAAGACCTGCGATCTGATACTCAGCATGCGATCCGACACAAGCCTTGTCCCTACAGTCGCTCAGAGCATTAAACTTTTAGAGGGGCCGAAAGTCACCGCTATGGAATGGGTCCGCAAGTATTATCCACATTACCTTCACCCAAGGATGAATAGTGGAGGCAGGTTCGAACGATATTGCGCCGAGCGCCATCTGACCGAATTTGATAAATGGCCGGACCACAGACCAACTCGCCGTCTCAATGCCTGGGAATACCCCGAACAGGAGAAAAGAGAATTCTTGGAGCGATGTCTGTTGGATTTCCACGTAGAGTATCTTGTCCAGAGAGCGCTGCCGACAGGTGTCGATTCCCGATCCGGCGTACAGGGGGTATTTTAATGTTGGAATTAATTGTGCCGGATGCCGGCAGTATTCGTAGGGGCGAACCTTTCGTTAGCGTTTCGGGAAAGTTCCGAAGGGTTCTCCTTTTCCAAGAAGCTTACAAGCTCATGAGGCTCGAACATGGCCAGGACTTCAATTATGTCCAATTCTGGAACGACAAAGACCACCATGACCGATTTTGGATAAAACCGGTTGTCAAGGGAGTAGTGGGAGCAGTCAGGATTATAATCAACCCCCAAAACGGAACCAGGACGATCAGCGCCTCCTACCTGCTGACAACTTTGGGTTGGCAGTCGGAGCAGAGTGTCCGTTGTCCGATATCCTGGGACTGGGAGAACAATGCCGCTGTAGTCATAATGACCACGCCCTCGTTGTAGAATGTGTCGGGGATAAGCCGATGGACGTGAATCGGTTATCCTCTAATCCGATCCATCAAGTATTTAGACCGCCAAAGGAACGTTCATGGGCCAGCTCTCGCCGATATTTTCTAAAGTCAGGATTGGCGGCTACCGCAAGGAAGGCGTAAAAGTTCCTATCATTGCAGTAGGCAGCATCCGGTCTTTCTCTACGCCGTTCCTTCTCGTAAAGAACTTCGTGCGCCTTCCGAGGGGGACAGCCCTATATCCTTCGGAACGTACACGCTTATCGAGCTCCTATGGGTCGGTAAGTAACCTCTCCGTAAATTTGCTCCTAAACTCTTCCATATCGGCGCTTTCCGACGGTTTCCCCCACGAAGAGGCTCGTATAGCTAAAATGGAGAAATTTATCAGTCCGGTGCGATTCTTCTTCGAAGTTAAGCAGCCCACCGGCTCAATCTGCGCCTGAATCCACTATCAAAGAAGGTTCAAAGGCTCGTCAAGGGCTTGTCGATGACGCCGCACCTCGACACGTGAACAAATGCATAACGATTGTCCTTTCGTATTTGTTTCGATGTCCGAATCCTCTCGATCAGAGTGAAGTGACCCGTCACGCAATTCGTCATCAGGCTCGTCCGGCCCGGAAGTGCAGGCAGGCCGATTAGTAGATCATTCTATCGGTGATTAGGATGTCTCTCCGCAGAACAGGTGGTTCTTAACTTATATCTACTCTGAACTTCGTTAATATCACGATGCTCTAGAGTTGGTGGGCCGCCGCCATGCATTTCTGATTGCGGATGGTCTAGTTCCCAGAACTCTCCTGTATTCCTATGCTTGAACAGCCACCCCCAGCCACGAATGTAGCCACTTCCGATTCCTCGGGAAATTCCCTCTCCAAGTCCTGAACTTATCTCAACAGATGGGCGTAGCAGTATTGAATCTCACAGGGGGCTTTGTTGTACGCCGCATAGCGGTCCACTACCAGCAGGCCGGGCAAAGGGTCTTTTCCGAAGACAGCTTGAGGAACTTTGGAAAAGCGGCCCTTGCCGAATTGAAATACGCTTAGCTTTGGCGTGGCGAATAGCCAGACATACCCGTTTTTCCCGTCGGTCCGCCAACTCATCTCGTCCGCATGCTTGACCGGGGCCTTGCGATACTCTTCGATCAGCTTGTCCGCAACTCCCTCGAAGAGGCGGGAGCAACGTTTGAATAACTGCCCGAGGCTGCCCGCCCCGATGCCGAGAAACTCGCTAATACGCCCCATGGGAACGCCATGGAGGTAATGCATTTCGACGGCGTCGGCTATGAGCTGATTACCGTAGAGGCTTTTTGGAAGAACTCCGGGAGGCTGAGCCGTGACAATTTTATGACAATGCGGGCAATATCTCTTGGCGAGGCGAAAGGTTATCTTTTGCGGGCTTTTGGATGGGGTGTCCACGACGCTGCGCTCCGTCCAGCCCTTGTTTTCGATAGGGCCTCCACATTCAGGGCATTTGTCGCTCGTCAGCTCCACTTCCACCGAACGGTCAACCGCTTCTTCCTCGTGGCTCCTCCGACCGTTACCCTGGTGACCCGGCCGGCCTCCTCTGGGCTTCTTTTCCTTTGGTTCGGCGTTGGGCTTAATCGGGACTTTGGACGACGGAGTGGAAGATCCGAATGCCCCGTCCTCCTGTTTGCGCTCCTGATAGCGCAACTTGGCTTGCAGGCCCACGACCTGCTCCTCCAACTCATCAATCCATCGCTGCTTTTCAAGGCAGACCGGACAGCCGTTGATCGCCATTACACAAGAACCTTGACTCAGTAATAGACAGAGCAACTAGCCTACTAATATCAAGGTCTAAACTCGAGAAAGAAATCCGCTTGCGGCCCAATGGTGAATCCCAAAGCCGTCGCCTACCCCGTGTAACTGAATAGTTTCATGGATACTTCTATTTTGGTTCATTCACCTGGTTCCAAGTAATATAATGGTATTAGGCTCTGCTTCGAACATTGACGGGGAGGGAACAAATACCACTTCCAGCGCTTTTCCATACGCTGAAGCAAAGTCACTCTTGATGAGCTTCCGAATTCTATTTGATAGTCTTTCGGTTAATCCGGGATTGGGGTACAAGGCTTGTAACAAGGAAACGGCAAACCGGAGGCTCTCAGAGTAACCAGAGACGAAATCGGAAGGCGCCGGGACGACCAACCAACTTCAGGGACCTCGATCTCATTCATGGGGGAACGCTATGGTTCGCTGTGTGTTTGGATTCCCACTACCCAATTCGGCCCCAAATGCTCAAGGGGGGATAGTAATGAACCGATTTGCGGCCGGAGCGGCCATCATAGTCGTGTTGAGCTATTCTTTGCCGGTAGCGGGATTTTCGCTGCCCGACCGAGACAAACCATTTCACGTCAAAGAAGCCGCCGGACTGGGGACAGGGATTCAGGTCATCCAAACCGAAGACAACTGGAGTCGTCTCGGCTACTTAGACGACACCTGGGGCCGAGATTTCGGCTTTACAGCCAAGCGGGCGGCCAGCGGAATCATTCCCTTTAGCGATCCTAAGCAATCAGTCGAGCCACAATCCAAAACGTTGGCGCAAACAACTCCGAATGTGTTCGACCCGGCTTCATCTTCCGAAGAGTTTGCCGGCAAGATGGCCGGGTACTCCAATCTTGTCGGCCAAGGCCGCACCGCGGCTATAAAGGAGCTGGAACTCCTTTACAGAACGAAGAGGTCGCCAAGCGGCTCCGCTCAGCCGCCGAGGGAGGGGACAGCGACGCTCAATTCCATGTTGGCCGCATGTTCCACAGGGGGATCGGCGTGACTCAAGATGACTCGGTAGCACTTAAGTGGTTTCGCATGGCCGCGGATCAGGGCAATGTCAACGCTCTATGGAACATGGGCTACGTTCTTCTGTACGGAAAAGGGGTTCAAAGAGATCCTGAGGAGGCTATGAAATTATTGCGCAAAGCGCTCGAGCAGGATCATGCGGCAGCGCAGAATACTTTGGGTTGGATGTATCAGTGGGGAAAAGGCGTGGAAAAGGATTACCAAGAAGCTGAGAATCTTTACCGAAAGGCGATCGAGCAAGGCCATGACACAGCGCGAACCAACCTGGGCACGATGTATGAATACGGGCACGGCGTTAAGCAAGATTTCAAGGAAGCTATGAAATTGTACCAATTGTCGGCCAAGGAGGGGAATCAGAACGGCCAGTTTTGCATTGGCAGGGCGTACTCCAATGGAAAACTCGTCCCGCAAGACTACCAGGAAGCCTTAAAGTGGTACAGGCTAGCGGCCGAACAGGGGTATTCAAGCGCTCAAACCAATATCGGCTGGCTCTACGAGGGGGGGCGGGGGGGCAAGGAAGACCATGCGGAAGCGGTCAAGTGGTATCGGAAAGCCGCGGAGCAGGGAGAGGCCACTGCGCAATCGAACCTGGGCCTCATGTATGCAAACGGCAAAGGGGTGGAAAGAAATATGACGGAAGCGGCAAAGTGGCTTCTCAAAGCCGCGGAGCAGGGAGAAGCCGTTGGCCAAAGGAACCTGGGGCTGTGTTACGAGAAAGGCGAGGGAGTCCCCAAGGACCAGGGCGAGGCTGTCAAGTGGTTTCGGAAGGCTGCGGAGCAGGGCGCCGCTGCGGCTGAAAACTCCTTGGGGCTTTGTTACTTCAAGGCTGAGGGAGTGGCCAAAGACCTTGCAGAGGCTGTGAGTTGGTTCAGAAAGGCCGCGGACCAAGGTTACGCAGACGCGCAACATAATCTCGGCGTATGCTACAGGGATGGAGCGGGAGTCGACACGAGTTTCACCGAAGCCGTCAAGTGGTTTAGGAAGGGGGCCGATCAAGGCGATGCGGATTCCGAAAGTGATCTGGGTAGGATGTACGCTTCCGGACGAGGCGTTCCGAAGGACTCCAAAGAAGCGGTGAAATGGTATCGTAAGGCGGCGGAAAAAGGGCATGCTCTTGGCCGACTCGATCTCGGAGAGGCTTATCTCTACGGCAAGGGCATCGATAAAAACGAGCAAGAGGCGTTCGAGTGGATCCGGAAATCCGCCGAGCAGGGCAACGCCAATGCTCAATACCAGTTGGGCTGGATGTATCAGCAAGGGATAGGGATAATGGAAAACCGTGACGAGGCTGTAGCGTGGTTGACCAAAGCCGCCCGTCTGGGAAACGAGAAGGCCAAGGAACGGCTGGAGATAATGGGCATAGATTGGTCGAAATGAGGGGGAACGAAAAAAATACGTTTTTGGCTCCGCATTTGTAACCCGGGTCGCTTACCGCTGCGCGGAGGGAAACATCAATGGCCAAATTCCTTGTGTGGATGACGATCATTTCGGCCGCCGGCTGTCTGATTCTTGCCCCTGCATGGTCCAAGCCGGAAGATGGGGGTATAGCTCTTTACAAACAGGGGCAAGACCTCTATTCCAAAGCCAAATCCAATGAAGATCTAGAGAAGGCGATCGAGAAATATCAGCAGGCCTTGAATGTTTTCGAAAAGACCGGGTCCGCCAAGCTAAGCGGGCTGACGCTTCACGAAATCGGTGTCGCATACTATCGTCTCGGCCGGTACCAGAAGGCGCTTGGTCACTTCGAACAAGCGCTCGCCGTCAGGAAAAAGGTAGGACACTTGAGCGGCGAGGGAGTCACCCTCCTTAACATAGGTGCGATTTACAGGGCGCAGGGCCTGTTCTCCAAAGCAGTCGAAATCCATGAAAAAGCGCTGGATGTTTTCAGAAGACTCGGCGACGAAAAGGGCCAAGGGCAAGCGCTGAATCTGATAGGTGAAGACTACAGATCGCAAGAACAGCCTCAAAAAGCGATGGGATATTACGAGAGAGCGCTTGTGTTTTCGCGGAAGGCAGGCGACCTCAGGAGCGAAAGCGCCATTCTGAACAACATGGGTTTGGTGAGTCTTGAACGCTCCCGGTATCAGGATTCGTTGAAATTTCTTGAAAACTCTCTTGCCATCAAAAACAAGATAGGGGCCATCCGTGAAGCAGGGGCCACTCTGGCCAACATCGGTGACGTTTACAGAGAAAAGGGACGTTACGAGGAGGCGCTCAAATATTACGAAAAAGCGCTGGATTCAAGCAAGAAATCGGTCGATTTGTCGAGTCAAGCTGCTTCGCTGAACAGCATGGGCCTTGTTTTCAAGCAGTTGGGTGAATATCGAAAGGCGCTCGAATCCTACGAAAAGGCATTGGAGCTCGTTCAAACAACGGGGAACCGCCCATGGGAGGGGACGCTTTTGGTCAACATAGGAGACGTATACAGTTCCTGGAACCAATACCCAAAATCGGTCGACTTTTACGAGAAAGGTCTGGCCGCGGCCAGAAAGTATGGTCTGCCCACCCTTGAGGCATCGGCGCTCGGAAAACTGGGCTCCGTTTGCTTCTCCCTCGGCCGTTATGAAAAAGCGGTCGCCTATCACGAGACGGCCCTCGAGATCAGGAAAAAACGAGATGATCTCTTCGGCCAACAGGATTCGCTGCTTAGTATAGGTAACGTCTATTTGTATTCGGGAGACTATCCCAAGGCCCTCAATTGCTTTGAGAAAGGGCTGGCCATTGCCCGAAAACTGGACAAGCCTTCCGCCGTGCACGACCAACTGGGCAGTATCGGTAGCGTTTACTTTTGTCTGGGCCGATACCAGGCGGCTCTCGATTACCAGGAGAAAGCTCTCGAGGGCCATAGGAAGCTTGGAGAATTATCGAAGGAAGCTGTCGGGAATCACAACATCGGCTTCGTTCACCAATCGCTGGGCCAGTACCAGGCTGCTTTGGCGCGCTACGAGGAGGCGCTCCGCATCCACAGGAAACAGGAATCGCACAGTGGAGAAGCAAACG
Organism: uncultured delta proteobacterium; assembly: GCA_963747865.1. Lineage (GTDB taxonomy): Bacteria > Desulfobacterota > Desulfomonilia > Desulfomonilales > Desulfomonilaceae > JBBSBY01. The sequence continues at coordinate 25,202 of CAVVHK010000035.1, read as the reverse complement.
CCCTCGTCAGGATCGGTTCCGTTCTCCAAACGCTCGGCGATTATGACGCTGCGATAGAGAAATACAAAGCAGCGCTGGCCATTGAAGAAAGAATTGGAGAATCTACAAGCTTCAGCCGGGATGCGATCGGCAACATTCTCCTCGACAAGGGAGAGATCGCGAAGGCCGAACCTCTCATAAAAGAAGCAGGGTTCTATTTGTCCTTTGGAAGGTTGGCCCTCCTCAAAGGCAACTTTTCCGAAGCGGTGGAATGGTACGAGAAACACCTCGCCTTTATACAGGAACACAGACGCGCCGAAGATGTTTTTGCAACCGCCGTTGGTTTGGGCGTTTCTTACGAGGGCCTCGGGAATTACGACAAGGCGTCGGAGCATTTCAAAAATGCTATCGAATTCACCGAGCAGATGCGTGACAGCCTAACCGAGTCCCAACGGGCCAACTTCTACGATGTGCAGGTTAGGAGATTCTCAAGGCTTAGCCCGTACGAAGGCTTATGCCGAACGCTGCTGCGAATGGATAGACCACAAGAGGCTTTAAGAATTTCTGAAGCGACTAAAGCGAGGCTTTTTGCAGAATCCCTCAGCCGGCGTGATTGGGATATATCTTATGACGTGCCCAAAGGGGTCCTGGATCGGGACTCGGAGATCGCCAACAAGCTCGCTGCGGTGGCGCAGGGGTTGAACAAAGCCTATGAGCAGGGTTCAGAGCAAGCGATAGAATCTTTCGAGCAAAAGGTCCAAGAAGTCAAAACACAGCGGGACGCTCACGTGAGCAAGCTCAGAAAAGAATATCCCCTCTTTGCTGCGACCAAGTACCCTCAGCCTATGGCCCTGCATGAAAGCGCTCTCAAAGACGATGAATGGGCGTTGGAATATGAGGTCACGGACTCGGGCGTAGCCATTTTCTTGATGAAGGGTAAGAGCCTTGTAATGGGGTTGTTCAAACAAATCCCGAGAAAAGAAATAGAAGATCTGATCCTAAGGCTCCGTGAACCTCTGCAAATTAAAGACGGCCAAACCATCGCCGAGCAACTCAAGAACTTCAACTTTGTCTCCGCAAGGAGATTGGCAGAGCTCCTGTTGAGCGACGTGCTGCCGCTCTTGCCAAAAGACGTTCCCGTGATCGTGATTCCGGCTGGCCCACTCGGTATCTTGCCCTTCGAGATGCTCGTCCTCAATGACGGAGGAAAGGTCCTAACGGATGGTAAGAAGCCTCAAACCGCGGGGGCTGAATTCTTCGGGGATCGAAATCCGATTTCTTATTACCAATCAATCACCGCTCTTACCCTGGCGCGTACTTTAGGAAATCGACAAAAGAAGGGCGAGAAAACATTAGCCATGGTTGATCCTGTTTTCTCCGCCGACGATCCGCGTCTGGTTAAGGTCGCCAAACAAGAAAGAGACAGACTTTTGGCTAACCTTCCCACGGATATCACCATGTCCATCGAGACTGAGAATGGATTGACCTTTCGGAGGCTTCCTTTTACAACTCAACTGGGCGAATCTCTGAAGAAGGCTGAACCTAACAAGACCGACCTATACGAAGGAATGACCGCTAAGAAGTCCGTTCTTCTCGATAAAGACCTTAAATCATACGGTTCTCTCATATTCGCAACTCACGGTTATTTCGGGAAGGATTTACCGGGAATTCAAGAACCGGTATTGGTGATGACGCTTCTGGATCAACCCAAAGGTCAGGACGGCTTCCTCAGATTGAGTGAAGTTATGGGTCTGAAGCTCAATTGCGACATAGCCGCACTCACCGCATGCCAAACAGGTCTTGGACGACACATCTCAGGTGAAGGCACTATGGGAATGGGTAGAGCGTTCCAGTATGCTGGGGCAAGGTCAGTCCTTATGAGTTTATGGAGTGTTTCTGAGACTGCCTCAGTTAATCTGGTGGAAAGCTTCTTCAAGCATTTGAGAGAAGGCAAGAATAAGTTAGAGGCTTTGAAGCTTGCCAGAGATGAGATACGGAAAGCAGGGTACGACCACCCGTTTTACTGGGCGCCTTTTATCTTGGTGGGAGAGGTGAACTGATGCTTCTGAAGACTTAGAATTTTAGGATTGCGAAGTGTAGGTTTAATGAGACCGGGAATCGAAACGTCGTTTCGTGGTGTAATCCGATGCTTAGGAACATTTTTGCCCTTTACTTGATTTGCGCCTGCCTGATGGCATTTTATGGTCCAGAAGTGTCGCCAATTCTAGAGAGCATCGGCGCCGTGCCAACCCTTGGATGCTGGCTCTTTGCCACCGGTCTGAGCATATTGCTTCGGGCTTGGCTGTTGAGGCGAAATCGAAATCGCCTGACCACAACTCTTCTTCAGGACGAAAGGTCCTTCTTATCTCTTCCTTTCACTGAGCTTTCCTACGACGTGATTGTTTGGGCCGGCAACGGCTTGTTGACATCAGGTTTCCTGTGGATTGTCTACGGCATCACCTGGCAAAGCGGTTTTGAGATGGCCTTCGGGTGCTTTGCGTGTGGACTCCTTGTCGGCGTTTTGAATTTTCTCGACATGGAGAAAGACATGATGAAATTTCTTCAGGAAGTGGCAGACCCTCCTAAAATTAATCTGAAACGCCCCCTTTTGCCGGTGGCGTCGAAGTTCACATTCCTACTGGTCACGGTGATGGCGTTCTCCGGGGTCGTCATAGGATTCATGTTGATAGATGATTTTCGCTCTCTAGTAAATGTAGGAGGTCTAAGTCCCACGGCGAATTACGATGGAATCCTTCTTGAGGTGGGCATTGTTACTCTGGTCATGCTGATCTTTAGCGTCGCAATCATACGGAGATTTTCGAGAAATCTCAACATCCTGTTCGGTCTCCAAATAGAGACACTGGGAAAGGTGGAACAGGGGCAATACGATGCCCGAGTTCCTGTTGTTAGCGCCGATGAATTCGGCATCATAGCGGCTCAAACTAATGAGATGATTATAGGGCTCGAGCAGAGGGACTTTATCCGCGAGACTTTCGGCCAATACGTAACCAAGGAGGTGAGGGACCTGGTCTTATCTAACAGAACGCCTCTAGCGGCGGAAAGAAGAATTGTCACCATTATGTTTTGCGACATTAGGCGCTTCACCTCACATGTGGCCTCGGGGACAGCCGAACAAGTGGTTCAGAGGTTAAACGAGTATTTTACGGAAATGTCCAAGGCCATCGAGAGTCATAATGGACTTGTGCTTCAGTTCATTGGAGATGAAATTGAGGCTGTGTTTGGAGCTCCGCTGAATTTGCAAAATCATCCGGAAATGGCCTTAAGGGCGGCTCTCGATATGAGAAGACGACTTTTCGAGCTCAACCAAAATTGGATACGAAATGGATATGCTTACTGGAAACATGGGATAGGAATACATACCGGCGAGGTCTTGGCAGGGAACATAGGAAGCCCCGACCGACTTTCCTATCTAATGTTCGGACACACGGTAAATCTTGCTTCCCGCATCCAGGGGCTTACAAAGAAATATTACTGCGACATCCTAATCAGCAGGGAAACAAGGAGCGCATTGTCGATCTGCGAGAACATCCAGTATGTCGGAAGGGCAAACGTGAGGGGTATGCAAGTAGAAACTAACCTGTACAAGGTGCTCTAGGGAACTTATGAGTCTTAAAGAGGAAACTCAAGGAGCTGAAACTCGCAAGGGAAGATGTTCGTAACGCAGGGTTCAAACACCCGTTTTATTGGGCTCCGTTTATTTTAGTAGGTTAAACGAACTAAATTCTTGGAAATTTTGACCTCTCTCCCATACTTGAACCTCCTGTTATCTTTCCTTGTCCGGATCACGGTGTAGCTTGGACAATTCCGCATAGAATTTTTCCGCGCATTCGGGACAAATTCCATGGCTGAACTCGGCCTCTGAATGATCATGAATGTAAGCCTCAATCTGGCGCCAGTAACCTTTATCATCTCGGATTTTCTTGCATGAAGCGCAAATTGGGAGCATACCGCTCAATTTCTTCACTTTGGAGAGTGATTCCTGAAGTTCGCTTATCAGCCTGTTTCTCTCCTGTTCCATATTCTTGCGGTTGGTGATGTCCCGAAAGATCATGCTGGTTTTCTGCTCACCCTTTGAGTCCGTGAAGATAGCGCTTGATATTTCAACGGGAAAGACTGAGCCGTCTTTCCGGACAAAATTCAGCTCTCCTTTGGCGCACCCTGTCTCTTTTCGTTCCTCCAGGAGGGTAGCCAATCGTGGATCGGAGGTGTCGACCAAACCATTTCTTCCGGCTCGACGGATTTCTTCTTCAGTTCGTTTCAATATCAGGCAAGCCGCTTGGTTGGCTCTAAATACTTGCCCATCCGGCGCGGTCAAAAGTATCCCGTCGAGAGAGTTTTCAAATATGGAACCAACCCACTCTTCACTCTCCCGCAATGCTTGCCGAATCCGTCGCCGCTCGGTAATGTTGCGTGCGATAGTTGAGGCGCCAATGATCTTTCCCGATGAGTCCTTTATGGGTGAGATGGTCAGGGAAACATGAATTTCAGTCCCGTCTTTAGTTATGCGCCTGGTTTCGTAATGATCGACACGCCCACCCGTCTTGATCTTTTCCAGTATTTCCGAAACCTCATACGCACAGTCTGAAGGCACGAGGATGGAAACAGATTTACCAATAACCTCTTCAAGGCTGTATCCGTACATCTTTTGCGCTGCCGGGTTCCAACTAAGCATGATTCCGTCGCTTGTTTTTCCGATGACAGCATCATCGGTTGACTCTACAATGGCTGCGAGATAAGCTTTGTCTGACTCGGCCACAATTAATCCCTCCGCCTCATCGATCGCCCGTCCTCTTGTCTCGTTCCACGTTAATCAACCGGAATTATGTGGCGGTCTCATCGGCAATAACGGGAACCGGGATGCTCCCTTGACTGCGCAAAGTCCCCCGTGTGGTCACCCACAAGACCCAAGAGAGGCAAGACAGACGTCATGTTGATGAAAAGTCTCTTTGAGCTTACCGCCTTGCACTACCCCGGTCAAGGAAGATTTCCCGTCGCACCCTACCCGAACACAGCTTGGAAGTATCGGGCCGTCGGGCACACGGAAGCCGCGTGCTCAGAGACAACGTGCTTAGTTGATCAAAGGGCGGGAGCCGTTTTATCCCCAAGAGATTCTTTTCATGAGCGCCTGAGAACGATTCTCCGCGATTTAATGCTCAGTCTATGGTACTCCCCCAGTTGAACATTTCTCCTCTCGTCTACTGGGTTCTCGTTACGTGAGAACACGATCCGTGGTTTCGCCTACGAAGTTCTCGTTCGTTCCACTATCGGCGGGCGAATCGCCAAATAAGTGTGTTCAAAACCGCCGGGACGGTATTACTCGGCTTGGTCGCTGCAACATCAATAGAAGAGCCAGCAAAACTGATCCGGAGTGAGTTCCTGTTCAAGAAACTTCAGCGCTTATCCCAGAAATACAGCGTCGATGCAGTTGAGCAAAATGAAAATGGCTCTCAGCTTCAAGTATCAATATCCACAAGATCTCAATAGGCTGTGAACTGAACTCAACACTAACACTGGCCGTCCGCCCTGCGGGCCATAATATATAGGTGGAGTTGGGGAGTTTATTATGCTCCATTCGGCAAGAATAGACATGACCTGTGAAAGCATGTTTGCAACTACTTGATATAACAACACCAGTTGTCTAGGAGCCCCACTGTGACTACCTTTCTATTTCTCAGTGCTTGTGGTATCGGGTGAGACCGCAACGCAAGAGAGATGTCGCGTATAACACGGCGAGAACGATTCTCGCTCGATTTTTCAGCTCTGGGCACCCCCCTAATCAGCTGAGAATGCTTTTCGTTCGCTTATGACGTTCTGACTCCGCGAGAAAGTTAGCCGTCGCAAAACGTCGGCTGTGCACTCTCTCGGTTCAGCATCGGTGGCCCCATGTGTGATGGATCGGTTGAATCACTGAAAAGCGGCTTCATTACCAGAAGATCAGTGTGAGCAGCGGTGAATATCATTTGCGGTGAATTCTTTCAAAGAGCCGCCCTAAGCGCTTCATCCCAGAGCCTATGTATGCCTCCATTACATGTGAACTGCCGGCGGAAATCTGGACATATCGGCTGAGGTCATTACCCTCCGCGTCAAATGTCTGAAGTGATGGCCACGGAAAATGCCCGCTGAACTTTTGCTCCATATTTGCCAACCCGCTAATTTGCCGTCCTGAGGGTTGCGTTTCGTAAGAAGTCCTCGCTTAGCCCGCTATAGAGAAATAGTCTCAGGATGACTCAAGCGTTATGAACCCTCTTGTCCACAGACAAAGACAATATCATTGCCTCAATTGTTACAACGTGGTCAAATGCACAAGACTCAGCTCTCCGGAGAGGATGAGCGTTTTGGGTGGGTACAAGGTTAGAGGGGGACTTCTGTGGAACGAAAGAGGATCAGCGCAAAAGAAGCGGCAAACGACATTCGTTCAGGGATGGATGACAGTTCACTCATGAAAAAATACCGCCTCTCACCCGAAGGGCTTCAAAGCCTCTATGACAAGCTCGTGAGTACGGGGTTCATAGATTTGGGAGATATGCAAAGGCATCTATCGGGTTTTGTGGGATCCGTCGTCATAAACGAGGCGGATCTTTATCCTAAAGAACACGGTCTTAAAGAAGAAAACCTTAAGAGCGAGCCTGTGCCGATAATCAATGCTCGGGAAGCAGCGCGAGACATCAGGTCGGGCATGGATGGCGCCATTCTCATGGAAAAATACCGACTTTCTCCCAAAGGGCTCAAGAGCCTCTTAGACAAGCTTCTATCCCTAGGATTACTCACCGAACAGGACCATGACCGAAGCCATATTGGGATCGATGACCGTCACTGTCCATTTGAGAGAAGAAACGCTCACCGTCAGTGACGCTTTTCGGATATTGGGCCTAGGCTCTACCCCCTCTTCCGCCGTTGCAATAGATGCTGAGCCGGAACAATCCCCAGTCAGCCCCATTGAGAAAGGAAAAGCGGAAAAGAATGTTGCTTTTGTTGAAAATGACAGCGAGAGCAAAAGTCGCCCAGACAGCCCTGGAACGGGGCTATTTGAAGCTCAATGGTACGATAGACCAATCGTCTTGATCCCGGTCTTAATTGGCGTCTTCCCGATGGGCTTGTATGGGTTATACCGAACAGGAAGATTCTCTACAGTGACCAAATTGCTGTTCATTGTAGGCTGGTTGGCTGTTACATTAGTCTGGGTTTTGTTTCTTTACGGAAGAATTTGAAGCGATTTTACCTTTACCAGCGGGCTCAGGCATTCGGAAGTTTCGCTCGCGTGTCTACGCCGCTCTAATTCCGCGAGAATTCGGACCATGGCGAGGGCTTGGCTAGATTTCCTTCAGATTCCTTCAATCCACCTCCCGTATTACAGCAACTCCGGCGTCCCCCCTACGAGCATTGACCAAGGTGGTATGAATCCATTTCAGCACTCGTTCCCCCTTCGTCGGGTCTTTACGGGAACCCTCGCCTACGAGGTAGGTTTGCCAGTGCGCTACCCGTGTATGTGGGACAGGACTCTTATGGGTTCCGCCCATCCCTTCGACTTGTTGAGACAAGGCTCGTCTCAGCTCAGAGCCTTGCCGCATTCCACACTCCCATATCGTCGACTTGTCCGGTGGAAAATAACGCAGCCCTTTCTTGGTCCTCTTCGGCCGGGGATTGCTCGGAATTGTGTTACCGCCCTCCGCGTTCCTAACATCCCGATATTCCGAATGCACCTGGCAGATGTAGAGAAGCAGGTTCAGGAGCTGGGAAACATGACTTGTCAGATCTTTGAGGGACAATTCCTCCTCCGGACGTGACAGCTTCATGCCGGCGACCATCGTGCGCCACTTCTCCAGGGACTGAGCTAGCGACTGCTCAATCGTGACGCCGTCCTTCACGTACAGCCACTCTATGAAAAAATCGTCACCGTTAAGGGAGAGGAAAGATAACGTGACCTGTCCATCAGTCCGTGGAGAGTAGTTTAGTGACGCCACGAAGCCCTGGGACGGACCGAAGTACGTTTCTAGACCGGGGGTTTCAATGTAAACCGCCCATTCCGGGAGTCTCAAGAGTAGTTCAACGGGGAGATTTCCCCGCAAAGACGTTTGGATAAGGGCATGGTAAATGTCGGGGTCAAACCGATACACGTTTTTGGAGACGCGCCAAGGAGCTAGAATCGTTACAAGCCTGATGCGGGTGAGGTGTTTCATCCTCTGATCGTCATTCGATGGTTTGCCGCCATAGGACTCTATGATGTCGACAATTTCATCTGTCCGAACAAAACACCAGCCGGGCCAAGATTTTGAACTCTCGGCGCGGCAAGCGTCAATGTTCTGCCAGAGTTTCGGAAATCTTTTATTGAGCAAGGCGATGAAATGCTCAGGCGGCAACATTTATTGGGTCTCCTTCGGTCGCTACCCTAATTTCGGCTTTCCAAAGAAATATAATAACAATTGTGGGGCGTTTGGAAGGGGGGACAAGGCTAAGAGCTTGGAAATGGATCCGGAGAGTATTTTTCAAAGCAAAAAGCATCCGGCGTCTCTGTCTATCTTATCTTGAAGCTTGACGCTCCGGAGATGTTGGAATGACCAGTCCTATGAGGTGTTTTCGTTGGCGGTTAAACGGAGCAGCGGTATGCTCAAAAAACTAACGGAAGAGCCGACAGTTACTTACCATAGAAAAGTCGCCGATGACATGGTCAGCCGTCGGACATACAATCAAATCTATGAAAAAGCGAATTTTGCTCCTGACTCCGGAGAGCCCTGAAATTCATGCTTACCGTAAAAGGCAGCTCAACAACTTCGTTCAAATTACCATGCCATATCTGGCAGGTTTTATTGACGAAACCAAATATGAAATCGTCCTTGTCGATGAGTACAACCAGACCATCCCCTACAAACAAAAAATCGATTTGGCGGCTATAACGGTCAATACGCCTAACGCCGGTCATTGTTATGAAATCTCCCGGCGGTTCAGACAGAATGGAATGAAAGTGGTCATGGGAGGTCCTCATGTGGCTCTCCTGCCTGACGAAGCGAAACATCATTGCGACTACGTCATTGTCGGTGAGGCTGAGGATGTTTGGCCGCGTTTCCTTAAGGATTTCTATCGTGGAAATGCCGACCCGCTGTACACTTGCGAACACCCGCCGTCACTACAGGGAGCGCCCATTGCCCGAAGAGATTTGATAAAGGGACGGAAGTTCACAAAAGGAGCCGTCTTTGCCACACGAGGCTGCCCTTACAACTGCCGCTACTGCAATCTTAAACAGATTTATTGCCCTTCTTTCAGAATGCGACCCATTCATGAAGTAATTGAAGACATCAAGACCATTAGACAAGGATATTTTGTCTTCTGGGACGACAACTTTTTTGGAAATATTGATTACGCCAAGCAATTGATGCAAGAACTCAAAGGTCTGAAAAAGAGATGGGCGGCTCAAGTCACTATCGACCGATGCGAAAATGAGGAACTGCTCCAAACGGCCAAAGAGGCGGGCTGTCTTTATTTGTTTGTCGGACTTGAATCCTTCTCCCCCGACAGTCTGGCTAGTGTGAATAAACAGAGTAACAATGTGGCCGGATATAAACCGATAATCGAACTGATACATAAATACGGCATTTCCGTCTGGGCCGGGATCATTTTCGGATTTGACACGGATCATGGAGACGTTTTCCGGAAAACGCTGAGGGCTTGCGAAGAATTGGGCATTGACGGAGTTACTCCAAGCATCTTGACTCCACTGCCGGGAACGCCGATTTATGCGGAATGGAAAGAAGAAGGCAGATTGCCGCATTCCGACTGGGTCTACTACAACGGGAAAACACGAGTCTGTTTTCAACCCAAGCATATGACGCCTGAGGAACTATACGAGGGTTACATGTCGTTCCGAAAAAAGGTTTATTCTTTCCGCTCAATTATGAGGAGACTCATCGTTTCAAGAACTAATCTGATCCATAACCTGATTATTAACTTGGGCTACAAATGGTCAATATGAGCCGAGAGGAGAGCCTTTGTGTATCACTGAAAAGGGGTGAGCGCGTCCGGCTGGTCAATTTTTGAGCGCAAAAGGGTCAAGTCTCAATAGCGCCGAGGTAGTGGCGCTCACCCCTAGACCGGATTCGTAAGAACAAAACTGAGACGTTTTTTCAGAGACCGAAGGGGGGGGTCTCACGAAGAAAGAACGTCTCCCAAATCGCCTCTGAGTGGCTCATGGCTATCGTCGGCCCGGTGAGCGGTTAAGAGAGACTCCATGTCTTTACGGCAATTGGGCTCATAGACAATTTAGGTATCTTTCTCAATTTATACGATCATAGATTCTCTTGCCTGGGGATCAATCTCGTAGAGCATTCCCCCGATAGGGTCCATTTGAAAGAAATTACGCAAAAACCATTCCGTGTCTAGCCGTCAAGCCATATACGCCCGTAAGGAATATTGAGGCGCATCTCTATTTCAGCCCTCAGGGCATGTATTGGTGAGCGGACTTACGTCATTCAACCCGTACCAATACCGATAGACCTCATAGATCTCCCCCAAGGTCGCTTTTCCTCTTTCTCGAACGTTCTGACGGATAAATTTGGCTTCCATTGTCTGGGGTAGCCTATGAGAGATTTCACCGCCAGCACGGTAAAACTCCCTCTTCGGGCTACGTTTTAGACTTTTCCCTCAACTTTTCGCTCCGTTCTTTCGTCATTTTCCATTTCTCCGACAAAAATGTCTTTCCACTACGACCATGAGTCTTCGGCTTCATTAGAGAGGCGCAGAGATTTCTCCTTGGATATTTAGTACGAGTATGGGATTTGCTCACCTGGCCGGGTTTGCCCAAGAAAATATCCAGGACTTCTATCTTAGGAATCGTAAGGCAAGCCCTTTGGTGAAATCATCCCAAGATATCGGCTAATCTGAAAGCATTGATTTGGGCCGGATCGTAAACTCTCAAATTATTAACCACAAAGGAAGAAGTATGGAAAATACCGACTCTTGCATGAAGGAAACCCCCGAAATCGACCCCATCTTACTTCTGAAATTTCTCATAAGGCGATACGACGACATTATTGAAGCGGGTTGCGATAAGATTCCGGTTGTTCTCCAAGGGTTATCGCTGTGCGGGGTGGCCCATGACGCCAAAGCTGAGAAGGAGCTGAGAAAAAACCTATATCCGCCGCATCCGGCGTATCCCGCAAAAGCCTGTAGGGATATCTTATCTCGGACTCTTGCTGACTTGGATGCGAAGCAATATTTTCAGCCCGATGACGGGACACTTCGTATCCTGGAGGAGCCGTACTGCAGAACCGTTTTGTTCTCCGCTCTGCAAGAAGGTAGACGTCTGATCGCCGACAAGGCTTACGAGTTCATTCCGATCATCAGAATGTTGGGCTGGATATCGCTACAGCGCTATCCGAGACGATTGTCGGAGTTTGAGAAAGCTTGGGAATCGTCTACGGATCCCGCCGAAGCGGTGAGAGCGGGTCAGGAAGTGTTATGGGCGGCGATTCGGCACAGAGACAACGATGAACCCAATCCATCCGAAGTGAACCTTGATTGATCCAACGGAGAGAATGCTCCGATAGGCAGCGAGCGGTCTCAGGCCATCAGAGTGGAAGGGGCAATCTGTTACGGAGACAATGTTCCCCCCTGGCCGGCTCCCCAGGAAGTGACGAGGTTAAACTTCACCAGAACGCTGTACAACAGTTTTTCTGCAAACGACAACGCATCCTTCCAGAGAACCAGCTCAGGAGCCCCGCAGTGTTCTCTTTGTCGATTCTGGGCCGACAGAGGTCTGGTCCCGCTCTCTGCATTACTAACTGGTCATAACCCTGAGCTCCCGATTGAGATCCCCTGACTTCTGTGGTTACCAGGGCTTCCCGATCCAAAGAATCATCCTATCTTCTTACTACTTCCGGCATTTGGCAAATCCAGCATCTGTTCGTTAACCCAAAGCCTGAGTTGAGCCAGTTCGGGCTCCCAGTCTGGGGATAGGCGTAGTTGGAGGAACCGGCCAAAGAGTGCGTCGACCGCATCCATCTTACTTTCCGCACCGTTTTTGAACGTCGAGGGCGATTTTTTTGAGGGCTGAAAAAAAGAACGCGACAGGAGGAGTAGATTTTGCTTAGTGTTAGGCGCCATTGGGAGGAGCGTCATGAGAGTAATGCCGGGAATCCTGTCCCACTCGGACGTGGCTTTTTTACCTATCGTAGCGGCCTTTGTCAAGGAAATCGGCGTGGCTGAAGAGGTTGATCGCCTGTGCGCCATGGAGAGCGACGTGCGTCCGGGTGTTGTGGTGATGGCGATGATTCTTGACACGCTTTCGGGTCGTTGCCCTTTGTATCGCTTTGAGCGATTCCTTTTTGAGCAGGACACGGAACTGCTTCTGGGCGAGCGGGTTGACGCCGCTCTGGGCCGAGTGTTGCTGCGCATATACGAAGTGGGGACGGGGCCGTTGCTGACAGCCGTTTGCCTGACGGTCCACAAGCTCTTCGAGCTGGACATGTCCCACGTTCATCACGATACCACGAACCGCGCCCGGTACGGAGATTATGATCTCTACGACGACCCCGATCACAAGCGCCCTTTTGTTATAACAAACGGCTTCAACAAGGACCACAGGCCGGACCTTAAACAGATGATCCACAGTTTGCTCTGTGTGGATCACGGAATCCCGATTCGGAACAAAGTTGAACTACCTTGCGATATTGGGGCTATCTGCGGCTATCTTCCTCGACCCCCACGCGGGATTCGTCGAGGAACGCTCCGTTCCGCCGCCCTTGGGACGGTGAGCGGCGCCGAAACCAGACTTATGGGCGAATTGCCTGGAGTGAAAGTGGATTCACACGGTCCGCCGGTCGCCGGAAGCGCAATCTATGGGACGGTTGCGCCGCGATTATCCTGCAACTGTGGCCTGTTGTAGGATAATATGCGATAAACGGTTACAAACTCCGAGAAACGCCGATGCGATGACTCTACTCTGAAAAATGACCCGTCAAAGACGCTTGGCAGCGCGGAATGGGAGATCGGGTCCATTCGGACCGCAATCTTTCCGGCTCTCCAGGTTTGTTTGTAAACAGAATAATTCCGAAATCTGTTATCTCGCGCGAAGCACTGTCGCAAAGAGAGTATCGGTGAAATTCCTCAATGGTTGGGAGTCTTTCATTACCTTGGCCCGCAGAATAGCCCCCTCCCAACCTGAGAGAATGAATTCCGCTATGACAGCAGGATCAGCTTCTGAAGCCAATTGTCCTTTCTGCTTGGCCTCGTGCAGACAGGCTGCGAACCGTTGTTGCCATGCACTGAAGATCGTCTCAATGCGTGCCCGGAAACGCTCGTTCTGGCCGGTCAATTCCTGCCCGAGGTTACCGATAAGGCATCCTTTGGTGAAGCGGTTCTCCGCCACGTCCAAGAGGCCGTTCTCAAAGTAATTTCGGATGCGATTCAATGGGGGCACCTCTTCATCGTCAAAGAAGGTGCGCAACTTTTCATCGCAATGGTCGGCAAAGTGATCAATTACCCCCAGGCCAAATTCCTCCTTGCTGCCGAAGAAATGATTAAACGAGCCCTTTGGCACGCCGGCCTGCTTCAATACCGCATCGATGCCGGTCGCGTTGTAGCCGTGAAGTGCGATGAGTTCCATACCGATGCAAATAATGTCTGTTCTTGTTTTATTCTTCTTCATGATCCTGAAGTGGACCGGTCGTACCATCTCTCATACCAATTCGCGCGAACTTAAGTAGTTTTATGTCGCGATTGCTCGCGGTTTTTGTTATGACCTCCTCTACATTGGGAGGTCGAGATGAGTCGTATCACACAAGCGCATCCATGGATGTCGGTTGAAGAGCTCAAAGCTCTGCTTAAACGAACAAATGATCGCCGGACGGCTCAAAAGGCTCTTGTTGTCATAAACGCGGCCCTACAGCCCTGCCTGGCAAAGGACATTGCAGTCCGTGTCGGCGTGGCTAAGCAGACTGTCCACAACTGGATGTCCGTATATAATCGGTTCGGCCCTGAAAAGTTGTTCGACAACAAACCCAGGAAACCGTCCGAAAACCTTTTGACTGAGGAGGAAGAAACGCTCTTTTATGGAGCCGTTTATTCAATGGGCGGCCACCGGTCAAATCGCCACCGCAAAGCAAATAAAGAGGGCTTTCGAAGAGGTTTTGGGGTTTGAAGTTCATCATTCCACCATCTATAGGTTATTGGACAGACACGAGTGGCGAAGGATAAAACCGCTATCGAATCATCCAAAAAAAGATAAAGAAGCTCAGGAAGACTTTAAAAAAAACTCCGGAAACCATAGCTGGCATTATTGCCCAAAGGGACCCGGAGGACTCCCGCCCGGTGGCTTTACTAACCCAGGATGAGGGTAGATTCGGACGAATCAATTGCGGCGCCTCCTACTGTTGGGCGCCCAAAGGCATGCGTCCCAAAGTCCCAAGGCAAATCGTCCGGACATTCATATACGTGTACAGCGTCGTTTGTATGGCTCAGGGCAAGATGACCTCCCTGATTCTGCCCTATTCGAACACGGAAATGATGAACCTGTTTTTGAAGCATGTAGCCGAAGACTTCAGGGATTATTTCGTCATCATGCTCGTTGACAATGCCGGATGGCACAGATCGGAAGCGCTTGTCGAGCCCGAGAACATCCGTCTCGTCTATTTGCCTCCGTACAGCCCGGAACTCAACCCGGTGGAGCACATATGGGATCATCTCAGAGAAAATGCGACGCATAATATCGCTTTCCGCTCTCTGGACCAACTGGAAGACGCCCTATGCCGAGAACTCAGAATTCTGGAAGGCGACCCTCAACGCGTGCGATCCATGACCAACTTCCCATACCTGAGAATTACTTGTAATTGAGCGAATTGGTATCAATTGTCACTCGGACCGTTCCAGAAGACAATTTCATCGAAATTGACACCGATGGTGTAACCCCCGAATCCATTAGCACAAGCGACAGTGCCCATACCCTTCCGAAATTGCGCCACCACTGCCTGTGGGAGATGACGTGCAAATCTACACGAGTGAATGACCGCACGGATTCTCAGTCTGCAAACGGCATCTCGCAGGTATCTTCCTCCAATGGTATGGTGGCGCCTGACAGTCTGAGCGGATGATTTTGGATCACTGGCTCGTAGGTTTTGTAGCACAAGCGGCGAATGATTTCCCTCAAGTTCGGCTCGCAAGGTCCAAGGCATTTCTGAAATACTCCGAAGATCTCCAACTTGTGGTTGGTATCACTGCCCTCAATGAGGCTGAAGTCTCCCCTCCAAATCCAGGCGCAACGTGCGCTCTTCATCACCTGTCCAAGGCAAAGCCATGGAAGGGACGCTACTGAAACCTCTTTTGTTCTGCGAAGGCAATTCGCGGAGACTCTTGAGAACTGATATAGAAAGGCGGGCTCCGGATTATCAATCCATGCAGGCAATACCTATCAACAGGGCCAAGCCTGCGCAAAAAGGAGAATAGACCCACGTGTCCAGGCGGGCAAACCGGGTGTCACGCACGCGTTTAAAAAACCCGACGTAGCGGAAGTCTCCGACAGCGCGGATAGCGAACACGGCCGCGATCAACCATGCGCCTCCGCGGACAAGTTTGTTTACCACAACGACTTCGAGTGCCTCTAGTAAGCCGACCCGAACGGCCAGCAGAGTGGCCATGGCGAAAAGACCGAGAGCCACCATTGTTGTTCCGAATGCGCTTGGGTTCAGCACCGGCTGCCCCGCGGAGGTCGGAATTGCCACAGCCTTGCCGGCGTTGCCTCCAGCAGCCCAGTAGACGTGTAGGACTCCCAGCGAAATCAATATCGCTACCGCTGCGTCGTCGGCGATCATTCAGCCCCTCCTCGACTCTAAAACCGGACGGGGGATTTTTCGCGTTGAGCCACAGAGCCGAACCTCCGCCGGACCGCTACGTTGGCTCCGGGACCAGGGACGACAATCGCATCCTTCAGCGAAAGCGCCTTGCCCCCAGCTGTACGCACCTGAATTTGAGAGATCTCTTCCTCAGTCTCCCGGTCAAGAACTCGAATGGGCGCCCGCCCGGGTCCGTTGATCCATCGATCCCCCCACTGCATGAGAGCGATTACCACCGGGAACAGATCCCTGCCCTTGTCAGTGAGAGTGTAATCCTGGGGATTGCCCCTTCCTGTCACGGGACTCCGTTGCATGACGCCTGCTTCGACAAGTTTCGACAAACGGTCGCTCAACACGTTTTTGGTAACGCCCAGGTTTCTTCTCGAAGTGGCAGAATCGCTTCGTTCCGAAAAAGGCCTCGCGCACGATCAACAGTGTCCACCATTCGCCGATGATTTCGAGGGCCCTGGCGACAGAGCATACTTGAGATTGGAAGACGGCATTTCTCATAAAAATAGTATGACATATTTGGTTGCTTGACACAACCAAATCTATTTAGTAGCATCACGCTACCAAATAGATTTTCGAAAAGGAGGCTTCCGATGGGACACGCAGTCAACGCAAAGGACGAGGTATACCGGTTGCTGGCCGAACGACTGAACAGGAATCCCGTGGGCACGCCGATAAGCGAGACCCTGATGTCAATTCTTCATCGTCTCTACACTGAAACCGAGGCCGCGGTGGGGAGCAAATTTCCTTTCCTCCCCATGACATTGGAACAGATTGCCAGTGTCACGGGAGGCGCGGATGGCCAGCTGAAGGCAATCCTGGATGGAATGGCCAACAAGGGGCTGGTGATTGATATTCCCAGAAAAGACACTGTCTACTATATGCTGGCTCCTATGGTTGTCGGGTTTTTCGAATACACTTTCATGCGAGTCCGAGACGAGGTGGACATGAAAGAGCTGGCAGAGCTATTTCAAACGTATTTTCACAACAGGGAAGTAATAGAAGAATTTACGGGCGGTGACACGAAGATTCAGCGGACCTTGGTGTACAAAGCCTTATACCCCTGGCTGTTGAAACGGAGGTTCTGCCTTATGAAAGGGCGAGTGAACTCATTCGAAAGTCGGGTGGGGGAGCCCTCTCTCTATGCTCGTGCCGCCACAAAGCAAGACACTTAGGCAAGTCTTGTGATGCGCCACTTGAGGTTTGTACGAGCATCGGACCGGCGGCCAACTGGATCGTGCGCAGGGGAATTGGGAAGCCGGCCACAGTGGATGACTTGCTTCGGGTGCTCGATGAAACGGAGAAACTCGGCTTGGTTCATAATTGTGACAATGTCTTGAATGATCCTACTTATATATGCCATTGCTGCGGCTGTTGCTGCCATGTGTTGACGCATATTAATGAATACGGCAAATATGCCACGCATCCGAGCAATTTCATTCCTGAAGTGGAAAGTGAAACATGTGCGGGATGCGGTACCTGCGCTGACAGATGCCGTATCCACGCCATAACGATGCACGATGAAGGAAATGGAGGGGAAGTTGCAGTGGTGAATAAGGAGAAGTGCATAGGTTGCGGCGTGTGTGCGTCTGCCTGCCCCTCGGGTTCTTTAACCATGGCCCGCCGCTCGATCGTGTATGTTCCCCCTAACGACGCCCAGGACAAATTCTTGAGAATCGCCAAGGAGAAGGGCAAGATTTAACCTAACTGATTCATACTGCTGCGCGCTGAAACTGGTCCTATAACGGATGGGGCAATCTGGGATCTCAGTGATCCCAGATTGCCCTGGAATCGGTTGAATCGCTGGATATCTACGACATGATTGCCCTCCTCGAAGATGAGTTCGGTCTGGAAATAACCGACGAAGAAGTCGAAAAGATCCAAACTGTTCAGGATTTGGCCGATTTCATACGCGAGCACAAGAAGGCTTCGTGACCGAGGCCGACTGAATAATTCACGCGCCTGGGAGGAGAGCTTGCAACAGAGAGTTTTCATTACAGGTATGGGAATGGTCACATGCCTGGGCAGCGGCGTTGAGGCGAACTGGGACGCTTTGCAGGCCGGTCGTTCCGGCATAGGTCCGATTACTCTATTTGATGCGAACGGGTTGGCTACGCGCATTGCCGGGGAGGTTCACGCCAACTTTGATCCCGCAAACCACATTCCCACGAAAGAATTGCGCCGCATGCACCGCTATCAACAGTTTGCTCTGGTGGCTGCGGGAGAGGCTTTCGCACAATCCGGATTGCACTCGCCCCCGGAAGAACCGTATCGCTGTGGTGTGATCATTGGATCAGGAATCGGGGGCTTGGCCACTATAGAAACTGGGGTGGTAGCGATAAGAGAAAAGGGGCCTCGTGTGTGTCGCCTTTAACCTCAAGAGGCTCTACGCCTTGGCCAATAGCTGATGAAAGCTCAGGGACAACCAGATACGGACGTTTCGTAAGTCCCTTACAGGTGGAATTTCGGCCCGTTCACTATTCAACTGAAACGAACGAGTCCATTGAGGCAATCTTCAAGAAAACCGGACGGGAATTATGGACGACTTCAATTCCCAGTTCGACAGCCTCCTAGAGTAATACCATCCGCTCGGAAAACCTACCCCATCGAGTTGTATCTCGTATGCGGCGATGGAACGGCGGAACAGCTTCCAGCGGGTGTTTACCGCTATAGTGCTGAACGGCATGCGCTCGAAAAGATCGCAGATGGAGATCAACGCAAGCCGATGGCAAAGGCGTGCAAGGGTCAGTCCTGGGTAGCCGAAGCTCCCGTTTCTGTGGTCATTGGATCAGTGTTCCAGCGAGCCGAGGCCACTTCGGGTCCTGAAAGATGGGTCAACTTCGGCGTGATGGAGGCGGGGAACGCCAACCAGAATATATTACTTCAGGCCCGCGCCCTTGGTCTTGAGACAAATACTGTGTGTGGAATCCGAGACGCCGAACTGTCTTCGGCCTTGAAGCTTCCTTCGGACGTGAAACCCGTGGTTCTGGTGACGGTCGGAAAGAAACGGTAGCTTAAAGGAATATCGGGAATTTACATGGGGCGGGTCGGTCTTGATTGCGATTTATTACTTCCTTCAAGTAGAAATCGCATAACTTCTCAGGCGTCATAGGAGGGTCGGGCTAGCGACCTCTTTTAATGTTCATATGCCCATTGCCTTTTGGTAATCCCCTAACCACCCCGTAGCGTCCACATATTTGTCGAGCCAAGACCAGTCCTGATTCAACAGGTTTTTCAAGATAACGCGCTCTTCCCTTGGGAGTCGATTTCTCTTGAAAGACTGGAGAAAATGAGATTCCACCATCCGGTATAGTCTATCGTCCCCTCTTTTGGCTGCGCCCTTGAGAAAGTCCGGGGAAGAGTAAGGATCATGCAATCCGAGATGCAGAGACATGTCCGTGTGCATGGCGCAGGAATAGTCCCAGACGCATATGGTCTGGGTCGTTCGATCCGCCGTGAACCTGACCCGTTCAGGCATAAAACTAAAGTCGGATGGGACGGGATTCGTCCACAAATGAAACTTTTTGCCGTTGATGTGGACCAGGACTGGCCGACTTTCCGTTGTTATAATGGATTCTCCTCCTGAATGTGCGGACTTTCATCATACCGCCCGTCTCAATCCCTGCGGCATCGAGGGGCCAAGAACTAGAAAACCCGCCTTTACTAAGCAGCCAGACGGGTCGTCGAAAAGCGGCGCTGTCTCCGCTTTAGCTGCATTTATGATACGCCCGCAAGCTGATTCCTCAAATCGGCGTGGTTGATAGTGGGCCAAAGAAGCGGGATTTTGTCAAGAGTCGGTTATTGGATCGGAGGTGGTCGGAGGTGACAGCATAGGGCTTCCAGACGCCTTTACCGGACTTTGAAGACTCAACAGGTTGGGATTACAATATGATTGGACAGACCAATTTGAGTCTGCCGGTGGCGCTCTCCCTTCTTACCGAAATCGACCGTCAGGACATTTCGCGTCTGGAATTCCATCAGTCCTTAGGCTTTGGCGTCCCCCTTTTCGGCTGAGCCTTTGGCCTGGACTTCACCCGAAGTCCGCACCCAGGCCTGTAATTCTTTAACTACCTTCTTGTCCAGCCTTCTGATCTCAAGCATCCTTTCGGCGCATTCTTCACAGCTCAACATATGTTCCATCACGGAACCCATTTCTTCGCTGGAGAGGTTCCCCAGGACGTAATCATAGAGCTTGTCGACTTCCGGATGGGATACCCCACTAATCGGTTTTGGGCGTTTCGTTTTTCTAGAGCGCGCGTCATCCTTGAGTATGCTGATGAATCCCTCATTTGTCTTCAGCGCCTCTTTCAATTCCGGATAGAAGAAGAAAAAAACATGGGTTGGCTCCTAACTTTCAATACGTGCGGAAAGAACGATTCAGGAATTCTCGTATTTCATCAATATCTCTGCCGATTGTCTTTCGAGTCATCGCCAGACGTTCGGAAAGAATTTTGACGGCGTCGGCATAAGTATCGACCTGAGCAAGTAAAGCGTGAAGATTCACAAAGACGTCATATTGACGGACGAATTTTGCTCTTTTCCTGGAACCGACTTTGGCCGTCTCCACTCTCTTCTGAAGCTCGGCTCGCAGCTCAGTGACAGTTATCTTACCGGTTGTGTATCTTTGCGCTTCTTCAGATTTCTCAACCGAAGACTTATAGAAACGCTGCTCATTGCCGTTGTCCGCATCAGTTGAGCTTTCATCGGATTCGGAAACCAGCGTTATCGGCAAAAAGTGATAATGCTCACACGGAACGTCGCGCCTTTTTCTGATCTCGCCGGACAGTTGGCATTTGTAAGGTTTTGACAGAGTCATAGCGCCACAGGAGCCACAGTTCTTTCTTCCTGGAAGGACCCTTTGCTTGGCCAGGATGTTAATCGCCATTCGGCGCGCCGTGTTACGTAGGAAATATAGCCAATTCGTTAGACCGTACGACCTTTGCCAGGTCATGCCCCTTAAACCTTCGATCATCTTTTGCTGGTCAACGTCCACATCAACATGGAATTGCCCTGCAAGCTGCCTTCGCACAAAATCCGTCATTGCGAAAACACAGCGCCCTTTCTGATAAATATCGCTATTGTGACCCTCAGAGCGGAGATTACACCTGTTTTGTGAGCCGTCGTAGTGTTCGCATTCAGTTCCTTTGAAGATATTGCCGGCGCCCCGGCACATTATTTGGGTCAGTTTCACATTGACCTCTGGAACAAGGAAAATTCCATTGCGACAAGATCGGTTGCGATGCCTTTAAATTATTGCCCGCTCCGACCCCTAATACAAGAAAAGAACCGGGCTTAGCTTGATTTTCCTTCGGGGCTTCCTGATCTCCGGCGAAGACCTGAACTTAATGACTATCAAGGCGCCCGAAAAATACAGTCGCCTTGGCTGAGCAATTCCGCCACTGTGGTCGCAGAGTTTGCACGGCATCTATGGTCATGGACAGACCATGACCAACCGCAAACGGTCTCTCTACCGGTGTCAGGGATAATACGAATGTTTCGGGAATAGTTCGTCGGAAAAAAATCAAACTGAAGCAATTTTTCTTGTCCAAATTGGACCGTTTTGTACACATTCACTCATTTAGGGACGAGAAATTGAGAAGCAAAGAGGAAGATGTAAGGTAGGCAACCGGACACAAACGATTCGAATTAGGCAATATCCCTATAGCCGCCAAATGAGCTTGGCGGGAATCGATTGTGAGCCGGTCCATAGTTAAAAATATAAATGCAGCGCCGATTTGATTGGCACAGCTTGCTGGGCGCTGTAAAAGAGAAATTCAAGCTAAAGCGTGCATGGATAGACCTGTACAACCCGCATGCTTGGCGGGTTTTTTTATTTTTGAAGCGCTAATAAACCGGCGACGCTTCGAAAATTCTGCGAAGGAGAAGATGGGCTCAAACCTAATCCTGTTACCAAGGGTGATTCGACTCAGGGACGCCGCGGCTTACCTGGGGATGGACAAGAACCGATTTGATCGGGAAGTCCGCCCACATATCGTCGAATTTCCCATAGGAGATCAGGGCGTTGGGTTTGACCGGCTTGACTTGGACAATTGGCTGGACGACTATAAGGATCGCAACGGTCGTCCCGGCAAGCAGAAAGGAACACATAAGCTATGGGACGAAAAAAAGTCGCCGGTCTCATCAATCGCAAGGGGATCCGGCACATCGACAAGGTTATCAGAGGAAGACGCCTTTGCGAAAGCACTGGTGAAAGCGAAATCGAGCGGGCGGAAGAGTATCTAGCTCGTAGGATCGAGGAGATCCGTCAGGCCGAGATATTCGGGGTCAGGCCCAAGCGTACATGGCGTCAGGCCGTGATTAAATATCTTAATGAGGAAACCAAGGCGACCCTACGCGAAGACGCTCGGCATCTGAGTTTGCTTGATCCATTCATCGGTGGTCTTGCCTTGGAAGCCGTTCACATGGGGAGCCTTACCCCTTTCATAGAGGCTCGACGCGCGGAGGGTCGCAGCAAGAGAACCATCAACTATGCCCTGCAAACGGTGCGACACATTCTGAATCTTGCTTCCGGAGAATGGATGGATGAGTATGGATTGACTTGGCTTGCCCACGCTCCAAAGATCAAATTACTTCGGGAAGACGATAGGAAGCAGGCGTACCCTCTGTCCTGGCAGGAGCAGGCGCGCCTCTTTAGCGAGTTGCCGCCTTACTTGGAGAAAATGGCGCTATTCAAGGTCAATACTGGGTGTCGAGATCAGGAGGTGTGCAACCTTCGATGGGAGTGGGAGGTTCCAGTCCCCGAACTAAACACCAGCATATTTATAATTCCGGCACACCGGGTGAAAAATCGGCACGACAGGCTTGTGGTTCTTAATCGAGTTGCCAAAGGGATAATAGAAGAGATGCGCGGGGGCATCCTACGCATGTTTTCTCATGCAAAGGCAAACCGCTCGCCAAAATGTGCAGAAGGGCTTGGCGCAAAGCTCGTGAAAAGGCCGAACTACCCCACGTCCGAGTCCATGATCTTAAGCACACTTTTGGACGCAGACTAAGAGCCGCTGGAGTATCATTTGAGGACCGTCAAGACCTCTTGGGTCACACATCAGGCAGGATTACTACCCATTACAGTCAAGCGGAGCTCGAAAACCTTATACTGGCTGCAGACAAGGTTTGCGGAGACGTGTCCCGCAAAAGTCCCGCACTCGTTGTTATAAAGAAGATTTTTCGGCAGGTTGCGGCTGGCTAACCTAGCCAAATCATGACCATTTTAGTGGTACGCCCGACAGGATTCGAACCTGTGACCTACGGATTAGAAGTCCGTTGCTCTATCCAGCTGAGCTACGGGCGCATCGGCATTCGCTACGTGTATGGACGCAAGTCCTCAGCCCAATCCATGTATTCGTAGCACAGCCCGTGTCGACATGTCAAGAGCGCTCGTTGACACTGATTTACTCCCTGTTATACAATCTCCGAAGAAAATGGATTGAATTTCTCAGGGAAGCCGTACGGGCCTTCTCCGGGACACCCAATACTTATCGGCCTCTCAAACTGTAGCTCCTCATCCGGTTTTCCGTGAAAAGTCATGATAACGGGGTACATTGCCGCCATATGAATCCTACAGTATTATTAGGCATATCCGGCGGGATCGCCGCATACAAAACACCTGCTCTGGTCAGGCTGCTTATGAAAAAAGGCTTGGACGTGAACGTTGTCGCCACCAAGTCCGCCCTCAACTTTGTGACTCCACTGGCCCTTGCGACTCTTACCGGCGCACCGGTCTACGAAGACATGTGGGGCGATAGATTTCGACCCGCAGTGGAACACATCGACCTGGCCGACACTGCTCAAGTGGCCGTAATAGCTCCGGCGACAGCCAACATAATCGGGAAGATCGCGGCGGGAATCGCGGACGATATGCTGACCACAGTTGTGCTTGCCCTGAAGTGCCCGGTTTTGATTTGTCCTTCCATGAATGTGAACATGTTCAGAAATCCGATTGTCCAAGATAACATAAGTCGGCTCAGGCGCCTTGGATACCATATACTGGACCCTGAGTCCGGATTTCTGGCCTGCGGATGGACCGGGGAAGGCAGGATGCCGGAACCGGACACAATCGCGGACTGCGTTTTCTCCATGCTCGGGCCAAAGGATCTGGAGGGCCTACGAATATTGGTCACCGCAGGCCCAACCCAAGAGCCCCTTGATTCGGTACGGTTCCTCACGAACCGGTCCTCGGGAAAGATGGGTGTTTCCATCTGTGCTCGTGCTCTGGCTCGTGGAGCAAAAGTAACTCTGGTGGCCGGACCTCTGAAGGTGACTCCCCCGCCCGGTGTCAGGCATGCGCCTATCCGGACCGCTCTGGAAATGCGCCGGAGAGTGCTGAGTTCTTCCCGGATATGGACGTCGTGATAAAGGCCGCGGCAGTTGCGGACTTCCGGCCTGAGACGATGGCGGACGGGAAGGTAAAAAAGGAATCCATGGAGCCGTCAATCAAACTGATCAAGAATCCGGATATTCTCAAGGAACTGGGCGAGAACAAACGAGAGGATCAGGTCCTCATTGGCTTTGCGGCGGAAACGCAGGATATTATTGAAAACGCCAGAAAAAAGCTCGAAGCCAAGAACTTGGACATGCTCGTTTTGAACGACGTGAGCAGGACCGACGCCGGGTTCGACTGCGACACCAACATAGTGAGATTTCTGTATAAACGCAAAGACGACGAACAAATGGATATAATGTCAAAAGAGGCGGTGGCAGACCTGATTCTGGATCGAGTCTTAAGCCTGTTGGGTAGAGAGAGCTCAGTTGGAGGCAGTTGCAAGGGCCAAGACCTTTAGGAAGAGGTGTTGGGGAGGGACTTTTTGCAAAAAATCCCTCCCTGAACCCCTCCCCAAAAACTTTTAGCATTGCAACAACTTCCAAAGTTGGTCCTATCTCGCGGACAACAGCGCTTGCTTGTCCACGTCATGGAGCGGCTTTTAAACCGAATCTAAAGGGCTCTTGCATACGGCTTTAACATGGCCCCCACTCTGAAACCAACGGAACATGGAAGACAGTTACGAAGACATACGCAACTATATCGATTATCAGATAAGAATTGGTGTTCAGGAGCTTATCCTGGCCAAGAAGGAAGCCCGCGCCGAAAACAGGTCTCCCTCCGAGACGGCCCCGCCGACCAACGACGGATGGTGGAAGAGCCCCCCGGTTGCTGTTGACAAGCCGACTGCGCAGCCGGGAAAACGAGCCGTCCAGAGAACGCCTTTTGGCCACAGTCCGAGAAGAAATGGAGATTGCTCACGTTGTCCTTTGCATGAAGGACGTAATACGATAGTCTTTGGTGAGGGAGAGTTGCTATACGAGGCTGATGTTCATCGGCGAGGGACCGGGGCGTCGAAGAAGACCGGTTGGGGCGTCCTT
>CAVVHK010000034.1:0-112558 GCA_963747865.1 uncultured delta proteobacterium | reverse complement strand
ACGACGGTTCTCATGTATGCCGCCAAGGGAGGCCACCTGGATGCAGTCAAGTTCCTGATCGAGAAGGGGCTCGACGCAAAGGCAAGTGACAATTACGGCGAGACGGTTCTCATGTATGCTGCCGAGGGGGGCGCCCTGGATGTAGTCAAGTTCCTGATTGAGAAAGGCCTCGACGTTAAGGGCGGCGACAGGTTCGGCCGGACGGTTCTGATGAATGCTGCCGAAGGAGGGAACCTGGATGTAGTCAAGTTGCTTGTAGACAAGGGGGCGGACGTCAATTCCGAAGATATGTACGGCCAAACGGCTCTCATGGTTGCTGCCGAGGAAGGGAATCCGGCGATGGTCAAACTCCTCATCGAGAAAGGAGCTGACGTGAATGCCAAGGAAAATAGTCCCGTCGACCCTTGGAGAGTTCTCAAATCTTTAGTAAAGTCCGTCATTGACAAGAAATTTAGCGTTGTTGTTGAGGGAAAAGGGCGGACTGCCTTGAAGATTGCACAGGAAAAACGGCACAAGGAAGTCGTGGATTATCTGAAAGCCCATGGGGCTAAGGAATGAATCCGTGTTTTTATCGGCGCTCCATTGTTGGCCCTCTTGATCGTCGATGGGTGGTGGCCGGCTAACTTCCTATCCCGGCGGAAGACTCGTCCGGGTCCGAACGAATGACACTGCGCTCGGAAAAGGGTGATACCGTGGGACGGCAAGATGATATTCCTGCTGATATTTTGCGGTGGGCCATCAACCCGTATTCGGTTCCTTCCTTTCGTTCCCAGGCGCCGGCCCAAAAAAATATCGAGGCGTCGGGATATTACCTCAGTGAGAATCAGACCGGTCTCTCGGCTCCAAAGTGGCCACTGGACTCGGCCAAATGTTTGTAACGACTTCGGCCCGAGGGGTCGCCCGCAAGAAGAGGCGGACTCTCTTGGGATAAATTCCCAGGTTGAAGCTTGAGAAGGTGAGCAAACGTCCGGCATTCGGCTCTTATCGGATAGCCGTTGAACCACAAGCGGGAACGAATTCTTAACAAGGAGGAAAACACATGACTGACGAGATTAAGCAGAGACACGGTTGCTTGACCGCCTGGCTTGTCTTGATGATAGTCGCCAACTCGTTAACGGCTCTAATGTATCTTTTGAAAGGCGACGCTATTCGGCAACAGATCCCGAACGCTCCTGGTTGGCTATTCTTCGTCCTGGGTTTATTGTGTGTAGTGAACCTGATTTGCGCTGTCGCCTTGTTCCAGTGGAAGAAGTGGGGCTTCTTTGGTTTTGTAGGAACAAGCGCAATAGCTTTTGTGCTCAACCTTGCGGCGGGGCTGAGTGTCATTCAAGCGCTTCTGGGTCTGGTTGGTTTGGCCATTCTCTATGGTGTCTTGCAGATAGGCAAGGAGAAAAAAGCATGGCCGAAATTGGAATAGACAGCGCCTGGCTAAACGGATAGAGGCATGTGGGCGCATAGCCGGTCCGGAGATGATTCCGCTGGGGCTACTTGAGCCGATCCATAGCGCCGCAGAGGGTCTTCCTCTGGTTCAAAGGCTTCAGCCCGACAAATTAACTGGGCCTAAAGATGATATGGCAATCGTAACCATTCAGTCATGAGCCTGAAGTCTCGGGTCTTGCCTCAATCAAGGCGCCATGACATTACAATAATGTTGGTTCTTTCACACTCTTGTAAAAACCATCGGTTCAAAAAAGCCCGATCAAATCTTCTTCCACATTGGTAATCGGAAGTTATTTCGTTCTATCAGTCACTTATTAACTTGCTTTAAGGATATGTCCTGATTGGCACAACCATTGCTTCTGCCTATTTCTTAACAAGACAACCTGCGCGACGTCCGCCCCCAATACGGATAGTCGCCGGAACTGGTCTTGATACTCGGCTTGTCGTTTATCTGAGGTATCATGCGCAATACGGGACACACTGATTCTCATTTGAAGGAATGCTTTGCAGGCGCTTACAAGCATGGCGATCCCCGTGTGAAAGAATGCCATGCAGGCGTTTGCAGAGGTAAGATCGTGCCGCTGCTCTTCGAAATGGGGAGGGCAATGTCTGAACAAGACGATTTACCTCTGGCCCTTGAGGCTCTTTTTGACTACATGCGAAAGGAAATGTCCGTCGAGCGGGCCATGATCAATTTGCATCATCGGGAGACAGGTCGGATATTTATTCACAAATGCATGGGGCTAACCGAAGAGGAGCAGGCAAGGGGCGTGTATTTTCCGGGAGAGGGCATCACCGGCAAGGTGGTCGAGCTGGCAAAGCCCATTGTCGTGCCGCGCATAGGGGATGAACCGGCCTTCCTGAATCGAACGGGAAGTCTTTCGAGAGCTCAAGACCACGAACATTCGTTTTTATGTGTTCCCATTATGCGCGGAAAGAAGGTTTTGGGCAGCATCAGCGCCGTCCGTATCTACGACAATGAGGAACTGCTGCGCAAGCATGTGAATACCCTGGAGGTCGTCGCCTACATGCTGGCGCAGGCAGTTGAACTGTACCTGGTCGAAAATATTGACAAAGTTATCTGGGAACAGCGCCATCAAGAGCTCATGGGGCAATTGAGGCCGCGTTTCAAGCCGTCGAACATCATAGGTTCCTCAAAAGCCATTATGGAAGTTTTCGCCTTGTTGCACAAGGTCGCCCAAACCAAGGTCACGGTGCTTTTGCTTGGCGAAAGTGGCGTCGGCAAGGAAATGATCGCCGACGTCATCCACTGCGCCGGACCCAACACCGGCGGTCCGATGGTGAAATTCAATTGCGCCGCCCTGCCTGAGAGCTTAGTCGAGAGTGAGCTTTTCGGCCATGAAAAGGGATCGTTTACCGGCGCCACGCAATCGCGCAAGGGACGTTTTGAAGAGGCGGACGGAGGGACGATCTTTCTGGACGAGGTGGGTGAGCTATCCCTCGCGGTTCAGGCGAAACTGTTGCGCGTTCTTCAGGAAAGAGCCTTCGAGCGCGTGGGTGGAAACAAAACCGTGACGGTCAACATCCGCATCGTAGCCGCCACAAACAAGAATCTATCCGAAATGGTGGCCAATGGGACATTTCGAGAAGATCTCTACTTTCGCCTCAACGTTTTTCCTCTGATGATCCCATCCCTACGCGATCGGGGCAGCGATATAGTCACCCTGGCCGAGCATTTCGTTTCCCGGTACGCAAAGGAAGACGGCAAGCCAATCAAAAGAATCACCACGCCGGCCCTTAACATGCTCATGAATTACCACTGGCCGGGCAACGTCCGAGAGCTGCAAAACGTCATCCACCGGGCGGTGATTTTGACCGAGGACGATGCCATCCACGGCTATAATCTCCCGATGTCGTTGCAATCACCAGTTTTTTCAGGGGTAGACATCAAAAATAGGTTGGAAGCCAAGCTCGCCGCCATCGAATATGAGATGCTGGTGGAGGCGTTGCGCCTGCATCAGGGCAACACGAGTGAGGCGGCTAGAGAGTTAGGCCTTACCCGTAGAACCATGGGGCTTCGCATGAAGAAGTACAATCTCACATACAAGGAGTTTCGTCGAACCGATGTTCCAGCGCCTGGATGCGAAGCAAACATGGTAACCATGAAGACGACTTAGCGACTGCCCCGAAATACAGCGTCAAATGGGGTGTTGTTTTTCACATTAAATTGACTAAAGTCTTGCACAATAGGCGCCCCTGCAGTGTAAGCGGAGCGCGTCCTGAATAATCAAAAAAGTTGAGGGCTGATGAAAAAATGCTTGATTAGCGCTAAATAGCGCGTATTAAATGTCGCTCAATGGAGGCATACTATTATGCCAATTGTGGCGAACATCCCCAAAAATCTGGAGAAAGCCCTCGAAGAATTTCGGCCTCATTTCGGCGCTCCCGCTTTTGAGCATTTTAAGCGTTATGTGCTCGGATTGATCGTTTCGGAAAATTTCACTGTGGAGGGCATCAATCGGCTTTTTATCCAAGCCGGACATCCTAGCTCTCTCAACCGATTCCTCACCGCCGGTATCTGGAAACATAAAGACGTCAATGACACCAGAGTCGACATTCTCAAGGCGCAAGGGGCTCTGGCCGGAAAGGGATGGTTGGCTATTGACGATACCCTGACTCATAAAACCGGCAAGAAGATGGAAGGCGTCGGTATTTTCTGGGATCACAGCGAGAAGTGATATGTGTTGGCTCACAACATCGTCACTGCGGAGCTCGTGAGCCCAAAAGGAGACAGCCATCCTATCGAATTCAGGCTCTACCTCAAAGAAGCTCAGGCTCGTGAGAAAAGGGTTCCGTTCAAAACCAAGATAGAGCCGGCCCAAGACCTTGTGGAAGACGCCCTTCAGCGTGGTCTCGAAATTCAAGGGGCGCTCTTCGACAATTGGTTTGCTTCGAAAGATTTCATCAAATTTCTTCAGGCCAGGAAGCTGCATTGGGTGACGCGACTCAAGTCCGACCGCAATGTGAAGATTAAGGGAAGTTACGTAGCAATCAGCAAATTTGCCGCCGACCTGCCCAGAGGGTCGTTCCGAAGAGTGGACATAGGCGACAGGGTTTATCAAATATTTTCCAAAGCGGTGGACCTCAAAGGGGTCGGCCAGGTTAGAATCCTTATCAGCTATGACAACGAAGAGTTTTCCGGTTCCCCCGCCTACTTTGCGACCGATCAGATCCGATGGGAAGGAACCCGGATACTCAAGACATATTCGAAACGGTGGAACATAGAGACGTTTTTTAGGGATTCCAAGCAGAATCTCGGGTTTGAGGACTACCAGCTTAGAGATCTTTGGGGTATCAAACGTCATTGGTATCTGATCTTCCTTGCCTATAGCCTCCAAGTGTCCGGTCTGTTCGGAATTCACCCCAAACCTCGTCGTGAGTTTCCCACGCTGGGAGAACTCATTACCAAGACCACCAGAGAAGTTTTCAGCGGACTTGTGGAATGGATTACTATCCAGTTGAATCACGGCCAAACCCAAGAAGATATTTGCCGCAAGCCTATGGATTCTAAAGACCGAGTAGCCGATCCGTTGCTTAAAAGCCCGGTGGACTAGTGTCTTTTGTGAGTCTTATTGTGCAAGACTTTAGTTGTTAATTCGCCTCCTTATGACCCACAGGGGAAAGGTAGCGATATCAGACACGGACAGCCGACGCGGCACACCACGAACACACCTTCAGCTAAGCGGCTACTCTTCGAGCAAACAGCCCGGCGCCATTCTGTACTCTTGCGAACTCTCCTAGCGGTTTTGTACAATTGCGAACTTTCCGAACATTTTATAGGGCAGAATGAGCAAAAAAAATAATCCCTTAGCCGTGGATCAAGTAACCAAAAGGACTCTGAATCATATGATTTGGTACTTTCGCGAACTATTTCTGTCAGGACAGCTTTCGCCATTATGCCTCCGGCCGTGTTTCTCGTCCCAATAGTGAGCGTTCAGAGCGAACGACGTTCCCGCCTGTCTCCTCACACTCCCCATCCCCGATCCTCTTCCCCAAGTCCGGGGAATGGAGACTGAACGCCCCCTCTCCAGGCTCGGAAGAGAGAATGGAGGAGAGGTAATGCGTCTCGTCCTGGCCGATGGGGATACGTTTTTTGGTCACTTTCATTATTGTTAATTTGCCTCCTTATGACCCATAGGGGAAAGGTAGCGATATCAGACACGGACAGACGACGCGGGCACACCACGAACATAGCTTCAGCTAGGCGGATGCCCTTCGAGCAAACAGCCCGGCGCCATTCTGTACTCTTGCGAACTTTCCTAGCGGTTTTGTACCACTTTGAACTTTCCGAACATTTTATGGGACGGGCGGATTCATGCGGTTCGAGGCCAACGATCACCAGAAACCGCCATCTTTTGAGCCAAGCAGATTTTTGCGCATCTTCCGTGTCTTCAGAGATTCTGGCTCATAAATCCAAGCCAATCAAGCTGAAGAGGCTTTCCATCTTCTGGCACGATTTTAGCAATAACATGCGGCAAGTAAAAAGCGGTCCGGTTCCGGCAACAACACTTTCAACAGCGCTGTTTATCGCAGACTGCGAAAACCGTTAAACCATCTACGAGGAAAGCCCGGCATGACTAGGGAGCAAGTCATAGGAGTCCCCATTGCCTCGGGGCGGAAAATGCGTTGTCACTCCCGATTTAGGGTAGCGAGATTCCACGAGAAGATAGAAGATAGAGGAAAAAATGAACGATAAGATCCTGATGAAGACGGAAGTCGCAGAG
Source organism: uncultured delta proteobacterium (assembly GCA_963747865.1). GTDB lineage: Bacteria > Desulfobacterota > Desulfomonilia > Desulfomonilales > Desulfomonilaceae > JBBSBY01. The sequence continues at coordinate 106,373 of CAVVHK010000034.1, read as the reverse complement.
ATACTAAACAAATACCAAGGAAAGACTTATCGAAATCGTCAAGGCCACGTATTAGTAGTGGATGCAGAGGAAGCTCCGCAGGAAATAGTTGCGGACTGCAGGACAATACCGGGAATTATTACCGAGCGGGGCTGTTGCTACGCGGGGTGCAAAGGGGTTGTCGTCGGGCCCCTGAAGGACACCATTGCGATAACCCATGGTCCCATAGGCTGCGGATATTACAGTTGGCTTACCAGACGCAACAAAGCTCGGAAAAAAGAAGGAGAACCGTATAACTTTTTAACTTATTGTTTTTCAACGGATATGCAAGAAAGCGACATTGTGTTCGGCGGCGAAAAAAAACTGCAGCAGGCCATTACCGAGGTGGTGCAGATTTTCAAACCCAAGAGCATCATGATCTGCTCAACCTGCCCTGTGGGACTCATCGGCGATGACATTCAGGCGGTGGCGAGGTGGACCCAGGAGGAATATGGCGTCCAAACTATTGCTTACAGTTGCGAAGGTTATAAAGGGGTCAGCCAATCCGCAGGGCATCATATCGCCAACAATGGCTTGTTCAAGAACATCGTCGGCACAGGAGTTGCGGAGAAGAAAGACTATTCCATCAATTTACTGGGGGAATATAACATTGGCGGCGACGGCTGGGAGATCGAGCGTCTCTTAAACAGCATCGGGTACAATATCATTTCCATCATGTCGGGCGACGGTTCCGTTGAGCGATTGAGAAACGCCCATAACGCGGATCTTAATCTGGTGCAGTGCCACCGTTCCACAAATTACAATGCGGAACTACTCCGGGAAGCATACGGCACGGATTGGGTAAAGGTGAATTTCCTAGGTATCAGGAGCACCATTCAAGCCTTACGAGATATGGCTTTGTATTTCGGAGATTCTGAGCTGATCGCCAGAACCGAACAGTTTATTTATGAGGAACTGGAGGCGATAGAGCCGGAGTTGGACAAATATAGAAAGATATGCCAGGGCAAGACAGTAGCCTTGTTCGTCGGTGGTTCCAGAGCAAACCACTTTCAGGGCCTGTTTGAAGAAATCGGTATGGAAACGGTTTTGGCAGGATTTCGAATTCGCCCATCGTGACGATTACGAAGGTCGCGAAGTAATCCCCACCATCAAGTTGAACGCCGATAACAAGAACATTGAAAACCTGGTGGCGCAGCCCAACGAAAAACTGTATCGCATCATGCTTTCGAAAGAGAAATTCGAAGAATTGAGTAAACGTATGGAGCTGAATTACTTCAAAGGCATGATAAAAATCATGAAGAATGGAAGCATTGTTGTGGACGATATCAACCATTACGAGATGGAATCTTTCATGAAGCTCTTGAAGCCGGATCTTTTCGGATCAGGGATCAAGGAAAAGTACGTCATCCACAAAATGGGGACCCTTTCCAAGCAGATTCATTCCTATGACTACAGCGGTCCGTTCGCAGGTTTTAGGGGGGCGGTCATTTTCGCCCGGGATGTGGCTATGGGTTTGACTGCCCCGGTATGGAAGATGATTAAGCCGAAATGGAAAACCGATCCGATCGATGAGGTATTTTAAAATGTTGGACCACACACCCAGGGAAATCACTGAGCGCAAAGCTCTGGTCATAAATCCGGCAAAAACCTGCCAACCTTTGGGGGCGACCTACGCTGCGTTGGGAATTCACCGCTGCCTACCGCACAGCCATGGATCGCAGGGCTGCCAAATGTACTCTTCGCGGCCATTTGAACCGGCATTTCCGGGAACCGGCTGAGGCTTCGACCAGTTCGTTTACTGAGGGAGCTTGCGTATTCGGCGGTTTGGCAAATCTGAAAACCGCAATTAACAACGTGTTCTCTATTTACGACCCGGATATCATTGCAATCCATACCACGTGTCTGTCTGAAACCATAGGGGATGACATACCGACTATTATTCAGAGTTTCGAACAAACCCGCGGGCAAATTTATCATCCATGCAAATACGCCCAGCTATGTAGGGTCTCATATACTCGGATTCTCCAACATGACCAGGGGAATGGTCAGGTATCTCAGCGAGAAGAGTGGTAAGCCTAATCAAAAGATCAACATAATCCCCGGATTTGTGAACCCTGGAGACATGAGAGAGATTAAGCGAATCCTCAAAATAATGGAGGCAGACTTCATCATGTTCCCGGATACCAGTGGTGTCATGGATGCTCCATTGACAGGTAATTATAACATCTTCCCGGAAGGGGGGGCGAGAGTAGATGACATCATTGACGCCGGCAACTCCTACGGCGCCATCGCCTTGGGTAGCTTCGCTTCCGCGGACGCTGCAAAAGAACTGCAAACAAAGTGCGACGTCCCCGCCCACACACTAGACACGCCCATGAGTATCGACGCAGTGGACAACTTTTTGATGCGGGTTTCCGATTTATCAGGCAAAAAAATTCCTGAGGAACTTGAAGAAGAGAGGGGGCAAGTTATCGACGTAATGGCTGATTTGCATCAGCATTATTTTGGGAAAAAAGTCGCCATCTTTGGTGACCCGGACATTGTCATCGGGTTAACCTCCTTCCTGCTCGAATTGGGAATGATTCCCTCGGTACGTGCTGACCGGCACACCTGGAGCGGCCTTCGAGACAAAGGTGAATTCAATGCTCCAAGGGGCCGGGGTCGAAGGTAAAGTGAAAAGCGCCGGTGATTTGTTCACACTCCATCAGTGGATGAAGAACGATCCGGTCGATCTGCTGATCGGTAACACATATGGCAAGTATATAGCTCGAGCAGAGGACGTCCCCTTTGTTCGAGTCGGTTTTCCCATCATGGATCGGGGAGTCCATTCCTATCTGCCGGTGGTGGGCTATCGAGGGCTGATGAGGCTCCTTGAGATGATCGGTAACGCCCTCTTAGATCGGGAGGACAGAGACGCGTCGGATGAAGATGTTGAACTGATTATGTAACGGAAGTCACGAGACGTGACTCTCTTTATCCATGTCCGCTCATTCACTAATTGCCTGACTGACGGTCTTAGGCGCCGGCAAAAAGCGCTTTCGTTTTCAAATCCTGACCCTTTTTCCCTCGCCAAGTCTGGAGAGGGAATGACGGAATAAACTTTTGGCGACCGGTATAGTAGTTCTCGGTAAAAATGGCGGTTGAGACGCCTTGTAAGACACGACCGCCCTTAGCCTCGGGATGCGGCAAGCGGCTTCTGTACACGCCTTTGCCTATAGCAATGATCCCGATGAACCCTTACTCACTCAATACGCTTTTCCAAGAGAGGAGACAGCTCATGCGAGTCGTTATAGCCACCGATGACAGAAAGACGCTGAACGGACACTTCGCAGTGTCACACTTCTTCATGTTTTATGATGTCACTGAGGAATCCTGCGATTTGGTCAATGAAATATGTTTCACGCCGGCTCTTCAGGGTGACGGGCAGGCGAAACTTACTAGGAAACCGTTCTGCATTGACCAAAGAATCGAGGCGATCAAGGGTTGCGACGTCATTGTAGTTTCTGCAATTGGCGGACCTATTGCGGACAGGGTAATCGCGAATGACGTCTACCCATTAGAGATGAATGCGCCCGAATCTATAGACGTGTCCCTTTCAAAGCTGCAAAAGCTGCTGGGAGGCAGACAACCCCTCTGGTTAAAGAGGATAATCAACCATGATTTCATGTCCGAGCGAACGTGAGAATTGGCGCCAAGTTGCAAACAGGAGACGATTCCAGCCAGGATCGTCCCCTGTGTGCGCCTCCATCGGGGCGCACGCAGAAGTGTCTCTGCGGGATTGCGCACGCTTCCATTGGCGCCTAGCGCAAGGCGCGAAATATGGCGGTCATTTGTGAAAGGGAAGTCCTATGGGAATAGATGTTGCGTCTCTCCTGGATGTCAGAGATGTCCTGGAAGAGAGGAAAGCCCATATACTAGTAAAATCTTCAGGGTGTTGCGGCGGCGGGATTAGGTGCGAAATGGAGAGTATCGCCGGATCCATCAGTCAACGGGCGTGTGTGTATTGCGGGGCCAGAGTGGTGCTGAACCCCATTACCGACGCTGTTCACCTTGTCCACGGGCCGATAGGCTGCGCAAGCTATACCTGGGATTTGCGAGGGAGCTTGAGCAGCGGCGCCGACTTGTTCAGGAATAGCTTTTCCACAGATTTACGGGAACAAGACATCATTTTCGGTGGAGAGAAAAAGCTGGCAGCGGCCATCGAGGAAATCATAGAAAGCTACAAGCCTACGCCTCGACTGATATTTGTGTACGCCACGTGTGTCGTCGGGGTCATCGGAGACGATATCGAGGCGGTTTGCAGACGAATGGAAAAAAAGCATGGCGTCAGAATTATTCCTGTCAAATCAAGTGGATTCGTTGGAGCTAAACCGCTGGGTACAAGCTGGCCTGCGGCGCTCTGATGGAACTCATGGGCGACGAGAAGCGTGAAAGGTGCCCCGGCGTCAATATTCTGGGCGATTATAACCACGGTGGCGAAATCTGGATCATTGAGGGGTACCTGCGGAAGATGGGAGTCAAGGTCATTTCAAAAATAACCGGCGACTCCACATATGAACAGCTATTGAAAGCTCCCGGCGCAGCGCTGAACATTGTGGAGTGTTCGGGATCAATGGCCTACTTGTCCAAACGAATGGAAGAGAAATTCGGTATCCCTTCCATGAAGGTTCGGTTTATCGGCTTCGAGGACATCAGGAAATCTCTGGTTTGGATAGCTGATTTTATCGGCGGGAACGCGTTAGCCGCGAAGGCCTTGCGTTTGGCTGACGAAGAACAGGCCAGGGTTGGGCCGATCGTCGAAAAATATAAAAAGAAGCTGCTGGGGAAAACCGCGGCGGTTTGCGTAGGCGGCACGTATAAAGCTATTGCCATGATAAGGCAACTTAAAGAATTGGGCATTAAGCCCGTTATCATAGGGACCCAGCACGGAACCGCCGAGGATTACAAAACCATTCACGAATTCTCGGTTGAAGGCGCCGTCATACTCAATGACACTTCCCCCACGGAAATAGAAAAGTATGTCAAGGAAAAGAAACCGGACATCTTCGTGGGCAATGTGAAGGAACGAACCTTGTCCTTGAAGATGGGCGTTCCCTTCGTTGATTTCAATCATGATCGAAAGTATCCGCTCACTACTTATGAGGGAATGATAAATTTCGCTCGGGAACTGAGCTTGACGGCCAATAGCCCGGTTTGGAAGTGGGCTTGCTCGGATTTGGAAGGCGTGAAGCCAAGCGAACCGTGAGGCTCTTGGTTTGAAAGAGAGCGTGCCGACATGAAAAACAGGAATTTTGTGAACTTGAATATCAACCCATGCAAGATGTGTATGCCTATGGGCGCCGCTATAGCCTTTCGAGGCATTGAAAACAGCATGATGATGCTGCATGGGTCTCAGGGTTGTAGCGCCTACATGCGCAACCACCTGACCACTCACTACTCCGAACCCATCGACATAGCGTCTTCGTCCCTGCACGAAAACGCCACCATATACGGTGGAACGAACAATCTAAAGAAAGGATTGAAAAATCTCATCCAACTATACCGTCCGAAGATTATCGGCGTTACGACTACCTGCTTGGCTGAAACCATAGGAGAAGATTTGAACAGGATCATTAGGGAGTTTAGCGCTGAAAATGATGTCTCGGACATCCATATAATAATGACGAACACCCCGGGTTACGGAGGCTCCTTGTACGAGGGATATTTTAGAGCCTTGCGGGATATTGTCAGGAGCGTTGCCAAGGAAGCGCCGCGTAACGAGAAGGTGAACGTCATCATGGCCCACACCAGCCCCGGAGATGTAAGGAACATCAAAGGCATTCTGGAGAGCTTCGGGATAGACTATATAATGCTCCCGGATATATCCGACACTCTCGACGCCCCATTTTCAAGGGAATTTAAGCGAATTCCTGAGGGCGGCACAGCGTATAAGGATATAGAAATGATGGCCGGAGCAAAAGCTACGGTGGAAATCGGGGTAACGATTCCGGTAAGCCTTTCTCCTGGAAAATATATTGAAGACCAATTCGGCGTGCCCTTGTATCGTTGCGCAATCCCGATGGGAGTCAAAAACTGCGATTCGTTCATGAAAATTTTGTCCGAAGTCTCGGCAAAACCTGTGCCGTCAATGTTTGTCGATGACCGTGGCAGGTTGATAGACGGCATGATCGATATTCACAAGTTAAGCGGCGAAATAAAGTCCCTTATTTATGGCGAACCCGACCTTGTGTATTCGGTAAGCTGTCTATGCTGGGAAAACGGCATTGAACCCTCCATTATTAGTACAGGTTCTCAGAATGCCATTTTTAGAAAACTGATTGGCGATTTGCTCTCGGAATACGATGGTCAGGTCGCGGTCCTGGATGACACGGATTTCGAGACCATAGAAAAACTTGCTTTGGACCGGAAAGTAAACCTGATTATCGGCAATTCCAACGGCAAGCAGATTACCGAGAAATACGGAATCCCGCCGGTCAGGATAGGCTTTCCGATTCAAGACAGATATGGAGGCCAGAGACTGGTATACACCGGTTACAATGGCTCGTTGAAATTGCTGGACGATATTGCGAACACCATACTGGCCAAAAAGTTCGGAATGCACCGGAAGATAATGCGCGACCTGTATTACAAGGGAGCGAACGTTGCTAACTGACTCTATATCATGAGCGGAGGAATAAGACATGAAAAAGCTATTGTGCCTGATTTGTTCACTCGTAATACTGGGAATACTCTACCAGGACAATGTGCGTGCGATCGAGGCAAACAATGTAAAAATCGGCTACAGCCGGCTACGGATCAGCTTGCCGGTATTCGTGGCGCAAGAAAAGGGGCTGTTCAAGAAGAACGGCCTTGATGTGGAACTCGAAATGTTCGACACGGCCCAGCCCCTGGCAGACGCCCTCTGCGGCGGGAAACTTGACGTGGCCGGTTATACCGCTTTTCCCATAAGTTTCAGCGCTCAGCTTCGAAGCAAAAAAGATCTTTATTACGCTACCGGGTTGATGGAAGACGACGAGCATCCCATAAGCATGTTTGTGGTAAAGAAGGATTCCCGGATCAAGACTATCGGCGATCTGAAGGGCAAAAACATCGGCATACTTCCGACCTTTGCATATAAGGTTTGGCTTGAGCTTATCTTAGACAAGAACGGTATAAAACCGGATGAGACGACCATCCAACAGATTGCTCCCGCCATGACCCCTTCGGCGCTCGAATCAAACACAGTAGACGCCATGTTCACAAACGATCCGGCGGTGACTACATGCGTCCAAAAAGGAATAGGCAAGCTTCTCTTCACCGGCGCCATTGTGCCTAAGTATGTGTGGTCTCCTTTTCCCTTCGCGAGTTTTAACATGACCAGGGAATTCGTTGACAAAAAACCGGATACCGCTCGGCAGATAGTTAAATCGCTCGATGAGGCGATTGATTTTATTAGCACGAACCAACAGGAGGCAAAAAGGATTATGGCTAAATTTCTGCCCGATGCACAGAAACCCTTTGTGGAGCATTATCCTGACGCCTTCTTTATGAAATCTTCCCAGTTTCCTTTAAAGGAACTCTTGAAGATCGAAGAGAATTACAGGAATCAGGGGATCATCAAGGAAAGACTTGATCTGTCGAAATCACTTTATAACTGAGAACGGGCGCCCGCAACTTACGCCGGCAAGGGCAAAAAGGGGCCGTGCGATGAAGGCAATTCATGTTCGCAACGTGACAAAGAAAATGAGGTCGTCGAACGAAGGCTTCGAGACTGTGTTCGACGGCTTCAGCCTTGCCGTAGGCCAGGGCGAGACACTGGGGATATTCGGTCCCAACGGATGCGGGAAGACCACCTTATTCAACATGATTTCCGGGGTCGTTGACCCGGATTCGGGCTGGATATCCATTAACGGCAAGAAACCGAACGAAAGGAATATTGCTTATATTTTCCAAGATTACAGGAATAGCCTTTTCCCTTGGCTGACTATAAGGGAAAATATTGTTTTTCCCTTGAAGATTAAAGGACTAAAGAAAACAGAAATAGATAATGGGTTCAATAATCTGCTTGATATAACCAAGATTACATTCGACTTATCCAAATATCCGTATCAGTTGAGCGGGGGGCAACAACAGTACGTCGCCATAATGAGAGGCTTGATTTCCAACCCGGACGTCATGCTTGCGGACGAGCCGTTTTCCGCCCTCGATTATTCAAACACTATGTGGCTCATGGAAAAGATTTCCGAGATTTTGGGGAGAGTGAAGATTCCCTTGGCGATCGTGGCGCACGATATTGAACATCTTGTTTATCTTGCGGATAGAATTGTGTTTTTGTCGGGAAAACCGGCGAGAGTCTTGCGCGAAAAGACTGTCAAAAAGGGCGCCGGGCATACCCGATCGCGATTTGATAATGATTTATTGGATGAGATCAGAAGCGAAATTAAAGGCATCTATATGAAAGATCAATTCAAGCTCCCGCTGAGAGAAATATGAAGAGAAGCGGTATTTCATTTTTGATAATGGTAGCGTTGTGGGAGTTGCTGGCCGCAAGCCGACTGATCAATCCCATGTTCCTGCCGACGCCGATGGAAACCCTTATAGAGGGAAGCAGGCTGCTTTTGGAGAAGAAGATACTCCTTGACCTGGTTTGCTCTCTGTACAGGATATTCTTAGGAGTTTTTCTGGCCTTTGCCGTAGGAGCCCCCCTGGGGATACTTATTGGTTATTTCGGCAGGTTCTATGGATACGTCGAGTCGGCGTTAGATTTCTTTCGTTCCATTCCGCCGATTCTTGTATTCCCTTTGTCGCTGCTGGTATTCGGCATTGGAGACGAGTCGCGGATCGCCGTGATCTTCTTCGGCTGCGTGCTCATCATTATCCTAAACTCATCCATGGGTGTTATGCACAGCCAAGAAATCAGGGTTAAGGTCGCAAAGATAATGGGCGCCACCTGGTATCAAATTCTCTTTAGAGTCGTCATCTTCGACGCTCTTCCGCAAATTTGCATTGGAATCCGGGTGGCGTTGTCCATGGGGGTCGTTATTGGAATCGTCACCGAAATGCTGATTGGAACCCAACACGGCCTCGGCGCCAGGGTCGTTTACGCCCAGACCGCCTATGCCACCCCGGAGCTATATTTCACAATCATCTTGGTTGGCGCGTTGGGATTCTTCATCAACAACTTGTTGATAATTGTGGAACGCAAGACAATACACTGGAAGCGATTCAGATGAAAATACGTTCAACGACTTTTTTGCGAACCCAACGATCCGATCCGCGTCTCAGCGTTGCGTCCGAGGGGATCTTATCCAGATCCCCTCGACAGGCCGGCGCCGACATGATTCCGCCTCTGGCGCAAGGATCACTTAACTAAAAAACAACTCTGTAAGATCTCAGAATTTGCCTCGGACCATAAACTCTATCCCGCATATAGGGTCAATGTTTTTGTCGGGCATTATGCCCCAATTAGCCGGGAGCGTGCTGCCTACAACGCCGACCGTATACCAGTTGGCCACCCGCTTATCGACACAGGCCCATTTGAACCAATCTCCGGGCGTCCAGTACCGCGAACGTAAAATCCACTGTCAAATTTTCGAGCAACCCCCAGGAGAACCCCGCATCCACTTCCCATCCAAGGCTCGTATCAGGAATATTCGGAGCGCCGCCGCGGAACGGCGGCCCAGCCAAGGTCCCAGCGAAGCCAGGGCGGTCGACCCCCTGGCGCCAGACTCCGAAAATGCCGTTCGGCATAAAGGCTGTGCCAGGAGGATTGAGAGCGTTCAGACCGGGGTACCCGTTGCTGGGGTTGCCGTTGTTCCTCAAGAGGGCAAGGTCGGGCCTGATGCAACCCCAGCCAAATCCACTCTTGGACGCCCAGTCAGCCCAGAAAAATGTACCGAACAAATTGAGGTTGGCTGCAACGGCATAATCCACCCTGGCAGCCCATATGGACGCATCCTCCGCATACCCGTTTCCCGTGTCGGGGTTGACGAACATTCCCAGTCCATACCTGTAAACCATGAGGTAGCTATACGGTCGAAAAACCCCAGTATTGGAGCCGGTCGATGTCCGAAGGGTACCGCGCGTGTCTATATAATCCACGAAAAAAGCGTTCTGCGTCCCTGCCCCAGTTCCGTTAAACTGACCTCCCCGTCGGTCGTCGCCCTTCAGCCATGCGTATAGTAACGATACCTTTGCCGGTCCGCACAACGCTCCTGTTTCCACCATCCAGCGCCAGTTATCGATGTACGTGTTACGCACGCCTCCGAGAGGCCCACCTCCGCCACCCTTACGGGTAGTATTGTTTGCCTGTTCATACATATCCACTTCAACGTTGGCAAAGAACCTTCCGTTGAAATACTTGAAGTAAGCGGCAGCGTACCAATCCGTCTGGTCCCGGTAGGATCTGCCGACTCTGGTAGAAGGCAGCGCTAGGATGCCCTCGCCGCCACGATGCCTGTTGATCCAATTAGCTCTGAAACCGGCGTCGACGTCCCCTTGCCTGAAGGTTACCAGGCCTATTGGACTCAGGTCCCAGAGGCGGGTATTGTTCTTGTCCCAATCCTCGTTATAGTAAATAGGACCCTCAACCGTCGCCAGCTGAGTGTCAGCCGGCGCGGTCGAGCGCCTCGATGGATAAAAGCCTGAAGCGAACCGAAATGGCCCCCATGGCACACTCATCTGGAGGGATTCGGTTGATTGAGAATCCGTCCCATCCCAAAAGCCGAGGCCCAATCCGAAGATGGATGGGCGTTTGCCGAACGCAACGGTCCCCCAGGGCAGCTCCACATTCATGTAGAGAATGTTCCAGTAACCCGGCGAGAAGCTCCTTTTGATTCCTCCGTACCGGTAAGACAACGCTTCGGAGTTGACGAGGTTACCTAACCCCGTATTTCCGTCTCCATTTTGGTCGAGCCACTCGCCAATATGATAAGTTCCAGTCACCTTGATGGCCGGATTGAGCTTGAACTCAAGGTCCGCATCCACGTACACGGTCTGCCACGAACTGTCGGAGCCGGACACGATCCCGACCGGCCAACGCTCGCCCAGCCAGCCGTTGAGAGGCGCCCACGTCCCGACTCCGTCTAATGTCCAGTTGAAAGGGGCTGGTGGCGAATAACCGGATTGCAGCGCTGTGTCGTATGGGCCGAAGAAGCCTTGATGTCCTTGCTGAGAAATGTAGTCATACTGCCAATTAAAGAAGCCTTTCAGGTTGAACTCCCATGCCTCGACCGGCCCGGCGACAAGGGGCAGGACCAAGGCGATCACGGCCGTCACGATCAGTCTGCCGTAATAGACCATTTTCCATTCCTCCGCACACAATTCCTTCCATTGCAGTAAAAACAAGGACACGAGATCCTATCGTTATCGGAGTCGAAGTGGTCATGGGGTGAGCACTAAGACACGACTCCCCCTTGATGCGCCCCATAGCGAGCCGTCTCCTTCATGCTGTCACAAACGGGGTCCCGGCGAACCAGAAGACATCGGTGATCTGGAGCATAGCGCCCGCGCCCCGGTCCCAGGGCGGTCCAGGCCGAATTTGCGTTCCTGACTAGCCCTGCCGCGTTAGTCCCACCAGCGGATCTCGCAAGCCGGTGAACGGTCACAACGAAACCATTCACGTTATAAATACTCAGTTCGTGAATAATAGATTCAACCATACATATGGAGGGTTGACCCTGTCAAGCGGATTCGTTCGGGGCCGGCTCTTTTCCCTTGACTCGAAATATGGAAGATGCTAGGAATTATTCTCGTTGTGAATAATTCAGGACAAACTATGGCGCAAAAGGGAAAACCTCGCAATCCGGCTGATTACCCAGTATTGGGGATGCTTTGTCACGGCCAAATGCACGGCTACGACCTATGTCGCGAACTCAGAGACCGACTGGTAGGAATTTGGACACTCCGAACGAGCCACATCTATGCTCTGCTGGCAGGGCTTGAGAAGGATGGTCTGGTTCATCACGAACGTGTAGCCCAGGAGACGCGCCCGGACAAGAAGGTTTTTAGCGTCACGGATAAAGGCAAGGAAGTTTTTTTGGCGTGGGCACGATCTCCGGTGACTCATGTTCGTGACATGAGGCTGCAATTCTTGGCCAAGTTGCATTTTGCCGAATTGTACTCGCCGGCGGCAGTGACTGAGCTTATCGACGACCAGTTGTCGGTTTGTCGCGACAACCTTCGTCGCCTGGAACGTAACAAACGCTCCTGCAAAACTGCTACAGATCGTGCCGCATTGGACTACAGATTGGCCATGCACCACGCGACTATAGATTGGTTGCTTAATTTGAGCGAGCCCGGTAAGAATAGACCGGCCGGTAACACTGATGGCCCACACCTATTGCGGAACAGCGTGGATTCGGCGTCAGCGGAAAACACGTAACCGAACTCAGTTTTACATTCCATAAATTGGGTCGCTGATTTCAGTGGATGCGGTGAACCAGACGAACCGATCTTCGATAAAAAGCCTCGAACGATGCGGCTTCATTTTGGATCCCCATCCTACGGGAATGTGACACGATAGAACCCACTGGAACCGATATTTATAAAAACGACCATTTAGGAACCGATCTACTGGAGTGCCTCAACAAACAAATTGGAGGATGGATTGATGCTTAGGAAGAGTTCATGGATACTGGAGTCATTGATCGCCATGTTGCTGTTTGCTGGCGGCTTTTTAGCGCCCCTTTGATGGTATCTGCCGCCGAGCCTGATGAGATAACGGTGTTTGCTGCAGCGTCCACTACTAACGCCCTTAATGATATAGGGAAAGATGTTTGCCGACAAGGGACTCGGAAAGATTGTTTCCTCATACGCTTCGTCATCGACTCTTGCAAAGCAAATTGAAAATGGCGCTCCTGCCAATGTGTTCATTTCCGCGGATGAGCCCTGGATGAACTATTTGGAAGAAAGAAAGCTGATTGAACCCGGCTCCCGCTTCGATCTGCTCAGCAATAAACTGGTTCTCATAGCGCCTGCGGATAGCTCAATTAAGGTGGAAATCGGCCCGAAGTTCGATTTGGCGAAATTGCTGGGAGACGGAAAACTGGCTACCGGGGACCCGGACCATGTGCCGGTCGGCAAATACGCAAAGGCGGCTCTTGAAAAGCTTGGAGTCTGGATGGACGTCGAGAGCAAACTTGCGCGGGCTGCGGACGTGAGATCGGCATTGGCTTTGGTGGAGAGAGGCGAGGCTCCTCTGGGGATCGTGTATGCCACGGACGCGGCGATAACCCCTAATGTGAAGGTAGTCGGAGTGTTTCCGGCTGACACGCACCCTAAAATTGTGTACCCGACAGCGCTCGTGGCGGGCCAGGCCTCGGACACGGCGAAGAATTTCATCGGGTTTCTTAAGGCTCCGGAATCCAAAGCGGTCTTCGAGAAATACGGGTTCACTTTGCGGTAATGGAAGCGCTGTATCTCACTCCCCTTGAGGCGGAGGCTCTGCGACTAAGCCTTTGGGTTTCCGGTTGGGCGGTTGCGGGAAGCTTGCCCCTTGGGATCGCAATCGCCTGGCTCTTGGCGAGGCGGAATTTTCCGGGGAAGACTCTGCTGGACGGTGTTATTCACCTTCCGCTGGTCTTACCTCCGGTTGTTGTTGGTTACCTACTTCTTGTGTTCCTGGGGCGCAAAGGCATACTGGGGGCTCCGCTCTACAAAGCTTTGGGGATTTCCTTTGCCTTCAACTGGAAAGGCGCCGCTGTGGCGTCCGCGGTGGTAGCCTTTCCTCTTCTCGTAAGGGCGATTCGCCTCTCGATTGAGGCGGTGGACCAAGGGTTGGAAGCCGCGGCCCGAACACTGGGCGCGGGTCCCGTCAGGGTATTCTTTACCATCACTATTCCGCTGGTGGCGCCCGGTATCCTCACGGGAATCATACTGGCCTTTGCCCGCAGCCTCAGCGAATTCGGGGCTACCATAACGTTTGTGTCCAACATCCCGGGACAAACGAGAACCCTTCCTCTTGCTTTGTACACGCTGACTCAAGTTCCCGGCGGGGACGCTGGGGCTCTCAGACTGTGTGTAATTTCAGTGATAGTGGCCTTGCTGGCTCTTATGGCTTCCGAGATTCTCGCCAGACGGATAACCTCGAAAGTGAAAGGCTGATTTGTGCTGGAAATTAGGGTAAAGAAGAAGCTGGGAGGGTTCACCGTGGACGTGGCTTTCCGCACCGCGGCAGCAGGAGTAACAGCTTTGTTCGGTCGTTCCGGGGCCGGAAAGACCTCGGTAATCAACATGGTAGCCGGGCTTTTTCCGCCCGACGAAGGACTGATTGTGGTCAGCGACCGGAAGCTGTTTGATTCCAATCAATCCATAAACATCCCTCCGGAAAACCGGCGTTGCGGATATGTTTTCCAGGACGGCCGTTTGTTTCCTCACCTGACGGTCAAGGGCAACCTCACCTATGGGATAAAGGCGGCGCCTCCCGCTGAACGTTACGTGGGTTTTGATCAGGTGGTGGATCTCTTGGGGATCGGCCATCTTCTGAATCGACGGCCCGCAAAGCTTTCAGGGGGAGAAAAGCAAAGGGTGGCGATAGGCAGGGCCTTATTGAGCAGCCCGAGCCTGCTACTGATGGATGAGCCTCTCGCTTCTCTGGACAGCGCCCGAAAGGGTGAGCTGCTGCCGTTTATCGCTAGACTAGCCGCCGAGTTTTCTATTCCCATTCTGTACGTGAGTCATTCCTTGGATGAAATCCTCAATCTTGCTGACACTGTCGTGCTTCTGGAAGCGGGAAAGGCCGTGGCCGAAGGCGCGCCGGAAGATCTCAGGAGCGGGTTCTATCTCCAGCGTCAAGCGGCGACTCTTGGAGACGGCGTGGTAATCGGGACTGTGGTTGACCATCACGACCCTGTGGGTGGGTTGACGAACCTCCGGTTCGCAGGGGGCATGCTAAAAGTGCCTTTGTTCGAGGTTCCCGTCGGCAATAGAGTGAGGGTCCGGATAAGGCCGCAGGATGTGGCCATAGCATTAACCCGTCCGGAAAAGATCAGCGTGCAAAACATTTTTCCCGCCACAATCGAGGAGATAGCTGATATCGGCAATTCTCTGGTGGACGTAAAACTGAATATCGGACGCCCTCTGTATTCGAGGGTTACTCCTGCGGCCAAGGCCGATCTAGGGCTCGCGCCGGGCCGGCAGGTGTATGCCCTCGTAAAGAGTGTGGCTATCTCGCGTGGCGGCTTAAATGGTTCGGAAGGTGGTGTGTGACAGCAACCAATCAAGGCCTAATCTCGCTAAATATGACCTCAGATTAGAAGGGCCATCCCAAAGAGTTTAGCAATTCAACACCGTGAACAAATGCTCTGCGCCTTCCCAATAAAACTCGACTAGAATTTCTTCTTTTTTCTTGACGACCCTTTTGAAGGTATGCCTACTCAGACAGAATGAAGTGCCAGCTAGAGACGAGCCGTGTGGCGATTTTGAATAATGTGAATGGGCTGCGCCTTCTGAAGCAATGGCGCACCCTTCTGGCCGGCCCCGTGTCCAGAGGGATGTGCTCGGGTTGAATCTTTCGGGAAACCGGGGAGGCCGTGCCATCAACAAACAAATCACGGTGCCGGCGGCCATCGGCCTAACGTCACGGACTTAGCAGAACCTCTGAACAATTCTAGGAAAAGACGTGGTTATACCACTTCGCTCAATTACAAGTAATTCTCAGGTATGGGAAGTTGGTCATGGATCGCACGCGGTGAGGGTCGCCTTCCAGAATTCTGAGTTCTCGGCATAGAGCGTCTTCCAGTTGGTCCAGAGAGCGGAAAGCGATATTATGCGTCGCATTTTCTCTGAGATGATCCCATATGTGTGCTCCACCGGGTTGAGTTCCGGGCTGTACGGAGGCAAATAGACGAGACGGATGTTCTCGGGCTCGACAAGCGCTTCCGATCTGTGCCATCCGGCATTGTCAACGAGCATGATGACGAAATAATCCCTGAAGTCTTCGGCTACATGCTTCAAAAACAGGTTCATCATTTCCGTGTTCGAATAGGGCAGAATCAGGGAGGTCATCTTGCCCAGAGCCATACAAACGACGCTGTACACGTATATGAATGTCCGGACGATTTGCCTTGGGACTTTGGGACGCATGCCTTTGGGCGCCCAACAGTAGGAGGCGCCGCAATTGATTCGTCCGAATCTACTCTCATCCTGGGTTAGTAAAGCCACCGGGCGGGAGTCCTCCGGGTCCCTTTGGGCAATAATGTCAGCTATGGTTTCCGGAGTTTTTTTTAAAGTCTTCCTGAGCTTCTTTATCTTTTTTTGGATGATTCGATAGCGGTTTTATCCTTCGCCACTCGTGTCTGTCCAATAACCTATAGATGGTGGAATGGTGAACTTCGAACCCCAAAACCTCTTCGAAAGCTCTCTTTATTTGCTTTGCGGTGGCGATTTGGCCGGTGGCCGCCCATTGAATAAACGGCTCCATAAAAGAGCGTTTCTTCCTCCTCAGTCAAAAGGTTTTCGGACGGTTTCCTGGGTTTGTTGTCGAACAACTTTTCAGGGCCGAACCGATTATATACGGACATCCAGTTGTGGACAGTCTGCTTAGCCACGCCGACACGGACTGCAATGTCCTTTGCCAGGCAGGGCTGTAGGGCCGCGTTTATGACAACAAGAGCCTTTTGAGCCGTCCGGCGATCATTTGTTCGTTTAAGCAGAGCTTTGAGCTCTTCAACCGACATCCATGGATGCGCTTGTGTGATACGACTCATCTCGACCTCCCAATGTAGAGGAGGTCATAACAAAAACAGCGACTAAACGCGACATAAAACTACTTAAGTTCGCGCGAATTGGTATTAGTACTCCGTGGCGTAAATACGATTACGTATTCCGCAGGGGTAACGCAGATGAAATTCATAGCCTCTTGCGCCCCGTGAGGGGCGCTCTCCATTGGTAGCCATGGGTGGAACCCATGGTAGCCGGCTGTATCGACCGGTTTCTTCAACCCCGCAAGGGGTTGAAGACGGGATCGGTTGTTTTTCCAATCCATGGGCTGCGCCCATGGCTATTCATGGGGATTGCCCCTTCGGGGCATGCGCGACGGAATCCGACACCGTATTTAGGAAAAGGCGAACTAAGGTGTACAATCTACGATTCATGCCGTTGGAACGCAGTTCATTTGCGAACCGTCTGTCCCCCGAATGCGCCGTTTCCCGCCGCGCGGGCCCGTTCCATTATCTCTTTCAGCGGCACTTTATTTTCCAGCGCCAGGCGCTTGCAATCCTCATACTCCGGAGTCACGTTTATTACGCTGCCGTCCACTTGAGCTATC
Organism: uncultured delta proteobacterium; assembly: GCA_963747865.1. Lineage (GTDB taxonomy): Bacteria > Desulfobacterota > Desulfomonilia > Desulfomonilales > Desulfomonilaceae > JBBSBY01. Next base: position 89,149 of record CAVVHK010000034.1, on the reverse strand, counting down.
TTCACCTTCACCGGACCGTACGGGGTCAGAACCTCCTCAATTGCCCTGTGAGCCTTTATTCGGTTGTCTATGCGCCACCTAAGTCCTATGGTGGTGGTCTCCCGCATCAGGAAATCCGAAAACTCTCCTATTCGATCCAGGGCGCAAATCATGGTGACGAGAGTTCCCGGCCGGTTCTTCTTCATTTGCATAGGAACAAGAAACACATCCAGAGCGCCCATTTCCAGCATTTTCTGGATCAGGTAATCGTAGATCTGAGGGTTCATGTCGTCTATGTTGGTTTCAGCGACTGCCACCCTCTCCAGTTCATAACCCTGCGTTTCATCAGAGGATTCTCCGATGATGAGTCTGAGAAGATTAGGGATGGCGGGGTCTGACGTTCCTGCGCCATATCCGATCTTTTCCACCGTCATTGGAGGCATCGGTCCGAACTCGGAGGCGAGGGTGGTCAGAATGGCCGCGCCGGTGGGGGTCAGAAGCTCTCCCTTAACGCCGGTAGAATAAATCGGCTTCCCCTTGATCAGCTCAGCCGTGGCCGGAGCCGGGACGGGCAGCGTCCCGTGGGCGCACTCGACCGTCCCTGATCCCACATGCAGCGGAGAACAACAGATTTTTTCCACGCCTAAGGCCGCAAGGCCCGCCACGGACCCTACCACGTCTATAATCGCGTCCATCGCTCCCACTTCGTGAAAGTGGATCTGATCGATGGTCGTCCGGTGGACCTTTGCCTCAGCCTCGGCGAGTCTCGTGAAGATTTTAAGGGAGCGCTGTTTGACGGCTTGATCCAGCTCGCTGTTTTCTATTATCTTTTCGATATCATGAAGGCGTCTGTGATGGTGATGATGGTGGTGATCGTCAATCCGCACCAGCGCCTGGCTACCGCCGAGGCCTCTCTTCGTGACGTTTGTCACTTCCAATTCATAGTGACTGAGACGCAACTTGGCCAATTCGCTCCTGAGCTTTTCCACGCTCAGGCCCGCGTCTATGAGCGATCCCAGTATCATGTCGCCGCTGGCCCCGGCAAAACAATCGAAGTAAACGATTTTCATGGCGCCTGCCTTTCCGGACTGATGAAAGCCGACGTGCTCAGCGGCACGCCTTTGCCAAACGTGGCTTCCCATCGTTCTGCACGGGCCCGTGGACTGATTCGCCGCCGGACCTCTTGACCGCGATCATATTGATGAGTCCGGCTTGGAAGCCCGCGCCGAATCCATTGTCGATATTTACCACAGAAACCCCGGAAGCGCAGCTATTCAGCATGCTGAGAAGGGCGGCGACCCCACCGAAACTAGCTCCGTAACCCACGCTGGTCGGGACACCTATCACCGGGCTAGCTACTAGCCCACCAACAACGCTCGCCAGAGCGCCTTCCATACCGGCTACAACAACCACGGCATTGGCTTGGAAGAGGTCGTCGCAGCAGTTGAGCAATCTGTGGATGCCGGCGACTCCCACGTCGTAAATGCGATTCACGTTGTTGCCCAAGGTCTCTGCGGTAACTGCCGCTTCTTCGGCCACCGGAATATCCGACGTGCCGGCGGTGACTACCGCGATGTTTCCCACCTTTTCAGTCTCTCGTGGGTTGATCACCACCATCCGCGCCATTTCATGATACCGGCAATCTTCAACCACCTCCCGAATACCGTCGTAAACCTGGTTGCTCGCCCTGGACGCGAGGATGTTGCTGTGGTGCTCGGCAATCCGTTTCACTATGCCTTGGATTTGGGCGACGGTTTTCCCTTCGCAGTAAATTACCTCCGGCACGCCCTGGCGGACGCAACGATGGTAGTCGATTTTCGCGTACCCCAGGTCGTCGAAGGGTAGTTTTTTCAGGCGCCGCATGGCGGAGTCAAGGTCCATGTCGCCGTTTCGCACCTGTTCCAACAGATTTCTCAAATGGTTGCCGTCCATATTTTCACTTCCCGGTGTCAATCACCTGGTTGAGGCTCCCGGTCCGGTAGCCCTCCAAGTCGATGGTTACGAATGTGAACCCCAACTCCCGAAAGTAATCCACAATATGCCGCCTGAATCCTATTCGGATGAGCTTCGACATGGCTCTGGGCTCAATCTCGATACGGGCTGTTTCACCGTAATGCCTCACTCTAGTCTGAACCTGGGGAATCAACTCACGAAGGCGCTCTTCAGCCGCGTCAAGTTGTCGTAGCTTTTCCTCGGTTATGCGAGCGCCGTAAGGAATCCGCGAGGCAAGGCACGCGTATGAAGGTTTGTCCCATGTGGGCAGGTCCAGCCATTTTGAGAGAAAGCGAATCTCGGATTTTGATAATCCCGCTTCACTGAGCGGGCTTCGGACTCCCAATTCCCGAGTCGCACGCATCCCGGGCCGGAAATCTCCGCTGTCGTCCACGTTCTCTCCGTCCACCACGAAATTGAAGCCCTTTTCAACCGCAAGCTGCGTGAGATCGCCGAATCGGCTCTTCTTGCAGACATAACACCGTTCCGGTGGGTTTTCGACAAATTCCGGAATCTCAAACTCACGGGAAGCGATGGCCAAGTGCTCCGCCCCAACGAGTCTCGCAAGCCTGACCGCATCTTTCCTTTCGTGGCCCGCCGTGGTGTGGGATTGAGCGGTGACGGCCAGCACATCCTTTCCCAGAGCATTCTTGGCGGCCTTGAGAAGAAGTGTGCTGTCGACTCCACCCGAAAACGCCACGACCACTCGCTTCATCTCGCTCAGGATGTCCAGCAGCCGGCTATATTTTAGGTTGACTTCTTTGGGTCTCATTCTCAAGACGATCACCTTGTGACGGTCGAATTCCTCGGCATTTTGAAGATCGCTTTAAACTTGCCGACTAAGCCGGTTCGAGCCGGCCGGTCCAAAGTTGTGAACACGAGTCTGTACGTTCTGAAGCTCCTCTGCCGGAGGCAACCCCAAAACACGCCTGTCTGGTATGCGGCCTGCTCCAGCAGATACAGAATCAGGAACGCCGGCAAGCTCAGGCGAGACTTCTTTGTGAAGAATTCCGTAATCGAGGCAATCGCCACAATCGCCACAACCACCGGAATAATCGGCGTGAAAAGCAAAGCGAGCGGAATCATCACGACCAGATAGTACCGCACCATATGGGCGCTAAGATAGTACAGAAGCTCAAAATAGCGGTCCATAGTAGCGCTGAAGATCGTTCCGAACGTCAGGTCTATACCGATCCGCTTTTCATAGAGCGTTTTCTTGGAGGCTACGTCCCAGAGAAAGACCAGCGCAGCCGCAGGCGCAAACACAGGTTGTCCGAGTAGCAGTCCTAAAGCGCAGAGAAAGAAAACGCTCATACATGCGGATTGCCACGGGTAGCGCTTGGAAATAGCTTCGTGACGCGAATAAAGAACCGGTTCCGAGGTCCCATAATCAAAGCGTCTCTTGAAGGTGTCTCCAAGCCGATTTCGGTGCTTGTGCCGCACCCGTCCCTTTGGAACGTAGACTAACCGGAAGCCTTCTTCTTTGAGTTTCCAGCAGAAGTCCACGTCTTCGCCAACCCGCAAGTCTTCGCTTAGTCCGCCGACCTGTAGGTAGGCGTCTCTCCTGACCAGCATGTTGCAGGTAGGGACATAGAAATCAGATTCCTCGCCTGCGCCGATGACCAAGCTTTCGCCCATATTCAGGGGCGATTCAGCCTCTTCATATCTGTCGAGAGCAGACTCTCGATAAAATGAAGCCACATAGCCACCGACTAAAGCGTTACGCGAATCTTCAAAATACGGCGCAAGCTCCTGCAGCCAACCTGGGTCGGCTACGCAATCGCTGTCTACGAAAGCGACTATTTCACCTTTCGCCTCAGCCACTCCCACGTTGCGAGCGGCGGACTGACCCCTGTTTCGCTCAAGTTCCACAAGTTTGACGTCGTACTGTGAAACCACGGATGGCGTGGCGTCGTCGTCCGACCCATCGTCCACAACTATGATTTCACACTTCTCGCGAGGGTAGTCAAGGTTTAGCAGCGATTCGACGCAAGGTCCGATTTCGCCGGCCCTGTTGTACACAGCGACTACTATGCTGACGAAAGGCAGAAAAGCTTCTTCGGGAGGTCTCCATTCCAGAATGCCCTGCTCACACAGTCGATCAAGAACTCCCAGAACGGAACCTGCCTGCGATGAGTTTTCCGGGGTTGGTCCGTCAAAAGACAATCCGTCGCGACATTTTTCCAGCAAATTAAAGCCGGACGCGTTGACCTTTAGCGCCCTCAATGGCCTCGGCTTGAAGACGATTCCACCACTGCCGCACGGAATCAGACTTGTTTCCGGCCGAAGATGAAAGCTGCCTTTCACGATTGGATTCATCTCAGGCGACACCCGACATGGAGAGCTTTTGCGAAACGCAGTTTGCAAGGCAACCCGGGTCCGGGAGACCCAGTTTCTTCTGAGTGTGATAGGCGATGGCCGGACATCCGCCATGACACAGCTCAAACCTGTCGCAACTCTCACAGGACCTTATCTCAAGTTCTCGGAAGGACTGAAACACCGGCGAGTCGGCCCAGATCGGGGCAAAGGTCATGTCGGGCAGTTTTCCGGCAAGAAACTCTTTTTCCTGCAGGAATGCGCAGGGATAAACTTCTCCCAGAGGGGAAACACAGCAAGTCAGCTTGCAGGCCCCGCACATGTTCAGCCCGAGCGCTTTGCGGTCCTCATGCGCCACTGAAAAAAAGGAATCTCCCGTAGACACGTACATGTGGGCGCTCAACCAGTCTGAAAAAGACAGCATCTGGTCCCTGGAAACGTTCAAATTCGCCCAACTTTTCTTTCCACGGCCGGAAGGTCGGAATCTTGAAACCCTGAATTTTGCGCCCATAGAAACGGCCAAAGCGGCGAGATCGTCCAATTCAGGGAAGCTGAGCCTTGTCAAAACCGTATTGACGCTGACTTCTATGTTACGCTTCTTCAGGCATTCTAAGCCCCTCAAGGCCCGACGAAAGCTCCCCTGACCTCGAATGGCGTCGTTTGATTCAGCGCTGGCTCCATCCAAACTCACCTGGATGTAAACCAGCTTGTGGTCAAGCCTGTGGGCGGTTTCATCGTCAATCATAGTGCCGTTGGTGCTGACGCAGGTGACAATGCCCTTGTCGTGGGTATAATCCAGCAGGTCCATAAAGTCTTCTCGCACAAAGGGTTCCCCGCCGCCGATGCTGAACTGGAAGACCTTGTTGTCGGCCATGGCGTCGATTACTCTTCGGCATTGTTCGGTGGTCAGCTCACCGTCTCTTCCAGCGCCCGAATCGGATAGGCAATGAACGCACGACAAGTTACAGCGGTACGTCACTTCCCAAGTAACATTTACCGGCGCTGACAGTCCAGCTTCAACATACTGATTGCTCATGGATAAGGCCCTTTGTCTTCAGCAACTCAAGAATTAGATTCACCTTGCCCGCGACCAACCCACGCGGCCAATCATGTTCGGCGCAAATGGACTCAACCAGTTCGCCGGTTGTGTGCGCTCCGTCAAAAAAAACATCTTCCACCAGATCTTGAGAGGGCACGAAAAACAGTTTCGGGCCTCTGTAATCGTAAAATAGGAGTCCAAATTTCTCTGTGCGAACCTGGACCCCGTCCGCCAGTCTATACACAGACTCGGGACACATGCTCTGAACCTTTCCGGCCGGTTCCCGACCGAAGATCGGTCAGGAACCATGCGATTCGGCGTGATTTAGTAAATCCCGCAGATTCCGTCTACGGCCATCTCTTCGACGGTTATGTCTTCCAGAATTGATGGCGCTTCCTTACGTTCCAGCTCTTCCAACTGTGTGTCTCTTTTGTCGATGTCTTTATCCATTTACTGGTTCCTCCATTTTCTCGAGTAGGTCCGCTAAAAGCGGATACCGTCCGGGTTCGCGTTCAAAGCGGCGCTGTCGAGCCGAGCCTTGACTAAGAAGCCCTCATCAATGCTCTCCACCGCTTGAGCGTAATTAGTTATCGTGTTGACGCCTCGCGGCCGGGAGTAAACTCCCGGGACTATGGAGCCCGGCAAGTCCATCCGGCGTCCACAAGGACCGACTGTCCCGTAATACACCTTGAATCTTCAGTCGCAAGCCACACAACCGCCTTGCCTATGTCGTCGGGCGTGATTTCGCGGTCTTTGAAGCTTTGGCCGGCGAGAAACGCTTCTTTGGCCTCGACCGCCTCCATGCCAAAGAAAGCGGCGACTCCCTCCATCATGGGCGTCCACACTGTCCCCGGGCACACAGCGTTTACGTTGACATTATGATCCGCAACTTCCATGGCCAGAGACTTGGTCAAGCCGATGATTCCATGCTTGGCGGCGCAGTAGTGAGCTCCCAGTCCGAAGCCGCGATGCCCGCCCACGGAAGAGATGTTGATCACTTTGCCGCTGTGCTGCTCTATCATCTTCCCGACCACATACTTGCAGCACAGGAACGTTCCCTTGAGATGAGTGTCCAGCACCTCGTCCCATTCCTGCTCGCTCATGTCAGCGACCGCCATCATCGAAGAGTTGCCTGCGTTATTGACTAGAATATCTATATGTCCGAACGTGTCCAGAGTCTTCCGGACCATAGCCTCCACGTCGGAAGACTTACGTACGTCGCACTTGATTCCTATAGCTTTGCGGCCCGTCTTTTTGATGCTCTCGACAGCTTCCGCCATGGAATCCAGGGTGGACATCGCATAGGGTATTGTGGGCATGTCCTCGCAGATATCTGCGATAACGATATCCGCTCCTTCTGCAGCCAACAATTTTGCTGTGGCAAAACCGTTGCCTCTTGCCCCACCCGTGACGATGGCCACTTTGCCTAAAAGCTTCATCAGTTACCCCTTTCCGGCCCTTTGACTACCACTGCCGGCAAATCGGTCCTAAGTCTTGGGAAATTTCTTCATCAGCTCTTCCAGGTTTCGCATGTCCTCCAGCGCCACACTGACCCCGTACTCGGCGACCTGGAAATCCAACTCGTGCTGCAGTGAGGACAGGAGCATAAGCGCGTCCAAGTAATAGACCAGCTTCGAGTCGCTCTTGAACTCGCTTTCATGCTCCACCATCACGCTCTCCACGTCCAAGGTTTTGAGCTTCTCAGAATACTCACTCAGCTCGATTCTAAACCGCAGGAGATCGTCCATAAGGGCAATGGCCTCCTGAGCCAAGCTAATCACCGATTCGTGCATTGGGTGCGTCATAAGAAACCTCTATTTCTCATCACGATCGCAGTGAACCGCGAGCGCCTTAAATCCCTTGTCCGAAATGGTGAATCTCGTGACCGGATAAGTTCCTGGCCGCTCCAGCCTATAGCGGTCCAGGAAACCGTTCCGAACGAGCTCCAGGATTCTCTCTTTGACGCCCGAAGAGGACATCTTCAGTTCCTGGCTCATTGTGTGACAATGATACTCACCGGGCTGTCGGTGATGGCAAGAGCCCGAACACTCCGTGCCGCCCTTTTTCCGGATAATGTCCAGGATAGCCACAAGGTCGTCGCTCAGGTCTTCCGGCGCCATTCGAATCACCCACCTCACGTCATTCTGACCACAAACGTCTTCACTTTGTGGACTAGCCCATCGAGCTCTATTCCGAGTTTGTCGAGGTGTTCTCTCGCCTTGGACTCGTCACCATTCGCGACGCACGATTTCAGTTCGTCCGCCAATTGCTTGCAGCCATAAGCTGTCTCTCCCGCTTTTACTGTTTTCATATAGGCGCGGCTCAGCAGAGGTTCGATCTCTTGCGCCTTGGTCGCCAGTGTCGACTTTATCTCCTTGGCCGCATCTGCGGACAGAGATTCGCACCGGCCGTCGATCTCCTTGAACATCGCCAACGCTTCTCTGATGAAGGCGGGGCCTTTCCCGGTAACATCTGGTTTTTGGTCTGCCATACTCTACTCCTTAGTACTTTCTTATCTTATTCTCGCGGATATGGTCATGCGATCCGTGCTTTTTGCGCCGGCGCGGGTGACTGCCGGCCGCCGCACACGGTCGGCTAACGCTGTTTTCTTTTGTGATCTCTGCCTTCTTCCCAGGCATGTTCCTTCACGACCACCTTTTCCCTGGTAGGCAGCTTGGTGAGGATCTCATCGGCGATTTTCAACATCGCCTGTGAACTCAAAGACTCAGGATATTTGAAGACTATCGGAACTCCCTCGTCCGCGGCTTCCGAATATTGTCCGTCGAGCGGTATTCCGCCTAAAAACGGGATCTTGAAGGTATCCGCCAGCTTCTGTCCTTTGTCTTTACCGAAGAGATATTCTTGACGTCCGCAACCCGGGCAACAATACGAATCCATGTTCTCGATGAGCCCTATAATGGGAGTGTTGAGCTCCTTGGCTGCGTTTATGGCCTTGCTGCAAACTATGGTGGATATTTCCTGAGGGGTGGTGACGACAATCAGGCCATCCAGCCGCGGTATTGATTTCATTATGGTGATGGGCTCATCGCCTGTTCCCGGCGGAAGATCCACTAGGAGGAAGTCAAGTTCATGCCACTTGATCGAACTCAAGAACTGCCTGAGCACGCGCGCCTTGTATTGGCCTCGCCACATTATGGGAGTCATATCAGTCGGCCATATAAGAGCGACGGACATGACTTTTAATCCGTGACGCGTGGTGACAGGGTCAATACCGTGGCTGCCGTGCAGAATGTCTCTCATTTCGGTCTTGACGCCCACCATCTTCGGGACGCTGGGTCCATGAATGTCCGCGTCAAATATACCGACCTCCATGTCCTTCTTCTTCAGGGCGGCAGCAAGGTTGACGACCACGCTCGTCTTTCCCACACCACCTTTTCCGCTGATGATTGCCAGCTTGTAATTGACGTGGGCCATGGCCTCGCCTATGGGACCGTGCATCTTATGCATGTGCGCCATGCTGTTCTCAGTGGCCATCAAATCTGCCTCCCTCTTGCGGAAGATGCCGGCGTCCGCTTGGAACGCCTCATTCGTTGGATAGGAACTCGCAATTCGTGCTTCCCAGGTTCAGTTGCTCCGCGTAGCCGATCCAGGCCTCAGGGTCGATACCTGTGATGGCGGTGATTTTGTCTTGCCCTTTGCCCAACGCTCCCAATTGCTCGACTATTGAACCCGGCGTTCCGGGAGCGCTTGTGATCATCTGGTACGTGGCCCAGTCGAGAGCCACGGGATCTTCCGACGCCAATATTCCCAGATCGGGAACAAACGGTATGTCGGAAAACGGATGGTCGTCAGTCTGGGGCGTCACGGAACTTAAGAAGCTTATGTAGAACGCCGATCCTCTGAGGTTGTCCCGCGCTGTGCGCGCTGCCTCGACGACACTTTCTTGGTAGATGGGAATCCCATCGGGATTGATGCTCATAGCGGAGTTCGGACACGACAGAAAGCAACCCAGGCAGTTATTGCAGATCGCCGGGTCATAGGAAATGGCGCTAGAACCGCTGGATATGGCGCCTGTAGGACAGAACGGCAAGCAGGCCTCGCAGTTGTCGCACTTGCTGTTGTCGAATACGATCTCCAAGCACGAATGAATCCTGAGTTTTCCCGAGCCCGTCAACATGCCCATCCCAAGGTTATAAACCGCTCCGCTCAAGCCGAGGAGCGGGTGAGCCGTCACGTGAGAAATGACCACAAGGTTACCGGTGTCCGTGAGCAGACTGCCAAGTTCGACTCCTCCAAGACGGCGACCTTCGGATGGGAAAAATCTGCCTTCCTCATTTGTGTACCCGCCGGTAAGCATCATCTGGTTATCGAATGTCTCGCCAATACTGTACCCAAGCATAAGAGCGTTATTTGTCCAGTCAAAGCCGTTGAAACGAGATCCTTTGAACAGGCTGCAAGTGTCGGTCACAACCGGCCTCGCTTCCAAAACCTTCAGGTTCTGAAAAAGAGTGGCTACGACGACAGGGGGCAGGTAGTGAGAATAGCCCATCTCGCTCAAGTTTATCTTCAGGGCTAGACTCTCCTCGGGCGTCACCAGCTTGGCCAAGCCTTCGAGACTCAGTAGCCCTGCTATTTTGGAAATAATGCTCTGATATATGCCCGCCGAACGGCCCTTGATCCAATAAACCGTGGCCATGGTTATCCTTTTCTCAGAGTGGGTTGTCGCTGATTTTTGAAGAAAAATAGGGGGCGGATTCCGTGAGCCCGCCCCAATGACATATGGCCCTATTCAATAAACGCCGCTAAGCCGTAGGATCAAAATCTTTCCACTTGCCTACCCATGTCTTGGTGTCCTCGTGCCTACCGAAAGGAAACTCGCGACCAAGGTGGTGGTTCTGGAAGACTTGCCGCATAGGATGAACCGTCATAGGAACTTTCCGGATCTGCCACTTGGCGATGTTTTCCGGATTCAGCTCCGGCTCGTATGTGATCAGCTCATAGTTCATGGTCCCCATACCGATTTTTTCGGCTGCCTTGAGCTGAATTCTGGGGGTGAAAGCGTTGACCGCCTTAAGTTTGTCCTCACCCGGTTTGAGGCCTAGTTCTTCGGATCTGCCGCCCGGATAGATCGGAGCCTTATCGAGCAAGTCACAGACCGCAGCATCAATGGCTACAGGATCGTTAGAGGCCAAGACACCGACGTCTGTCGCCACCGGAAGCCCGCCCCACGGGAAGCAATCGCATTCCGGACACATATCGACCGCATAAGCCATATACCCGATCTTGCCAGGCTTGAATGTCTTGATGCAGCCTAGGGCCGCGTCGGACATTGCGATCTGAGCCAATGGGAAGTAGTCATCGCGGAAACCGATTCCGCCCATGCCTGTAAACATGCAGGTCACCTGGCATGAGTAGCACAGGGCGCACTTTGAATAGTCGAGTTCCACGCCGTCGGCTCCCACCGTGATGGCCTGCTCGGGGCAGCTATCCTCGCACATTTTGGCGTAAGGACAGTCTTTTCCCTGGCAACCTTCCTTATTGACCTTCGGATAACCGATGGCCTCCTCAGGATCACCCCAGAAGGCCAGGTGCGTCTGATACTTGCCGCGTTTGGACTGTGCGCCGATGCCGAAGTTCTTTATGCATCCACCAAAAGCTGTGATGGGGTGACCTTTGGCGTGAGCCAAGTTGATGCACGCGTCGGCTTCGTAAATCCCGCGACCGATGTAGGTTTCCTTCAGGATGTTGGCCTCAGGAAGTTCTACTCTCAGATCGTCCTCTCCGAAGAAGCCGTCCGCTACTACGAACGGCGCTTGCAGGCTCGCCCAGTTGAGGCCGTGCCGATTGGCGCCTTCCATTAACATCTGCCCGGTGCAGCGATTGTTGTATAGGTGATACGTAAGGGTGGTGGTATCGGTGACAAAGGGTCGTCCGCCGCAGGCCTTGACCTCTTCCACGATGGCGGCCACGAACTCGGGCCTCAAGCAGTGCGTGCGGTTGTACTCACCGCAGTGGACTTTGATAGCGACACTATCGTCCTTCGCAATGCATTTATCAAGGCCGGCCATGTAGAATAGGTCTTTGGCCTTGCAAATCGTGCTCTCAGTCCAGTTTGTGGCGTTTGCGGCAGCGTACCAGACCTTAGAGACCTTTTCCGGCATAATGCTTCCTCCTGAAATTGGTTGTCGGGGGGTGATCTTTTCGGGCAGAACCGCTTGGAATCAACAAAAAACGATTCCAAGCCCACGCCCGAGACACTACTTCCTATTCCTCAGATTCTTGTTCCTCAAAGACTTCTCCCGTGACCACGAATTACTTGTACCAGCCCCCTTTCACCATTTGAATCAACTGGGCGCCTGCCGCATTCTGGAATTAGTCGAGTCCGGAAAAGCACACAGACTGGTCTCAACTAGTCCAATTATTTTCAAGCCGACAGTTTCGCGATGGGAACTCATGTTGTTGAGCGACCGTGAGGGGAGTTGCAAGGTCCATGCCTGAGTCGAGTTCTCTTGTGAGCTGCGCGGCTTCTCGCGCCCATAGAGAGTCGTTTGGTAGGCGCAACTAGTAATTCCGGATAATCACGGATGAAACAAAGACGCATAGGACATTCACAAGTCGTTCCTCGATGAGGCGCGTCATATATGTGTAACCGGCAAGAGAACCCCACTCGAGCGTCGGTGAGCAATCCTATTCACTTGTGTTATCAGTGAGATGGCCTTGTCGGGATATGGTGGGGCCTAGAGGGACATTAGGCCACAGGAGGGGATATCAACATGCGTCATATGCGGGGTGCGGGCGTTCAGGCAGGGAGGAGCCGCTGTTTTGTCGGAAGCGCTAAGTGGTTGTTTTCATAAATACGGTGTCGATTGGTCTGGGCTTATCTTGTTCCCGTAGGATGTGGCGCCTGAAGAGGAGCGCATCTGTCGAGAAAAAACCTCGAACGATGCCGTTCGCGGAACTCACCGCATCCTACAAGAATGTGCGACCCTATTTGTGAAACGCCGTACTAAGGGCTCGACGAATTTTGGGATGCCGTAGCGCGTACAGAAAACCTTGTTCGTTTGGTCGTCCGGGATTGATATAGATATGCTCAGTGTCAAATAATTCCCTCGGCAATTGCGCCGTCGGCCTGCTATTTTTGTTATCCCCAAAACACATATGATAAGCAATCCAGCAACTGTCCCGGAATTACCCAAATCTGCCGCGAAATGGCATCAGGCGTGAGACAACGAAAAGAAAAGGGGGAAAAAACCATGCGCAAAAACGCCGCGCTCGAAACTTAAGATTGGATTTCAACCTATCAAGATATCGGTGAGTTGCGCTTATAGGGATCCGGTGGGGTCATAAGGGGCATAATGCCGCAGTAGGAGACGGACGCCGGCATCAGACCAGAAGGTTATATTTGTGGATTTTCTTGTATAACGTTTTGCGATTGATACCCAGAATCTCCGCCGCCTTGCTCTGATTACACCCGGTATCTTCAAGAAACTTTCATGATGTGGTCTTTTTCAAGGTCTTCCAAGCTTTTGGGCGGTGTTTGCAGAGGCTTCCTGCTGGTGAGGACATGGGCGGGTAAGTCTTCAGGTGTGATTACATCCGATTTGGCAAATATTGTGGCTTTTGTCACCACCGACCTCAACTCTCTTATATTGCCGGGCCAAGTATACTCGGCCAGTGCCATGAGGGTTTCAGGTGACATCGTTTGAGGTCGCCGACCCGCGCTGTTCGCGTCGAGAAAATGGTGCGTGAGGGGCGCTATGTCCTCTACTCTGTCTCTAAGAGGCGGTATACGAATGCAGAATACGTCCATTCGGTAGAGAAGGTCCTGGCGCATTATTCCCTTCTGGGCCGCATCATTTAGATCCACGTTTGTAGCCAAGATTATTCGGCTGTCCACCTGTCTTTCCTTGGTTTCACCCACGCGACGGAATTTCTTCGTCTCAAGGAACCGGAGAAATTTCTTCTGCATTTCGAGCTCGATATTTCCAATTTCATCGAAAAATATCGTGCCGCCGTCGCTTCTTTCTACTAAACCCTGTTTCAATTCGGACAGCGCCGGAGAACGCCCCTTTACTGTGACCGTAAAGCTCGCTTTCGGCGAGGTTTTGATTTAGAAGTCCGCAATCCACCACTACAAGAGGGTAGTCTTTCCGCCTGCTGCGCAGGTGAATGCGCGCAGCGAGCACATCCTTTCCTACGCCGGTTTCACCCTGTACCAAGACGGTCACATCCGTATCCGCCACCCTATCGGCAAGGTCATATACCTGCTTCATTTCTTGACTAGGGCATCCCACCGAGCGAGGACTTCCGTGAGCCGACGCTCCGGCGAGTTGCCCCCGCAAGTCCTTGCGTGCGACATTTTCTGTCGCCACATCGTTGACAAGGGCCAACAGTTCACTCAACTTGAAGGGCTTGGTGATGTAGTCGCGAGCCCCAAGTTTCATGGACTCAACTGCCGTTTGTATGTCACCATAACCGGTGATCATAATGACTTCCGTATTGGGAGACTTCTGTTTGAGATTTCTCAGGACCTCGATGCCGTTCATCCGGGGCAGCTTTATATCAAGGAGCACTACATCAAAACGCTTGTCCTTAAGAAGCTTGAGACCTTCTTCGCCACTCTTCGCCGTAGTGACGTCGAAGCCCTCGAGAGTAAGCTCGTTACGCAGCAGATGTCTGATATTCTTTTCGTCGTCAATGGCGAGAATACTGGCGCGACTCATATCAGAGTCTCCTTTTCTACCGGTAGGCGTCATTCCGAGAACAGGGAGTCATGCGGGCTTGTCAAAACGACCCTCCGGAGGGGAACGACCGTACGACCTTCTCACCGGAAGCCCTGTGAGGCGCCCAATTGTCCCGGCGACAGCGCTGAATACCCGCTCCGCGGGCCGACAACGCGCCCCAAAAGGTAGAGGAGTGGGGCGAAGGTCGGCGTTCCAGCTTGACCGCTCCTATGAAAAAATCAAGGGGATCATCAGACTCATGCGATTCAACGGAGAGAACCGTGCGGCTATTAGGCGCCATCGCATACTCCAAGGTGATCTGTCTCGTGCCGGCCGGACCGGTAACGGCCTTAGGGCAATATCGCAGGGAATTGCAGTACGAATTTACGCGCCCCTCCGGAGAGTTGCTCAAGGCGCAAATCGCCTCCATGGTGGCCCATAATATTGTAGCAGATTGAGAGGTCCATGGGGTTGCTCTCCTGGATCGATTGGGAAGAACACGATGGATCTTGAATCGGTCCCTCGCTTGATTCCGCTACATCCCGATTGTAAGATACGGTGATTTCGATGATATTCCCGGAATTTCGGGCTACGGCGCTGAGTTGTCCGCCGTCTTCCATGGCCTTGAAAGCGCAGTTGAAGAGATTCAAAAACATGTGCTTGAGTTGCGCTTCGTTTCCGGCGATTCGATTAAAGCCGGTCGCCAGGCTGTTTTTGACGGTGATTCTGATTTTGTTGTCCTTGGCGTGCTGACGAATAAGGGACACCGTGTCGGTTATTATCTGATCAACATCGAGAATTTCTGTGTCGTCGCCTGATTTTCTGCTGTATTCAAGTAGATTCTGGATAATGTCTTTGCAACGGTAGGCCTCGTTGAAGATGATGTCAAGGTACTTCTTGAACATCTCCAGTTTCTTACTGTCTACAGGGCCTTTCAGATCTTTTAGCCTCTTGAGTAATCCTTCCGAAAACCCTGCTATTGAAGTCAAAGGATTGTTGATTTCATGGGCGATCCCTGCCGCCAATAAGCCCACCGCGGCCATCCGGTCCGCTTGTAACAACTTGAATTCGTACTCTTTTTCGCCTAGTTATGTCCCGCATTAGCAAAACAATCTCTGAGACCTGACCGAAGGGACTCTTTATAGGAGATGTGGTCCATTCGTAATATCGGCCTGCAAATCCACCCTCTTTGATGAGAGTCTCACCTCTGAAGGTTTCGTGTGTCTCCAGGGTTTTCAGAGCAGGGCAATCGCGGCACCTTTTCGTCTTCCGGTAAAGGGCTCTATAGCACTCCTGCCCTACCAGGGGGACTCCGGGGAACATGGACGTCTGGACCTTGTTGGCGAAAATAATATTGAGGTTCCGGTCGAGGATGACCAGTCCGCTGCTCATGCTGTTAATAATCGCTTCAAGCTTGTTGTGACGCCGCGCGAGTTCTATATTGAGGTCTTCAAGCTCCTTGATCTTGGAGCGCACTTCTTTGAAGTAACCTATCTTCGAAAAACCGATCCCCTTGAAATCATAATCGGTGGATGTGGTTCTTTTAGACATGTAACGTCCTCACCAAGCCTCTCTGTAAAGCTCCTCGATTTCGGCGATGGAGTAACAGCAAGGATTGGTCAACATGCAGATGTCCTGCTGGGCAAGAGCCGCCATTTGGGGGATGTCGTCGGGATTTACCCCGAGTGACGATAGTCGCGTGGGTAATTCGAGGTCCGAAATCAGTTTCTGGAGCTGCTCGAGAAGGAGCGCCGCCGCATCGGCGGCGCCCATTCCGTTAGTCTTGGCTCCCATGGCCGCAGCGACCCGGGCGTACTTTTCCGGAGAATACTCCAGGTTTTTTCGCAGCACAACCGGGAGAAGCGCGACATTGGCCACGCCGTGATGGATATCGTAAAAGCCTCCGAGCGGATGGGCCAGCGCATGAACAGCCCCAAGAATTGCGTTGGAAAAAGCGATCCCCGCCTCGAGGCAAGCGATGGACATTCCTTCCAGGGCCTCGATTTCCTTGTATCTTGCGGCATTCACGAGATGTTCGGTGATCAGTTCCAAGGCGTGAAAGGCATGGGGATCCGTCATGGGCCATGACAACGATGACACGTACGCCTCAAGCGCATGGCACAACGTGTCCATGCCTGTGGCGGCAAGGAGTTCCGACGACGCGGTCTGCAGCAATCGCGGGTCTATCAGCGAGATGTCGGGCATAATTGCTCTGCTCAGGATCGTCATCTTCATTTTTCGTTCGGTGTCGGTGATTATGGCAAATTGTGTTACGTCAGCGCCCGTTCCCGCTGTGGTCGGGGCGCACACCAATGGGGGAATGGGTTGTGTGATCCTATTGCAGCCCTCGTATTCGTGGATCTTGCCATGGTTTGAGACCAAAATGGCTATGCCCTTAGCAGTGTCTATGGGACTGCCTCCGCCCACGGCTGCGATCACGTCACATTTTTTTTGAACGTAAAGCTGTGCGCCTTCTTCCACCTGGAAATCCCGAGGATTTGTGACCACATTGTCATATACAACATGCTTCAGGTCGTCTTGTTCAAGGCGCTTTATGGTTTCGTCCAGCCAACCTGCTTCAATTATGCCGGGGTCGGTGACCAATAAGACTCGTTCACCGCCCAAACGCTTGGCGCATTGGCCGATTTTGGATAAGGCCCCAAGACCGTAGATGATTTCGGGAACCTCAAATTTCAACAAGCCATCGTCTTGATCCAATTCCGGCTCCTTCCGGGGTTCAGGTCAAATCCTGAACGTATGCGATAAACGAAGCATGGGGGAATCGCTCGGAACACGCCGCGCAAGCAAGTAAACAACGGCCTTTTAATGAGGTTATCAATTTGTCTCTCGCTTGACAAGTCATGTCCCACGAGCGCGACAAGCGCCTTGCCTGATTCGGATCGCCAAACATCAAACCAACGGACACTATCCGGCCTTGACACGAAACTCATAAACCAGCCTGAGAAACTCGTCGTAGGTTTTCTCGAGGTCCGTCAGAGCCACATAAACATTCGCGCTTCGAGATTCGAGTCGATCTCGTACCTCACGCGTCTTCTGAGCGCATTGCGCCATCATTTCCTTACCCTTGATGGTTTTCACAAACATTTTGCCTGCCAGCGGAGCAGCGCGTTCGACGAGTCTTCGTATTCGATATTCCGATTCAGCGGAAATACCTTCCAGAATAAGTAAGCTAGACCAGCCGTGTGTGAGAGCGCCAATCGTGACCTCTGCGGGGTCCCTTTCCATGCAAACCGTTCCTAGCGATGATTTTGAAAGAGGTTAAGCGCCGGGGACATAAACCTCTCCATGATCCAGGTCCAGCCCGAATCCGGCGTCTCCCGGCTTTGTGATTAAGCAAATATTATGCCATGTTCCGAAGGTTTGATTTCGGCCTATCGAGACATACGCCTCAATACCGGCCTGGGGAGGCGATAAGCAACGAAAGATTGCAAGCGGCGAATACCGAGATTGCTTTCCCGCGGAACGCGGGATTTCACTCCTTGCAATGACATTTAGACTTGTCTTTGCGAGCGCAGCGAAGCAATCTCCCGCGCGGAAATACTAGGTTTGTCAGAGTAGTGAAGCGGCAGGGTGGTATCTTGGATAAAGAATTAGGTGGAAGCCCCGGAGAACGGTCCAATGACGTCCTCCGGCGAGCTTTCTTTAGGTGAGCATATAGCCGATTCCGTAGCTCAGGCTGTTGCGTTGGGCGACCCGAACGACTTATGAGGCTGCGCTTTCCAATCCCAGCTCCTCCAGTTTCTCTTTGGTGGGTATGCCGCTGCTCTTGTCCCATCCGCGCAATTGGTAATATTCGTCTTTCATTTGTTCGAACTTTGCCTTGTCCAGCACGGCTCCTTCGTATTTTCCTTTGGAGAGGGGAGTTTCAAAGAATTTTTTCGGCAACGTGTCGTCGGCCCTCGTCAATCCTTGTCGAACGTCGAACATTCTCTCCACGTTTCGTATACGTTCGGCAATTTTAACAAAGTGGTCCGATTCCCAGTCCTTGCCGGTCGCCAGCCGGAAAAGCTCACAGGCTTTTGTAGTATCGTGAAATATAAATAATGAATATGGGTACGTGCATAAGCCCAGGCTGTCTATGACTCGCTGGTCGTGTTCAGAAATAATGGTCGATAGCGCTTTACCCTGGTAAGACGAAGGAATAGCGGCTTCTTCGCTTCCGAACTGGGATTTTGCCACCTGTTGGAACCACTCCGGCGCGTTGTGCCATTCAAATTCGATTAGGCTCCCGCGTAGAGGCAGAGGGTCGCCACGATGGCCTACGGCCTGCATGAGGGCAGAAACCGTGATAAGCGCGTAACTCGTAGGGATGGAGCGCCAGGCCTTTCACCAGATCCACCTTTTCAACCGCGGCGGGCCCGAAGCTCTTTGCAGCCGCCATCTGGCCTTCGGCCAAAAGATCTCCGTATCCCTCGCGATCAGCTATTTTCTGAACGGTGGTAAGTATCGCCTCTTTGCCGCCACGCTCCATGGGAATGCCGTCCGTGTCCTTGGCGGATATAATGCCTTCGTGATAAAGCTCCATAAGCAGGCCCACGCAAGCGGACGTCTCGGTTGAATCCAGTCCCAGCCTGTTGATAAGCGATATGGCCTCCCAGAACACATTCATGTCCAAATTCCACACCGATCCGGTAAGGCCGCTCCACGGTTCGCATGTGGTGTGACCCTTTCCTATCCCCGGGACGGACAAGAAGTTCTTGCACCGAACGGGGCAGGCAAAACAGCCGACATTCTTGAGCTGGTGCTCTTCCACGTAGTTCGGGCCGCCATAGTTATTGATGATGTCTTCCCAATGCACGTCCTCGTAATAACCGACCGGGAAAAAGCTGAGTGAATACATCATGGATACGAAACGGACGCAGCCCCAGTTGGAAAGCTCTTTGCACGCCGGATGTTCGCGGATCTCCCGGTTCACATCCAGCGAAAGCTTCAAAAGCTCTTCCGGTTTGGCGACCCCGACAGTCCCGGAGCCTCGCACGGCCACGGCTTTGAGGTTTTTGGACCCCATCACCGCTCCCATGCCGCTTCTACCGGCGGCCGCTCCATATTCGGTTATCAAACACGCGAAACGGACGAGCTTCTCGCCGGCCGGCCCAATACATATGCTCTTGATCTCGGGGTCGCCGAGTTCCTCCTGTATCGCCTTCTGTGTCTCGAAGGTATCCTTTCCCCATAGGGTACTCAGCGCTACGGATTTCGACCTTGCCGTCCTTGATCCAAATGTAGCAGGGTTTGTCGGATTTGCCGGTGATGACGATGTGGTCGAAGCCCGCATACTTGGCTTCCGGTCCCCAAAAGCCGCCAAAATTGGATTTGCCCCTCAGGTTACCCATGGGAGAAACGGCCGTGACGTCGGTCCTGCCCGAAGATGGTATGGCGGCGCCAGTCAAGGGCCCCATATTGAAGATGAGGGGATTGCCCGGATCGAGAGCGTCGGTCCCCGGCGTGTAGTTATCGGTACACCAGACGCGCGCGCCTATTCCTCTCCCACCCAGGTAATCTTCCACGTATTGTTCCGTGGGCTCTTCTGAGATCCGGCGTTCGGTTAAGTCCACTCTGAGTATTTTGCCTACCCATCCGTACATTATATTACTCCTTCGGAGCCGCCTGTGGCTCATCGATAAGTTTCCTTGCCCCCAGCAGCAGCGCCGGACTGTGAGCGCATCAAAGCGGCGCGACAAAGCGATAGCCGATGAAGTGGTCTGACTTTTCTACCGGCGGCCTGGATGTGATTTATTGGGGATTTAGTCTTAGGGAGTAGATAACTGAGGAATTACGTCTAGGTTGGCATAGAGCGCTAATCGTGTCAAGAGAAATTGTCGGATTTCAGTAAGCATTCACGTGCGATGGGGTCAGGCCTTGAATCTTGCTCTCCAGTAAGCGGGACAGCATAGCGGCAAGGGGAAAACTCAAGAAGCACGACCTGACCCCAATACACGTTACTACTGCTGAATCCCGCGATATAGGTCATGACGTTTAGGGTATTCGGTCCCGGCCAAGCAATGTTGCGCTAATCGTAAGCATAATACGGGCTGAAGATGTCCCTCGCTTTCAGCCGCTGAATTTCCTCAGATCTCCAGGGTGATTCATCGCACAGCCGCTTCAATTTTTTTTAGAAAGACTCTTATCATATGAGACCCAGTACTCGTCGCCCGCCCCTGTATCAAAATGACACGAAGCGGCGGGCTTGGTCTGGAGAAGATCTGCAACCCTTTCAGACACCAGAGGGAGCCTTCCCGCGCCACTGTACCCGTCATGAGGACCAGGGTTGAGTTTCACGGACTCGATGTCCCATACTTTCACCGAAACACGGTCTCGGAGCGTGACAAGTCCCTTCGCTACCGGATATCTTATTGAACGGAGATGTGTATAGACGTCGATATCGTATATGTCGGCCTTAGGGTCAAAGATCACCTCGGGAAATTGTTTCATGTCTTTGAGCGCCTCTTTTAAGGCGTTCTCATCCTTACCATTCTCATTATAACTCGAATTAGCGTAACCCAGCTCCGCCCAAAAGTCGTTCCATTTGGCGTAACCCTCGATGACGCCGCCGTTCTTGAGATGCACAATGACCCCTTTCAATTCCCAGCATTCAATACAACCGGCATGACTGTTACTCGTGAGACATGCGATGACCAAAAAAGCCAACAATGGTGAGAGAAGAATGGTATTACGGAAACATAGCATGCTACGAAGTCCTCCTTTCCAGTGGGTAGGGGGTGAGGTCTTGAATCTTGCTCTCCAGTAAACAGGATAGCATAGCGGCAAGGGAAAAACTCAAGAAGCAAGATGTGACCCCGATACACGCACTGACCCATTCATAAGAAGCATCTCAGCAATCCAAACTTGTAAATCATATATTCCCATGGCTTCTCTCCCTTATATGGATTTCTCCCGAGGCATTCGCCTCAGACCCGGTGTGGACGCATCGTCGCCGTGAGTGGACAGTTACTATGGACATCTTATGTCTATTCCGTTCGCTTCAGTTTGAAAACGTATCATTCCTGTAAACTTGCCTGGGTGTGCCACTGGATAAGTTGTACACAAAGAAATTCAAGTTACCACAGCCGCAGCAGCCAACTGTCGCAGCATAAGTCAAGTGAAGCTTATCATTCACGAAAAAGAATGTAGGCTCCCCATACGTGCATGCCCCTTCTAGCCGAAAGATCCCACCGTCCATCAACGCGACGGTGGGGCCTGGTTCCGATGGCTTCCCGTCTTCCTGAAGTTGAAAAATAAGCAGTGTGACATTCTCCGTACGGAGCACCTTGGGTTGTGCGTCGGAAAGACCAACGGAGACTCTCGTCCCATCGATAAGTCTCTGTGGTTCTTCTATGCGCGGGACCGCGAGTTTTCTCGCCGTAAGTTCCATTTGTTTAGGCGCCGGAGCCTCATCTTTCTTGACGGAGACCATATGAACGGCCCCAGTTTCGGCCCCTATGATTGCGATGTCGAAATCCGTTTCGCTGTCCTTAACAGCGATGCACTCGTCGGTTCCGGTCAAGCGCGTCGCCCGGAAATCGCGATACAACTTTTCAGTAAATGCGTCGGCAGTTTTCGCTCCACATACTCGCTCTTCGTTTATCAAGACAACACTGAGTCCAGGTTCGAAGGCGTTGGACAGACAGCGTGTTCGATCTCCTCGATCTGTCTCGCAATCATAAGGCACTGAAAAGCGAATCTTAGGTTTAGCCGCCGGGTGTCCGTACGCCCACGAGCCAAGAATCAGAAAAGCAAAAGCCCACACGAGCGGAATCACTTCCTGCATTTTTCTCATTGAGTTACCTTCATTACATCGGCCCCCTCGTCCAGTAGCAAACGGAAAATCTATCACCAATTACCACGCAGTTTCACTGCGGGACAGGACGCTAATCTTTCGCGCCGTGGGCACGGAAAATCTCCACCATTTCTTCGCGACCCTTCTCCCGGGCAATCTGCAAGGCTTTCCTGCCAACAGCCCTTTTGGTCACGTCCGCGCCTTTGTCGAGGAGTAATCTCACCACTTCCACGTTACCGTTCTCAACTGCCAGAATCACCGGGGTCTGGGCGCCTTCAGTCTCTGCATTGACATCCGCGCCCAGGGCGATAAGGGCTTTTGCAACATCCAAATGTCCTCTTCCGGCAGCGCCCATCAAGGGTGTTCGTTCCTCCAGCGTCCTCATGTCTATGCTTGCCCCCTTTTTGATGAGCTGCTGAAGGAGTTTCAGGTCCCCGAGACAAGCCGCATCCATCAGAGTCTTGGCAGCCACACGTCCCTCAAGCAGCTTCGCCACATCCGATGAGCCGCTCCATGCGGCCCATGTCAGCGCGGTCCAACCACTTGCGCCTTGGGTCTTCGCATTAACGTTTGCACCTTTTTCCAATAATAGCTTCACCACTTCCGAGTTACCGCCTCGGGCAGCGTACATCAGCGCTGTCACACCATGATAGTCAGGTGTATTTACATCGGCCCCCTTGTCCAACAGCGCTTTGACTATGGCAACGTTACCTTTCTCAGCGGCTTCCATCAGAGCCGTGTGGCGTAGGTCACCCTTTGCATTGACATCGGCGCCCAGGGCGATAAGGACTTTTACAACGTCCAAATGTCGTCCCCTGGCAGCGCACATCAAGGGTGTTCGTTCCCCGGGCGTCTCCATCTTTACGTTTGCCCCCTTCTTGACAAGCTGCTGAAGGAGTTTCAGGTCCCCGAGACAAGCCGCATCCATCAAAGTCTTGGAGGCTCCACGTCTCTCAAGAAGCTTCGCCACTTCCGATGAGCCGCTCCATGCAGCCCATGTCAGCGCGGTCCAACCCCTTGGCGTCTTCGCATCGACGATAGCCCCTTTTCCCAATAATAGCTCCACCACGCCCAAGTTGCCGCCTCGGGCCGCGTACATCAGGGCCGTCGCGCCCTCAACTGTGTCCTTCACATTTACATCGGCCCCCTTCTCCAACAGTACTTTGGCTATCTCCACGTTACCACTCTCAGCCGCAAGCATCAGCGCCGTCGGACCACCTCCGTTTGGTGTGTTTACGTCGGCCCCCTTTTCCAACAGCGCTTTGAGTATCTCCACGTTACTCTCAGCCGCTCGCATCAGCGCCTTCCCACTGCCAAAAGTCGCATCGGCCCCCTTGTCCAACAGCGCTTCAACTACCCCTAGGTCGCCATTCGCAACAGCTTGCATCAGGACGGTTTCGCCAAGGGCGCCCCTTGCATTTACATCGGCGCCCAGAGCGATAAGGGCTTTTACAACGTCCAAATGTCCTCGTCTGGCAGCGGCCATCAAAGGTGTTCGTCCATCCGGCGTCTTCATGTTTACGTTTGCGCCCTCTTTGATAAGCTGCTGAAGGAGTTTCAGGTCCCCGAGGCAAGCCGCATCCATCAAACTTTTGGCAGCCACACGTCCCTCAAGAAGCTTTACCACATCCGATGAGCCGTTCCATGCGGCCCATGTCAGCGCGGTCCAACCACTCGAGGTCTTCGCATTGACATCGGCCCCGTTTTCCAATAATAGCTTTACCACTTCCAACTTACCGCGTCCGGCAGCCGGCATCAGCGCCGTCGCTCCATCATATGTCTTCTGTATATTTACATCGGCTCCCTCGTCCAACAGTGCTTTGACTATGAGCAGGTTACCATTCTCAGCCGCGTGCATCAGCGCCGTCATACCATATCCGTCGGTTGCGTTTACATCGACGCCTTTGTCCAATAAAACTCTGACCAGCTCTTCATTACCTTTCCCGGCGGCGCTTTCCAATGAAGTCATTCCATCGAATCCTATTGCATTGGCGTCAGCGCCCTTGTCCAGGAGCAACTTCACCACACCCAAGTGGCCTTTGGACGCAGCTTCCTTCAAAGACGTCCCGCCTTCCGAGTCTTCTGCGTTCACATCCGCGCCTCTGCCGATAAGTAGCTTCGCCACTTCCAACTTGCCGGCTGCGGCAGCTCGCATCAGGGGTGTGTCCCCATCCTCTGTCTCCGGGTTGACATCTGCCCCCTTGTCCAGTAGAAGCTTTATCAGCTCCAAGTCGCCTTTGGCCGCAGCGACTATCAAAGGCGTAACGCTAAACTCATTCTTCCCTGTCTCTCTGTTGACATCGGCCCCCTTGTCCAAAAGGAGCTTTACCAGCTCCAGGCGCCCGCTCCGAATAGCCACAACAAGGAGCGACTCAGAGTCCGATCCCTCGGCGTTCGGGTCCGCCCCCTTGCTAAGCAGGGTTTTGGCGAGGGCCACATCTCCGTGCCGCACTGCTTCTATGAGTTGCTCAGTTAGGGTAGCCTCGGCGCCTACGATCCCGCCCGAGAAGAGCAAAGCCAAGACTACAACCGTAGCCGGCACAGATCTTTTGATCACCCCAATGAACACATCTTTTGCGTAGTATCTCTTATTCATACTGCAAGTCCTCAGCCTTCGCCGCTCATAAGTGAATGGTTACCTGACGGATACTTTTCGACTACTGAATAATCCATATCCAGCCCCCATAGATGAATGCAAGACTGCCCCGAAAAGATTCGACAACTTTGTAGTCGGCCTGAAAACGCTGCATATGCCGATGGAGACATAACTGCAACCTTATCGACAAAACATTCTCTGTGTTTCCCCCCGCCGTCCCTGATTTTATGCTTGGGTTATCGAAAGTCCGAAATTCCGGGGAAGCGATTCCTAACTTATGCAAAGGCCTTGCATGGGTCAAGAAATAAATGCCGGGTTCGGTATCCCTTGAGCTACGCGGGGAAGATGCGTTTTTCGGATTCCTGTTAGAGTCCTCCGCGTTGAAAATTGCGGGGACGCTCGAATCGCACAAAGCCGAAACTTGTCATTGCTAGGGCTGCGGCCCACGGCAATCTCATAATCCGCACAAGCTGAGATTGCCTCGTCGCTTCGCTCCTCGCGACGACATCTTGGCAGGCCGACGCTATTGAAACGATTGTTCAGCTATCCCACGAATCTCAAGGAGGAAGACTATAGAGAGCCTCTCGATTTTTTTCGTGTTCAGATCTTGAGAGTAGTAGCCCAGACAAGTGTCCGAATTCGTGTTCCGATAATCGCATATATCCGGTGCGACATATCTCAAGCGCGACATAAAAAGTCCTTGACACCTTGGACAACCAAGTCTACCATTAGCGCATTCCTCAAGACTTCTCTCCTTTTATTCAATCCGTACCGCCGAGTTTTACGACTCGTGTTGATACGGTTTATTTCAATCAATCAACAACAGGTCTCGGAAGACAACAAGCCAGGTTTTTCGGCAATCGTTGGGGCGCCCACGCTCTGACTATGGCGCGGGGCAAGTCCGAAAGTATACTTGCCGGCGGACCAGCCGTCCTATGCCGAAAAACGGTGAACCTGTTGCGCCATCCTGGTGAACGTGTGCAAAGACGACAAATCGCGCAAACTGCGGAGCAGAACTTAGGGGTTTTCATGAGGAAGATAGTGCCTGTTCGTGAAGCCGTTGGAATGGTGTTGTGTCACGACATCACCGAGGTAGTTCCCGGCAAGTTCAAAGGTAGGGCGTTCAAGAAGGGCCATGTGGTTGAGCCAGGGGACGTCGAGCGGTTGCTCGACTTGGGCAAAGAGCGCCTCTATATATTGACGATGAAGCCCGGGACCATCCACGAGGACGAAGCTGCTGTGCGAATCGCTCGGGCCGCAGGCGGCAGAGGCATCAAGATCTCTGATCCCGTTGAAGGCAGAGTGAACATGGTCGCTGATTCCGCGGGTCTGCTCAAAGTCAATGTTGAAGCTCTGAGTCGGATTAATGGGATACAGGACGTGGTCCTCGGGACCCTGCACACAAACCAAACGGTGAAAGAGGGTCAAGTCGTAGCTGCGACTCGGATAATACCGTTGGTGACCGAGACGGAGATCATCACGTCCGTCGAAGATGTGTGCCGCAAGGACTATCCGATCATTCAAATAGCGCCGTTTGCCTGCCTGAAAATCGGTATCGTGACCACGGGAAGCGAGGTCTACGTCGGACGAATCCAGGACGGGTTCGGGCCCGTGCTTCGTTCCAAGTTTGCCGACCTGGGCTCCGAGATTCTCCGGCAGGTATTCGTGTCGGACAGCCCCGCCATGACTGTTCAGGCGATTCACGATCTGCTCGCTGAAGGGGCCCGGATGGTTGTGGTCACCGGAGGAATGTCCGTAGACCCGGATGACCAGACGCCTCATTCCATAAGGGAAGCGGGAGGCCGCGTCGTGACCTACGGAGCCGCTACGTTCCCGGGAGCCATGTTTATGTTGGCCTATATCGGCGAGGTTCCCGTCCTGGGTTTGCCCGCTTGCGTGATGTATCACAGAGCTAGCGTCTTCGACCTTGTGGTCCCGCGCATTCTCGCCGGCGACACTTTGACGCGCGCCGATATCGTTGCCCTTGGACATGGAGGGCTCTGCGCTCTTTGTCCGGAGTGCCGGTACCCCATCTGCGGGTTCGGCAAAAGCTGTCAATAGTTGGGTCACACTAAGAGTCTCTCTTCTTGTCACAGAAAGGAATCCGTAATGATTAAAAAAAATATAAATCTCAATGGTATAAACAAGCTGGTAGTGGCGGACCCTGAAGCGTCGCTTGCAGACGTTATTCGAGGTCAGTTGGGTCTCACCGGAACGAAAGTTGGATGCGGAGGCGGCCAGTGCGGGTCGTGTTCGGTCATCATTGACGGGAAGCTCGTGAAGTCCTGTCTTACGAAGATGAAGCGGGTTGCCGACGGAGCGATGGTGACCACCATCGAAGGCTTGGGCGCGCCCGGCGCCCTGCATCCGCTTCAGCTTTCCTGGACGGTTCACGGAGGAGCGCAGTGCGGGTTCTGCTCCCCTGGATTCATAGTGTCCGCCAAGGCGCTTCTGGATGAGAACTCCAATCCCACGCGAGAGCAGGTGAGGGATTGGTTTCAAAAGAACCGGAACGCCTGCCGATGCACGGGTTACAAGCCGCTTGTGGACGCGGTCATGGACGCCGCCAAGGTGATTCGCGGTGAGATGACGGCGATGGACCTGGCGCACAAGCTGCCGGCCGACGGCAAAGTCTGGGGCACAAGCTATCCTAGACCCAGCGCAGTCGCCAAAGTCACTGGAATGACCGATTACGGCGCTGACTTGATTTGCAAGATGCCGGCCGGGACATTGCATTTAGCTTTGGTTCAGGCCAAAGTCTCCCACGCCAAGATCCTCTCCATCGACACTTCGGAAGCGGACAAAATGCCCGGCGTCGAAAAGGTGATCACTCACAAGGACGTCAAGGGCAAGAACCGCATTACTGGTTTGATCACATTCCCCACCAACAAAGGCGACGGCTGGGATCGTCCCATCCTATGTGATGAAAAGGTGTTCCAGTTCGGAGACGCCATAGCGATCATTGCCGCTGACACCGAAGCCAATGCCAGGGCGGCCGCGAATAAGGTCAAGGTGTCCCTTGAAGAACTCCCTGCTTACATGAGCGCTCCTGCCGCAATGGCGGACGACGCGATCGAAATCCATCCCGGCACGCCCAATGTCTATTACGAACAGAAGCGTGCGAAGGGCGCCGACACCAAGCCCCTTATGGATTCCGCAGCCTATGTGGTGGAAGGCGATTACTACTTGCAGCGGCAACCGCATCTGACCATGGAACCGGATGTGGGCTTCGCCTATTTCGACGAAGAGGGACGCCTGACGATTCACTCCAAGAGCATCGGAATTCACCTCCACCACGCCATGATATGCGCCGGTCTGGGAACCGAACCCGAAAAACTGAGGCTCATTCAGAACCCCGCGGGCGGAACCTTCGGGTATAAGTTCAGCCCAACCATGGAAGCCCTGGTGGGTGTTGCCGCCATGGCGACGGGGAAGCCTGTGGCGTTGAAATATGATTATTATCAACACATCACCTATACAGGGAAACGTTCCCCCTTCTTCATCAACCTCAAGGACGGCGCCAATAAGGACGGGAAGATCATTGCGATGGAAAGCGACTGGATCGTGGATCACGGCCCTTATTCGGAGTTCGGCGACCTGCTCACCGTCCGCGGGGCCCAATTCATCGGCGCAGGGTACGGAATACCCAATATCAGAGGTCTTGGTCAAACGGTCTGTACCAACCACGCCTGGGGTTCGGCGTTTCGGGCTTATGGTTCTCCTCAGAGCTTTATGGCCTCTGAGTCCCTGATGGACGAGCTTGCGGCAAAGATGGACAAGGACCCGCTGGAGTTGAGATACCTGAACGTGTATCGTCCGGGAGACACGACACCGACCGGTCAGACTCCAGAGGTGTTCAGTTTGCCGGAGATGATTGACAAATTGCGGCCTCTATATAAGGAAGCTCTGGAAAAAGCCAAAAAGGAATCCACTCCGGAAAAGAAGAAGGGCGTCGGCGTGTCCGTAGGCGTATACGGCTGCGGCCTTGACGGCCCGGATTCGTCCGAGGTGGCGATAGAGCTTGCGCCGGACCACGTAATACTGTCCAGTTCCTGGGAAGACCACGGCCAGGGAGCCGATATGGGCGCGTTGGGGACTTGCCACGAAGGGCTTCGACCGTTGGGGATCGCTCCAGACAAGATCAAACTCGTGATGAACGACACGGCCATTACCCCCAACAGCGGGCCTTCCGGCGGCAGCCGTCAGCAGGTGATGACCGGCAACGCGATTAAAAACGCGTGCGAGATGCTGTTGAACGCTATGCGAAAAACCGACGGCTCCTACAGGACGTATAAGGATATGGTAGCGGAGAACATTCCGTTGAAGTATTCCGGCAAATGGACCGCTTCCATGTGCGCGCCCTGCGATGAGAACGGCCAAGGCAGCCCGTTCCCGGTCTACATGTATGGGGTGTTTATGGCCGAAGTCGCGGTCGACACGAAGGCCGGTAAGACCACTGTGGAGAAGTTTACTGCGGTGGCCGACATCGGGAAGATCAACAACAAGCTGGTGGTAGACGGTCAGATGTACGGAGGTGTGGCCCAGGGCATCGGACTTGCTCTTTCCGAGGACT
This sequence comes from uncultured delta proteobacterium, assembly GCA_963747865.1. GTDB lineage: Bacteria > Desulfobacterota > Desulfomonilia > Desulfomonilales > Desulfomonilaceae > JBBSBY01. The sequence continues at coordinate 60,172 of CAVVHK010000034.1, read as the reverse complement.
TCGAGGACCTGAACAAGCACACGAATTTGATCGCTTGCGGTCTGCCGTTCGTAAAGGACATTCCGGACGATATGAAGCTCATTTATGTAGAAAACCCGAGGGAACACGGCCCGTTCGGCGCAGCCGGCGTGGGCGAGCTGCCCTTGACATCGCCGCACGCCGCAGTGGCCAACGCCATCTGCAATGCAACCGGAGTGCGCATCAGACAACTCCCGGCCTTGCCTGAAAAGGTGTTGGCCGGTCTTAAGGCTCTATAGTAGAAGGCGCTTGAAGCGACAACGGTTCGGGGAAAGCCCCCTGCGAACATGGCGGTTTTCCCCGAATGCTTTTCTTTGTAATGGGGCGCCGGGAGGGAACTTTTTTGTACAAAAAAGTTCCCTCCCGGCGCCCTCCTTCAAAAAACTCTAACAATTGCGGCAGCATTTGAGCCTCCTGCCGATGGTCCATGGCGAGGCCTTATGAGCCCACGGCGTTGGGAATTCTGCCGGCAGAAAGGTTAAGAGCATTTAACAAACCAATATATTAGGAGTTTTTGGAGAAGGGTCCGAGCCCCGCGAAACGCGGGGTTGCAAAAGGGGGTTTCCCGGTGAACGGTTGCTTTTTTTCCCGGATCTTGTGTTCGGTCGCGCAGAACTTGACAAAGCTTCGCAAATAGGGCCGGATTATTCAAGTAGGTGCGAAAATCGCGCAAGACTGAAGTAATCGCTTCTTAGGATATTATGGGGTCAAGACATGGCGACTTTGCAGGGGCGTGAACCCATGAAACTTAATATTTCGGAACCGGTGCGGCAACTGATGGAACGGCGCATGATTCTGGTCAAAGACCTTGAACGCGTGATCGATTGGGCCGAAAGCACAGGGAATAAGCTTGTCAGCCGCGAGACCGGGCGGTTTCTGGCTCATCACACCCTCGCCACTGTCACCTACTGGGTCGAATATTCGCCTGAAGACGATGGCCTCGTCATCCACAACACCTACTGTCACAGGATGCTGATTGTGGAGGAATTGAAATCGTGAGCAGTTTTGTGGACCCTCAGGAAGCGGAAGGCTGGTCCTGCGCGAAATGTGGCGTGGCTCTCGAAATGCGAAAGGTCGAAGTCGCGTACAGAGGGAGCAAGTATCCGGTGGACCTTCCCAGGTGCCCCAATTGCGGACTTGTGTTCGTTCCGGAGGATCTTGCGTTGGGAAAAATGGCCGAGGTCGAGAAACTACTCGAAGACAAGTGAAGCGATGAATTACGAAACCTCCTGCAGAGTATACGAGCGGATATCCACGACTGATCTCGCCTCCAACGGTATCAGGCCCGGAGGAGTTGAACTCACGGAACGCGCACTAGCGTATTGTCGGTTCCCGGTAAATTCCAGGATTCTCGATGTGGGATGCGGGACAGGAGTCACGTTAGACCGGTTGATTCATAGGCACGAATTCTCAGCTATAGGGATAGACGCTTCCGGCGCGATTTTGGGGCAAAGCCGCGCCGAGAATCCGACCTTGCCGCTCGTCCGCGCTATTGGGGACAGCCTCCCGTTTCCCGATGCCTGCGCAGACGCTATAATTGCCGAGTGCAGCCTCTCGGTGATGGTTGACCCGTACAATGCGTTAACCGAATTCCACCGTGTCTTGAAAGATGGAGCTCGATTGATTCTGACTGATGTTTATGCAAGAAACCCTGCGGGCGTCGAACGTTTGGCCCGCATGCCTGTGGAATGCTGTCTCAGAGGAGCTGTCTCCAGAGATGAACTCATGGAGAGATTGACCAATAGCGGGTTCACGATCGAACTCTGGGAGGATCACTCGGACCAGCTAACGAAGTTCGCCGTAAGTGTAGTTTTGTCGTACGGCTCGATGAACCAATTCTGGCTCAGAGCGGGCTCGGAATCGGTGGACCTCGAAGAAATGCGGCTGGCAATTGCCGGATCAAAACCCGGTTACTTCCTGATTATCGCCCGGACGGGCGCTGCGAGCAAAGAATGCAAAAAGGCGGCTCACAATGATGGATGAACAGATCCGGATGTTGGAATTGGCGGGCCAGGGTTTTCATTGCAGTCAAATATTGCTGTTCCTTGGATTGGAAGCCCAAGGAAAGGAGAATCCCGACCTGATACGCACAATGGCCGGACTCGCCGGGGGGGTAGGTTTCAGCGGGGACATTTGCGGAGCGCTCACGGGAGGGACGTGCTTGCTGGCTTTGTACGCCGGACGTGGCGAAGTGGACGAGGAAGAAGACGTAAAATTGAACGTCATGATCAACGAATTGGTGGAGTGGTTCACACAGGAATTCTCGGAATGCTATGGAGGAATTCATTGTAGGGAAATCCTCGCCGACGATCCGAGAAACCAGACATCCAGGTGCCCTCGAATCGTGACCGGCGTTTACGAAAAAGTGAAACTGCTGCTCGTGGAAAATGGATTCGATTTGTCGGAGGGGCGATAATGCCTTTTGACGACAAGTCCGCACTCTCTAACACTTATAGCCTCTGTCCGATATGTCTGACGCGGATAGAAGCGACTCGGTTCGCTCTCGGCGCCGATATCCACATGAAAAAGACATGCCCGGAGCATGGAGAATTTCAGGCGCCGCTCTGGCGCGGCTCCCCATCATATGAGGGTTGGACTCGTCCCAAAATCCCCTGTCTCCCAAAGAACCCGACTACTGGGGTTGACCAAGGCTGTCCCTTTGATTGCGGTCTTTGTCCTGAACACCGCCAGCAGACCTGCACCGCGCTACTGGAAGTGACCAAACGATGCAACCTCAGTTGCGCGTTCTGTTTCGCCGCCTCTGACCCGTCACATAGTTCCGATCCTGATTTGTCGACCATCAGAAGCTGGTACGAATCGCTTCTTGCAAGCGGACACTCCTGCAACATACAGCTCTCGGGCGGAGAGCCCACGACTCGGGACGATCTCCCTGAAATTGTAGCTCTTGGCAGGTCCATGGGATTCGGTTTTGTCCAGGTCAACACCAATGGCCTGCGCTTGGGCGCCGACCCGGAGTACGTGGAGAAACTCGCGAGCGCCGGCCTCAGCTCCGTGTTTCTTCAGTTTGACGGCATGAATGAGGAGATTCACCGGAAACTGAGGGGCGGCTTGTTCCTCAAGCGGAAGATGGCCGCTATTGAGAATTGCCGTCGGCGGGGAATCGGAGTAGTGCTAGTGCCCACTGTGGTTCCAGGTGTGAATGACCACGAACTTGGCGCCATAGTCCAATTTGCTTTTGAAAATCTCGACGTGGTGCGCGGAGCGCATTTTCAGCCTGTGAGCTATTTCGGTAGATATCCCGCGCCCCCATCAGATGCGGACCGCATTACTATCCCCGAAATCATCCGCAAGCTCGAAGTCCAAACTAGAGGGCTGATAAAGGCGCTCGACTTCAAACCTCCCGGCTGCGAAAACGCCCTATGTTCGTTTCACGGCAATTTCGTTCGCATGCCGGATGGAAGCGTAAAGGCCCTGACAAGCCACAACCCTTCCTGCTGTCGGAGCGACTCGGAAAGCGCCGAACAAGGCGCGTCAAACGCCCGTAAATTTGTCGCTCAGAATTGGTCCGGAAGTGAGAGCAAAACGCCGTCGTACTTGCAGGAGGGCCTCTCAATGGGCGAGTGGGACATTCTCTTGGAGCGGGCCTCGACCCATATGCTGTGCATATCGGGTATGGCTTTTCAAGACGCCTGGAACATCGACTTGGACCGTCTCAGGGATTGCTGTATCCACGTGGTGGCGGGAGACGGCCGGCTCATCCCATTCTGCGCTTACAATATCACGAACTCAGCCGGTCGATCTCTGTACGGAAGGGGAGAGTAGCGGTGAGGAAAACCCCCCTGGAGAGTTGGATCGCCGATAAGATCGTAGGCTGCGGCGGCTACCTCACTGAGAGCCATATTCGTGATTACCAGCTTGAGCGGCTGAGAGAAACGCTTGATTATGTTACCGAGAAAAGTCCGTTCTATCGGAGAAGCCTCGGACGTTTTGCGGCAAAGAACCTCAGCAACCTCAGCGAGTTGTCCCGTCTACCTTTCACCACTGCGCAGGATCTTAGAGACCACGGTCCACAGTTTCTCTGCGTCTCCCAAAGCGAAATCGAGCGTGTGATAACGCCTCGGATACCCGGCGCGACCGAGCAACCAATTCGCACGTGTCTCACCCAGGACGACCTGGAATCAACCATTGAGTTCTTTCACCACGGGATGACAAGCCTCGTGGAGCCTGGGCAAAAGGCGCTCATACTGATGCCCGGTGAAAGACCGGGAAGCGTGGGCGACCTGTTGAGGCGGGCCTTACAGCGCTCGAACGTTCAAGGAATCGTTCATGGGGTAGTCGAGGACCCATCGAAAGTTGTTCGCGAGATCGTGCGGCGGAGAATTGACTGTCTCGTAGGCATTCCCGTTGAGGTCTTATCTATCGCAAGACATCCGGACGCGCAGGAAATACCTCCGGGCCGGATCCAGAGCGTTTTGCTCAGCGCTGATTGTAGGATTTCGACATATATTCCCTCGGCCATCGTAGAAGAATTGCGGAGAGTGTGGGGTTGCGCCGTCTTCAACCACTATGGGACCAGCGAAATGGGGTTCGGCGGTGGAGTGGAATGCGAAGCCCATTTCGGGCGTCATTTGCGAGAAGCGGACATGTGGTTTGAAATCGTTGATCCGGATTCGGGCGGGCCTCTGCCTGACGGCGAATTGGGGGAGGTCGTTTTCACCACGCTTACACGAAAGGGAATGCCGCTTATCCGCTATAGGACCAGCGACTTGGCGAGGTTTCTCACCGAGCCCTGTCCCTGCGGGACTGTGCTGCGGACACTGGAAAGATCGCGGCGGAAGACTACGCGAAGCGGTGAGGCTCCGAACTGGTGAGTGGGTGAGCATAGCGGACTTTGACGATGCGTTCTTCCCGATTCACGGCATCATAGACTATGCGGTTACCATGTCCTCGGAATCTGAGGCGGATCGGATGGACATTTTGATGGACTCAGGTCCACAGACGCAGGTGGACGCGGCAGCCGTAGCCGCAGCCGCGCTAAGCGCGCTTTCGATCCGTAGGGCGGTTGAACAGGGTCGCCTGATCATCGGAAGTGTTGATTTAGGTGTGATAAATCAGACAACAACAGGAGCGGCCAAGAAAACCATCGTCCGACAATGGGCTTAAGGAGTCTTGTGATGGGTAGGCTCGTGCCGACGATCTTCACTCTAATGGAGCGGGGCGAAGTTAATGATTGAACACGGCGACATAACCGCTTTCATCCTGGCTGCCGGCTATTCGTCACGAATGGGGAAGCTTAAGCCGTTGTTGCCGCTTGGGCCGGTAACTGCGCTTGAGCGTTCCGTTCAATTGTTCCTGGGAGCGGGAATCGAGGACGTCCGAGTGGTGGTCGGTTATCGTGCCGAGGATCTCACGCCTCTGCTCCGGAGGCTCAATGTTAGATGGATCGTCAACGAGCGATTTCGGGAAGGGATGTTGTCGTCGGTTAAGGCCGCGGCAACGTCTTTGGAATCGTCCAAGAAAGCGTTTTTCCTGCTTCCGGCGGATATACCGCTGGTTCGACCCGGGACTGTCACCGATCTCTTGAGCGCCAATGAGGAGCACGCTTCGGATGTCCTTTATCCGTGTTTCTTTGGGAAACGGGGCCATCCGCCGTTTATTAGCGCTGCGTTACGCTCCGGGATACTGGCTTGGAACGGGGAAGACGGTCTGAGATCGTTCCTGCAGCAAAGCCGGTTCCGCTCCGTGGACGTGGAAGTCGCCGACGAACACATCCTCCTGGACATGGACAGCCCTGAGCAGTACGAAGACATTTGTGGCAGGTTGCCGGACTACGATATACCGTCTTCTGAAGAGTGCATGGTAATTCTGACCAAGAAATTCTCGGTCGGCGCAGGCGTGCCGGCTCATTCGAGGAAAGTCGCCCAGGTGGCGCTCACTCTAACTCGCGCTCTCAACGTCGCTGGTTGTCATCTGAATGAAAAACTGGTGGAAGCCGCGTCCCTATTGCACGACTTGGCCAAAGGGCGACGGAATCACGCGCAAGTAGCGGCGCAAATCCTTATGGAAATGGGCTACCCGGACGTGGCGCTTGTCGCAGGCGCTCACATGGACACTAAAATCTCCGAGCACCAGTCGATCAACGAAAGTGACGTCGTGTTTCTGGCCGACAAGCTTGTGCAGGGAGATCAGTTGGTGGGACTTAAGGAACGACATCAGAAGAAGCTGGATGACCGTTCCTATGATAGTCGGGCGCGTGAGGCGGTAGCCGCTAGACTCGCTAAGTCTATGAAACTGAAGGAAAAACTTGAAGGCCGACTCGGCGCCTCCATCGAATTGGCGCTGGCCGAGCGACCGGAGGATAATTATGCTCAACAAACCGTGGGTTTACCTTCTGCGACACGGTGATATCGGCCCACAGGGACGGAAGCGCTTCATCGGCCAAACCGATCTGCCGCTCAGTCCCAGAGGTGACGAGCAGGCGCTTTGGTGGCGAAAGCAATGGGCCTATCAATCCTTTGCTCGGGTGTACTGCAGTGACCTGTTGCGGTCGCGTCGCACTGCGGAATTGATCCTCAATGATCAACTTGAGCGCATAGAAATCCAGCCTCTGTTGAGAGAAATATCTCTGGGCGAGTGGGAAGGTCTCTCAGTGGAAGAAGTCGACCGGCGTTTCCCGGGCGAGTGGAGTCGCCGCGGATCGAATATTGACGGATATCGACCACCTGGGGGAGAGAGTTTCGCTGACCTTTACTCGCGGGTTACCCCTGTGTTCGATGAGATTGTGGCTCAACCTGAAAGGCCTGCCCTCATAATCGGGCATGCTGGAGTCAATCGAGCGCTGTTGTGCCACGCGCTTGGAATGCCGCTTAGAAACTTATTTCGTCTCCGGCAGGACTACGGCGGTCTGAGCGTCTTCGAATCAACGGGCCGCGAAGTGCGATTGCAAGCGATGAACATGTGTCCGGATTTGCCCTGAAGTGTGCGTTCGAACATAAATATCGGGTCGGTTCATTGCCCAAGCGGAGAAACACAAATGTTCAGAGCAGCTACAGTTGTTTCAAAGGAGCCATGTTCAAGAAACGTCCGGAGAGCGGCTTGGAAATGCCCTACTGGAAAAGCTTGGTTGTCGTCCTGTCATTTGCTGGCTCTTCAGCGCTCCGTCCCAAAAACTAAAGGAATTAGCGCGAGGGGTTGTCCGTTCCGCGGGCGGTGTCGATCTAGTAGGGTGCACCACTGATGGCGAAATATCCACGACTGGTTTGAGCACAGGATCGGTTGTGCTTTGCGGGATTGCCACGGACCAGATCGAGTTCCACATCGCTCGCGCCGCAGGCCTGTGCGAGGACTCCGAAGGCGCCGCCAAGCGACTCGGAGAACAGCTACCTTCGACGGTGCGCTACGTCCAGGTGTTTTCGGACGGGCTGACGGGTAACGGATGCGCTATCCTGCGGGGATTGGCCTCCGCGTTGGGTCCACACGTGCCGATCGCGGGAGGGACCGCAGGAGACAACGGAGAATTCCGAAACACCCGGCAGTTTTTCGGGACTGACGTGCTCTCAGACTCGATTGTCGCAGTGGGTTTTTCCGGGGATTTTTCCCTTGGAACCGGCGTGAGCAGCGGTTGGTCTCCCATCGGGATTGCAAAAAAGGTCACCAGAGCGTGTGGAAACATTGTCTACGAGCTGAACGGTCAGCCCGCCCTTGAAGTTTACGAGCGATTCCTGGGAAAACATGCGGATAAACTGCCTTCGGTCGGGGTTGAATACCCCCTTGGCCTGGTGGACGTAGAGCAAGGTCCAGGTGGGGGCGGTTTTCAACTCTTGCGCGCCACAATGTCGGTCAACCGCTGTGACGGTTCAATAGTCTTTGCGGGAGAAGTTCCGGAAGGGACGATGGTTCGCCTGACGTGCGGGGATCATGCCTCCATCCTCGACGCAGCGGAACAGGCCGCTCTTTCGGCGCTTGCGGATTTGGGGAACAGCTCGCCGGCGATGGTCTTTTTCTATTCTTGTATGGCTCGCAAGATCGTGCTCGGCAGACGCACGAGAGAAGAAATAGACAGGATACGCCTTGCGGTTGGTCCGAAACTTCCTATCGTAGGGTTTTACACTTACGGAGAGTATTGTCGCATCAGGCGCGGCGGACCAAGCCTGCTTCATAATGAAACAGCCTGCGTAACTGTTATCGGATTGTGAATGATGCACGAAGTCAAAGGCCTCAAAGCACGGCTAAAGGAACTGGAAAACCTACTGGAGATTGCTGACCGAAAGGCGGACATCCTCACTAACCTTTTGAAAGAGGCCAATGCGGAATTCGAACGCGCCCTGGAATTGTTCAAAAGAACAGAAACCAATTTTCGGGTGGTTTTTGAGAATGCTCCCGAAGCCATCTACATAATCGATACGGACACTCGTCAAATTATGGACTGCAATTCATTTATGGTGGAGTGGTTGGGATATCCGCGGGAAGAGCTCCTGTCCATGAAAATGGACGCCATAGTCGTCGCCGAGACTTCAGATGTCCAGGACAAGATAAAGCAGGCGCTGGATCGGGGGATGGTGAGGGTTCAGGAGCGTCGCTACGCTCGGAAAGACGGAACCGTAGTGGATGCCGAGGCAACCGGCGCCGTGGTGGAATACGAAGGCAAGAAATGCCTGGCTATCCTCGTAAGAGATATCACTGAGCGAAAACAACTTGAAGAGCTTTCCAGGTATAAGGAGCTTTTCGGGAACGTGAGCGACCCCGTATTCATAAACGATTTTCGGGGTAAATTCCTAGAAGTAAACGAAGGGGCGTGCCAACTCTTCGACTATTCCAGACAACAGCTTCTGACCATGCGCGTAAAGGAATTCATCCGGCCGAATCAAGTGCGAATCCTAGCAGAGAACGGTAAGAGAATACGGAGGGGAGAGACCACAACGTTCGAAATGGAACTAATCGCCAAGAAAGGTGAGCCCATTCCATTCGAATTCCACGCCCGGCCCATCATTTTCAAGAGAGAACCCGCAGTATTGAGTGTTGGCAGAGATCTGAGCCTTAGAAAGAATTTCGAGGAGACCTTGATACGCACGGAGCGTCTCACAGCAGTGGGCGAAATGGCTAGCGGAATCGCCCACAACTTTAATAACTTGCTCCAGATGATCATGGGAGCGGGGCAGGCGGCGCTGGTGAAATTGGAATCAGGTAAGGTGAACCAGTGTTCCGAAGCTATCACGGCCATTCTCAGTTCCTGTGACAGGGGGGCGGATATTGTCAGACGAATAAAAGAGTTCACGGACGTAAGGGCTGACGAAACGGCTCAGGCGTCCAGCTTCGATCTGGCGAAACTTGTCCAGGAAGCTGTGGAGCTTACCAAGCCGTTTTGGAAAGATCTCCCAACATTTCAGAAATACGAGATAAACCTTATCAACACAAAGCGATCCTATGTCAAAGGGAAGCCTTCAGAGATATACGAGGTTCTGGTCAACTTGATCAAGAACGCTTTGGAAGCCATGCCCGAAGGTGGGCGGCTGACGATCTGCACAAAAAGGGAAAAGGGAAAGGTCCATCTAAAAGTGTCGGACACCGGTCGCGGGATTCCCGAAGAGATTCTCCAGCGAATTTTTGAACCGTTCTTCACAACAAAGGGCCTAAGAAGCAGCGGTCTCGGGCTGTCGGCGAGCTACGGCATTATCAGGAGACATCAGGGAGAGATTCACGTTGAGTCCACCATGGGGCGGGGAGCTACGTTCACCGTGATTCTTCCGGCCACAAGAGCGCTCAGGAAGAAGAGATCGATCAGCCGGAAGACGAGACATCCCAATAGGCCAAAGGTCAGGTTCCTGATAATCGACGATGAAGTCAATATCCTTAAGGCCATCACCATGTACTTTGAAGACTCGGAAATTGAAATAGTGACGGCTCGTTCCGGTAAGGAAGGCGCCGCAATATTTCAAGAGCAAGGCGCGGACGTGATCCTATGCGACCTCGGTATGGACGATATGAATGGATGGGAAGTGGGGGAATCTATAAAAGGTTACTGTGAATCCAAGGGGATTCCTAAGCCGCCGTTTCTGATTTACACCGGCTGGGACCCCAGAGTCGAACCCGAGCAGTTGGCGCGCAGAGGCGTGGATCGCGTTGTAACCAAACCCGTGCCATACGATCAATTACTTCATATTGTGCTTGACGAGACCGCGAAAAGAAGAGCCGGCGAGAGCCGGGTTCTTGCCGGTTGAAGGTATTCATTAACTTACGCGGGGGAGATTGCTTCGCTTCACTCGCAAAGACAGCTCCAAATGTCATTGCGAGGAGCGCAGCGACGAAGCAATCTCAGCCTTAACCGCTCGTAAGTGAATGGTTACGGTTGAGGCCTTTCAGCCCCAACGGCAAGAAAGCGTGTAAAAACCAGGTCAATTGAATGTCGGCTTGCCCAAGCGTCGGGTTATGTTTCCGGATGACCCATCATGTCCCAGAGGGTAATCTCCACGGGCTCCGCCAGGATGTCGGGAGCCTTGCTCAAGAAATCTCTCAAATACGGCGTCTCCAGGTGTTCATCGAGATCTCTCTTACTGGTCCAATTTTCATAAAACGAGAACAGCGTCTTGTCCTCGGGCGATTGGTGCAGGTCGTAGTTGACGCAACCCGGTTCTTTTCGCGTGGGTTGAACCAAGCTGCTCAGAGCGTCCGCCACTTGTCGCTCAAGACCTGGTTTGGCTTTAAATCGCGCTACAACAGTCACTCTTTTGTCAGCCATCCTGTTCCTCTCCTATTCCAGTCCAGTTATCGCCGCAACCTCCGTGCGGGGGCTTCCGCGCATTGAGCTTATCACACAAACCTCTCGAAGAGGGACTCATCCGACAAATCCGGTCTTCACTTATTTCTCTTTTCCCGAGCCAGTTCTTGCATGTGCCGCAACACCGTTTGTCCTTGTCCAGATCCATAGAGCGATCCTCCTAGGCTGACTTTTCAAAGAATTCTTTTCCCACCCCGCAGTTCGGGCAGAACCAGGAATCAGGCAGATCCTCGAATGGGGCGCCTGCGCCTATTCCGTGTTCGGGATCACCTGCTTCAGGATCGTAAACGTATCCACATGCCGTGCATTCCCACTTTGTCATCATATTCCCTCCACGAACCGGAACGGAATCAAGGTCAAGTCGCGCCCTCGAGGCCCAGCGCTCTGCGAAACCGGTCCAGCCCCTCTCTCTTGAGGATGACGCCCAGTCTCATGTTCTTAGTTGTGTGTCTTGACGCCGCCCCTCGATAATACTTCAGGATAGACTCTACAAGATCCATAGCTTGATCGTCACTCATGTTTTTCGCAATGACTTGACCGAGCATCGGATCTGTGCCGCCGGCCCCACCGGCCATCACCAGCCAGCCCTGTGGAAGCCCGATCAGTCCGATGTCCTTGATAGCGGGCTCCACGCATGAATTGTAGCAGCCGGCGATTCCGATCTTCACTTTTGCGGAAATCTTGGGAAATGGGTAAAAACGTTCCACCACCTTCGCTGAAAAAGATATCGTGTCACGCTGGCCTCGGGTGCAGAACGAGTTTCCGGGACATACCTTCACATATTGCCGGCAGAGCGCTGCGCCTGCCTGTCCTTTGCCTCCTAGGGCCACATGGGCCGCGTCGATGTCTTCTTCCTGTATTCCCAGGAGAGCCAGACGTTGGGCTCCGGTAATCTTTAGGGTTTTCACGCCGAAGGTCTCAGCTACATCCGCGACTCTTCGAGCGGTGGGAATGTCCATGATCCCGCCCATGAGCGGGGCCATAATAGCGTAGCTCTGTCCGTCCCTCTGGAGAATAGCCGCTTTGGCCGGAATATCGTCTTTCATCCTTGCGCCCCCATCAAATCCGGACGGCTTTCCTGAATTCATCCACGCCCATTTTGTCGATGACCCTTCCAAGACGCATCTTCTTTGCCCACGTACAGCCTTCAAAGAAGTGAATTATATTCGCGACATAGTTCTCCGCTTCGCGATCGCTTAGGCCTTCCGCGATGACATCCCCAAACCTGGGTTTCGCTCCGCAATTCCCACCGGCGGTAAGACTCCATCCCTCAGGAGATCCTTTGACGCCTATTTCTTTAACCAAGGGAGCTGTACAACTGTACTTGCAGCCTGCAACGCCTATTTTGAACTTCGCCGGCAATGGGTAGCCGTGGTACAGTCTGTCCAATGTCATTCCCAGCCCCATCGCGTCCTGTCTACCATGCCTACAGTACGTCGTGCCCGGGCAAAATTTGACCATACGCACACACAGCCCGATGGCGTAACCGATGCTCATTTGCAGGTCACGCCACACAGCGTCCAGTTCCTCTTCCTTGATTCCGATTATGGCGATGCGCTGACCGGAAGTTACTTTGAGGGCAGTCGCTTTGTATTTTGCCGCAACATCCACCAGTCGCCTGAACAAGGCGACCTCAATGAAGCCGCCCGGAATATGCGGCGCAATAGCGTAGGTCTCCCTATCCTGTTGCAGGATGGCCCCTTTTTCGACTAATACGTCAGCCTTCATTTTTACCTTCGCATGAATAGCCGGCCAATCACCCTAGAATTACCCAAATCTGCTCGAAATGGCCTAAGTCTTTGGGCGCTTACGCTTCCGCACTGGTTGGATCAATAATTGTCTTCACTTCGGAAATACGATTTGCGGGAAATCCGCCTTCCTGAGCGTGCTTTGCGATCAGGTCCATATTGGGCGAGATATACACGCAGTAGATTTTGTCATCGGTTACATAGCTTTCTATCCACTGGATCTCGGGCCCCAGTTTTTTCAGCACCTGCCTCGATTTCTGCGAAATAGCCCGGATCTGATCCGTGGAAAGACTTCCCGCTCCCGGCAACTCGCGCTCTATCACATATTTCGGCATGATCTGAACCCCCTTTTTGTTTGGACCGTTACATTTTGACAAATTATCCGCTACAGACGCCACTATATCCATGTTCCAACGCGCCTTGGAAGTGAGCGCATGGATGTTACTTCCGCGCCGGCGCCTCGTCGGCTACGTCCTTCAGACCCAATTCTTCCAGCTTTTCCCTGCTCGGAATCCCCGTCTCTTTGTCCCAGCCGCGCAGTTCGTAATATTCGTCTTTCATACCTTCGAAACTTTTCCTTATCGATGACTTCGCCTTTGTACCTTCCTTTGGACAGCGGTTGCTCAAAGAACTTTTTGGGCAAAGAGTCATCCTCTCTGGTCAAGCCCTGTCTGACATCGAACATACGCTCAAGATTCCGCACTCGCTCAGACACCTTTAGAAGTTGGTCAACTTCCCAGTCCTTGCCGGTTACCAGGTTGAAAAAACGGGACGCCATATCGACGTCTTGGAAAATAAACAGCCCGTAGAGCCATTTACATATGCCAAGATTGTCGGGGACACGTTCCATGTGTTCCGAAACGATTGTCGCTAGAGCTTTTCCTTTGTACGATGTAGGTATCGCCGCTTCTTCACTTCCGAATTGTTCTTTGGCCACCTTCTGAAACCATTCCGGCGCATGATGCCAGTCAACTTCGAGAAGACTAGCTCTCAAGGGCAGAGGGTCTCCTCGATGACCCACGGCTTGTCCCAACCCCGAGCCTTTGTATGCTCTGAATTCATAGGCGTGAGGAGCAAGTCCTTTTACCTGATCGACCTTTTCCACCGCGGCGCTTCCGAAGCTACTCGCCGCAACCTTTTGTCCTTCCGCAAGCAAGTCTCCGTAACCCTCGCGCAGGCCGATCTTGCGAATCGTGCTGAGGATGGCTTCCTTGCTTCCACGCTCCATGGCTATCCCATCGGTATCTTTGGACGTGATTATGCCTTCGTGATACAGCTCCATGAGTAGCCCGATGGAGGCCGACGTTTCGGTGCAGTCTATACCCAGCTTGTTGGTGAGGAGGGTGGCCTCCCAAAATACGTCCATATCAAGATTCCAGACGCCCCCCGTGAAACCGCTCCAAGGTTCGCAGGACGTGACTCCTCTTCCTATACCGGGCACCGAGAGAAAATTCATGCAGCGGTTCGGGCAGCAAAAACACCCTACGTTTTTGAGTTGGTGGTTCTGACATATGCGGCGCCTTGATAGTTTCCGAATGATTTCCTCCCAGTGGACATCCTCGAAATAGCCGACGGGAAAAAAGCTCAAATCGTACATCATCTGCATGGACCGGGCTACGCCCCAATTCGAGAGTTCCTGGTAAGCGGGGTGTTCCCGCATTTCACGAATGACTTTGATGGAGAGTTCGAGGAGTTCATCCGGTCTGGCCACCCTCACTCCACCGGAGCCGCGGACGGCTATGGCTTTCAGGTTCTGGAGCCCATCACCGCTCCCATACCCGTTCGTCCGGCGGCGTCACCAGTCTCTGTAATGAGGCAGGCAAAGCGAACCAGCTTTTCCCCCGCGGGGCCGATGCAAACGATCTTTGCTTCAGGATCGGCCAGTTCATGCTGAATGGCCTTCTGGGTCTCAAGAGTGTCCATGCCCCACAGATGCCCGGCGTCTCGCAGCTCCACGCTATTGTCTGTGATCCATAGAAAACACGGCCTTTCCGATTTCCCTTGGATCACGACATGGTCGTAGCCTGCGTATTTCAGTTCAGGGCCCCAATATGCGCCGAAGTTCGATTTCGCCCGCAATTTACTCATAGGAGACACGGCTGTCACGTCGACCCGGCCGGACCCAGGCATTGCCGAGCCCGTCAGAGGCCCCACATTGAAAATGAGAGGATTGTCAGGATCGAAAGGGTCTGTTCCCGGTTTATAGGAGTCGTATATCAACCGGGCGCCTAAACCCCTCCCGCCGATGTAACTGTCTATATAGGCCTCAGTAGGTTCGGTGGCGACGGTTCCGTCACTCAGGTTTATCTTCAGAATTTTGCCTGCCCATCCGTACATGTCATCCCTCCCCTAAGGCCGTCTTGACCAACCCGGGAATGCGGTCAGCGTTTTCTATGAGCTTCAGATACGATTCCTTTGACAGCTCTTCGTACGTGATCGCGCCGGAGGGACACACCTTGGCGCATGTTGGATCGCCGTCACAGAGATCGCACTTGAGGACATGGCCGTTGTCCTGGTCAACGAATGTGGCCCCGAAGGGGCACGCGGACACACAACTCATGCACCCGACGCATCGATAGGGATCTACCTCCATGGCGCCTGTGGCATAGTTGCGATACGTGGCTCGCTTAGGGCAGACAATTTCGCAGGCGGGGTCTTGACACCTCATGCAATTGATCGGGACAAAAATCCCTTCTCGTTCCCATTTCACCACATGAATCCTGCCTTTCGAAGGGCAGCTATATCCTTCGTGCTTAAGGGAACAATACGTCTCACACGCTCTGCAGCCCGAACATTTGCGGGCGTCTACAATCAACGTTTTGATCATGGGATTCTTCCCTCTCCGGTTCCGAACGCTATGGTAGGCGTCTCATCGCGGCGAATCCGAAATCGCCGTCGTATGCGTTTTCAAAACGGCAGCAGGCTGAGCTCGATGCGCCTCTTGGTCTCTTCTGTTCGTTCCTTCAGGCTGAGGGATTTTTCAACAGCCTTCTTGACCAAGAGACAGAGCAACGCATTGTTCTGAGCCGCGCTGTCAAGAATTTCGACATTTTCTACTAGGGCCAGGTCGTTGATTTTATATCGGTGAGCAATAAGTCCTTGAGGGGACTCAAGAATAGCGTAACCAATCTCGCCCCTTTGGGACGGCATGGTCCGGATGGAAGGCCCGGTGAGCTTGTCTTGAGAAGCAAGTTCGACAAACCTTTCAGCGGCTTGGATAAGCTCCACCACGAGGGACCAGTACGCCGCAGCCACGCTGAAATGAGGAAATTCCCCTAAGGTCTTGACAAGCGACTGTCTTTCCTCTTCCGCGAGAGGATACGGAAGAGCGTTTCCGGAATTCAATCGAGCGAGTGGACCGACGAAATATAGGCTGCCGGAGCTCTCCGGCTCATGTGTGCTCCAGCCTTTGTCCTTGATGTATGCGAAAGCCTCGTAGGACCACGGTTCCCGGCGCAGGCCAATCTTTTCGAATACCTTGTCCGCCGGCGCCTGATCGTCCTCTTTGCCTTCAGCATTCCTCACAATGAGGTTTCCGCTTCCATTGTGCGCAGTGACGAAGGGCATGGGATGGAACCGGCGTTCAGCGAGATCGTCCATGGTTTTCGATCCCAGGAAAACGTTTCCTCGAAGTAGACGTGCGAGCTTCCTCACAAATCCCACGCAGCGCTCGGCGATCTCGGAAAGTCTCTCGTAGTATGGATCTTTCAGGAATCGACCAACCCCGCCCGGCGGCGCCGACACCGGATGATCCGCCCGACCTCCGAGAATGGTTGCGGCTTCCTGCGCCAGGGCCAGGCAACCCATAGTCTCGTCGACGAGTTGACCGGGAAATGATGTCATTTCCGGGTTGTCGCGGATGCGAAAACTCTGAAACGGATTGGCCGAGCTCGACAAGAAGAAATAGAGCTTTCGGATGTGGCTGTTCATGAATTGCGTTTGTAGGAGCGCTTCTCTCATGTTGACTGCGAGATCCGGCGGCGGGGCCTTGAAGAGCTTGTCCAAAGCCATTGCCGAGACCAGGTGATGCGCCGGGGATAGAATGCCGACGATTCGCGGCATTTCTTCAACCGGCCGACCTATGGCCATTCTCGCGATATCTCTTGGGCTGGTGACCTGAAAGTAAGCCTTCGGATCCCAGCTTTCTCCGACAATCCTGACACGAGACGGTCGTTCGAGCCATCTCAAAGGCTCCAAGGTAATAGTCCGCATCTTTTCATTCCTCCGCTGGAGCCGGCATCAGGGCGCATTGCGAGGCTAACGTGTATCTGTAGAAAGTCCCTGAAAGGTCCACGAACTCGTTGGAAATCCGTTTGATCTCCGCTGCGTCAGCGGAATCGATCGTAGAGCTGATTGCGGAAACCATCTTGGCCCCCGGATCGAAAACGGCTTCGGCTTTCCCGAAGCAGCCGCGGCAACCCGCTCCCGCTGCCGTGCACAAGCCTCCGCAGCCTTCCCGAGTAGCGAGACCCTGGCAGATCACGCCCTGTTCCAACAGACAGCGACCCGGGTCCGGGTTTATCTGATAGGGACGTTGAAACGCGGCGAACTTCTTCTCTTGTTTCACCCTGGAGCAGCTTGCGCAAACGGCCTTTTCACCCGCGAATACGCTTCCGGGGGGCGGCAAAACGCCGGATGTCACGCTCAAGCTGATTGCCTCCGGCAATCTGGAGGCTGCGAACGCCATCCTGCTCGGGGATTCCCCTCCGCATACAAGGGATTGCAGAGCAGTCCAGAGAAGGCTCTGGGTTGGAGCGCAGCCGGGCACGAAGTAGTCTACCCGCGCGACTGAGCTGAGAGCGCAAACCCGGGATTCCCTCTTCGGAAGACGGAGCCCCTCTTGTGGATCCGTGGAGGCGTCATCGGAACAGGGAACCAGGTTGACGAGGCCGGGTAGTCCGCCAAAAGCTGCGCATGATCCACACGCGACCATTATCCTTGATTTTTCGCGGAGAGCCAGGGCTGCTTGACGGTCCGCTTCGGTGCCTATCGCTCCTGCGAATAGACAAACGTCAATGTTTTTCCCTTGGTCCAGATCTTCCCAACGTGATCCCAACAGATACGGCCAGAACGATAGTTCCGCCCATCGAGTAAGGGGAGTCACCTGATAATGGATGTCCATCACTGCGTTTTCACAAGCGGGGCAACCCGTCGCAGTGAAAACGGCCAATCTCGTCTTAGGCACTTCAGGCTACTCCTTTCATCGATTTGATGTTATGGGGAACATACGGGCCCAGGCTGCCGAATTTGCTCCACGAATTCATTGACGCTTTTCGCGTAGAGAGGCGATTCCGACGCGGCGATCCATTCCAGACGAAAACGTTTTTCTTCCACACCCAGTTCCGTAAGCAACTTGCCGAGCAAAAAAGATCGGCGGAGAGCTTTGATATTGCCTGCCAAGTAATGACAATCGCCCGGGTGACATCCGCCTATGAGAACCCCATCGGCCCCCGAAGCAAAAGCTTTGATTACGTAGCTTGGATCGACCATTCCCGAGCAAAAAACCCGGATCACTCTGATATTGGGTCTCTGGACAAACCGGGCCACCCCGGCGGCGTCCGCAGCTACGTACCGAACACCAGTTGCACAGAAACGCAATGATCTTCGGTTCAAAATCCTTCATGCCAGAATCCCCTCGATCTGAGAAAATATCTGCGTGGGCGTGTAGTGTCTGACTCCTATGGCCGCCACAGGGCAGGCGGCGGCGCACGTTCCGCAACCTTGGCACAGGGCCTTATTGACGGAGGCGCTCTTTTTCAGTTCGTCAAACGAGACGGCCGAGTATGCGCAGAGCCCCGCGCAAGTTTTGCACCCAGTGCAGAGGCGCTCATCCACGTTGGCCACGGTCGGATCGATTTCCACCTGACCTATACTAAACAGAGTGAGAACCTCAGCCGCCGCCGCGCCGCCCTGGGCCACGGATTCGGGTATGTCTTTGGGTCCCTGGGCGCCGCCCGCCAGATAAATCCCGGCCAGCGACGTCTCCGCAGGCCCCAGCTTGGGGTGCAGTTCCATAAAGAAACCGTATTTGTCCGTGGAGAGATTCAGGGCGCGGGCTATAGACGCGTAGTCTTTTTGAGGTGTCAGACCCGTCGCCAGGACCACTAGGTCAGCCTCGATTTCCACGGGAGCTCCGGCCAGACTGTCCTCTCCCCGGACCACGAGCTTGCCGCCCTCCTGGAAGACTCTGGCGACCCTTCCTCGGATATATTGAGCGTGTTCTTGCTCGATGGCGCGGCGAAGAAATTCCTCGTAGCCTTTGCCGCCGGCTCGATTATCTATGTAGAAAACGTAGGCTTGGCCTTCGGGATTGTGATGCTTGAAAATACTTAGTTGCTTGGCGCTGATCATGCAGCAGACTTTGGAGCAGTATTCGTTTCCCTTCGCCCTGTCCCTCGAACCCACACACTGAATGAACACCACGCTCTTGGGGACCGTGCCGTCACTGGGCTTGAGAACTTTGCCGCCAGTTGGACCGGATGCGTTGCAAAGGCGCTCAAACTGGAGATTCGTGATTACATCGGGATATTTGCCGTGTCCGTATTCCGGGTATTTCCCGGCGTCAAAGACATCTATACCCGTAGCCACGACGATGGCCCCCACTTCAAGTTCTCGGGTTCGTTCCCGCTCGTTCAGGTCAATGGCCTGGGGACCGCATTTCCGGACACATTCCCCGCACTGGCAGCACTGACCGCACCAGAGACACCGTTGACCTTCCCGCCGCGCCATTTCCTCAGTGAAGCCCAATTCTATCTGGTCAAAAGACTTGACCCGCGTCTCAGGCGCAAGCATGGGCATTTGATTGCGATCGATGGGCTTTGCGCGAAGTTTTTCAGAATCGTTTAGCTGCTTGTCCACCGGCGTCTCTTTCGTCTCGACCCCTCTGAGGCCGCCGAATTCCAGGTGATTGTGAATCGACAGCGCCGCGTGTCTTCCGTGAGCCACGGCTTGAACGAAAAAGGCTGGTCCGAGCGTGCAGTCGCCGCCGGCAAAGACCCCGGGACGCGTCGTGGCCAAGGTCTCCGGGTCAGTGAGGATTCTTCCGCCGGGCGCCAATCCGAGACCAAGATTATTCAACAAAACTCCATCGGAAGCCTGGCCGATGGCTACGAAGACGGTGTCGCAAGGCAATTCATTCAGTTCGTCTTCATCGTACTTGGGGTTGAATCTACGGCCCTCGTCGAAAACCGAGAGGCAACGTTTGAACTCGACTCCTGTGACTTTGCCGTCTGCGCCGAGGATTTTTTTCGGGCCCCAGGAATTGTGGATCGCGATTCCCTCCTCGAGAGCCTCATGGACTTCCAATGGCGACGCCGGCATTTCATGTCGAGCTTCCAAGCAGACCATTTCCACTTTCGCAGCTCCCAGTCGAACAGCCGTCCGGGCCACGTCTATGGCGACGTTTCCGCCGCCTATGACAACCACTCGTTGGCCCACCCTGACGTTTTCTTTGAGGCCGGCCTTTCGGAGCATATCAACGCCGCCCATGACACCATCCAGGTCTTCTCCTTGAATTCCCAGGTTTCGACTGACATGCAAACCGGTGGACAAGAAAGTGGCCTGATATCCTCGGTCCTCAAGGTCTTCAACGGTGATATCATGTCCAAAGGCTACTCCGGTTCGGAATGTGACTCCCATTCCACGGATGTTCTCAATTTCCGCGTCAATGACCTCCCGTGGCAATCGATAATCGGGAATTCCCACAGTCAACATTCCGCCCAACTCAGGCAGCTTCTCGAACACCGTGACGTCATAGCCTTCAATAGCGAGGTAATACGCTGCGGAAAGACCCGCGGGTCCTGACCCCACCACAGCGACCCTTTTTCCTCGAGGCTCCTTCATGGGTGGATTGGAGTGTAAGCCGCGCTCAAGTTCGTAGTCTCCGAGGAAACGCTTGGTATGGCAGATTGCGGAAGGAGCGTCGAGCTGCCCTCTCTTGCAAGCGCTCTCACAGGGACGGAAGCAGATCCTGCCGCAAATCGAGGCGAAGGGCATACGTTCCCGGACCAGGGCCAGAGCTTCAGCGAACTTACCGGCCCCCGTCAGGGTCATGTATCCCTGCACGTTGACCCCGGCGGGGCAGGCCGCCTGACACGGAGGCATGCCTGCTCGCAAGATGGAATATTTGTTGGGGATCGCCTGTGGAAAAGGCCGGCTTATGGGATGACGTGTAGTCATGCCCAATTCGAAGTCACTTGATATGTCTATGGGGCACACCTGTTGGCAATCGCCGCAACCGGTGCATTTTTCGAGGCTCACATATCTGGGCTTTTGCAGTACCGCGAGCCTTGAAGTTGCCCACAAATCCGCTTAATTCCAGGACTTGAGATTTGGTCAGGATTTCTATATTGGGATGCCGTCCGACCTCGCTGGTCTTGGGGGTCAGAATGCATCCGGAGCAGTCAAGGGTCGGAAAGGTCTTGTCGAACTGGGCCATCTTTCCGCCGATGATCTCTTCTCTTTCGACTAAATATACCTGGTAGCCCACGTTGGCGATCTTCAAGGCGGAGGTGATTCCAGCGATACCGGCTCCGACTACCATAACCTTTGGTATTACGGATTTTTGCGATCCTTTGAGTGGTTCGTGATGTCCTACTCGGGCGACCGCGCCCCGAATTAAATCCTTGGCTTTCCTGGTGGCGCCGTCCGGATCGTCGGACACCCAAGAGCAATGCTCACGGATGTTGACCATCTCGAAGAGATAAGGATTCATGCCCGCTGCGGACACAGCGTTGCGAAAGGTGGGTTCGTGCATCTTCGGCGAACACGAGGCCTCAACCACCCGGTCGAGGCCGAGTTCGGCGATGTCATCCCGAATGAGCTTCTGGCCGGGCTCGGAGCACATATATTTGTAATGCCGAGAAACCGCCACTTCTTCCAACTCGGCGCCGAGTTCTTCAGCTATCTTGGCGCAATCCACCGCTCCGCCTATATTGGTTCCGCAATGACAAATATAAACGCCGACCTTTTTCATCATGCAAATCCTTTTTCTTTCAAGAGGGGCGCCGGATCTACGAAGTGGCGATCGAGCCCAAGTTGCGCCGGAGAGTAGCCAAAGGACAAGCCCAACAACTGTGTGAAGTAAATCACAGGCAGTTGATAGTTCCTGTGGTCTTTTTCCCCGATTTCTCGCTGTCGCAAATCTAGATTCGCCTGACAGAGCTGGCAGACTACCACTATCGCGTCAGCTCCTCGCCATGCGGCCTCTCTGATCAGCCGACCGGTTAGTTCGCAGACTTTCTCGGTTTTGCTCAGAGATAGACCCGCCCCACAGCATTCAACTTTAAAATCCCAGTCCAGCGTTTCAGCTCCCAACACCTTCAGAATTTCATCGAGGGAGGTAGGATTTTCCGGATCGTCAAAACTCGTAACACTCGGCGGTTTCACTACGTAACATCCGTAATAAGGGACCACCTTCAGGCCCTTAAGCGGCCTCACCACTTTCTTGCGCACGGCCTCCAGACCTACATTTTCGCTGATGAATCCCAGCAAGTTGTGAACATTGAGATTTCCGGTAGTCTCAGCCTCAATGATCCCCTGAATCTTTTCCTTGAGCCCAGGATCTCGTGCCATCTCTTCTTGTGCGCTTTTCAACCGCCTGAAGCAAAATGGACATGGGGCCACAATGTCGGACAGTTGCTGTCGCTCAACCAAGGCCAAGTTGTGGGCGGATAAAGCTGTGGACAGCGCGCGATTCATTTTCAGAGCGGGAGAAGAACCGCAGCATGACCAGCCGTGCGGCTCTTCAAGCTCGATGTCTAGAGCGCTACAGACTTGTTTCACGGACACATCGTATTGCCTGGCGGTTCCTTCAAGGGAGCAACCAGGATAGTAACTGACCCTCATGAGCGCTCTCCCTTCGTTTCGCTACGCGCCAGTGAAAAGATACGAGACACCTTCTCGTCTTTGTTCCAACCGCTCAACATTTCTAGAGGAGAGATTGCGCCTTTCTTCATTAAAGTAAGGCCCTTATCCATGTCTTTTAGGGGATTTCTCGTGAGAAGGTTGTACAATGCGACCGTACGCAGTTCCTTTACGCGACCGTATTTCTCCACTGATTTCAGGAACAATTCCTCAAAAAGGTGAATGTCCGGTTCCGAAGGAGCAACGCCGGATTTTTCGGCGAGTTCACAGAGCGCTGTCGCAACCTCGTACATGTTGATCTCAACCGGGCAGCGAGTGGCGCAGGTTCCGCAGCTTACGCAGTACCACCAAGTGGGGTTGCTCAAGGCCTCGCTTTTCATGCCGGAGAGAATCTCGGCTATGAGACGCCGCGGCCCACTTACTTTTTCCGACGCAATGGGGCACCCTCCCGAGCATTTGCCGCATTGAAGGCATTCCAACAGGTTTTGGCCGCTTCGTCGCATGACCTGATTCAAGAATTCTCGGTCGGAAGAGGCGCCGGTGAGTCTCAGCATTGTTTCTTCCTCTTATAAAGCTCTAGCTATCCTCAGGGCTTCTCTGTGCCGCCTGTCCTGAACGGCGTTGGGCACGGACCCGAACGTCAGGGCTCCAGTGGGGCATTTCAAGGCGCACGCCGGCCATAGCCCCAGATCGATACGGTCCTTGCATCCATCGCACTTGGCGATCTTGCCCGTGGCCGTGTTCAGCGTGGGAATTCCGTATGGACAGGCTACTGCGCACGTCTGACAGCCAATACAAAGTTCAAGATCGGAAAACACTATTCCGTCTTTCCTCTTTTGCATCGCGCCGGTGGGACATTGCGCAACGCATGCGGGGCGGTCGCAGTGAAAACACGTTGTGGACAAGAATGACATTACCAGATCGTTGCCTTGTCCGAAGGGGCCCAGTTGCAGCACCTTGACGGTTAGGACGGCGGCGGGCAAATCGTGTTCCATTTGGCAGGCGGCCTGACAACTGGAGCAACCTATGCACAAGGATGTGTCCGCCATTAACAGGTTCTTCGGCTTATTTTCGGAGTATGTGTCGGTCATGAAAGCAGCTTTCCAAGGATACTGAGAGCCTCTTGGCTCGGTTGTCCTTTCTTATGAACCAAGACCCTTTCCTCAAGGGTGCCGGGCTGGAGGTAAACCGACCAGCGAGGAACCATGCGTGTGATCCAGGTTCGAGCTTCTATATGTCTCCCGGGTTCATGAATGACGATCTCATCACCGGTTTCGATTCCAAGGGCCCGAGCAGTCTCGGGATTAATCTGCGCTACCGGGCCGTTATTGAGCGGGGCGCCGTCGGCAGGAATCGCTCTCGTGGAATGAGCGTCCGGACACTCCAGGCGCAGGGGATACAGTTCGTCCGACGAGTCAGCAAGTATTTCGCATGCGCCGGCGTGGACCGGAGCTATCTTTTGCGAAACTCTCCATGAGTGGAGAAGGCGCCAGTTGGCGCGGCCGTTTACGGTCAAAGGGCCAATGAACGGATTCGCCGGGGTCTCTGAGAATCTCAACTGTGCAACCCTTCGTCAGAGAAGACTCATTCAGGAGCCAGTCGTAAAATGCTTCGTGGTTTGGGCTTCCGTCTTCAGACACCCAGGGAAAGCGATCCGCCCAACCAAAGCGTTTCGCAAGCCCCATCCAGAAATCAAGGCCCGTTTTCGCATTTCCGGGCGGATCCACGATCTTCCGACCCAAGTGAATGGCCCTGTCGTTGCTGAAGCACAGGCTTTCGCGTTCGGACCAGGATTGTGCGGGAAACAGTATGTGGGATAGGTTCGACGTCTCGTTGCAGATAAGGCCGAAGTAGGCGATCAAAGAGGCGCATTCACCGGTTTGCCCCAGCGGCGTGCAAAGGTCTCCCAGGAAATTGCCCGAAGCGACTATGGCCTTGGGAAAGTCGATCTGCCCCTTTGCTACGCTTTTGAGATAGCTGTTGATGAACTGTGGCGAATCCGTCTCAAGCCTCTGTGAGACTCCCGCAGAATCGGTGTCATTGGGATCGGACGCCGGCGCGAGCGGCGGTCTTCCCGAATCGAGAGGATACCAGCCTCCTCCATCGGCGCCTGTCCATCCCATAGCGGCGCATATAGTCCGCCAGATGCCGTAATCAGCCGAATGCGCAAGGCGTTTACCCGTGATAATTTGCGCCGGGCCATTTTTCGCGAGAAGAGACGCAGCCTGCTTGAGGTTCGACAAAGACAGGCCGATTGTCTCGGCCGCTGTATCCAGTGACACATTCGCGAAGGATTCCAGCCATGATTCGACTGACTTGAAGCGGCCTCGGAATCCATCGGTCGCGCACAGGTCATCATCCAGGATGGCCTTCATCAGCGCAGTTCCCAGAAAATTGGCGGTGTCCGGCCTTATCCTGAGAGCAAAATCAGCTTTGGACATGGTCTTTGTAAAACGAGTGTCCGCTACGATCACTTTTGCGCCGTTCTTCTGGGCTTCCAGGACTCGGCGAAATGCGACCGGATGGGTTGACGCGGGGTCCGCGGCGACAATGAGAAAACATCGGCTACGCAGCCAGTCGCGACAGCCACAATCCGGCGCATTTGGTACGCCCGTAGTGTTTGAGGTTCCCGGGTCGTCGGCCGGGCTGAAAACATAGGGTGTTCCCCACAGCGCCGCAAAACGCATGGCCGTATAGTAGAAATCCAAGCCCGCTGCCGGATCGCATTCTATAAGCAGGGTCTCCGGCCCGTGTTGATCTCGGATTTTCTTGAGACGGTCGGCCAGCAGATCCAGGGCTTGCTCCCAGTCCTCGAGGTTCTCGAAGCCGTCCCGAAGCGACTTGCGACTCGCCGGTCTTGAGATCCGCTCCGGACTGTACAAGTCTCGAACGAAAGCGGCGCCGCGCGGACACAACCGTCCGTTGTTCACAGGGTTGCTCTCGTCGCCCTGGATATCGACGAGCCGTCCTTCACTCACATAGGCGCATATGCCGCAGCCCACGGCGCACTCCTGACAGATGGTTGTGACCATAGAATCATGATCTCTGCGAGTGCCGCTTAACCGCCTCATGGGATAGTAATCAACCATTAGGGTCATGACCTTCCTTGTTTCACGAAACTCTCCTCAAGTAGCGACGTGAAGGCAGAAGAGCAAATACCATGCCAATTGCTGAGCCCGCTGGGCTAAGCTGGGACTTAATTAAGGACTTGTGGTGAACCGTTGGTCGTCCGGACGATGAGGCCGGGACTTCCCCTTAAAGTCGCCGGGACTCATTACCCCAACTCAAGATGTGGCTCAAGGCTCAACTAGAAGACATGACAGCCGAAACCGACATGTGGGGTCATGTGGGGCAAAAAAGGCTGTTCGGGTTCCGTGTGAGGTCAGTCAAGTCAAATTGAACGTGAGATGCGGGCAACGTGATCTGTCGCCTTCACCAAAGTGCTGTGTATTATTCAAGGGTTATCCTCGCACCTTCTTTCCGCTCGAATAGGCGCGCGGGTATGGGCGATGGTACAAAATGTGCATAAGCCACCACCGATGAATAGCGCGAATCTTTTTTCCGGAAATGAAGGCTATTTCGGGAGTAGGGTGGTAGTTCACCAGGAAACCCCTTCTCCAAAAAATCTGAATATATTGGTTTATTAAATGGTGAGGTCACAGTGGACGACGACAAGGATTATGGCAGGAGAAAGATCACGTACCTTCGTGTGTCCATAACCGACCGATGCAACTTGCGGTGCTTTTACTGCATGCCTTCTCAAGGGCTGAGGCTTATGGAGCACGCGGACATCTTGTCCTATGAAGAGATTCTAAGGGTAGTCAAAGTGTCTGCGCAAATGGGAATAACGAAGGTGCGGCTCACCGGGGGCGAGCCATTGTTGCGCCGAAATGTGCGGCGCCTTGTCAGCGGGATACTGAGTGTGACGGGCATTCAGGATGTGAGCCTCACCACTAACGGCGTCTTGCTGAAAAGCATGGCGCGACCTCTTTGGGACTCGGGTTTGCGGCGGATTAACATCAGCCTGGACACGCTGAACCCCTTGAAATACAGAAAAATAACGAGAAGAGACCATTATCACGAAGTGTATGAGGGGATACGCGAAGCGGAGTCAGTCGGATTCAGCCCAATACGGCTCAATGTGGTGGCGGTGAGGGGAATTAATGACGACGAACTGGGTTGCTTTGCACGACTATCCATTGAGAAACCCTATTCCTTCCGTTTCATTGAGTACATGCCCATGGGCGCCGCTACGGATTGGGACGCGGCGAGGTTCATCTCCGGCAATGAGATTCTGACGCGACTCGAGAAATACGGCCCCCTGCTTCCAATCCCCCGCCATCCTTCTGATGGGCCTTGCAGACGCTTCCGTTTCGAAGGGGCTCTAGGGGAAATAGGATTGATAAGCCCAATCAGCGACCACTTTTGTGATTCATGCAACAGGCTCCGACTGACCGCGGACGGTAAATTCAGGTCCTGCCTTTTGTCCGACAACGAAGTGGATGTGAAGAATTCGCTGAGACGGTATTGTTTCTGACGCGGATCTCGCAGCGCTAATCCAAGAGGCTATCGACAAGAAACCAACACGGCACGGCCTCCGGGCCGGCGGTAATCAACCCAGTCTGCAACACATGTCCCGAATTGGAGGATAGAAAGGTAAGGCTCTTTAGTCCGCTACGAAAGGGGGTAGGTAAACTTCGAGATGACCAAACAGAGGCAAAGGGTCTGCCATTGAGGTGGTCCCACTTGCTCGGGAGGGGTAAATGGGACCGGTAAATCATCCTCCAGACAAAAGGAAGGTGTTTGTATGACATTAGCATTGCTAATAGCCATTAGCGTGATGTGGTTACCCGTCGCTATTCTATTCTTGGGTAAAGGCGAGGCCAAAGGCACGGGCGCCGCTACGGGATTCGTCGGCGCGGTCGTTGTTATGGGCGCGATACTTCAAGCCGCAGTCTTCAAGGACGCCTTCACCGCCGGACTGCTCTTCGTTCATGGGCTGCTTTACTGCACAGTATCCTATGCGCTGCTGACGGGTCTGGAAGACCTTCGATCAGTAGGCAACGTCAGTCTCACTGTCGCCATAGTCTCTGCGATTTACATGGCCATCTATCTCACAGGCGGGCCGGTCGTTGAAGGAGGAAAGCCATTGGTCGCCCAGAACACCTTCTTCGCAATGGCGTGCGCCGGTTATACTGTCCTCACCTTGGAAGTGTGGCTCAACGCTTACGGGAAGTTCCCGGCTGCGGCGCTTGCGTGGTCGCTTATAGTGTGGGCCGGCGTCGGGCTCTGGTTGCCGGCGTTCTCGCTTCTGGTGACAGGAAAACTTCCTTTCTAGATTTGTTGAACATCACCGCTTGTTCCCTATGTTGGAGCGAGCGGTGACCTCCGGAAGTCGGTTTCGGAAGACCGAAAATAGGCGATAGCAGGAAATTCTCGTTCGACTAAGACGGCATAAGCGTATCCATTCGGTTAAGCGCGGGAGATCGCTTCTCTGTGCTCGCAATGATAGTCCAAAGTGTCTTTGCGAGAAGTGAAACGACCAAGCGATCTCAGCAATCGCCGTTCATAACCGAATGGTTCAGCGAAGGCCCCGTGGCAGCGGACGCCCGGAAAAGGAGGGGGAAATGTTTAAAGCGAATACTGTAAGGGCCAAACAACCATATTCACGAGCAGCAGGCCATAAAATGGGAGAGGCGCTGGGGCAGGATCTGGGACGCAAGCCGGATGCTTGCTGGCTCTTTTGCGCCCCCGGCCCAGGTCTATCGGATTTCGTGGCAGGAGTCTGGGACGCGACAAGATCGGAAAGCTTTGTAGGGTGCACAACCGATGGTGAAATTTCTTCCGCAGGCTTTAGCACGGCATCCGCGGTGTTGGCAGGAATTAGCGCCGATAAAATCGCGTTTCACGTAGCTTCCGTATCCAATATCAGCCGTAACGGCGATTCGGCCGGAAAACAACTGGCCCGTGCGCTGCCACCTGATTCACGGCACGTGCAAGTGTTGTCGGATGGGCTCACCGGAAATGGCAGCGCCATAGCGTGGGGTATGACCTCGATTCTTGGAACGAGCGTCCCCATTAGCGGAGGCGCGGCGGGAGACAACAGGCAGTTTAGACAAACGCAGCAGTTCATTGGAAACAAGATCGTGTCGGATTCTGCTGTAGCCATAGCCATGTCGGGAGCTTTTCAAGTAGGAACGGGAGTAAAAAGTGGGTGGATCCCCGTGGGAATGCCCAGAACGGTTACAAAGGCCATAGGCAATGTGGTCTATGAATTCGATGGGGAGCCGGCTCTCTCCGTGTACCGAAGGTATCTCGGCCCACTAGCGAATAAGCTGCCCGCCGTAGGGGTGCAGTTCCCATTCGGAATCGTGGACGAATCCTTGAGCCTAGGAGAGGAACCCATACTACGGGCTCCTATGGCGTTAAACGAGCAGGAAGGTTCGGTGACGTTCGCAGGAGAGGTTCCCGAAGGGGTAACCATGGTCCTTACCTCCGGCGGTCTCTCCGACAGCTTATTGGAGGCTTCGGCGGAAGCGGCCAGACAAGCTGTGAACGATTTAGGAGACAGCACGCCGGCCATAGTGTTTTTTTACTCCTGCATGGCTCGGAAGATCTTATTGGGAGCTCGCACCGGCGAAGAATCAGCGCGCATCGCTGAGGTGGTGGGCCGGAAGGCGCCTATGATGGGGTTTTACACCTATGGAGAATACTGCCCCGTTAGACGAGACAGTGCGTGCCGCCTTCACAATGAAACCGCCACTGTGACTGTGATCGGACTACATTCCACAGAGTTCTGACACGGTCCAGAGTGGCGGAAACGTCGGCGAGCTCTTGCTGGGATTCAACAATAACCCAGGCTTTAGGTTGGTATAGCCAATCAAGTAAGCCAATTACTCAAATCCCCAGGCGAGGCCTGCTCTTCGTGAGGTGAGATGAAAGCCAAAGAATCCTATATCGGATTCCCTCCACTCGCGGATGTTAACCACATAGTGGAGGCTCTGGTTCATGATCCGCCCGATCGGCGGTGGCGAGTGGTACGAGACCTCTTCCGTGTGGCAGACCGAAAGGACGCAGAGGCATTGATTACGAAGCTTCAACCGTAACCTGTACGAAGTGGAAGATTTTCGAGTCAAGTATCGCATTACCATAGCCCTGCAAGCTCTTCATCATCACCTCAAGAGAGAGGACTACATTCTTGTCAAGGGCAAGGGAGCCCTCGAAAAGTTCGATCGAGACGCCGCCGGCTGTGATTACCGAGAGACTGCGCCTCTAGGACACAATTTTGCTCCGGTAGTTGATTTTCATATTCATCCCAAGATACCGGACATGCAGTTTTTCGTAGATATGCGCCAGGCAGGAGTCACGCACGGGGTCATTCTCGCCACGGATACCGACCCCACCGACGTGGATCGGCCCGAGATCATAGAGGAATTGCGAACAGCTTACTCACATTGCGCTCAATCTGCGCGTGTGCCGTTCGACAAGATCCTTACGCAGATAAGAGCAAGCCTTTATTCGCCGAGTCACGTAACGAACCGGGATGTCGCGGACTGGGTCGAAGATTACCCGGACAACCTTTTCGGATTCGGATCGGTAAACCTTTCCAAGGACAAAGCGTATGTGGAGCGGACCCTCGAAGAAATCAGGGCGCTCAAGCTGAGGGGAATCAAACTGTTGCCGTTCTCCCAATTCTTCAATCCTTCGGAAAACGAGAATGTTCACGCTCTGTTCGACTATTGCAGGGAAACCGGCTCCATTGTCCTCTCACACACCGGGTGTGGAGCAGGGCCATTCGAAATCATCGAACTGAGCCGGAATGCGCATCCGAACTTGTGGGAACCGGTCCTGAAAAAATATCCGGATGTGCCTCTGGTGCTTGCCCATTGCGGGGTCGTACAGTAATCATATTCCCGGGATTTGGCTCTATGAATCGCTGCAACTCGGGAAGAAGTTCAGGAACGTGTTTGCGGACCTGGCAGCGGTCGAATGGCTCCTGGACCGGGAAATAGTGGTGAAGGAAATTCGCAAGACAATTGGTTTTGACCGCATTCTTTTCGGCACGGATTATCCGCTGCCTCTCACGGCGGGGGTAAGCCTGGCGTACCTTGTCAGCGGCTTAAAAGCCAATATTCTACTGACGGAAAGGGAAAAACGTAAAGTCCTCGGTGAAAACGCCGCGCAATTATTGGGCGCAGCATAACCGCTTTACGCGCATCTGTGTTCGGTGTGAGAGGTGGACCATTGGCGCGAGAACAAGACATTACAAACGAAATTGCGGCATTGGCGAGTCTGCCGGACCACAGGATCCAATTGGCGGAGGCCGCTCTCACCATTGCCAGGTCCGAGTACCCAAATCTGGACACGTCGTTGTACTTGGAGCGACTCGATACCATGGCCGCCGGATTAAGAGCTAGGATAGAAGCGATACCGGAGCCTGAATTCCGAATCAACGAAATGAACCACCTCCTCTTCGAAGAGGAGGGATTTCAGGGAAACCACACCGACTATTATGATCCTCGAAATAGTTTCCTCAACGAAGTCCTCGAGCGCAAGCTAGGCATACCTATCAGTCTATCCATAGTCTACATAGAGGTGGGTAGGCGCGCAGGCCTTTCGACATACGGGATCGGGTTTCCCGGCCATTTCCTTGCCGGGATGCTTAGCGACTCGGAGAGATTCATTATCGATCCGTTCAACGGCGGGAAAATACTCAGTGAAAGCGATTGCCCCAGGATGATGAGGGGCGTCGGCGGATCGCAAGTGTTCAAGCAGAGCTTCCTGGAACCGGCTTGGCCGAAACAGATTCTGGTAAGGCTCCTTCGTAATCTGAAGGGCGTGTACCGGCAGAGGTCGGAAGAGTTGAAGGCTCTCCGGATGCTCGAATGGATACTGATCCTTTTTCCTGATTCTGTTCCCGAAATCAAGGAACGAGGCTACTTCTACGAAGCAATCGGCGATCCTCAGGGAGCCGTCAAGGACCTTCAACGATATCTGGGACTCTCTCCGGCCCGCGGAGGATGCGGAAGCCGTAAAGGCGACGATCAAGCGTCTTAAGGAGATCAAACTGACGATCCATTGAGGATTGCCACACGGAAAGCATGCAAATTTGGTGAAAAATGGAAACGAAAGAGTTGGATATTCGAGCGTTGGAGAAGGCCAGCCCGATCATAGAGGTGGCTGTCGAGTTGGGAATCAAAGTCCAGGGTAGCATGGGAAAGTGTTTCAAAGGGGATCGGCACACTGCCGACGATGAGAAACCGACTCTCTTTTTCAACCTCGGCAAGAACAGTTTCCAGTGCCGTTCTTGTAAAGACGTGGGAGGGACGGTGGTCGATCTGGTCTGCCAGTATAAGGAGTGGGACAGGCAAAAGGCGATAGAATGGTTGGCTCACAGAGCTGATTTTGACCAACTGACAAAGAAGCTCTACCAAGGAAAAGGCACAAAAAAGCGCCCGCTACACGTGACAAGTCCACATGGCGACACAAAGGCGGGGTAAAACTGATGGATGCGGGACATAATAGAGATGATGAGGGAAGAAGCTCTTCGCTAAAATCCACGCGACAACAGGTCGTGGAAGAGATTGTGAAAGAAGCTGAAGAACACGTGACTCCTGAAGCCGGACAACAGGACGAAGAAATTCAGAAGCTAATGCAGGAATCAGAGAAAAAAGACTCCTGTTGGCGGAAGCGCTTCACGCGTCGAGGATAGAAATTCAGAAGCTCATGCCCCGCCGGGACCGCGATGCCGATAGGGCTCTGCCGTTCGGAGTCTTTGTTCAATATGGGCCGGATCAGAAGACTGTTATTATGAAATACCACGGCCGTCTCCACGAAGCCAAAGTTTTGATGGAGGACTCGGAAGAAGCGGAAAAACCGGCAAAGGGCACATTTCATGCTATCCGACAAACCGGCAAAGAGAGGAGTCAGCGGCGAAGAGAATTCAGGAAAGGAGAGTTGCTCCTTTTGAATAACGAGTTGCAGGTCCTGGAACCGAGAGGATTTGAACTCATATCCGGAGAACTTGCGACAGTTCAGCAGCTACTTACCGATGAGAAAATGCTCGTCAAGGCGGTCGGCGACGAAAGTCTTGTCGTGACGAGGGCCGAGCCGCTTGCGTCAGTGAAAATTCTCGTTGGGGACAAAATCGAGTACCGACCGGGAATCTCTTTTCGCATATGGACTTCTGCCCAAGGGCGAGGTGGACCGCCTGGCTCTCGAGAAAGTTCCGGACATACATTACGCCGACATCGGCGGTTTGGATGAAGCCATAGAACTCATAAGGGACTCAATTGAGTTGCCCCATCTCTATCCTGACTATTTCGAAGAACATCGATTGGTCCCACCCAAAGGGATCCTCCTGTACGGGCCTCCCGGCTGCGGCAAGACTTTGCTTGCGAAGGCCGTGGCCAACAGCCTTGCAAAACGAATCGAGCAAGAGACCGGGGAACGAAAGGCGGGATTCTTTCTCAACGTTAAGGGTCCCGAGCTCCTCAACAAATACGTCGGCGAAACCGAACAGGCGATCCGCGACCTGTTCGCCCGGGCCAGAAACCAGGCGAGGGGCCGAACGCCGGTGGTGATCTTCTTTGATGAGATGGATTCTATGTTTCGCGTGAGAGGCTCCGGAATATCGTCGGACATGGAAGCGACCATCGTTCCTCAATTTCTCGCTGAGCTCGACGGTCTTGAGCCGTTGGAACACGTTGTGATAATCGGCGCGACAAATCGGGAAGATTTGATTGATCCGGCAGTGCTACGGCCGGGCGCCTGGATCGCAAAATTCGTATTCCGCGGCCGGAAAGAGGAGCGGCCCTTGAGATCTTTGCCAAATACCTCACCCCCGATCTTCCGCTTGACCCGTCTCTGATCGACCGCTTCGGGGACACCGAGACTACGATAGATTGGCTCATCTCTACACTTGTGGATGACCTGTATGATCGCAAGCCCGAAAACGAGCTCATTGAGATAACTTACGCAGACGGAGCGCAGACAATTCTGTATCTCAAGGACTTCGTGAGCGGCGCCATTATCGAACATATTGTAAATCGGGCAAAACTTTTCGCGGTCAAGGACCTTGTCAATAGAGGAGTAAAAGGGATCACCCTCGATCATCTCCTCAAAGCCCTCCGAAAGGAATTCGAAGAAAACGAAGATTTGCCCAGCAATACGAACCCGGCGGAATGGTTCAGAATCATCGGTAAGGGTGGAGAAAGAGTGGTGCGCATTCGGTCCATATGCTGCGAAAAGACTGATTCGTGCGAAGATGAGATACCCAAAGAATCGCTTGAAGTAATTGAATTGCTTAAATAGCCGCTTCCGATAACGCTTGCACGGATAAGCCTAACGACCTTAAGCCCGGAGGCCCCATGAGCGTCCCCAAAGTAGTTGGGATTGAAGAAGAATATGCGATCCAAATGCAAGGAGGGCACGGCCTTACACCGTTTCAGGCATCATGTTCGCTAGTGAACGCGTATGCGAGGAAATCAGGGCTCAGGGCCCCGGGAACAAGAATTATCTGGGACTACGGTCACGAGACCCCGTTCAATGATTTTCGAGGCGGCCTTTTCGGAAAAAACACCGGCCAGGAGGTAATCTCCCACGAAGAGAACATTCGTATCAACGCTATACTTCCTAATGGCGCAAGATTGTATTCGGACCACGCTCACCCGGAGTATTCGACTCCAGAGTGTTTGAGCGCGAGGGATGCTGTCGCCTGCGATAAAGCCGGAGAGTTAATTCTTTGCGAAGCTCTAACCGCAATCCGAGAAACGATTCCGACGCTGAAAATAGGACTTTTCAAGAACAATATCGATCACCAGGGCCATAGTTATGGCTGCCATGAGAATTACCTGATGGAGGCCGAAGCTCACGACGACTGTCTGACGCGCAATCCCGGCAAGGCGCTGCGAAGCCTCGTCCCGTTCCTTGTCACCCGTCAGCTCTTCACAGGGGCGGGACGAGTAGGATCTGAGAAGGGCGGGAAAATGGGGTCGCCTTACCTCATTTCCCAGAGGGCCCATTTCATTGAGACGGTTTTTGGCCTGGAAACAATGTATGCGCGACCCATTATCAATACCCGCGCTGAGCATCACGCCGATCCGAAACGCTTTCGACGCTTGCATTTGATCTTGGGCGACGCCAACATGAGTGAGTTCGCCGGCTTTCTGAAAATCGGATGCGCTCAGATAGCGCTTCAGATGCTGGAAGACGATTTTTCGACTGAAGACTTCACCCTTAAAGACCCCGTGCGCTCCCTGCGGAAGGTCGCGGAGTTCGACTTCGTGCTCGAATTGGCTGACGGTCGGACGGTCGGCGCCCTGGATATCCAGCGAGCGTTCCTGGATAAGGCTCAACAGGTACCTGCCGATCCGGGGCCGGTCAACCGCCGCCCGATGCCGACTTGATCCTGCAATATTGGGAGAGCGCCTTGGACGGGTTGGAGAATCTTAGACTTTCAAAAGACTTTGAGATCGACGACGATCCCTTTGGACTCGTCCGCCGTTTGGATTGGGTGGCGAAACTGTCGCTCCTTCAACGCTTCCGGCAGAGCAAGAATCGGGCATGGGATGCTCCGGAGCTTCGGGTTTTTGATCTCCAGTATCACAATATAGAGTCGGAAAAGGGTTTGTTCCGGCATCTACTGAGCAGCGGGCTCATCGACAGAATCCTTGAAGACGGTGAGATTCTCAGTATGGTCGAAAGCCCTCCTGCCGACACCAGAGCGTATTTCAGAGGCAAATGCGTCGAAAAGTTCGCTGACGAGATTTTGATGGTTAACTGGGAAGTGGTGGGCTTCGATCACGGGGAAATTCACCGTATGGTCCCGCTGCTCAACCCACTGAAAGGGACAAGGGAGCAATTTGAAGACGTGTTTGAACGATGTTCTAACTCCAGACAGTTACTGGAAATGGTCCAGGCCTGAAACGGATTTATTCGGAACAGGAGCTTATACATGAGTGAGTCGCGACAAACGCAAATTCCGAAGAGCAGGACAGTCAAGAAACGAGATGCCGATGAAGACGCCGCTCCATTGTCAACGATACCGGACGAAGTAGCGAAGAAAAAACTCAAAGAGTTGGACGAGTTTATGGAAGGCGTGCTCCAGGAAGCCGGTCAAGAATTCCTCGATGAGTTCAAACAGGTGGAAGGAGAGTGACCCTTGCAAACCCGGGTCTTTGGCACGGAGTGCGAATACGCGTTGCTGTACAGCCCGGATAACGACGAGCAGAAGACGCGCCGGGACAGTGAACCCCTGCTGGATCAGCTTAAGGGAGTGACTCCGTTCATGGTTGAAGCGGTTAAAGCAAGCGGACGGCCTGTCGCTGGGGAATTCCTGGGAAACGGCGGGCGATTCTACATAGATCGCGGCGCGCATCCGGAGTACGCGACTCCGGAATGCGCCTGCGTCAGAGACCTAGTGGCCCATGAGAAAGCCGGTGATCGAATCGTCCGCGATTTGATGGAACGCGCCGATCTTCTCATGGCCGAGGCAGGCAGGCCCGGAAAACTCCGGGTTTTCAAAAACAACGTGGATTCGTTCGGGGTCACCTACGGATGCCACGAAAACTATCTCGCTGCGCCGCGAGCCATAGAGAATGTGAGTCTCATGGTCCCGTTTTTTGTCACGCGACAGATATTCTGCGGCGCGGGCAAAGTAGCGTCAGCAGGAACATCAGGAACAGGGCCCTATCAATTGACCCAACGGGCGGATTTCATTGACAGAGTTTTCAGCGACAGGACTTCGCAGGTGCGAGGCATTATCAACCTGAGAAAGAGAGAAATTCCCAGACAAGGCCAAAGCAGACGACTTCACGTCCTGGTTGGGGATTCCAACATGTCCGAACACGCTCTCGGGTTGAGAGCCGGAACAACCGCCCTTGTGCTGAGACTGCTCGAGGAAGACGCTTTGGACGATATGCCCGTGCTTGCGTCTCCGGTGGACGCCATGAAAAATGTGTCTAGGCTTTTCCACTGTCCTCTGAGGCTCGAAAACCGGCAAGGGCGATATAGCGCTCTGGAAATACAGACCATTTATCTTGAAACGGTTCACCGTTTTTTCGGGCGCCGTCGACCAACGAATGAAGAGGAAGAAATCCTCGAGCTATGGGGCAGCACTCTCGCAGGACTGAAAAAGATCAGGATTTCACCGGACAACTGGACATTGGAGGACGATCCCGAGGATTTGAGGCGGAGAATCGATTGGATACTCAAACTCTGGCTCATTAACAGGGTGCGGCAAAAGGACGGACTTTCCTGGTCGGATTATAGGCTCAAACTTCTGGACGTGCGCTATCACGATCTTAACCCTGAATCGAGCATTTTTGAGCGCTGCCGGGCGCTGAACCTGACGGATCGAGTGGTTGAAGAGGAGGAAATCCTCAAGGCTCAGGTTGAACCTCCGGCGGATACTCGGGCTTGGACGAGAGGCATGGTCATCCAGTGCGCCGCAGGCCGGAACGTGGATGTGATCATCAAGAACTGGGAGAAAATCAACCTCTTTGCCAGACCGGCGTATCGTTCCTCCCTTCATCCGTTCGACAGGCATCGACGTATGGTGAATCGCCTGGAAGTGAAGCTGGACGACCCTATGACCGTCGGTGACGCCTCGGTCATGGAACAGGTCAAGAATTTCGTGGAAACATGGGACTGAAAAGCCGGCGGCATAAGGGACGGACTATGGATCAAAAGCCTGAAGAACTACAGGGCGACTCAACCGGACGCGAAGGCGTTCGTCGCGTTCTTGTGGGCCAGTACATGTTCCACGAGGCCAAGCATCATCCCGGGATCACCGACTGGACGACAGCGCCTGCGCCGACGCTTCCCAAAGCTCACAGCCTTGCGGACATATACAAGTGCCTGCACCAGGGTGAATTTGGCGTAGGCCACAGCATTGAGGATCCGGCTAGATTCGCGCATATCCTGGCGTATGAATTGCTCAGGGCGGAGGCGAACTCCGCCGAGCCTGTGCTGGAAAACGTCTCGGCCGATGGCTCCGTATTCCGGGTTAATCTTCGGCCGTATCGCAGACTTTTCGCTGGTCGCGAAGAATCTGCTTGCGCTCTTTTGGTGGAAGCTTGCCTGAAGTCCGCGGAAGCGCACAAGGGTGGACGTGAGAACTTCATAGCCTCTTTGGACGCCTTCAGACATTTGAACAAAAGAGGAGAATTGGCAGTTCAGGGCAGATCTTACGTGTTTCCGGACGAACTGGTGGCGCTCTTCTTAGCGCAGGTCAACGACTTCATCCATCAGGCGGGCAATTTGCCGGTGTTGAGCCATTCGCCAATTTACAGGACCTACAACTCGCCGTCCTACAGGGTAGTAGATAGGACAACCCTGGAGCGGTCGGCCCTCGCGTTTCTCTTTCAAGAACTACAATGAATCATTTGGAAAAAGACCGGAATACCTGCTGCGCTATGTTGCTGCAACCGCCGCCGGGCGATTTGACAGGTCCGTACCCTGCATTGCCGTATTTGAAGGCTTACGCCGAATTGCAGGGACATACAGTGAAGGTTCGTGACCTCGGAATAGAGTTACTCTACTACCTCGCGCGGGAAGACAATATCCGGCGCCTCCTGGACCGGGCGGCGATTGTGAGACGCTGCCTCGAATCCAAGAATTCGTTGAGTCCCGAAGATCAAAGCCATTACAGGTTACTGGTCTCGGCTGCGTGGTTAGAGATCAAACCGGAACTAGCCTCTCAGGCGTTGAGCTTTTTCAAAGAACACAACCGTTTCTACGACTATCGACTCTACAAGCAATCTTCTCGTGTGCTGAACGCTTTCTACACTCTGCTCTCCGCTGCGCATTTTCCTACGCTGGTGACTCCGTCCGAATACCCCACAGCCCAGGAGCTCAACTCCATGAAACGGGTGTTGGAGCATTGTCACAGTGAAACCAATCCGTACGTGGAATATTACGAAGGCGTCCTTTTCCTCGACATTGCCGTCCAAGCGCCCAAAGTAATCGGAATATCGATGGAGTTCGCTTCTCAGTCGGTTCAAGCGCTTGCGCTCGGGCGCATGATCAAGGAGCGATTCCCGGAAATCCATGTGACTATGGGTGGGGCGTACTTGTCCCAGTGGGTGATGTTGATTGGGGAGGAGCAACTCCGGGACGTGTTCGTATGCACGGATTCCGTGGTGTGCGGGGAAGGAGAGTCCGTTTTCTCTCAGCTCGTGGACAGGATTGAGGCTGGTTCGACTCTGGAAGGTATTCCCAACGTGATTCACCGGGATTCGATCACAGGCGAGTTTCGGCGCTTTGCCGCCCTCGAGTATCCTGACATAGCGGACCTGCCTCCTCCGGACTATTCGGATCTGGATCTCCGGGCATACCTGATTCCCAAACCGGTGATTCCGTATTGTATCAGTAGGGGATGTTACTGGGGAAAATGCGTCTTCTGTCAAAACAGATACGGTGAGAACCGCATGCGGAAGTATCAAACCGTCCCCGTGGAGAAGGCTATCGCCGAGATGTCTCAGTTGGCCCAAGATCACGGGTCCAAACATTTCAACTTTAGCAACGATGTTGTGGACCCGCCTTATCTGAAACGTTTCTGCGAGGCGCTTGTCGCGTCGGGAAAGAAGTTCGTTTGGAACACAGATCTCCGCGCTGAAAAGGCGTTTACCAGGGATCTTTGCGAGACTATGGCGCACGCTGGACTAAACAGCGCCGCCATCGGCTTCGAAAGTGGGTGTCAAAAGACTCTGGACGCGATGAACAAAGGAAAGGACGTTCAGACCGTCGGGCGGGTCATGAGGGATCTCTACAACGCGGGGGTCGCTACTCAAGCAATGGGGTTCTTTGGTTTTCCGGGAGAGACCGAAAAAGACGCCGAGGAAACCGTAACATTCCTCGAAGACAATGTAGAGAGTCTATCTTATTATGTGGTCGGACTGCTTATGATAGTTCCCGGCTCAAGAATGCACGAGGACCCAGGCAAGTACGGTGTTTCGTCCATTAGTTACGAAGGCAATGAGCTAATGGCTCCGCTACCTGTTTGGAGGTCCGACGCCAGAATCTCCGCCGTGGCGGTCAACCGCCTCTATCACAGGATAAGCCAACTGGAGAGCGTATTTGCTATAAACGATTACCCGTACGCCGGGGCGCTATCAACCAATCATTCCTTCCTGTATTTCGAGACAGGCCCGGATGTCCTCAAACGGCTCAAGAGAGAAGAGCATGACCGGCGCCTCAAATTGCTCACCGTATTCGGCGTCAAGGACAAGTTTGTCAGAGCCAAAAAGCTCAAATCCCTCGTGCCCCGGTTCGCAGTTCCGATACTCGTGTATTCCTCGCCTTTTCCGATGGACAGGCCAAACATAGGCGCTGCCGGCGACACGAAGCCTTTGCGCCACGTTTCCGGCCCGCCTCTGAACTACGTTGTCGGCCCGTCAGTCGTGGTTGGCCGGGTCGGGGAGATTGAAAAGCAATTTATGGAGGCTATCGACGGCAGAAAGAACCTGCGGTCACTCCTGGGAAGGTGTGGAGAAGTAGACTCGGATGAGTTGATCTCCATGCTGTTAGGCCTCATTTCTGAAGGTCTCATCGTAATGTAATAGGTCTTACGGACGCGTTACTTCGAGCCGGAGTCTCTCTTCGCAGTCCGTTTGGGACAGTCGCGGCTCCGGAGTCGAGATGCAATGAAGGAGCAAACAATGCTGGTACAAAAATGGATGAGTAAAGAAGTAATCTCAGTTGATACGGACGATCCGATCCAACAAGCGATCAATCTCATGAAGGAGCACGATATCCGAGTCCTCCCCGTTATGAAAGACAAGAAGCTTGTCGGGATAGTCGATGACGGCAACCTCAAAAAGGCTTCGGCCTCGGGGGGTACGCCGCTGGATGCCCAGGATCTGCTGTACCACACTTACAAGACAAAAATTAAGGACATAATGACGAGAGACCCAATTACTATCCCGTCAGATCAGACCATTGACGAGGCCGCGGCCGTGTTACTGAAAGACAAAATACCCGGCGCGCCCGTAGTAGATCACAAGGGAACGGTAGTGGGCGTCATCACTCGGGATGACATCTTCAGGGCCTTGATTTCCTTGACCGCAATGGGGGCGCGAGGGATTCAATTTGCTTTTCATGTTAAAGACCGCGCCGGCGCGGTTCAAGAATTGGTTGATATCATCAGAAGCCATGGAGGTCGCATGGCAAGTGTTCTCAGTTCCTACGAGGGCGTGCCGCCGGGATACCGGAATGTCTACATAAGGACATTCAATCTGGATCGGAGCAAGATTGCGCAAATCATCAAAAAGTTGAAGGAAAAAGCGACCATGTTCTACATGGTTGATCAGCGTGAGAACAAGCGCGAGATCTATTAGTGTCAAAGCGTCCGACAGAGACGATCTGGATCTCGCGAGGCGGATGATTGACGGCAGGGTGGCTTGAAATCGTGCGAATCCGTATAAGCGATGACAATGGCTTCTTCCCTCGTCATGGGGAAAACCCAAAACCATTTTGAATAGAGCAGCCCATGCGTTATAGGCATCCGCGTTGATAATTGCGGGAACCCCTGACCCGCCCAAGGCCGGAGCCTGTCATTGCGAGGAGGGAAGCGACGAAGCAATCTCCGCCGGTGTGGCCCATGATATTGCCTCGGGCTTCGCCCTCGCAATGACAGGTTTAGCGGGAGAGGCTATCCAAAGACGGTCGAAATTTCCAGCGAATCTCAGGGAGAGACAATGGCGCTCGCGTGCCGAAAAGCGCTACCTTTTCCGTGCCGTATCATTCATCATCGTCTTCCCCGTCGGTTTCTTCCTTCAGACCTTCGTCACCCAGTGATTCGGCAAGGTGGTGAATTGCCTCTGCGAGCTTTAGGGCGCCCGTATAATCGTCGGCGTCAACGAATTTGAACGCGTTTATCTGCTCGCAAAGATGCGCCATTGCCTTTAATATACCGGCGTCCAATTCCATGTTCATCACCTCGACTGATAGACGTCTTCTCTCATCACATATCATTCTGTGAGCGGCGGAGTCGGATTAATTACCGGTGTGAAAATGTAATCAATTGATCGGGTTGCTTTCATCTCCTCGCACGTTCAGCGCATGCGAAACGTGGCGCGAATAAGGCGACAGAAAAGTGTTGACTCAATCTGTTTTGAAGCGTATAGAGGCGGTAGGGGGGCAAATTGAATGCGTGGGCGCCCCATGTTAGGCTCATCACGCATCACTCGCCGAGCAATCAGCAATCGGGTTGGTGACAAACCTTCCGCTTCAGAATCACGAGGTGTTTGTCGGCCCTCTTCCGAAAACGCATGGATGGAGACACCGCAAGGAACGAGCAGTTGGCGAACCCCCGGAAGATGGTGGGGGCGATTGAGCGCAGGGTAGCCGCTAACTACTCCAATGATAAAGGACGCCACCAGCTGGATAAACGAGGGATTTATCGAAGTAGCTTCGCCGTTTTGAGCTTCGCAATAAGCTATATGGACGCAGATCTGGAGACCAGCGTGAGTCGATCCAATTGGGGGCAAGAAGTCGTACGATAAGTTGTGACATTATAGAATGACCTCTTCCTAACGTTTTTCACCGCGTCCGAGTTCGAGTCGGAGGCGCAATCGTTGGATCTGAGCGGAGGTAGTCATGACCTCGATCGAGAAATTGTACGACGCTCTTGCTAAGGCGAAAAGGGCTGCTCGGTCGAACGCCCCCGCTGAGGCTGTCGGCGTCTTGCGAGAAGCCAAGTCTGTCCTTGCCACTTGCATGGCGGAACGGCCCGGGTCGGTTTCATTCCTTTCTATGGAAGCGACCATGATATGTCTACACTCGTCCGACTTGGAGCTAGCTCAGGACTATGCCGCC
Source organism: uncultured delta proteobacterium (assembly GCA_963747865.1). Taxonomy (GTDB): domain Bacteria; phylum Desulfobacterota; class Desulfomonilia; order Desulfomonilales; family Desulfomonilaceae; genus JBBSBY01. The sequence goes on along the minus strand of CAVVHK010000034.1, from coordinate 17,989 downwards.
TTGTTGTTGACCGAAGTGGCCGAAGACCTGGAATGGCGAGGCCGCTGCTACCAGGACCTTGTCAAAGCCAAGAGGTACGGTGACGCTTTTACGGAAATTCATCTGGCAAAGAACGGGGCTATGGTGTTCCTTCCTTACATTGAGAGCCCGCTCTCTGCCCTTGGCCAGGCAGTTACCAATTTCCTCAGTAGACAGAAAGTGGAACAGGACTTTCCTGCCATCGTGGCCCATTGGCGGACCCAACTCGATCTTGTCGGATGGGCCGGCTGGCCCTATCCGGACGATATAGCCGCCAAGGCCCGCTTCTGGGGGGCCTTCGCCTTTACCCACTTGGGCAACCGTTGGCTCGAAACCCCTTCTTCCGGGGCCGACATCAAGTTTGGGATGGCGTTCGCTGAGACCAGCTTACGGCTGCTTCAGGGGCTGCCCCGTGGACAACTTTATGCGGATTCCCTTAGCTTGCTCGGAAGAAGTTTGTTGTACATGGACTCCGAAGACTGGCCCAGGATAATCGACTGTTTCGAGCGTTGCAGCTCCATCCTTGGAGACATGGGAAAGAAGGACCAGGCCGCAGTGGAATACCAGAATCTGGCTGCTACCTACATCGAGCAAGGCTCCTTTTTGAAGGAAAGAGATCAGCCTGAACAAGCGGCGGCGGTGTACCAACGAGCGAAACAGCGCCTACTCCAAGCCGTGGCCGTACACAGGGAGTGCGCCGAACCGTCGCACCTCCCGGCCGCCCTGATCAACCTGGGGACGGTATACTCCAACCTCGAAAACTGGGATCAGGCTTGTCAGACATATGAGGCGGCTCTGACCGCGGCCGCTGACGCGGGCGACGAAGGCAGGCGCCTTGAAATAGCGGCTGCTAACAACCTCGGCCAGATCTTCCTCGATCAGCGCCGACCCAAAGAAGCCATCGCGCCTCTGCTGCGTGCAGCGAAGTTGGCCGAAGGCTTTGGCGTCGACGGAGTTGAGGCGAAACACTACCTTGTGGCCCATGGCCATCTGGGCCAAGCCCTGAGCAGTTTGCAACGCGATGAGGAGGCTTATCCGATCCTCAGCAGGGCCTTGCAGTGTCTGGAGAATTATCGAAACTCATTTGTGAGCGAACGCAGCAACCTGGGATTGACCAAAGGCTTTCGCTGGGTGTATGAAGCGATGATCTCCTGCTGCGCGGCCTTGGGCGAAGCTCAGCCGGATCGGCGCATTGAGGCTTTCAATTGGGCCGAAAATGTCAAATGGCGTATGCTTACGGTCATTCTCCGCTATCTGCCCTTGCGGCTTCAGAATATGCCGCCGGAGGAGATCCGGTTGGAAGAGCGCAACCTGATCGCAAGGGTCTTTGCCCTACTGGCGGAACCTTCCCAGGCCAACCGGGTCCCGGAAGCGGAGCAGGTATCCGAACGGTTGCATCGTATCTGGGATGAGCTTGAGCCGCAATATCCGGATTACGCTCGGATTCGCAAGGAGCAAGGCGTTACGGTCAAGGAGGCCGCCGCCCTTCTGGACGATGAAGTTCCCGTGTTGCTGGAGTACGATCTTGGGGAGGAGTACGGCACGGCTGTGGCGTTCGTGATTCATCGGGACCGTGAGGTTCCGGACGTTGTACGGCTCAACACAACGACTGAAGAGCTGCGGAGTCGTCTATGGGAACTCCTTCCCGGCGACGAGCCAAAGTCGCTCGACAGCTTCAACGAGATATCGAACTGGTTCTACGGCAAGATCATTGAGCCTGCGCTTCCCTTCGTGCCCGAAGGCGTTGGGATTTGCGTCGTTCCTTCCGGCCCGCTCCACAATGTTCCGTTTGCCGCCCTGTACGACGGGCAGCGCTACCTGATTCAACGCAACCCCTTGGTGGTAGCGCCTAGCGCCACCGCCCTGCGGTGGTGGGTTTGCAAGAATGCCCGCCGTCCGAGTCGTTGCCTCATCTTCACAGCCACCATTGGAGGACCGGACAGCCTAGATCTCGATGGTTTTGAACGCCTTGCTCGGAAGGAAATTGCTCCACTATTCACAGACCCGCCGCCGACCATTGTCTCGCCGACGGAATCCACCAAGCAGCGTTTGCTCAACGAATTGGCGTATCAAGGCCCCCAGAAATCCTGGGACGTAGTCCACATAGCGTGCCACGGACTTTTCGACAAGAACAATCCGCTTTCCTCCTGCCTGGAGTTGGCCGGCGACTCAGCAGACACTTCCAAGAACCTGACGGCGTATGAGATACTGACATCTTGTCGCCCGGACGCGACCCTGGTGACGCTCAGCGCCTGTGAAAGCGGCACAGCTCAGACCTCGACCGGCGATGAGGTTACAGGCCTGGCGCCCGCCTTTCTCTTTGGAGGGGCTTCGACGGTATTGGCCAGCCTGTGGTGCGTCCAACAGGATGTTGGCGTCGCCATTACCCGGCGTTTCTACTCAGAATGGAAAAGTGAAGTTGGCGGTTTGCGGCGGAGCAAGATCCGGGCCTTTCAACAGGCGCTGGTCGAGACGCTTGAAGAGGACCGATGGCTGTGGCTTGGGCGGAAATGGCCTCATCCGCACTTGTGGGCCACTCTCCAACTGACCGGCGACTGGCGTTAAACGCCCGAAACCAAGTGGTCCATTTCGGAAGCGTGGTAGCGTATTCGAGGCAGAGGCCGGGCCCCAGGAACAGGGGGAAAAATCGAACCCGCTAAGTCCCCTCGTAAAGGGGACTTTTTATCCCCTATGACAAAGAGGCCATGGGCGGTCGAGCTGGATAGACTCATCCGGCATTGGCGTCGGCGCAAGCCGGCCAAGCTTCAATGGCCAGGGGAGACCGCTGTGGGGTCGATTCATTGAATGCGGGGTAGTATTCAAAAAAAAGAACAGAGCTCTGAGCTTCGGAGGATTTGAATGACTTTCATACAGATTCTTTTGGTGATTACAGGTGTGATCTTTCTCTATGTTGGGCTTGGTCTGATAGTGTATGGGACTCTTCAACGACGAGCAATAGCGGGTCCGGTAGACATAGGAGCAATCACCAAGCTCCTAAAGGCCATTACCGGCCTTGTCACGGCGCTAGGAAAATTCCTTGGGCCGGACGCTTCCGTAAGGGCGGGAGGTTTCCTCATTATTGTGGGCCTCGCCCTGATCATTATTCCGTTCACACTTCCCGGACTCGCGGCCGGATAGAAAATAAGCGCAATTTATACGAATTCGCTCAGTTTCAAGTAACACCGGCGGCGACTTGCAGGGTTACCGATGACCTCTCGGGTATCAAACGGAAGAGAGTCTGTTGGCTCCGGTGGCCTCAGCAGGCGATGTGATCCCGCCACGTCATGGAGAACACCTATAGGATGCGTCCATCACGACCTGGGTGCGGCATATGAGTTGGTCAGTGATGATTATGTGTCACACGATCCCAAGAACCCGAATTTCACCGGTGGCCGTGAGGCCAAAAAAGCCATGTGCAAGGCCTTTTCTGAGGCGATACGGGACTCGTCGCACACCATAGAAGATCAGGTCGCTGAGGGAGATCGCGTCGTGACACGGTGGACCTTCTCGGGATGTCAAACGAAATACTTGCCGGAAATTCCGTCCAAAGGTCGGCGCTTCAACGTAAACGGGATCACCATCAGCCGAGTGGTGGACGGCAAGATCGCTGAAGAATGGGTGAACATGGACGCTTTGGGCATGCGGGAACAGCTCGGCAGCGCCTAAACACCTTATGTCGGAACTCCGGATCACCGTGCTCATTTGGCGCTTCGGACCTAGAGCCGAGCAGGGTGTCTCGGAACGCCATATTGTCCCACTAATGTTTGCGACCGGGACTTCAGCGTGCGCCAGACTTAATTCGGCGTGCCCGATGGAGGAAGGCTAGGCCAATACTCCCAAGCTTTGATCCCAAACCCACTGTCCACGACCTTCGGCGCTGATGGTTCACGAACGCCGTGCGCAGCGAGGTTTACCCGTCTATGGCCGATGCGATTCTTGGTCATGGGGACAAGAAGAAGTCGTTGCAACCCCTCTATCACAATATTTCGCAGGAAGATCTGTTGGCCGCAATAGACATGACGAAGTCCGACAACGGAGAGACGGACCTATGGGAGAAGAAGTGAGACTCACCACCAGGGCCGACGGGAGCCGCTTCTATAAATTTAGTAGTGTGTTCCCTCCCATGTCGAAAGATGACATATCCTGCTTACAAAACTTCGAGAGCCGCCAAGAAAGCGTCTCTCCGAATACCTGCCTGCGTGAGTATCGTACGCAGGGTCGAGCTCTTGATCCTCCGGTGATTGGGTCTGGTAATCGGCGTCCGTGTTCCATCTTCATTCTCACGCGCCAGAGCAATGTGGTTACCACTCCGCGCCACTTGAAACCCACGGTTTTCCGGAGCCCTTACGACCTTCTCCAGAGGAACATCCGCCGGGAACTTGGCTATCACACGGCGACTCCGGTTTCGGCAATGTAGACTTCCAGCGCTGAAGACCCCTCATCGAGAACCTCGGGACCGAAGGTCTGAATGTGAAATCCTATAGCTGATTTCACATCGTTCAGCGCCTCTTCATAGGTGTCTCCCTCACCCACGACGACCCCTTTCAATCCGATGGGATAGGCGACGTAGCCGTCCGAGTGCTTTTCCACGACAATTTTGAAGCTTCTAATCATCTTAAACTCCCACGGTATGTAGACCGACACAGGGCGGCCAAGTCCGCTACGTCCCCATCGTGACTCACGAACTCGACAGTGTCAAGCGGAAGAATGAGTGGCTCCGCCGCCGATTGGCGCTTCAAACGCGACCGATAAGGCGGACGCTAACTTGGCTGACGAAGGCAAAGGCCGTGGGCTTCGATTAGAAACCGACGGTCCACGATCTCCGGAGCCGATGGTTCACAAAGGCAATACGTAGCGGAGTGCCCGGATATATAGCGGGCGCCATCGTGGGGCAAGGGGACAAGAAAAGGACCTTACAGCAACTTATCTGAATATTTCGGATCAGCAGCTTTTGGATGCCATAAATATGATGAAATTTGATACGGGAGAGACGGACTTACGGGTGAGAAAGTGAGAATAGGCGGGGTCGCGGCAGATTGCTTTCTCAAGACGGTCGATGAAGAGGCTGGCTTAGGCGAAGGAACATGCGCTGCCGTAGATTGCCTTCCCGTGGAATGTGACGGAGGCAGCCCACGGCAGCCACCCGTGTTTTCGACCATCTCAGGCGGCATAGCGGATTACTTCTAATTCTGCTGCCGTATCCACTCCTTTGAGAATCTCTTCTACTCGACACATCACGGAATCATCCAGGAGATATTCAGTGCAGTTATTGCACTGAAGTAACGGTAAGCCTTTCAGGATCACGATGGTGGTCTCACTCACCTTGAAGGGCAGATCCGTGACCAAGGGCTCCAATTTCGATCCACATACGTGACACTTCATCGGGAACGTCTCCTTGTCTTGAAGTCTTCTTCCCAATCCTCGGGGCTGGGACGATAGGCGGTAACGATCCGAACATTGTCCCCTTCCACATCCGCAGCGAAAAGGATATGAAAAATATCACCGCTATATTCGGAATAGACAAGATAGCTTGGAAGATACTTGTCCTCCGGATACTCCTCTATTATCTCGTAATCCGGATGAGAATCAACTATGAACCGGCGAGAAATGAACCTGTCCCTCATGCGCATGTTTACATGGTAGGTCCACAGTATTTTCCCGAGCCTGACGCACCGCTGAACGAAGTCTAAAGGATTGTTGGGAAGTTTGGTCAACATCACATAAGTTTCTCTCGGTTCGATAAAGCGCTCCATGCTCGGTGCGATATGGGTGATCTGCAGAGCCGTCCGTGTGGCTGCTTCGGCCACCCTATAATGGTTCACGAGAAGTCATACTTCAAAACCTGACCCCGGCCTCCTGTCCCATATGTCCTCCACGAGCATAATTCGCTCGGCGCCACCGAGTTTCATTATTCCCTGAGACATTTCTTCAAGGTCCATACTTTCTCTCCAGGTCAAGGTTTACGCCGGCCATGTGGGTTTCGCAAGCCACCCGAAATTTCAGTTACCCCACGCTCGGCTGCTTCCGACCTTATCCTCCGCCCTGACTTCTTCTCCGAATCACCCGACCCTGTATTTCCTCATGGTGGCTGATGAACACTCCGGTGTCAAGCAGAAGAAGCTGCGTCGTTACCACTTGCGTTTTAAATGGAAATGAGAGGGACCCAGTCTATGAAATGGCGATAAGAAGAAGTCCTTGCGGGCTCTCTATCTTACGATTTCAGATGAGGATCTATTGGCGGAGATATACAAAAGGAAATTCGACGTGGGCGAGACGGGCATACGGACGAAGAAGTGAAAGTGAGACGGATGGCCGGCCAAGCGTTTTTTCAGAGCGATTGTGAACTCTTGGGTGTCAAACCGGGGAAGGTCCGCCTTCGATCGCCTCTCTGTGTGATGCGGTAAGAATGCCCGACAGCGGCTATCCGTGCAGCCTGAGCCCGTCCTGCAATGCATCGGGTACTATTCACGTCCGCGAGGATTTAGGTATGATGTAGCCAGAATTCCCACAACCCTATTCCACTCCGTACAGCGGCTCTGTTTCAAGGATCTCCGCTTGGAACTTGCAAAGGAAGTCCTCGAAGTTCTCGGCCACCTTTTTCCGGAGTTGTCTGACATATTCATCGGAAACTTCAGAGCAAAACATATCATGGGCCATGAGAACCACTGGGATTTCACCACCTTGATTGGCATCATTGGTATCCAAACAATGGGCGTCGCCGCAAAGATTGCTTGCAAAAACAATATAGCCGTGAGGGTAAAGATCAGCGTCGGGAACGTAGTTTGTATTCTCCTGAAGAATATGTTCAATGGGCCAAAGCCTCACCTCGCCCAGTTGAACACGGTCTTGAGGCTCGAACTTCTCGTAAAATGCAATTATTTCAGGCGGTAATTTGAGACGAGACAGTAATTCCAGATCTTCCTGTGTTGCCGGGCCGAAAGCGATACCTGTGCACGCTGATAATTTGTCTACCAATTCTTCCAATTGCGTCTTTGTAATGCCCCTTCCCGACGACTATTCTACAGCCTTCCTCGTAAGAATTCCGCAATATCGTGGGGTCAGGTCTTGCTTCTTGACTTTTATCCTTGCCGCAGAACGATCTTCCTCGCTGGAGAGCAAGATGCAAGTCTGGCCCCTGATGTTATTATGTAAAGGCCGGTCATGGAGTGTGGAGAGTGGCGGTCAAGGCCGTGGGCTTAGATCCCAAACCAACGGTTCACGGCCTTCGGCTCCGGTGCCCAATCACGCGTACATGAGGCGGCGACCTTTAGCTTCAGGCACGGGATCTCCGAACTCACGGGCGGTATCAATCCACAACCGCATGGCCTCCTTCACATTTTTGAGAGCCGATTCTTCAGTGTCCCCATGAGCCATGCAACCGGGAAGTTCCGGAACCTCAGCTACAAAAACGTGATCTTCGCTGTTCCAGTAGATAATTATCTCATATCGTCGCATCTACAGGGCGCCTCCAAATCCGTATTTGACTTCCACCGAGCGTACCTGACGCACTTGGTAGGCTTTGGCTTTGCCGTCATCCCGCTGCAAGTTGATCTTCTCCTCGATCCCTTCTTTCCTGAAGATGTGATGGCTCCCTCGGCGCCGTTCCACAAATCCTGATTGTAGCAAAAGTTGGCGGAGATCCTCAAATGCTATGTTGGTGTCTGAGCCGCCGCTCAAGATCTGGAAAAGCAGTTTCTCATATTTGCTCACGGCGTTTTCCACAATTCCTATCTAATCTCGCCACATTATACCCGATGAAGACCACAATTCCCAGAAACTTGGGTCTTGGCCCAAGTCATGCGGCCAAGCACTTTCTCATGGTGGCCGATGAATTCGCCGGTGTCAAGTTGAAGATCAGTGGGCGGAGGCCATTACTTCGCGACTTGAAACGGCGGACTGCCGTGGCTATCGTTGGCGGTCCGATCTTCCGCTCACGAATGCGATGCGCAGAGAGGTTCCCGGATATATCGCGGACGCCATCGTGGGGCACGGGGACAAGAAGAAATCCTTACAGGCCCTTTATCTCAATATCTCGGATCAGCAGCTTTTGGATGCGGTAGATATGATGAAATTTGATACGGGAGAGACGGACATACGGGTGAAGAAATGCGGGAAGCAAAAGGTTTCAGAGATTGTCGAGGAAATCTTGTGGTGATACTCCGGCTTGTTTCAGAATCCCGCGTAGTGTTCCGACCGCAAGTTCCCGGTGCAAAGGGACCACGCATCCAATCTCAGCTTCCGGAATTTTCTTCAGGACGACATGACTCCCACGCTGTCTGACTTTCACAAAGCCCAAGCGCTCCAACGTTCGAACAACGGCCTTTCCTGAGACGGGCTTCAGTTCAACCATATGTCGCTTCGAACGTGGTCATGATCACTCGGGAAGCTTTCAGAAGCGGAAATTCCTCAAGATATAATTCGGTGGCTTCTTTGAGATTGGCGACAGCCTCTTCCAACGTGTAACCTTGGCTTACGGTGCCCACTTCGGGGCACTCGGCAACGAAGATATCGTCTTCTTTGTGAACCACGGCGGTGAAGGTTCGTTCAGACATGGCTTTATCACTCCCTTGAGTATCATATACATAATCCGCCATTGTTTCAATCCCAAGCCAACGGTCCACGATCTCCGGCATTGCTGGTTCACCAATGCCGTGCGAAGTAAGGTTTACCCGTATATAGCCGATGCGATTCTGGGTCACTGGGACAAGAAGAAGTCTTTGCAGGCCCTCTATCTTACGATTTCAGATGAGGACCTCTTAGCGGCGATAGACATGATGAAGTTCGACGTGGGAGAGACGGACATCCGGACGAAGAAGTAAGAGTGGGAGTAATCCCGGCTCAAACCTTAAGTCCGCAAAGCATTCGATATGATGTGCCCGGCGCTCACGGAACTCAGATGCTATCACAAAATGATTGCAAGGTGGTGACCTGAGTGTTATCGTTACTTCATGAACAAAGCGCAACGCAGGACACTTGAAGCCATTTTCTTACAGCCGGTTCCCGCGACTCTGGAATGGCGGCGCATCGAGTCCCTGTTTTTAGCGCTTGGCGCACAAATCATCGAGGGCGACGGGTCACGGGTCCGATTCTCTTGAACGGCGTAATCGCCACATTCCACAGACCCCATCCCGCAAGAGAAGCGAAGCCGTACCAAGTTCGTGACGCACGAGTATTCTTGGAGAGCGCTGGAGTGAAACCATGAGCACAATGACTTACAAGGGATATGCAGCCAAGATTGAGTACAGCGATGAAGACGGCTGTTTTGTCGGCCACATTGCAGGAATCAGAGATATCATCGGTTTTGACGCGGAATCCGTTAAAGAATTGCGTGCCGCCTTTGAAGAGGCTGTAAACGACTATCTGGCAACGTGCGAAAAGTCCGGACGAGCGCCGCAAAAGCCATATTCAGGCAAGCTGATGCTGCGAGTGCCGCCTGAAGTTCATGCCCGTGCGGCAATGATGGCCGAAGCGCATGGAATGAGTCTAAACCAGTGGGCGGCAGAGGTTCTTTCAAGAGCTTCTTGACAAAAAGCAATCGGCGGGATCAAATTCGTCGTATGGAAGACGGAATTGTGAGTGATCGTGTTTTCCTGAATCCGGACGGCAGCATTCCCCATGAAGACTCACTGACCCGATGTTGGAGAACAGCGGTAAAGGCCGTTGGATTCGATCCCAAACCAACGGTCCACGATCTCCGGCACTGTTGGTTCACAAATGCTGTGCGCAGCAAGGTTTACCCGTATATAGCCGATGCGATCCTGGGACATGGAGACAAGAAGAAGTCGTTGCAGGCCCTCTATCTTACGATTTCAGATGAGGATCTCTTGGCGGCAATAGACACGATGAAATTCGACAAGGGGGAGACAGCGATCAAGGGAAGAAAGAGTTTCTCGTAAGAAACCGTTCAATTCCGTTTAGGACCTACACAGACCATATATTCAGTCCTAAATGGAGACAGGGAAGTCAGCGCTTCCCAACTTACCTGTCATATCAGGGTTTTATTTTGGCTGCTTCATTTCCAGAAGGCCCTGTGGGGGGCGACCAGTTCGTCTTCCAGTTCCGGAAAGGGGCCCGCCACCAGGATGGGCTTTTGCCCCGCCTTGAACACCGTGCGACACGGCAGGCTCATCGTGGGGTTGTTCTTGTTGGCGCCGGTCAGTTTCTTCAATGTGGTTTCCTCAACGCCATAGACCAGGTTTCCGATGTTGGCCCAATAGATGTTTCCGGCGCACATGACGCACGGTTCGAACGTCGTCACCAGGGTACATGTCCACAAGTAATCGGGGTTGTACTCGCGCGAATGCCCGCCGTGAGAGCTCTGTTTCGGCATGCGCGATCGAACTCAGGTTTCCCTGTTTCATCAGCACCCTCTCGCCATCCGGCGACACAAGCACTGCGCCAAAGGGGTGGTGGCCAAATTCCGCCGTTTCCTTGGCGACCTCATTGGCCGTCCTCAGATGTTTCAGGATCTGCTGATGATTGAGGGGGAGACCCTCCCGGTCCGAAGAGGGTTTCCAGGCACCGGATTCCGTCTTTTCCACGGCATGCACCCGACGCGCCGGCAGAGAGACAGCGGTCGCGAAAAGGATCGCTCCGGTCGTTGCCGTAGCCTTGAAGAAATCACGTCTTGACTCTTGCATGTTCTAGCCTCGATTGACTGAAATTCCTTTCAGGTCGTTCAGGCTTATCGCCCAAAATTTTTTGATGTGAATGTGGTCCCTGAATGGTGATCGGAAAATTGATAGCCCATAAAAGCACTTCAAATTTCATTTAGGCCCTGGACGGGCCCTATATTCGAGCCTAAACGAAAACAGGGAAGTCGGCGCTTCCCAACTTCCCTGTAATATCAGTGTCTTATTTTGGCGTCCCCAAGGGGATTCGAACCCCTGTCGCCGGCGTGAAAGGCCGGTTCCGGCCCAACAAAATCAAGAGCTTGCAGAAGAACCCCAGACATTTCGAGCCCTGATGATCCCTTTGAGTCATTTTCGGTTCCTTGCGATCCCTGAAAACGTTAACACCATGTTAACAAGGGACCTGCAATGGGTTGCCGTTGATCCTCAGCATTGACCATGAGCGTAGGAGTCCAGAGGAAGCGAGAATTTTCCACTTCTCAGCAGTCTGTGATAAAATAGCTTTTGGAGACAAAGCGTCACGGAAAAGGCTCCCAAGAATTCGTCCACAACGAGTTCAAAAGTCGGAGCTTTTTCAGTGAATTCTTCATCGAAATTATTAACCTGACAAACTCAATCCGACAAAACCGTCTTCCACATCCCGTCACTGACATTAGCTATTACGCTGTATTGTAAGGGCATCGTTGCTCGATATGTCAAGATTCTTTCACCGACACCCGGAAACTGCTTTTGGACAATGGGGCCGATGTCAACGCTATCGAGAAAGATAACGGCTGGACGGCTCTCAAGGGGGCATCCACTGATACCAACCCTGAAGTCACAGAAATTCTTAAAGCAGCGGGAGCATACGAGTAATCCCACCAGTATCAAGTCCGGTCATCAATTCAGTCAAAGACCCTCCGGTCAAGCCCAGAAAATACTCAAGAAGCCCCTTGAGAACGACCCTGAGCCACGAAACGAACCGCACAGTCGACTTGATCGTTTGCCTGATGACGTTGTGAAAGCGCATTCGGAAGTGTTTCGGAAGGCAGTTATGAGGCGCTGCAATGAAAAGCGCCATGCCGATAAAGTCACAATGTCATCTTGCGCTTAAGAGTAGGTAGGGTTCGGCATGGCGCAAAACCTCTTAGATTGCGGCGCGGCAGTGATTATGCGCTCGTGGAGACAGGACGGTCAACTGTTATAAAAGGCGCCAAGCCCTCCGGCTGGAGTCAGATTTACCTTGAGATCTGAAGCTTGGCGCAAGGGTGAGGGGAGTGAGGGAAAAGGCCCATCGTATCTTCCAAATGAATTGCAGAATGCTCGCATCAGAAACCAATTCCCTCAAATCGAAACTCGTATATTGAAAGATGCGCCACACCGAAGGTTGGTGGTTACGTCGCGGATAAGCATTAGAAGCCCGGCATGGCGCAAACTGAGCTAACTAGAAGCTATAGGCAATATTTCAAAGGGAAAGGCGGCCCCATGCAGCACTTCACCAACATTAAGGGGAGTTAGGTTGGAAGCATGGGCCATGCAGAGTATCGCTTCAAGTTGCAATAGAGTCAATTCTGTTTGTTTTGACAGAATACGTCGCTCGAATACCCAGCCTCGTGTCAGCGACCACCGGCAGAGCCGGTGGCTTGAAAGATGTGAACCGCTCAAAGCGGTTGGAAACTATGGGGGCCACCTGAAGGTGGCTGACCGACGCGAACATGGCCAGTTGGTCCAGGCGCCGGTCCTCCTCCTCCTGCGTTTGGATGTACTGCCGGATAGTCGCCTCGTCTCCGCCCACGGTGGAGACGTAGTATCCCCTTGCCCAAAAGTGCTGGCCCGTAAAGTTCTGCTTGCGCCCGCCAAAAGTCCGGGCGATGTGAATGGCACTCTTGCCCTTCATGAACCCGATAACCTGGGCCACGGCATACTTTGGGGGGATTGAGACGAACATGTGCACGTGGTCCTCCATGAAGGTGGCCCTCCACCACCGTTCTCTCTCTTTGCAGGGCCAGTTCGCGAGAACTCCCCCAGGTGCTTGCGGAGGTCCCCATACAAGGCCTTTCCACGGTACTTGGGAATCCAGACCACGTGGTACTTGCACTCCCAGACCGTGTGGGCTTAGACTCTGCAGTCGTTCATGAAAGCCTCCTTGGCTTGTGACTTTGAGCGGTTCAGATCAGGGAGGCTTTCGTATTCTCCCGGAACTGTCAAACTCTGGGAGTCCCCCGGCAGAGCCGGGGGTTTACTCATTATTATTATCGAATCCGAGTTCTGTGAAGATGTGATCAAGTCCCCCAGAAATAAAAGGCGCCACGCCTTATTAAGTAAATTTGCTCGGGAAAAGCATTTACGGGCATAGAAGATGGGGGCATGGCGCTAGGATTAGACCACTCCAATTTCTCAGGAGGCCCCGCCGCAAACACATACACCCGATAGAAGAGATGGAGGTCTTTGAACCTAAGCGGAGCCGAATGTACTATCAGGTTTAATATCGCAATCGTCAACGAATATTCATTGGAGTTTTTAAGGCGAGCCGTCTTCCGATGCTGACGACGATTCGGTGTGTATTACAATGCTTGCGACCAAATTCTCGGGCAAGATTAGCGAGAAATCCTTCCAAATCAGTCTGAGGTAACCCGAACAGGCCATGAAAGCGCAATGATTCGTATGCCCATGAGCCGTCCCGGAGAGAAGTCACTCCTTCCTCATCCTTGCCCTTCACTTCAGTTCACGGCCTAGCGGAGAAAAGAAAACTTGCGTAGAATGATGGGAAGCTCCACAAAGTCGCCACGTTGCAGAGCGATTATTGAGTAAACCCAACTCGCTTTATCGCTATCAACAACAGCGCAGCCAGTTCGGTTGAGCTGGTCGGCCATGATTGATCTTATTTGCAGATCGATTGGATCGGCGCAGGTCACCTCAATGCTTGCCTTGGGAGAATGCCTATCACCGTTTTTCTCAATGTTACTCCGCTTGTATCGGTCCATAGCAGGACCCGTCGGCTCAGAGGGTGCACAACATCTTCGACGCCGCTCATGCGAAACTCACGTTCAAGATATAGATCTAACACCAATGTCTTGAATGACATAGGTCCGCGTAGTAACACCCTTCAGTAGAGCAAGCAAACTTTCTGTCAAAAATCGCCGGCAATGACTGTCATCTTTTCATAGGACATCTGGTTCCTAGCTTGAATCCAATATGTCACTATGGCGCATTTGATCTCGCAGTGAGAATCAATACGGCTAAGCGACCAGGATGATCAAATCTGGTATTCCGTATCTCGTGCCTTGCGGGGTTTGCCCCCCAGCTTACTCCTGACACAAATGCTTCAGGACATACGAAAGTTCGTGCGCGCTTTTCACTCATAGGGAGGATAAAATTGGCCAATATAACATTGCGATATTGTGTGTCAAATTTGCTACCGGATCTGAAATGGACAATTTTCGCAATTTTTCCAAATATAAATCATACAGCAGAAATCGGATACAGGCTTGACATACTCGTGAAGGAATGTGGCGCCCACCTTGCATCCAGTTCCCTGTGCCTATCATCACTGATAGCGATCATACCTGCTACACGGGGGGAAAACTAACATGCCCGGAACTACTTGTTGGAATTATCATGAATGCTCAGTTAAGGCGGAGTGCCCAGCTCATCCGTCTAAAGGGTTCCAATGTTGGAACGTGGAGGGGACTCTCTGCAGAGGACAGCGACAGGGAAGTTATGATGAAAAGGTGGCCTCGTGCCGGTCGCTGTGCCAATATTACAACGAAGTGATGAATGGAACCATCAAAGTGGCTTAGCAAGTCACAAACATAATCAAGAATCCAGCATGACGCAGTTGGGGGAACTATGAGATCGGAAGTGTTGACCATATGTGCGGCGCTCATATTGGCGCTTGTTGGCACGAGCTCTTTTGCCGAAGATACATGCGCTGAGGACACACGAGTAGCCGTAAACCAACTCTGCGCCCAGGGCGATACGGCAGGGGCAGTGCACCTTGCCATGAAATCGTGGAAGAAGGCCGAATCGGCTTATGGAAAGGAACATCCATGCACTGCCGAGTTCATAGTGACACTTGCCGATGTGGCAAAATTCAGGGAGAAATATCATCTCGCCGAGCTGTTGTACGCGAAGGCTCTAGCTACACTGGAGAAAAGGCTAGGGGCCGCTGATCCTCATATTGACCGAATTCGTATATCTCTAAACGATGTACATCTCCGCAACGGCCTTGAGTCATCCAATTCCTCTGTTTCTAAGCCGTGATACAAGATCATGGCTGGAAACGACGTCCAGGCGGGGAATATGTCGAATCGAATGATTCTAACCAAAATACGAAGTTCGCTTAACTCACGCGGAAACGCAAATCCCATAAAGTGAGGTATAACAGATGCCGTCGGCTCTGGTTTGCCGAGTGATCTTCGCACTTTTGATATCTGTTTTCACCGCCGCAGGGCCAGTCTTAGACGCGCAAGCAGGAGACGGGCCGGTCAATCTCATTGAGATTTCGGATAAGGAAGCCTACAAACTCTGGAGGGACAACCCGAAAGGAGTGATGCTCGTACAGGTGGGGTCTGTGGATGAATGCTCTTGCCTCGGATATGTGCCCACTCTGGTACATGGTCCATTATTCCTATGGCCGGCAAGCCTTGATCACGAGAGAAAAGACCACATTTTACCGCCTATTCCCGATTATTTAATCGAGTTTAAGAATAGGCGCGATCCTTGTGGAACGATAATTATCAAGTGCCGTTCGAAAACTCTGGCGGACAAAGCCATAGGTAGCCTCTTTGAAGCCGGCTTCAAGAACATTGGCATAATGGGCGGTCGCAGATAGAAAACTTGAGAGTCCGGGCTTAGCGGGGCTATTCTCCAAATTACAGAAGCAAGTCTCTCTATGAATTTTGTGCGATCCAAGACAACTATTCGCCAAGCGAATCAGAAGCTGTTCCGTCTATGGTCCACTTTCAGGAAAGCGATTTGGGTCTCCAGCGATAATATACCGGACCCGCAACCTCCTCCAAGTGGGGAAACTCATTCCCATGGCGGGGTGGGGTGACCCTATAGACCGTCTCTCCATTTTAGACGGATGTAGAACTTTAGACGGATGTAGAACTTTAGACGGATGTAGAACTTTAGACGGATGTAGAACTTTAGGCGGACCAGAAACCTTGGTAGACTTACCACACGAACAGTGTCTCACGAAAGGACAGAACCATGAGCGTGCCCATGGACATAATCGCAAATGTGTATGACCGACTCGACCGTATGAAAAAGCTGTCCGAGGAGGTCGCATACAATTCTAATTACAATCCGGATACCCTGTCTATGGGACTGGAAGCCAGGTTTGAAGAAATCGGAAAACATGCTGATTGGGTTCGCAGGCAATTGAGTGAGTATATTGGCAGTGGCGGAGAGTTATGATTCTTTTCCTTTCCGCTTGCTACAAAAGGGCTCAGGAGATTACGGAGATTTCCTATAGGCTATGAGAGTGAAATCGTAGGGATCGGGGCGAACAAAGCCGCAGATCCTAAACTGCTTTTCAGAGTACACCAGGATCGTTTCTTGTCAAGCGTGTGACGTATTGAGAATGCGCCACATGGCGCTATTTGCTTCGGGAACACGACGCCAATGGTTGTGACCGAATTCTTGAGCTAAATTGGGAACAATCTGTTCCAGATCGTCCTGTGAAACTCCGAAGAGGCCATGAGGGCGCAATGATTGATATACCCGTGCTCTCTGTTGCGAAGAGAAACTTTTCTTTCCTCACCCTTGCCACTCATCTCAGCGCCAGGCGCAGTGGAGCGAAAGAAGTGGTGGGGAATAATGGAAAGCTCAGCAAAGTAGCGACGTCGAACGACGATGATGGAGCAAACCCAACTCGCGTCATAGGGTTCGACAACAGCGCGGCCAATTCGGTTGAGCTGGTCGGCCAACAGCGATGTTACTTTGAATGCGGTCGGATCAACTATTACAGGTCATTCTATGCTACGATTGTCTACGGGGGCTCAAGGGGCCTCTTTTCTCGTTAATGCCGGATGAAGCGCACTCATCACCCAGCATTGAGCGCCATTGCCTCCGAGGGCTTCGTCTTGGGACCGAAGGGCTTGCCTGAAGGATCAGGTGTTAATCCACAACCCCCTTTGGTCCCCGTTTCTAAAAGCTGGCTGTCGCAAGAGGATATTGTTCGCCGCAAATGATCATCCTCGATTTTCGAGGCCTAGTCCAAATTCTTGTGGACAGGCAATGGTTCCGTTGGTTAGATTACTCTAGTCTAACCATTAGTGCTTGGTATCCGATCTCTACGATTAATAGACTAGGGGGATCTCAAGGCAAATAGCTGACTGCTAAGCCCCTTAGTCTCCGTGTAAGCTGAGCCTAAATTAACCAGTTCCATTATTATGGGTCCGGGGCGCAAATTCTTTGGGTTCTGCGGTGCCCTGGTCCCTCTTTTCGCTGACGCCACATGGTTGCCAATAGGAAGAACATTTTTGTCAGAAGCTGGATTTCCGCAGGACCAAGAGTGGTGACTGAATTGCAGTGAAAGAATCGGTCCATGGCGTGTTCATTCAGTTAGGCGCTGTTCAGTATCGGCGCTTGAGGGCCTCGGACATATTCTGATTCTTTTTCCGACCTGTCTTCATTATTGGCGATAATAGAGGCTCTCGAAGCCCCTCTCTAGGCTACCCCCCCAAAAAAGTCTCTATGCCCGGGAACTGTAAATCATAGGCGCTTTCTTTACACGCCGAGCGAGGCTCCGTTTCCTCTCTTGACAATCCAGAACCCAAAATGGTCGTCATATTGACAACCATTTTGGGATTCCTGTTTCGCCTGTTTTCTCGTCCCCATTGACGGAGGATCATTGTAGTTTGGTTGGGCAAGCCTGGCAAGTTTTTTTGCCATCAAAACCGATCATTTATAACGATCCGAGCCAACATGACGAGGAGAGGGAGCCCTTGGAGGGGTAAGAAGGAATTCTTTAATGATCTTAGACACGTCGTCGATTCGGCGAGAAGTATGTGATCATGGGTGAATTAGGTCAATGCTAATATTTAGCTTGATGAGTTTATGATGTTTGGCGTATAATGTGTCAACTTTCATGAATTTTCTCACTCTTAGCCCCATGACTAACTTTCCCTGAAACCTGTCACGGGGCATTTTTGTCGGTTTGCCTTGGAAAAGCCCCATCCCCGCTCCAATTTCCGCTTGACATTCCGACGCCCATCACCGGAATATAGACGTTGTTCATGTTCAGTCAGAATTAACCATTGTTCTTTTTATCCCCTATCAACATTCTCTCATCTCATTTGGAGGCGTTCTCATGATACCTCCGGAAAAAGCCGCTGAAATACTCGCCATTTGTA
>CAVVHK010000033.1:0-156276 GCA_963747865.1 uncultured delta proteobacterium | reverse complement strand
AATCGGTGATACCGTTGAGTCGGCGTGAAGATAACGTATTGTGATCCGGCGCGGAAAGGATCGCTGTTTGCGGGAACGGAAACGTGTGTGTACGTGTCCTTTAATGACGGCGATTCGTGGCAGTTGCTGCAGTTGAACCTGCCGCACACTTCGATGCGAGACATGGTCATCCATGGCGACGATCTGGTGGTGGGACGCATGGCCGCTCGTTCTGGATACTGGATGACATCACGCCGCTGCGCCAATTGAGCGATGAAGTGGCCAAATCTCCGTGTATCTGTTCGCGCCGGAGGAAGCGATTCGCTGGCGCTGGAACCGCAATCCCGATACGCCGCTGCCGCCGGAAGTGCCGGCTGGGAAAAACCCGCCTGATGGCGCAATCATTGATTATTTCCTGGGAAACATCGCGAAAAACCTGGTGACGCTGGAAATTCTGGATGAAGCGGGTAGGCTGGTGCGGCGCTACTCGAGCGAGGACAAGCCGGATTCCATCGAGAAACTTGCCGCGGAGTATCCCATCCCGATGTACTGGGTGCGGCCGACGCAAATTCTTTCCGGCACCGCGGGGATGCACCGCTTCGTGTGGAACCTGCACCGTACTCCACCGAAGGCGCTGGAGTACGAATTCCCGATTTCCGCGATCCTGCGTGACACGCCGAAATATCCGCTGGGCGCGTGGGTATTGCCAGGAAATTACACGGTGAAGCTCACCGTGGACGCAAGGAGTTACACGCGGCCGCTGACGGTGAAGATGGATCCGCGCATCAAGACTTCGCTGGAGGACTTGCGGAAACAATACGAGATGCAACTGGGCGCGTCGCAGGGGATGGACGAAAGTTATGAGGCGCTGGAACAGGTCATGTCTGTCCGCGAACAATTGAAAGAGATAATGCCGAAGGTGCAGGGGAAGCCCAAGGATAAAACAAGGATGATGGAGGCGATTTCTTCGCTGGATAAGGAGTGCGCAGAGCTGGAAGGGGCGACCGAGCGATCTTTCTTTGGCGTGCCGCCGGGCGGAAGAGAGCCGGAAAATTTTTCGACGCTGAACCAGCACTACTCCGCGATTCTGGGCGTTGCCGACAGCGCGGATGCCGCGCCAACCTCGCAAGCGATGGCAGCGGATTTGGAACTGAACGAGCAGGCCAGCGAGCTGCAGAAACGCTGGAGTGAGCTGCGAGAGCGCGAGATTCCCGACCTGAACAAAATTTTGAAGAAGGCGGGATTGGCGACTGTGGATGTGAAGAAGCCGCTGAATGAAGAGTTGGGCGGGGCTTCTGATGGGGATGACGAGCCCTAACGGGTTTTCATAATATAGAGAGCTGCAATTCGCCCTAGATTCAGAGCCACGAGCCTGGCTTGCAATCGTAAGCCACTGGGTACCGGCGTCGAGCCAATTGGCCTATATCTTAACTCCGGCCAAGATACCAATGATGAGGACAGTGTCCGCACCCGCGTGAAACAGCGCGGAGCCCCACAAGGAGTCAGTCGTCTGCATCACATAACCCCAAACCAAAGCAAATATGAAGGTGACTACCATGAAGGTGAGAATATCCGCTGTATACTTCACGCCACCGTGGCCGATGGCGAAAATCAGGGCGGTGAGAAGGTTTGCGAGGCGCGGACCCACCAGCGGCTCAAATTTTTTCAGGAAGAGTCCCCTGAACATCAATTCTTCAAAGAGCCCGTTGGAGAGCACGAAGAGCAAGATCCAGGGAGCCCATTGGATGACGCGGGCCGTGCTGATGTCCATGCTTCGAGCTTCCAAAACTCCGAAGGTTGCCATGATTGCGAACCCAGCGACGCCAATGATGAGACCGAGAAGGAGCCTGCCCTTTTGCAGGTAGATCGAACCGAGGCTGACCCGAAAAACCCTGGTCAGCACAACGACAATCACAATGAATGCCACGGCATCCGACAGCTTACCTAAGGCCATGCCTTTGGGGCTTTTCGGGTCCAATCCAAGCCGGGCGGGCCAGCCATCCATGAGCGACATAAGAGAAAGGGCAACGGCAACAATTGAATACGAGAAGAAGGCCGGCCAATAAGCAATGAAGCGAGGGCTGCGGCGGATTAGCAGGGTAACAATTGAAAACAGCAGGGGAAGACCGACGAACGTTGCGATATGGAAAATTCTGCTGCCGCCGCTGAACGCGAAGAATTCCAATTCGAAGAGGAACAAACCTGAAAACAAAAACAAAACAAAGGATGCGCTCCGAGGGGGCCTCGTTTCGGGAGCCGGAACGGCGGATGAGTTCATCTATTACCTTCTTCTGTCCACACTAAGTCTGACCATTTCGGGAGTTTTGCCGGGATGGCCTAGCGTTGGGTGATTTGTATCCCCGCGCGCAAATGTGCGCATGCCACATTTTGAGCGCGCGCTTACATTTATGACGAACCAAGGCAGGATTTTGGTTGTACGCTGCGGGCCACCGCGAATTTACTTCTGGCCGGAAGAGGATGAAACCGCCAGCGGCATTGCGCTATTGCAGGTACTTCTGGAAAAACGAGGAGATGCGCTGGGCGGCGTCGGCGGCTGCTTCTGGGCGATAGCCTTGTTTGTTGTCGGGATTCTGAAAGGCATGGCCTGCGCCATCATAAATTCTAATGTCGGTGAATTTGCCGGCGGCTTTCATGGCGGCTTCAAAGGCGCGCACATCGGTTGGCGGAATGCCCCGGTCATCCGCGCCGAAGTTGCCTTCGACCGGCGCGTGAATCTTTGCAATGATTGCCGAATCGCTGGGCAGCGCACCGTAATTCACTACACACGCCGCCAACTTGGGCTGGTCTTCCGCGAGCTTGATGGACCAACCGCCGCCCATGCACCAACCGACGGAGCCGATCTTCGCGGCGTTGACATCGGGGCGTGAGGAGAGATAGGAAAAAGCAGCTTGCAGGTCGCGCAAGCCGCGATCTTCGGCGAGGCCGCGCATCAAGATGTGGGCATCATCGGGAGTCGTGGCCACCTTGCCGCGATAGAGATCCACCGCGAGCGCAACGTAACCCTGCCCAGCATATTTCTGAGTTTGTTCCTTCACCCAGTCGTTCAGCCCCCACCATTCGTGAATCACGATGATGGCGGGATGCTTGCCGCCGCCATCGGGAAGAACCAGGTATCCGCTGATTGTGTCGGTGCCGCTTGGGTAGCTGGCGGTTTCCGATTTTACGGAGCCGGCATGCAGGGCGAGGCTCAAGGCAAAAATAGCTAACATCAAGACCGGAAGGAAGAATTTGAAATTCATGGAGCACCCCCGAAAGGAAAAGGCTCCGGAACTGTAGCGCATCTCGGAGCCGGAAGCCAAGTTGTACGAGACAGGAATGCTGATCCCCCGCGTTACTTTTGTAGATCGTTCAGGGCCGCGAGGACGTCATCGCTGTGAGTCTTCACGTCCACTTCCGTCCAAACTTTGCGCACCGTGCCGGTGGGATCAATCAGGAAGGTGTGGCGAGAGGAGAGCTTGGCGACGCCGTAGTTGGTGATGGAATCGTACTTCTCGGAAACTTCTTTGTTGGTGTCCGCGAGCAGCTTGAAGTTCAGGCCTTCCTTGGCGCAGAACTCCTGGTGGGACTTTTCGTCCTGGACACTGACGCCGAGGATGACCGCGTTCTTGGCGTCATACTTGGCCAGATCGCGCTGGAAATTGTGAGCTTCGATGGTGCAGCCGGTGGTCATGTCCTTGGGATAGAAATAGAGCACCACCCACTTGCCTTTGAAGTCGTGCAAGCTGATGGGCTTGCCCTCCTGATTATTCAGGGTGAAGTCTGGCGCGGCGGAACCGACCGCGGGAGTTTGGTCTCCGGCGCGCGCGGTGAAACTCCAGAGCGCGAAAAATGCGATCACGACGATGACGGCGCCAACGATGAGATACATGCTGTCTTTCCTCATACATCCCCCAGAATTTAGCAAATTTTCCCTTGGATGGTCACGAGAATGAGATGCGCGGGCGAGGCGGACGGCTACAGGAAAGATGGGAGGGGTAAGGGCAACCCACGAGAAGAGAGATTCATCGCACAAAAGGCGTGCGATGGAAAACCGTCCCTCACTTCGCGGACTCCGTTCGGAATGACGGGACAATGTTCTTTCTGCACGCTGTGAAGGCGTGGCCTCCTGTTCGGCATTGGATGAGTCAAGTTACTTTTTGTCGATTGGGGAGGAGTTCGCGGGAGGAGCGCCTTGTCTGTCAATGCGCTTGGCTTCGGGGCTCCGTGAATTCCACTCCGGGGGAGGGAAGGAGACGCGCCAGAAGCGCGCGCTGGGCTGGGAGAATTCGATGCCGATTTCGGGAGCTTCGTGCTGGCCCGAATTGATATCTTTCACACTACAGGCCAGCGAGTCGCCCGTGGCAACGTTGGTGATGTTCAAGACCTGACCAATGACGACCGTTTCTTCAAGGAGGAGCAGGGCGCCGTGCGCATTCACAACCAGGGTCCGTGTGCGTTCACTGAAGGAGGAACCGTTTTCGCGCTTGCCGGAAACGATCACGGGCACGGAAAGGAGGACGCGCTGGCTGCGGCGCTGGTGAGCCATGCCTCCGGGGCGCGGATTGTGCGTGAGGACGCTCAAGGACTTCTCCTGTGGATAATTGCATGCATGAAGGGAGCCACTGGAGTGGGAACTGTCTGGAAAACGACCAGAGAAATCGAAAATAAGTAAGTTCTGAGATTCGCCTCGCCGCACGATTCTGGCGGGGTCGTTGTGGGCGAGAATTCGCTGTATTCACGGGAGTAACGCGCGGGTTGACGGCGGAGAAGTGCATCTTTACGTCGCGAGGTATGACGTATCAGGAAGGCGAGTGGATAAGAATGAAGCGGCCTGGGGCTCAAAAGAAAGGTGATTGAGCCGTGCCAATGTGCGGAATTGGGACGGGCTGTGCCTACGCGGGAATGTCCTAACGACACACTGCAATACCCGGGCGCGCTATACTGGAATCCGCGCCGCTAGTCGCGCGAGTTCCTGTTCCACGCAATCATTTCTTCATCGCACGTAAAACCGGGAATGCATTTTTCTCTTTTGCGACTAACCACCGAGCCGGGCCTCACCTTCCTGGTGGCGCTGCTGATATGCGTGGCGGCCTTGCTCTGGCCGAAAGGGTCAGAGCGATTGTGGCAGATGGCGGAGAGGCCGTTTTCGCGTTTTGCCGAGCACAAAACTCTGGCCGTACTCGCAACTTTCCTGGGAGTTCTCGCGGTTCGACTTGCGCTGCTTCCGTGGCTGCAAGTTCCCACTCCGGGCATTCACGACGAATTCAGTTACCTGTTGTTAGGGGATACGCTGGCGCACGGCCGGTTGGCGAACCCGCCTCATCCCATGTGGTTGAGCTTTGAGACCTTTCACGTTTTGTGGTGGCCGAGTTACGCATCGAAATATCCGCCGGCACAAGGAGCAGTGCTGGCGATTGGGCAATTGCTCGGGCACCCCTGGATCGGCGTGCTGTTGAGCGCGGCGGCCATGTGCGCCGTTATCGTGTGGATGCTTCAGGCGTGTATGCCTGGCCGGTGGGCGTTGCTGGCGGGAGTTCTGGCGGCAATCAAACTTTGCGTGGCGAGTTACTGGATCAACAGCTATTGGGGCGGAGCGGTTGCGGCAATCGCAGGGGCGCTGGTGCTTGGTGCACTGGGACGAATGGTGAGGCGTCCCGCGAGGTGGCACGGAGTTTTGCTTGGCATTGGGATCGCCATCCTGGCCAATCGCCGGCCGTATGAAGGATTGATCTTCTGCATCCCGGTGGGATTCTTGCTGGGGCGGTGGGTGCTTGGAAAAACAAAATCGGGCCGGTGCTGGCCGCAACCTGCGCTGGGCGTTCTGCTTCCTGTTTTCCTGATCCTGCTGGCGACGGCTGTCTTCATGGGTTATTACAACTGGCGCGTGACCGGCAACGCATTTTTGCTCCCAATTGCCCAAGCTTCCCGCACGTACGACACGCCGGCCAATTTCATCTGGCAGAAGCCCGCGCCGATGATGCACTACAACAATCCGGAGATGGAAGTGTTCTACAACGAATACGGGCGCGAGAATTACCTGCGCACCTGGGGCACGCTGGCGAGCGTGTGCGCGCAGAAGTTGTACCGGTGCCGCATTGTTTTTACCTGGCCGGGGCTGCTGCTGGTTTTGCCCGGATTATTTTTCGTGTACCGCGACAGACGTTGGCGATTTCTGCTGGTCGTCCTGCTGGCGGTGGTTCTGGGCTTTTTCGCGACCACGTGGCCGAATCCGCATTACATCGCGCCGGTCACCTGCATTCTGTTCGGAGTTATGGTGGAGGCGATGCGGCATTTGCGGCGCCTCACGTTGTGGAAGCGGCCGATCGGCGCGGCCCTATCACGCGCCATCGTGCTGCTGTTGGTGATTGATGTTGCGCAATTTGCGGCGACCGGTTATGGCGATCCGATGGGTTGGGGCGGTGGCGGATTGTGGCAGCGGGTGCAGATTCAGCGGCAACTCAACGCGACGCCTGGAAAACACCTGGTGATCGTCAGCTACAGCGATACGCATAGCGTGCATGAAGAGTGGGTTTACAACGGCGCGGACATTGATGGATCAAAGATTGTCTGGGCGCGCGATATGGGGCCTGAGGTAAACGCGAAGTTGGTGCATTACTTCAAGGATCGGACGGCGTGGGTTGCGGAGGAAGGGCCGGGGAATGTATCCCTGACCCCCTATTCGGAAGATTCCCCGTAATGAAGACGCCGGAGCGAGCCTTGCGGCGCGCTCCGGCGAAGGGTATTCCTGAGTGGCGGATTACCAGCTGGTGCGGTATTGCCGCTTCAGGAAGTCGTTAGCTTGCGCTACGTTGGTGATGCGCATGTTGGCGGAGTCGTACTCGAGTTCTTCCCTGCGCGCAGGGAAACCACGCCGAGCAACATCGTCTCCGTAAGTTTTGCGGCGTAGGAGAATGGGCAGGACGATTCCGTCTTGCCTTTGGCCGCGTCCACCCAGTTCATCTCGTGATGCTCATCCTTGATGCGAGCGAGCTTCTGCGGAGGCTTGCCGGTGGAATCCTGGAGCGATTTGGGAAGCAGCCGCGGATTGGCGCCGTAGGTATCGTGCATCAGTTTGCCCTTGGTACCGATCAGGAGCGCGCCGCCTTCCTTTTTCAGATCTTCGTCGCCGATTTCGACGGGCTTGCGTGGCATCAGGCCGCCGTCGTACCAGGTGAGCTTCACGGGAGGCATGCCCTCGCGCGCCGCGAATTCGTAGAAGGTCATTGAAGCGGTGGGGTAGGAAGCGCCGTTGAAGGGGGAAGAGACTGTTTCGATGGTGGTCGGCAGGCCCAGCTTCAGGCTCCACATGGTGACATCGAGCAGATGCGCGCCCATGTCGCCGATCGCGCCGCAACCCCAATCGGTCCAGCCGCGCCAGTTGAAGGGGTGATAGATGGGGTGATATTGGATGATGGGCCCGACGCCGAGGAAGAGATCCCAGGAAAGAGTGCTGGGGATCGGGAAAGTGCCCATGGCGTCCGCGAGGCGAGCGTCCACCCCGGCCTTGTCCCAACCCATTTTTGCGAGGGCTTCCTTGGTGGATTCCATTGGACGGGGCACGCCTTGCGGCCAGTAGCCAACGGGGCGATCGGTCCAAACGTGGACTTCACGGACTTCGCCAATCGCGCCGGCCCAGACGTATTCGACGGCAGTGCGCGCGGCATCCAGCGAATGACCCTGGTTGCCCATTTGCGTGGCAACCTTGGTTTCCGCGGCGCGCTTGGAGAGTTGCCGGGCTTCGTCGACGGACCAACAGAGGGGCTTTTGCACGTAAACGTGCTTGTGCAGATCCATGGCGGCGAGAGCGATGGGCGTGTGCATGTGATCGGGCGTGGCGACGACGACGGCGTCGATGTCCTTCTGCTGTTCCAACATTTTGCGATAGTCAGAATAGCGCTTGGCCTTGGGCAACATGTCGTTCTTCAGGTGAAGAATCTCCGCCAGACGTCCCTTGGCTTTTGCGGCTTCTTCTGGAGACATGGTGGCACCGGTTTCGCCGGGATGATCAATATGACCCTTCAGGTTCGAAACATCGGTATCCAGGCGCGCGAGGTTCTTGTCCGTGTAGTCCCAATCGACATCGCAAATCGCCACGATATTCTGGCTGGCCAGATTGATCATGTTGCTGCGGCCCATGCCGCCGACGCCGACGCAAGCGATATTCAGCAAGTCACTCGGCGGTGTAAAACCGCGACCCAGTACGTGCCTGGGCAAAATCGTGAATGCCGCAGCGCCTACGGCCGCTTTTTCGATAAAACTGCGCCGCGTCATTTCCTTCTTATCGTCTTTCTTCTCTGGCAAATCGTTCTTCTCAATCATTCGCGCCTCCGTTGGAACAACCGGGCATTATGACCCGTTGCGAGGAACTTTGCGACAGTTAAGTTCGTGGTTGAAATTGTTTCGGCCTGGAGGCTAGCGACGTGGACGAAACGATTCTGCGCTGCGACAATAACTAACGAGTGGCCAAGTATGCTTTTGACTATCACCACAACATACCAACCGGCAACGGATCTGGGGTATCTCCTTCACAAAAGCCCGTACCGGGGCCATTCATTTGAGCAGGTTTTCGGCAAAGCGCACATTTTCTATCCTGAGACCGCTGCCGAACGTTGCACTGCGGCGGTCCTATTGGAGGTTGATCCAATCGGGCTGGTGCGCAATCGTCGCGGGCCGAGCGGCGAAGCATATGCACTGGAACAGTATGTCAATGATCGTCCTTATGCCGCTTCGTCCTTCGTGAGCGTTGCGATTGCCCGCGTTTTCGGCACGGCGATGACGGGGAGAAGCAAAGAGCGTCAGGAACTTGCTGATATGCGGATACCCCTCGAGGTGCGAATTGCCGTCCTACCGTGCCGAGGCGGAGAGGATTTGTTGCGCAGATTATTCGAACCGTTGGGTTATGAGGTTGCGGCCACCGGGCATCTCCTTGACGAGAAATTTCCGGAGTGGGGAGAGAGCGCGTACTTTACAGTGACGCTAAAGGGGAGGTTGCGCCTGAGCGATTTGCTGACGCATCTCTATGTTCTCATTCCCGTCCTGGACGATGACAAACACTACTGGGTCGGTGACGCGGAGGTCGAAAAACTTCTGCGCCACGGTGAAGGCTGGCTTCGCGAACATCCCGAGCGCGAGTTGATTACCGAGCGCTATTTAAAGCATCAGAAACGCCTGGCGAGTGAGGCCTTGAGCCGCTTAATTGGCGAAGAAGAACCCTCAGTAGAGGAAGTCGCCGAGACTCGTGCACACGAAGAGGAGGCCATTGAGAAGGCCATCAGCCTGGCCGAACAACGCATTGGCGGTGTTCTGGCGGCGCTTCGGAGCAGTGGCGCAAAGCGTGTTCTCGACCTCGGATGCGGCGAGGGCCGCTTGTTGCGCGAACTGCTGAAGGATAAAACGTTTACGGAAATCGTCGGCATGGATGTGTCGCATCGCGCGCTGGAGATTGCGTCGCAGAAACTGCGCCTTGAAGAGCTGCCGACGATGCAGAAAGAACGCATTCGTTTGATGCACGGATCGCTGACCTACCGGGACAATCGCCTGGCGGGCTACGACGCTGCAACGGTCGTGGAAGTTATAGAGCACCTGGACCCGCCGCGCCTTGCCGCGTTCGAGCGAGTGCTATTTGAATTTGCGCGACCGCAGACTGTTCTGGTGACAACACCTAACTTCGAGTACAACGTGCAATTCGAGACTTTGCCTGCGGGCAAAATGCGGCATAGGGACCACCGCTTTGAGTGGTCACGCGCGGAATTTCAAACGTGGGCTGGCGGCATCGGCGGGCGGTTTGGCTACTCGGTGCGTTTCCTTCCGATTGGAGCCGAAGACGCAAAAGTAGGCAGCCCAACGCAGATGGGTATTTTTACGCGCCAATGAAACTTACGATTCCAGAACTCGCGGTTGTCGCTCTTGTAGGCCCATCTGGATCGGGCAAGTCGAGTTTTGCCCGCAAACATTTTCGTGCGACGGAAGTCCTGTCGTCGGATTTCTGCCGCGGCCTGGTGTCCGACGACGAGAACAGTCAAGCGGCAACGAATGACGCCTTTGAAGTTCTGCATTTCATCGCTGCAAAGCGCCTGGCGGCAGGCAAATTGGTCGTAATTGATGCGACGAATGTTCAGGTGGAGGCCCGCAAGCCGATCATCGCGCTTGGCCGCGAGTTTCATTGCATGCCAGTCGCTATTGTCCTTGATTTGCCAGAGAAGCTGTGTCACGAACGAAACCGGGACCGCGCGGATCGCAAATTTGGGCCGCACGTCGTCCGGCAACAAGCACAGCAATTGCGAACGTCATTACGCAGGCTGGAGAGGGAAGGTTTTCGCCGAGTGCATGTGTTGATTTCACCGGAGGAGGTGGATGCGGCAACAATTGTGCGCGAGCCTCTGTGGAACAACCCGAAGCACGAACATGGACCGTTCGACATTATTGGCGATGTGCATGGGTGCTTCGATGAACTGATCGAGTTGCTCGCGAAGCTTGGCTATTCCTTCGAGAACAACCCCGGCGAGACAGTTCGCCTGCCTATACCTTGACGCCCCGGGAAAATCGCAAATTGTATTTCGTTGGTGACCTTGTCGATCGGGGGCCGAAAATCCCCGAGGTGGTGCGGCTGGTAATGGAATCGGTCCAAGCCGGAACGGCTTTTTGTGTACCCGGGCAACCATGACATCAAACTCATGCGCAATCTGCGAGGCAAGGATGTGCAGATCACTCACGGCCTGGCAGAATCGCTGCACGCAATTCGAGACGGTATCGCAGAGTTCCGCGGCTTTAGCCAGTGGCAGCGGAGTTTATCGACTGAGCTAGTAAGTCATTATGTCCTTGATGAGGGCAAGCTGGTTGTCGCGCATGCCGGGATGAAGGAATCCATGCAAGGCCGCGGCTCCGGCAAGGTTCGCGATTTTGCGCTATTTGGAGAGACGACGGGGGAGACAGACGATTCGGACTTCCAGTGCGCTACAACTGGGCGGCGGAATATCGCGGAAAGGCGATGGTCGTTTATGGACATACGCCTGTGCCTGAGCCGGAATGGCTAAACCGCACGATCAATATCGATACGGGTTGCGTTTTCGGCGGCAGCCTGACGGCACTGCGGTATCCGGAACGGGAACTTGTCTCCGTGGCAGCGAGTGAGATGCTACGCTCAACCCGCGCGCCCACTTCTTGCCCGAGGAAACTGGCGGCGCCGGCTTAACAACGCAGCAACAGCAGGACGACTTGCTGGATATAGAAGATGTGCTCGGGCAAGCGCATTGTCTCAACGCGGCTGCACGCACAATGTCACGGTCCGCGAAGAAAATGCACTTGCGGCTCTGGAGGTCATGAGCCGGTTTGCCGCGAATCCAAATGGCTTATTTATCTGCCGCCGACGATGTCGCCGTCTGAGACGACAAGCGTTCCGGGGCTCCTGGAGCATCCGGCGGAGGCGTTCGCCTATTACCGCCATGAGGGTGGCACGGTCATCTGCGAAGAGAAGCACATGGGTTCGCGAGCAGTGGTTATCGTCTGCCGGGATGAAGACGCGGCACGCAAGCGATTTGGCGTTATCGACGAGGGCATTGGAATCTGCTATACGCGCACGGGCAGGCGGTTCTTCGATAACCCGGAAATAGAGAAAGAATTCCTCGACAGGATACGCAAGAGCGTAAGTTCGGCGGGATTCTGGGGAACATTTCAGACAGACTGGATTTGTCTCGACGCTGAATTGATGCCCTGGTCTGCGAAGGCTCAAGAGTTGCTTCGCCAGCAGTACGCTGCCGTGGGCGCCGCGGCAAAGGCTTCGCTTACGGAAGCGGTCGCATCCTTGCAACCTATTGCAGCAAAGAATGACGACGCGGCACTTCTGTTCAAGCGTTACCAACAACGGCTGGAGGCAGCGAATCTTTATGTCGATTCGTATCGCCGCTACTGCTGGCCCGTCCAGTCTGTGAGCGACTTAAAGCTGGCGCCATTTCATTTGCTGGCAACTGAGGGACAGGTGCACGTCGCGCGCGACCATGTCTGGCACATGGAGAGAGTCGGCGAACTATGCAAAGCGGGCGACGGGCTACTCGTCTCGACGCCATACAAAGTTGTGGACGTTAAGCAAACCGGAAACATTGAGGAAGCCACGCATTGGTGGGAGGAGTTGACAGGGCGCGGCGGTGAGGGCATGGTCGTCAAGCCTCTGGATTTCATAGTGCATGGCCGGCGCGGGCTGGTGCAACCCGCCATCAAATGCCGCGGACCGGAGTATCTGCGAATCATCTATGGCCCCGAATATCTCCTGCAGGAAAACCTAGAACGGCTACGCCAACGATCTGTCTCGGCAAAGCGTTCGTTGGCACTTCGCGAATTTGCTCTCGGGGTTGAAGCACTTGAACGATTTATAAAACAGGAGCCCCTTCGCAGGGTGCATGAATGCGTCTTTGGTGTCCTTGCAATGGAAAGCGAGCCTGTCGACCCACGCCTCTAGCAACGATCACCCGAAGTCTTCTTGAGCGAATTTTGAATTGCTGTTATTTAAATGATGCGTTTGCTTAAGGAGAGAGGAAGAAACCACACTATACGGGGATTTGGGCACTTGGGGCGGGCGCTTGGACTACGTTCCGCCCACGAGCTCACTCGAGATTTTCTTGGGTGCCTTCCGCTGGGTGGGACGCGAACCAGGTTCAGCACTTCCCGCGGAATTCCGCCCAGCGGATCAATGAGGTGGGACTGTTGCCTTTACAAGGATTCAACGGATTGCGCGTACTTACGCTGGAGAGCAGGCGGGCCGTGGAAATCTCGCGGCTGATCGAGACTTATGGCGGGAAGGCGCTTTCCGCCCCGGCGATGCGCGAGGTTCCGCTGGCCGAAAACACCCCGGCTCGCAACTTCACGCAGGAGTTGATTGCCGGCGCGTTTGACGTGGTGGTTTTTCTGACGGGAGCGGGCGCGCGCGCGCTTTTGAAGGTGGTGGAAGAAGAGCAGCGGAGCGAGTCTTTTTTCCAGTCGTTGCGGCGCGTGAAAGTGGTGGCGCGCGGCCCCAAGCCGTTTTCCGTTCTCAGGGAGTGGAACGTTCCCGTGGCAGCGACCGCGCCAGAGCCCTGCACCTGGCGGGAATTGGTAACGTGTTTGGCGGAGTTGCCGGGGGGAATGCAAGGGCAGCGCGTCGTGGTACAGGAATACGGTGTGGCCAACACGGAACTGCTTGCGGCGCTGAAGGAACGCGGAGCCAGCGTGCAATCCTTCGCCGTGTACCGATGGGCGTTGCCGTTTGATACAGAACCGCTGCGCGAGGCCATTCACGCCTTGATCGAGGGCCAAGTGGACGTGGCCTTGTTCACAACGGGAGTGCAGGCGACGCACCTTTTCCAAATTGCCGAAACCACGGGACAAGCGGAAAAACTGCGCGCCGCGTTGGGGGGAATCATGGTTGGCTCCATCGGCCCCAGTACATCGGAAACTCTGGAAGGTTTGGGCATTCAGGTGGACCTGGAACCTTCGCATCCGAAAATGGGAGTGTTGGTGAAAGAGGCCGCAGAGCGTTCAGGAGAATTTACGTCGAAGAAGCGGGTGAGTTGATTACTCGGCGGTGATCCGATCCGATTCCCGCAGGCTGAGATGAAACTCTTGCGATTGCGGGGCATCCGTTTGTTGGGCGCTGCCTGCGGGTGCGAGCCACTCTTCGCCACGTGCCCCGGCAACGGCGCTTCCCACAATCAGCAGGCTGGGAGCAAGGGCGACTGGCGCAGATTGCAGCGCTCCCAAGGTCGCGCGGACCATTTTTTGTTCGGGGCGCGCCGCGTTGGAAACCAGAAGGCAGGGCGTGCGTTCGCCCAGGCCGCTGGCCGCAAGCTCCCCAATCAACGAAACAAAATCGCTGCCGGGCATATAGAAAACCATGGTGGCATCCCGCGTCACGCTGGTGTGCCAATCCCTTTGCATTTTATCGGTGCCGGGATGATTGCTGACGAAGACCAACTTTGACGCGGCGCTTCGTTCCGTCAGGGGGATTTGCGCTTCCGCGGCCGCTGCTGCCGCCGCCGTGATTCCGGGAATAATCTCGAAGTCGATGCCAGCTTGCCTCAGAGCGGTGATCTCTTCCTGCGTGCGCCCAAAAATCAGCGGATCGCCGCCCTTCAGGCGCACGACGGTTTGCCCGCTGCGAGCTGCCTTGATCATGCGGCGGTTCAGCTCGTCCTGGGAAATTTTCTTCTGGCCGCAGCGCTTACCCACACTGTGGACGGCGGTGCGCGCCGGGATGCACGCGAGAACGTCGGCGGAGACCAGATCGTCATGCAAGACCAGATCGGCGGCCTGCAACAATTCCAAGGCACGCAGGGTCAACAATTTGGCGGAGCCCGGCCCCGCGCCTGTCAGGTAGACTTTTCCGGGCAGCGAGTACTTCATAACTTCCCAGCCTCCCGAGCTGTTTGAAAAGGCTAACATCCGGGGAGAGCGTGCAATTGCGGAAATTTTCCTTGCAAGCATCGAAAAAGTAGATGGATTGTTGATGGAGCTGACGCGCTGGCAGAGAAGGACAAAGCGCGGAAAACCTCAGAATCAAGGAAAAGTCAAAACCCGTGAAAACCGCAAGGGCGCGGCAGCGGCCAGATCGGTCTTGCAGTAGTAGCGCATCCGCCCAGAAGACACCAGAAAACCCAAGGCGAGAAAAATGCGAACCCAAGACCCAGGTACCAAAAACCGGAACCTGGGGCACCCTTCGCGTCTCTCTACTTCTGTGAGATTTGCAGAACGGGCGTACTCTCCAAGGTTGCCATGTCAACGTCAAACAGAACTCTTATTCCGGCCGGCCGCCTTCAGCTTGCTCGGCGGGTGAAACGGAAATTGCGGATGCGGTTCGAGCTGAGCAAGAAGCCAGACACGCGGTGGTTGGAGTCGCGGGTAAAACGGATCGTGCCTATTTCCGTGGTGAAAACGTCAAGAGTTCTTGGCTCGAGTGGAGCAGGCTTATGCTTCAGGCGCGCGAGGCTAAGTTTTCCTTCCTGAAGGAGAATGCGATAGACCGGCTCGATTTCCTGGCTCACGTAGCTTCCCGCATAATCGGCGAGCTGCGCCGGGGTTGGAGCAGAAGGAGTGACAGACTCAAAAACGTCGGGTTTTCCGTCGGCAAAGCTTTGCAGTAGACGGCGAGGCTTGTCACCCACGGCAGGCTCGAACTGGAAATTCGCCTGATCGCCCCCTGGGGTATCGGCGACGTGAAAAAAAGTCTCGCTAACGGGCTTGAGAGCGTAATCATTTTCGATATCAAACGAAACGCGGAGCTTGCCTTCTTTGAGGTAAGTCTTCAGGAACTGGTCATTGTCACGGTTCCAGTAGAGTCCCTGGAAGGCTGAGAGTTGCTGCTCAGTTAGGTTCATGGCAGCAACCGGCGTGGCGGCGGATGGCTCCGGAGCCTTCAAATCCTTTTCCAGATAAATATCCGCGACGGAGCGGACCAGACTGGATGGATTGGTATCGGCGAAGTTGCAGAGAACGGCAACGGAAAAATGCTGCTCGGAAAAGCGCGTCATATCCGAGCGGTACCCGGCATCACCCCCGCTGTGATCCACGGTAGGAAGCCCTTTGTACTTGCCCACGACGAGTCCGAAGGCGTAATCGAGGGTTTCGCCATTGTTGAGCTTGCCGCGCTGGAGCATTTGTTCGCGGAAAGAGGGCCCGCCGACAAGCGGGTGATAGAAGTTCTCGTCCCAGAGCGCAAGATCTTCGACCGTGGTGTGCAGACTGGTTGCTCCGGCGGTGTCAAAATTGGTGAGAGCCAGGCGGAAAGGCCCGCCGTCTTCGGATTCATATCCGTAGGCATTGTTTTTGACAATCATGGCGTGGTCGTCGCGGAAGAAGGTGTGGGCCATGCCGAGCGGTTCAAAGATATTCTTGGTGGTGAACTCGCGAAAGGACATGCCGCTGACACGCTTGACGATGATGGCCAGCAACGTGTAGCCGGTGTTGCAATAGGAATGTTTCTCTCCCGGTTTGAAATTCAAATCCTTCTGAGTCGCGAGGACAGACATGACGTCGTCATCCGTGATCAGGTCGAGGGAGTAGCGCCACCCGGCGAGTTCGAGCAGGTTCCACTGATCGCGAAGGCCACTGGTGTGATGGATCAGGTGGCGGATGGTAATCGGGGAACCGAAATCCGGGAGTTCGGGGATGTACTTGCGGACATCGTCATCCAACGAGAGTTTGCCTTGTTGCGCGAGCAGGAGGATAGAGGCGGCTGTAAATTGTTTGGACATGCTGGCAACGTGGAAGACGGTGGAGGGCGTAATGGTGACGTTGTGGTCGAGATCGGCCATGCCGTAGCCATGTTTGTAAACAATCCGGCCGTCCTTCATTACAGAGAGGGCGCAACCCGGCGAATCCGTGCGATTCCATTTTTCAAAGACTTTGTCGACTCGTTGGGGCAGATCACTTGCGGGCGCCGCGGGGGATTGCGCCGAGGCGAGGGTCGGTACAAAAAGAAAGGTGATGCCAGCAGCGATTTGAAGGATGGGCTTCAAATTTGTTCCTCCAGCCGAGCCGATGAGGCAGCGCAATCTCAGGCAGTAGAAACCCCAAGCGCCGAATGGATTTGCCTGGGGCCCTTGTGACTTTTATATCATCATCCCGGCCACGCAATTTCTTTCTTTTCCTGGAAGACTTTAGGCCGCGCCATCAATTTGTGAGGCAATGGCGCCGGCACGAGTGCCGGTGAGCTCACCGGCTTGAATCATCGATAATAGGAACGTCAAGCCGGGTAATGGCAGAGAAAATTGCATGAAGTTTGACGAAAAGAAATGGTGGAGGCGGGGGGAGTCGAACCCCCGTCCGAAAAGCGCTACGCCACGGAGCCTACATGCTTATCTCAGTTCCGTTTGGTTCGCCGGCCACGATTAGAACGAGCAAGAAACGCAACCGGCTAGTCCGATGGTTCTCGCCCAAGCCTTACGGACCGAAAGGCTCAAGCCAGCTCACTGTATGACGCTTCTTGCCGGGCCCGTGAGCAAAGCCCGGGGAAGCGTGTGCTTAATTAATTAAGCAGCAAGTGCCAAGTTGTTGTTGGCAGTTCTAGTTTCCATCCTGTTACGGGCGGGTGGGCCCCGGCATGCCTCCGAGACGCGACAGCTTCCGTCGAAACCGTGTCGCCCCCTGAAGGCTCTATTTTAGCACGGCGGTCGCCTCAGACGAATTCTGGGGCTATAAATGGAGATTTTCTGAAGGCCGTTGGATTATGGATAAAAGGGAGGGAATATCGACTCAGTCCGGGTCTTTCTCGAGGCAGGGGGTCGGGAGGATGGGTGGGATGGGTCTGCCCTTCGTGAATGGGAGCGGGAATGAGGCGTCCGGCAAAAAGATGGAGCAGAAACACGGCGACGAGACCGCCAGCGACTGCGAGTACGAACCACCGCATGTCCATATGCGGATAAAACAAAGCGTAGAGCACCAGCACCCAAAAAGAAGTGGTGAGCATGGGGATACCGACCGCGATGAACATGGTCCCCGAGAAGCCCGGGAGATACCAGGGGAACTGGTCGTGCACGGACCTGCGGGCCCACCAGGCCGTGTCAATTTTTATGCCCAAGCCCTCGGCGAGGGGCAACTCTCTTTCGCTCGCGCCGAGCCGGTGGCCCAAGCGGTAGAATTCGGCCAGGTGCGAGTCGATGGAAGTCACGCCAGGGATGGACTCCAGGAGGCGCAAGTAGGCACGCCAGAACTGAATGACGCGGACGCCACGGAAGCCGAGGGAAATGGAGAAGAGAGAAAGTGCCAAGCCAAAGAGAGACACGATGAAGCTGATGTTGCGAGCCGTGGTGGTGGCGGAAGTTGTGAAGGCGAGAGCGGTGGCGAGAAACGCCTGGACGGTGGAGAAATTGTTCATGCGGGCATAAAGGATGTGGTCCTCGTGGTAAAGCCGCTCGAGAACCTTGTGCCAGGCTTGCTTCGGGTCGGGATATAACGGATTGTGGCTCATCAAAACTCTGAACAGCGTCTCCGTCAAAACAGCCTTCTTAACGAAATTGTACATGGATATGGGGAGCGCCCGAGTTTTTCAATGCAGGCGTGTCGCGTTGAGATGAACAGTCCGCGGGCAGGTGGGCTGGTGTACTTTCAGCTTTGTGGGGGCTGGTCCAGAACCTCGCGAACCTTGGCGGCGAGTGTGGCCGGTGTGAAGGGTTTTTGCAGAAATGCCACGCCGTGCTCGAGGACTCCGTGATGGACGGTGGTGTCCGCGGTGTAGCCAGACATGTAAAGGATGCGCGTTTGCGGACGCCGTTCGGCGACAAAGCGGGCAATCTCGGTCCCGCTTACGCGCGGCATAACCACGTCGGTCAGCAACAGATGGATTGTACCCGGCTCTCGCTTGCAGATCGCTTCCACTTGTTCAAAATTGGCGGCGGAGAGCACGCGATATCCGCGGGCCGCCAATACCAGTGCGGCCAGTTCGCGAAGCTGCTTGTTGTCCTCCACCAATAGGATGGTCTCGGAGCCGCGCGTGTCTGCCGCGGAAGGCGCTTTCCTACTGGCATCATCTCCCGTTTGTAGAACACGAGGAAAATGGATTTTGAAGGAGGTCCCACGGCCGGGTTCACTGTAAACCTCGATGTACCCTCCACTCTGTTTCACGATGCCGTAGACGGTGGAGAGACCCAGCCCAGTGCCTTTACCGGACTCTTTGGTGGTGAAAAAAGGCTCGAAGATGCGCGCACGGACTTCCGGATTCATGCCAAGGCCTGTATCGCTGACGGTCAGCCGCACATAATTCCCGGGCACGATGTAAGAATGTTGTGATCGGTAGGAATCGTCGAGCCGGACATTGGCCGTCTCCAGCGTAAGGAGCCCGCCTTTCGGCATGGCATCGCGGGCGTTGACGGCGAGGTTCATCAGCACTTGTTCGATCTGGCTGGGATCGAATTCCACCAGCCCGAGGTTATCCGCCAAAATCGTTTTTACCTCAACGTCCTCGCCGATCAGCCGGCGGAGCATTTTGTCCAAATCGCTTACGACCGCGTTCAGGCTGAGTTTGCGTGGCTGCAGGACCTGCTGACGGCTGAACGCCAGCAATTGCCGGGTTAATGAGGCTGCACGTTGCGCCGCTGAGCGGATCTGTTGGGTCCTTTCCCGTGTCGAGGCCCCGCCAGGGTCGGGTGATTCCAGCAGGAGTTCCGTGTACCCGGTGATGACAGTCAGCAGGTTGTTGAAATCATGCGCGACGCCCCCGGCCAGCCTGCCAACGGCCTCCATTTTCATGGCCTGGCGCAGCTGAGTCTTCCAGAGCCCGCCGTTCGGTAATGTCGGCAATGAAACCAACCAAATGCTTGGCCGTATCCCCGTTTTTAACGGCAACGCGGCCCTGTTCGCGCATGTTCCTGTAGGAACCATCCTTATGCTTGATGCGGTAGTCGATATCAAATGGTTCCGAGGTCTCCCCGGCGCGTTCCATGGTGTCGACGTAGCGCTGAAGATCTTCCGGATGGACTAAAGCGCGCCAAACTTCTGTATCAACGGCGAACTCCTCCGGCGCATATCCCAGGATTTGCTGTAATGCTCCGCCGAAGGTTGTGTGCCTGGAGACCAAGTCACAATCGTAGATAATCTGTCCACTGGCAAGGACGGCAGCGTCGTAGCGGCGCTTCCAATCCTCGATAGCGAGGTTGGTGAGTTTGGTTTCCGTGATGTTGATTAAGGTACCTTCAAAGATCTCGGTGCCGTCGCGCTGCTTTTCGATGCCGGCATTTTGCACGACCCAGATGATGGAGCCGTCCTTGCGGCGAAAGCAGCACTCGCGTGGCATTGCCGGAATACTATTGCGATCCTGCTTAATCCTGGTCGCGCGCTCGGCTGCGCCGCCAAAATACAACGCTTGCATTGGCAGGCCCAGCAGTTCCTCGCGGGTGTAGCCAAACATAGCGGCAAAGGCAGGGTTGCAGTCGAGGAGCTTACCCTCAATCGTGCTGCGGTAAACACCAGCCATGTTTCGTTCGAACAAGGAGCGGTACTGGCGCTCGGAAGCGATGAGAGCTTCCGTGGTCAGCTGCTGGCGCCATTGGGCGAGGCCAAGACGAGCGTTGAATAAGATGATGGAGAACATCAGGCCACCAAGGCCCAGAACGATCTGCTCGCGCGAGACGTCATGGATCTTCACGAGCAACATGATTGGGAGAATGAGGGAAGGCAGATAGGCGAAGATGACGCCAGACAAGCGCTGCTTCTGCGGTTGTAATTCACCTTCTCCGGGTGCCTGCCGCCACAAACTCGCCGTGAGAGCAACCAAGCAAAAGGGAATCGACCACGCCAGGTCATACCAGACACTTTGCTGGCCGGTTGAATCGGTCTGAGCGCGATTCCCGATCCACGTTGTATACGCGAACAGGGCGACGATTGCGGCGACGGGAAGGTAAAGACGCCGCATGTAGGGCGACCGGGAAAGCAAGGCACGAGTGAGCAAACCCGCAGCCAGCACTATATTTCGCGCGAGAAGCATCTGGTCTTTGAGGGGGCCGACCGCCTGTTCCCCTTTGGTAAGCAATGGGATGTAGATGACGAAGAGATAAATGACGAGAGTCAGAAAGAGAATCTGGACGGCGTCGACGATGCCTTCCCAGTTGATGCGGTCCTTGAAGGTGTTGTCAGAAACAAATATGGTGACGAACATGGGCGCGGCGGAGAAGAAAAAGATCAGGAGCGGAGCAATCGGGACGCTGGTGATCCCAAGATGATAAGACTCATACATCAGGAGAGACTTACCGAGAGACCAGAGGACAAACGTTATGCTCGTGAGCTGCCAGAAAGGCCGCGCGACGGCGAACGAGCGACGGCTGGCACTGAAGCAGACAATTGCGGCCAGGAGCGCGGAAGCCAGAGTGAGATAGTCCGAGAGAATGCCGACCGAAGATGAATGTGCAAAGACCAGGAGCGTGGCGAGGTGCGCGACAATCAGCGCAATTGCAGCAATGGAGAGACGCGAAAGCCGAGACGTTGTCCCCGCCAACGTGTTTACAAGTTTTTCCACGGCCATTTTGCTTACTTTAGCGCAATATTCGCCCGCCCGCGCGAGGAAAGTGCCGCAGTTTCGACCGCAGAGATACCATTCTGTCAATATAGTACGCAGACTCTTTCGAAACTTAATTATGTAAGTGATATTAGAGGACTTCCCAGCAAGGATGTGCCATCGGCCAATGATTGCCCGCGCCCAAGGTGTGTCGTAAGATGCACGCCGAGTGAGCGCTACCCCGCCAATTCTTTACAGTTCGTTCGCGGACTCCCGCAGCATCGGGGAGATTGAGAGTGGCGGGATCGCAAACGCGCGGGGCAATGGACAGGACAAGGCGATGAAATGGAAAAGAGCAACAGCTGTGACGTTTGTTTGTGTGGCGCTAGCCTCGCTGGCGGGCGGGATGCGGCGGGTGTCGCGCGGGGCGGAGAAAGGAGCAGTGGCGGAGGAGGGGCAAGGGTTTTTTCCGATGGCGGTATGGTACAGCGGCGGAAAAGCGCGTGCGCCGATGCTGGAAGAGGTGAACGCGGAGTCGGCACGATTGTGGAAAGAGGATTTGCTGAAGATCAAAGGGCTGGGGTTCAACACCGTGCGTACCTGGGTGGAATGGAACGTGGGCGAACCGCGCGAGGGTGAGTATCACCTGGAAAATCTGGATTTGCTTTTGCGACTGGCCGATGAAACGGAATTGCGGGTGATCGTGCAGGTGTATGTGGATTCGGCGCCGGAATGGGTTGGGGTGAAATATCCGGAAGGGCGCTATGCGGCGCAGGATGGGCAGCCGATACCATCGCAAGCAGCGCCGGGATATTGCTTCGACAACAAAAATGTACGCAGAGGGGTGCTGGGATTTTTCCAGGAAGTGGCGCGGCACGCTGAGAAAAGCAAAGCGTTTTACGGATGGGATTTGTGGAGCGAGCCCGCGGCATTGAATTGGGCGCGCGTGGGATACAAGTCCGAGCCGATGTTCTGCTACTGCCCGGCGAGCATGGAACGGTTCCGTGAATGGCTGCAGAAAAAGTACGGAACGCTGGAAAAGTTGAACGTGGCTTGGCACAGGACCTTCACAGACTGGAAGCAGGTGGAACCGCCGCGCTATGGAACGATTCTGACGTACACGGATTTCATGGACTGGCGGGTGTACTACGGGTACAAGCTGGCGGAAGACTTGAAGATGAGGAGCGAAGCGGTGAAGGCGATTGACGCGACGCATGTGACGACGAGCCACGCGCCGAATCCTTCGGCGCTGGTGCGGACGCTGGCCGATCCGTACGACCCGACAGACGATTTCCTGATGAAGGATTCGGCGGATTATTTCGGGACGAGTTTTTATCCGAAACTGACTGCGGTGGAACACAACTGGAAGCTGAACCGGCGCGTGCTGGCAATGGATTTGACGGCTTCCATGACCGGAGGGCGCGGATTTTATGTTGGGGAGTTGCAGAGCGGCTTCGGCGTGCATGGAACGACGATCGGGTCGGAAGTGACCGCGAGCGATTTGGAGATGTGGACGTGGGGGATGGTTTCACGTGGAGCCCGGGCGATTAATTATTATGCGTTTTATCCGATGAATGCAGGCTATGAAAGCGGCGGATACGGAATGATTCAATTGGACGGAACGCTGACGGAGAGGAGCAAGCGAGCGGGAGAAACTGCAAGAAAGATAGAGGCGAACGCGGAGTTGCTGCTGCAAGCGAAGCCGAAACAGGCGGAAGCCGCCATTATTTTCAGTCCACTGGTGCCTTTGCTGGGCGGTTACGACGAAGAAGACTCCCGGAATGCGATGCATAGGGCCTTGGCGGGATATCACCGCATGTTTTTTGAGAGGAACCTGCCGGTGGAAGTGTTGAGTTCACGGGAGCTGGCAGGCCGGGACTTGCAGAAGTACAAACTGATTCTGCTGCCGTATCCGTTGATGATGACGAATGACGAGGCCGCTGCGCTTAGGGCCTATGTGGAGCAAGGCGGGCATCTGTTTGTGGAAGCAAGGCCAGGGTGGGTGAATGAAGACGGACATGCCGAGGCAACGGTGCCCGGATTCGGGTGGTCAGAGATGTGCGGGGTGAAGGAGAGCTCGATCGATCCGGCCAAGGAAGTGGCGGTGAAGTGGGGAGGCGCGGAGTTTACGGGGATGAACTTCGCTGAACATTTCACGGTCCTGGATGAGAAGGCGCGCGTAGTGGCGACGTTTGCAGATGGCACGCCGGCGGGATACGAACACGACTACGGAAAGGGAAGGGCGATTCTGCTGGGGACGTTCGCGGGACAGTGGAACGAGGCAAAGCCGGCGGCGATGCATCCACTGGGCGGAATTCTGGCGAAATGGGCAGGATTGACGGAACCGGGACTGAAAGCACCGGCGCTGGTGGAATTGCGAGAGATGGACGCGGAGAAGGGGAGTTTCGAGTTTCTGTTTAATCACGGGGAGAAGGCGGCGGAAGTGGAGTTCGCTTCCGAACTGGCGCGGCCAGCGGTACGCGCGCGGGAAATCTTGACAGGACAGACACTGAAAGTGGAAGGAAAACGATTTGCAGTCAAGACAGAAATGCCGCCCCAGGCGGTGCGAATCTACCGGATCGATTATTAAGGAAGTGCAGAATCACTCGTGCCAATTGTGAATCTGCGTCGGTAACTACAGCGGATTTGGAGAGAGTTGAGAAAGTTTCGGGCTGACCTTCATTATTCAATCCTGCAAACCGCCAAACCTTCTTCCTGATAGGGACACGTCAGCCCCGAGCCATTCCCCTCAACCACCGCCCAGGAGGCGCCGTACTCTTTCTTCAACTGCAAAAAGTTTTCGCGAGTGAAACCCTCATAGCCGCGCAACGCGTCCACCTGCCTCTTCCACTCCGGCGCAAGATCGGGTGTCACCGCCACAACGGAGGCATCCTGATGGTAATCCGCCATTTTGCTGCGCTCCGCGATGGCGCGAAAGCCGAAGTTTTCTTCCCCCGGCCTGGCCATGTACCGCGGATTAATCACGAAATACGCATCCTCCGGCGTATTCCGCTTGATCCACTGAAAACATCGCACCCAACGGTTGGTGGCCTTCTGTCCCGGCAACTCGATGTGAGCGCTGGTCGAGAAAGTCGCCCTTTGTGCACACAGCATGCCCCCGCAAAGCGGCACAAAGAGCACCGCCCAACGCCATGCGTGGTTTTGCAAAACGTAGTGGGTAAGCAATCCTCCACCGCTGAGAAGCATAAGCGTGTACACGAGCTGCAGGTGCCGCATCGGCTGTAACAGCGCCAGCCAGACCAATCGTTCCGGAAGACCGACGATCAATCCGGCCGCCGTCATCAGCACGCTGTAGAGAGCCAGGCGCTTACAAAGGCGCGCCAGTGCCGGGGAACCCATCTTCTCGCCCACCATTCCGAACCACCACAGCAGGACCATGGGCGCAAAGATCCCCAGCCACTCATACCACTCCCAACGCCGCAGGAAGAGGTAGCCCCTGGTCGACGCCGCCTCTTGCCACGCCGCATTGGGATGCAAAATAATCGGCAGCGGCAGACTTGCCAGGATTAACGCGAATTGAGGGTTCCAGCGCTCCAAGGGCAGCGCCAACACAATCAGATAGGCAATCCCAAATGCTCCCATGAGCGGATGAAACAGCACGGCCGCCGCGCTAAAAAGCACCGCCAGCCCGTAGCGCCTGTCGAGCACCGCCCCAATGGCAAACAGGATCGCCGCACAAGCCGGTGTGCGCGGGTGCAGGTGCTGGTCCGCGATATATAGAGCTGTCCCTGCAACCGGCATTGTCAACAACGCGCTGACGAGCGCTGTTGCACCCACCCTATCCCAAAAGGCTGGGAAGCAGCGGCAGGCAATGATCCATAACCCCCCCACGAGCGCGAAGATGGACAGAACCTGCCAAACCAATTGCATTGCCTCCACCGGGAGATGGGTGATTCGCACGGAGGCGGCGACCATGCGCAAGAGCAGAAACGCATTCGTCTGGCTGGTGAAGAACTGCGCGTCGCGCGGATACAGAGCCGGGTTCAGCAACTTCTTGATGCCTGGAAGGTAAATGGAGTCGTCCTCCATGCCGCTGTGAAAGCCGGCAATGGCGATGGCCACCAGCGTCAACGCAACAACCACCAGCAAACCTGGCAACCAGCCCGTAAACTTCCGCTCTCCGCCCGGTTCTTCCGCTGCAATCACGCTCCCACCGCCTTCGTCGGCGATTTCGCCATCCGCTCCGCCACACTCTGCTTTGCTTCGTGGTAATCCATTTCCGTATTCACTTCCCAGATGTTCGCTTTGTCCTTACGGCCCGCGATGATATTGTCCACTGCAACCATGGCCGTCAGCATCGAGTGGTCCTGATTGTTGTACTTGTGCATGCCATTGCGGCCGATCAGAAAAAGATTGTCGAAACCGTCGAGGTAGTGCGCGGAGTTCGTCGAAACGTTCGTACGTGCCAAAGTACGCGGGATATGTCTTGGGCATGCGCGCGACCGTGAAGTCCAACACTTCGGCTGCGTCGATGATCTCGATCTTGCTCAATTCTTCGATGGCCAGCCGCGCCATATCTTCGTCTGACAGCTGCCACAATTCGTCGTCCTGCGTAACAGAAGTACTCCACGCCAATCCACACGTTGGCGGGATCGGCGACCAGGTAGGGGCTCCAGTTGTTGAAGATCTGCAGGCGTCCCGCGAGGACTTCCGGGCTCCTGCATGTAGATCCAGTTGTCGCGGACAAACTTGGCGGCATCGTTACCGGGATCTTTAATTTTCAGTCCAGAAAGCAGCAGGCCGACCGTGATGAAGTCGCGATACTGCAGCCCCTCGCGAGATTTCGCGCACGTTCGGGAGGAACTTCCGTCTTCAGCGCGCGCACCAGCTCCTGCACGGAAGTTGTAGAGAAAAAATAATCGCCCGCGTAACGCGCTTCCTTGCCCTGGCGCATCCACGCCTGCAACGGCCACGCCGCGTCCTTCCTGCACTTCCAGGCTGGTCACGTCAAAGTCTGTGATGATCTGCCCGCCCCGTT
This sequence comes from uncultured delta proteobacterium, assembly GCA_963747865.1. Taxonomy (GTDB): domain Bacteria; phylum Desulfobacterota; class Desulfomonilia; order Desulfomonilales; family Desulfomonilaceae; genus JBBSBY01. The sequence goes on along the minus strand of CAVVHK010000033.1, from coordinate 130,348 downwards.
CCACGCACTTTTCGCGCGACTTCCTCCCACATCTGGCCCGGGTCCAAACTTTGGGATAGAGGAAATGCTCGATCAGTGAAGTCTCCGTTTCCTTCTGCGGCAATGCCCGTGTTTTTGCCGCAGCTTCTGGTGAGGAAATGCAGCAACGCCTTCTTGACCGAAAGCCCCTTGATGCGTTGCGCGCCCCATTCCGCGCTGATGTTCTGGCACGGAACGCCCCACACTTTCTCGGTGTACGACTTGAAGAAAGTGATGTACAGCTCGCGGCCAAAGCGGCTGATGAAGAACTGTTCGAGATTCTCGACCTTCTTCGGCGGGAAACAGCTGCGCTCCGGATGTAACTGAACCCGATGCGCATGGTCCGCCGGAGCCCCAAGTTTGCGAGTGTCGCCAGGCTCAACTGGATGGGATAATCGAAGAACTTTCGCAAGAAATAGATGCGCGATTTTCGCGAGCGCACCAGCATCAACTTATCTTCCCGCGCCGCTTTCCCCTCCTTCTCCAGCGGCAAATGACTCAGCCACCACTCCATGACGCGGTCGCTTTTTGAGAAGAACCGGTGACCGCCCAGGTCAATGCGGTTCCCTTTGTAATTGATGGTGCGCGAGATGCCGCCCATGTAGGTGCTGCGCTCGAGCACAATGGGGCGAATGTCCGTGCGGGTCGCCAGTTCATATGCCGCTGTCAGCCCGGCGGGACCCGCACCAATAATAATCGCTGTTTTTGTGGGCAAAGAACGATCCCTGCGCGCTTACGGTCGGAATAACTTAGAAGGCTAGCAAGAATAGTGCAATTCATCCATCGGCATTTTCCCAAGTGAGGAAAGAAGATTGATTCCGGAAAGAATCGTGTGGTGTGTTTTTGGACGCACCAGGACGCTGAATCGGTGAACCAGGCGAGCTCTGTCCCACAAACGAATCGATGATTCAAGCGTTAATTGAGGTACAAACTAAGCCGGTGATGCACACGCGCGTTGGCTGCCACTCATTTGGGGAGGTTGCCTGGAATCCGGCGGCCGAGCGCGCTTTTACTCTTGCCGCAGCCGCCTGTCGTGAGTTTCTTTGGAATGGCCATGGGCATCGAGCCAGGTTAACAGAGCGCGGATGCTACCGTGTGCCAGGGCGATGCTTGAATCCGCGGCACCATAGTAAAGATTGATGGTGTCTCCATCCTTCGCCACAGTATAGCCGCAAGGGAAGACCACGTCCTGAACATCTCCATGGCGTTCGTAGTCCGCTTCGGGGGCGAACATCCAGGAATCGCCGCGAACCAAGCATTTTTCGGGCTGTTCCAAATCAAAGAGAGCCAGGCCCAGGCGATAGATGGAGCTGGATGGAGTCCTGCGGACGCCGTGATAAATCATCAACCAGCCGCGCGGAGTTTCGATGGGCGGCGGTGACATGCCAATTTTGTTTGCATCCCACCACGCACCGCGGCGCGCTTCCAACATGAGCTTATGGGAGCCCCAATGGCGCAAGTCCGGCGAGTAGGAGATCCATATATGCGATCCAAGAGGGGTCATAGGGCGGTGAATCAAAGCCCAGCGCCCGTTGATCCTTCTGGGCAGGAGGGCGGCATCTTTATCGTCGGGCGGCATGACAACGCCGAGTTTTTCGTAGGACAGGAAGTCTTTGGTCAGGGCGAGCGATACGCCGGGGCCACCGCGGGAATAGGAGGTATAGGCAACGGCATATTGCTCGAGCTCCGGCATATAGGTGATGCGAGGATCCTCGATGCCCCAAACTTCTTCGGGGAACTTATCGGGTTCGGGCAGAAGCGTAGGCTTGTCGTCGACGTGCCACTGATCCACGCCGTTTACCGAACGGGCGGCGCACAAGTGCGAGAGCCCGCGGCGATCTTCGACGCGGCACAGGAGAAGCGTGGAGCCGTCGGGCAAAAGGGTCGCGCCAGAATTGAATACGGTGTTGATCGAGTATGGCCAATCCTTTGCGGTCAGGATGGGATTGGCAGTGTAGCGGTGAAATAAGATGTCGTGTTGGATCATTATCTCTCTTTGGAACAGTTTGACAGCGAGTGCCAGGCCGTTACGGTGAAGCAGGCCCGGCGAAAAAGAATCGCCCGTTGTTCAGGGCTTACTATCGGTAGTATCCGCTTCTTCCAGCTTGCGCATTTCCAGAAGCGCCATGAGGAAGGAAAGCGTCGATTCCGCGCCCTGATTCTCATTGGCACGGTCGGGATGCAATCCGTCGCGGCACCCGCCGGTGCTGGGATCATAGAGGGCAACCTGTAAATCATTGTCCCCGAGAAACCAATTGAAAGCGGTCCACGCGTCTTTGCGCCAGCGACTCTGCCCCGTTGCGCGGTAGGCTTGCAAGAAAGCGGAAACGGAGGCGCAGGCCTCCACGGGTTGCTGATCGAAGCGAGCCTTTTCGGTTTTGCTCGAATAGAAACCGTGGGAGCCGATGGGAACGAAGTGGCCCTTTATTTCGCAGCGTTGAATCGATGCCAGCCATTCGAGCGCTTCCAGTCCGGCGGAAACCATGGCCTCGTTGGCGCCGCGGATTCCCGCGCGAATGAGCGCCTGCGGCAGGCGCGCGTTTGAATACGCGAGCACATTCTCAAACCATTTCCAATCGGCCGAGGAGTGCGCGCGGTAGGAATCGAGCAGACGATTGGCAAGGGCGTCCGCGGCATTCAGCGCGGCGCGATCGCCGGGGAAGGATTCGAGATATTCGAGGAGACCGAGCAAGGCGAAGGCGCAAGCACGAGGACTCTTAAATTCGACGGCGGTAGGTACAGCGAGTTCAAACAAACGTCCGGCGGCGCCGCGGAGGCCAGCATCCTTCGTGCGTCCAAGTACGGTGCCCAAGCCCCACAGGGCGCGCCCGTGGCTGTCTTCGGAGCCCTCCGCCTCTTGCCACTGGCGTTCGTAGCTGAGGCAATTCCTGAATCTTTTGGTTGTGGGATTGAAAGCGAGCCACAAAAATGCGAGATAGCGGGTGGCAAGATCGAGGGTAGCGGCCGGAGTGATACCGGCAAATTCTTCCAGGAGAATGGCGACGATGAGCGCGCGCGCGTTGTCATCCGTTGTGTAACCCTCGGGATAATTCGGAACAACGAAAACGGCGTGCTCGATGATTCCCGTGTGGTCGGTCATGCGGAGCAAGTGATCCAGAATTACAGGGGGAAGGCGGTCAAAAACCTTTTCGGTGTTCTGGGCGGAAAAAGTAGCACGGGGATTGCGCAAGCGCTCGTTGTAAACACGCTCGAAGCTGCCCATGTACTGCTGAGCGACGCGGTTCCAGACCATGTCTCGGGCATAGAGATAGGCGCGTTTGCGCATGGCGTGGCGGGCGGTGCCATTGTCCAACAGTTCGATTGTTTTCGTGGCAATAGCCTGGGGATCATCGAAAGGCACGAGCGCGCCGCGCCCATCGTCCAGCAATTCCGTGGCATGCAGATACGGTGTGGAGATGATCGCTTTTCCGGCGCTCAAGGCATAGGCGAGCGTCCCGGAAACGACTTGTCCCTTATGTTTATAAGGCGTGATGTAAATGTCCGCCGCGCCGATCACCTCGACCAATTCCTGGGGACTTACGAAACGATTGCGGAAGATTACGTTGTCCTCAACGCCGAGATCTTTCGCGAGCTTTTGCAGGGAAAGCCTGTAATGGTCGCCCTCGCGCCGCAGGATATGCGGATGCGTAACACCGGAAATCATGTAAACCACATTGGGATGCTGCGACAGGATGGCCGGGAGAGCTTGAATGACGTTTTCGATGCCTTTATTCGGGGAGAGCAAACCAAATGTGAGCAAGACATCTTTACCTTCTGTTCCAAAAGCTTCTTTGTAGAACTGCGGATCCGTGAAGGCCAAGTCCGGGATACCATGCGGGATCAAATCAATCTTGGTACCTGCGACATGGAACACTTCTTGAAGGATGTCTGCTGCCTGGCGGCTCATGACGATCAGACGGTCCGATAAGGCGGCAATTTCCTCCATAACAATGCGCTGATCGAGATTGGGCTCGCGCAATACCGTATGAAGGGTAGTAACGATGGGCATCTGGAGACGGCGGAGCAGTTCCAGGATGTGGGCGCCTGCGGATCCGCCATAAATGCCATATTCGTGCTGGAGGCAGACCAGATCAATGTTGCTGAAATTCAGGAAATCGGCAGCCTGGCGGTAGGAAGCCAACTCATCCTGGGAAAGCTCGAAGCGAATGCGCGCGGGGTAGCTGTAGCCTTCTTCGGTATCGTTGACCGGCAAGGCCAGCAACTCGGTGGCGCCATATTCCGCGTGAATGGCATCACACAAATCCGTGGTAAACGTGGCGATGCCGCAGCGCCGGGGAAGGTAGTTTCCAATGACGGCAATCCTGCTAGGCAGCACCGGCCGGGGATGGATTGGCCAAAGGGGAACAACTTTTTCTTCGAAAATGGGCGGGGCCAGTGCCGGATCCAGGCTAATCACTTCTTCGGGGACGGAAAAGGCAATCTCCGTGTGCGCGTAGAGAACGTCAACAAGTGCGGGGTCTTTTGCTTGTGGAATGGTTTTGGTTTGCTTCATGCGGTTCCTTCATCTCTCCTGTTCTAATGGTTGGGCGGGAGTGGGCAACGGTCAGGTGCGTTGACCGACGTAAATCCTGCGTCCGTTCGCGAAACCAACGAGGATGGTGAGAAGGACGGCGCCAATCATGGCAATCATGGTAGTGACAATCGTGCCTCCGAAGCCGCTGATGCCCGTGGAGCGCATCAGGAACCCCGCGGCAACGGCGCCGCCGATTCCCATGGCCACGTCCATTAGTGGGCCATAGCCATCACCCTGGAGGACTCTTCCTGCTCCCCAGCCAACGAGCACCCCGATAAAAATCCATGCGAGTAGAAACATTCATTCCCCTTTGACCTGTCGATTGGCGAACAATAGGGCGGACTGGGCTTGCTCCACTTGCGAACCACGATGCGGTGCTTACGCGGCGACGGCTGCGGCGATCTTGTGATAAGTAGAGTTGAGAACTTCGTAGGTGTCAACCGTGGGAGTTCCTTCAAGGAGCCCAGCGAGCAGTTTCAGAATAACTGGAAAGGTTTTCTGGCTGTAGGATTCGGCGTCCGATGCCTTGTCCCACAGGCTGATGGATGTGGCGGCATCCTGACTGGGAGCAAAGAAGGTCAGTTCGTCCTGGAATCCGTTCTGCTTGCGGAGCATGGGTATGACTTCCTGCTCCATCAAAAGGCTGAATTTGGAAATGCTATCGGGCTTTAGAAGCGTGGATACTTTACGGACAAACATGGGGTTCACCCTGGTTTCTTGGCCAAGGGGATTATTCAGGGTACCGCTCGCGGTCCCGAAGACCTGAAGGGACCCTTGATCCACCTCCAATGTGACTGAATTAACCATTTTTGTCAAGTTCCGTTCGCCTATTCGCAGAATACTTTACTATGACAGTAAACTACTTAAGCCCACGCGGTCCTTTGCCGGAGACATCCTGGAACGAGGGCGGCCCGTTCGACCTGGTACGTCGCCAATCGCCAAAAGTCGCGACTGGCATGCACAGACAGAATTCTTCGCCGAAAGGCGCCTTCCCGATCACACTCCCGAAAGAGCATAAGTGGATTTTGCCCAAGAGTTGCGGATGATTGTGGACGAATGGTGGGTAAGCGGCGTTATCATCTACCCAGCTTATTCTGGAGATTCCCTGATGACATCGAAACGCTGGCTAATTTGCTCGCCGTTCCTCGTTCTTTTCCTTGGCTCATTCATTTCGCCGCTGCTCGCCGCCGAACCGTTTGCCGTCAAGGTCGAAATGGGCGTGCCCGTTAAGATGCGCGATGGCGTCACGCTTCGCGCCGACATTTATCGCCCCGACGCCGATGGAAAATTTCCTGTATTGCTTCAACGCACTCCCTACAACAAGTCCGGGGGCACGAATTTCGGGCACCGTGCCGCGGCACGCGGTTACGTCACGATCGTCCAGGATGTTCGCGGGCGGTACACCTCCGAGGGCGAGTGGTACACCTTTGTCCACGAAGCCGAAGACGGTTACGACACCATTGAGTGGGCGGCTTCTCTTTCCTTACTCCGACGGAAGAGTCGGTATGTGGGGTGGTTCCTATGTTGGGGCGACGCAGATGCTGGCCGCGACGGCGCATCCGCCACATCTCGCGGGGATTTGCCCGGTGGTGACCGCCAGCAACTATCACGACGGGTGGACGTACCAAGGCGGCGCGTTTGAGCAATGGTTCGATGAATCGTGGACCTCGGGGCTGGCGCAGGACACGCTTGATCGCGCGGTCCGAAAAGACACCAATGCCCGTGAAGGTGAAGACGTTCTCCCGCTTACCGGCTATCCCCTGTTCAATGTACCGACGCCGGGTGTGGTGAACGCGTCCACAGCCACGCTGGCGCCCTATTTTGTGGATTGGCTCGGGCATCCGAGCTACGACGCGTACTGGAAGCGTTTGTCCATCGAAGAATACTATCCGGACATTCGCGTGCCAGCGCTGAATATCGCCGCCTGGTATGACATTTTCCTTGGCGGCTCGCTGCGCAATTACATGGGATTGAAAGCGCATGCCGCAACGGAAGAAGCGCGCAAAGGCCAGCGTCTTCTGGTCATTATTGGGGGCCATGCCGGTGGCGGCCGGAAGATTGGCGACATTGATTTTGGTCCGGAAGCCGCGAAATTCGACGAAGGCGAGATCACACTGACTTGGTATGACTTTCTGTTCAAAGGCGTGCAGAACGAATTTGCCTCCGGAAAACGCGTGAAGATTTTCGTGATGGGCGTGAATCAGTGGAGGGAAGAAGACGATTGGCCGCTGGCTCGCGCCAAGACCACAAAGTATTTTCTGCACTCGCAGGGTACAGCAAACTCTGTTCGGGGCAACGGCGTGATCTCCACTTCCGCGCCCGCTTCCGAGCCTGCGGACAAGTTCACCTACGATCCCGGCAAACCCGTGCCAACGATCGGCGGCCCGCTTTGCTGCGATGGCGGGCATCTGGCTCCCGGACCGAAGGACCAGCGCGTTGTGGAAGAACGAGAAGATGTTCTCGTCTATTCCACGCCGCCTCTTGAGCACGACCTGGAAGTTACAGGCCCGGTGCGGCTGGAATTCTTCGCGTCTTCTTCTGCTGTAGACACGGACTTCACCGCCAAACTTGTGGATGTTTTTCCCGACGGTTCCGCGATCAACCTTACCGAAGGAATTCTCCGGGCAAAGTATCGCGACTCGCAGGAAACGCCAACGCTTCTGACACCGGGCAAGGTTTATTCGCTTGCCGTTGATCTGTGGGCTACCAGCAACGTATTTCGGGCGGGGCATCGCGTTCGCCTGGAGATTTCCAGCAGCAATTTCCCGCGCTTTGATCGCAACCTGAATACGGGCGAATCTGCCGCCACTTCCGCCAAATGGGTCCCCGCTACCAACACGATCTTGCATGACGCGGGGCATCCTTCGGCGGTGTTGCTCCCTGTCGTTCCCTGACCTTAATCAGGGGCAAAACTCGACTTTTACGCGGAAACCCGGTTGTGCGCCCCCCGGACGGGCCAACCAGTCTGTCTTCAATTGGTTACGTCCCACCCCCCGCGCATGAGCAACAATTGGTCACACGCACTCTCCGTGCCGGTTGACTCCCCGCCCCCTTCCTCACAAAATGAACAATCGGGGGAATTTTGGGCAAATCTCCGAAAACGGTTATGGCACCAGAACCCAATGCGGTGGAACAAGCGGTAGCGCGCGCGGTGCGAGATAACCTCGAACGCATCCAGCGCACCAATGACGAATTGACGCAGGCGGTCAACGACGTCGTCGCGGCCTGCTCGAGCAGCCGCCCCACAAACGCTCTTCCGCCCATGCTGCGAGCCCAAACGGCCGCAGCCGCCCTCTCGGCTTCGTTGGAAGTATTGTCGCGATTCATCGCAGTGGTGCTGCAACCGGGACAACGCAGCGCTTTGGAAGAGAAGATTTCGCAGGCCATCGGCAATGCGATGCCCGAAACGCCCGCGGCTCCTGCTCCGCAGGCTTCGGGCGCCGCGCCAGTGGAACCCGAGGAACCGCCTTCCTATGAGCTGGAGCCCACGCCGCTGCCATCGGCTCCTGTAGAATTGGAGTTGCCGGAAGTGGTGGCGAGTGGCGACGGCGAGTTTGACATCAACCGGTTGTCGCCGGAGGAACAGGAATTGCACCGGCGCGCGAATCGCGTGGCCAAAGTTTCGATGCAGGATATTAAGATGTTGCGGCCCGAACTGGTAAAGCTCGGCCGCGAACACAAAGACATCTGCATCCGATTGAAAGAAGACATTGAGAAAGCCCACAGAGAATACGACAGAAGATTCAAGCCCATCATGGACCATCCAGTGGATTACTTTTATCGCTGGATGGTGGAAATCCTCGCCGACGGGGATGCGTCCGTGCTCGGCGAATACCCCTACGCCACTGCCGGCAAATCGCGCTGAGCATGCCGTGATGCGCGTGATCTTCAAGCGCGCCATGGGGGTTGCTGCCTGCGCCCTGGCCATTGCATGGGCGGCGGACTACTGCTTCCCAAGCGCCCGGGCCTCGACGAGTTCCTCCGCATCGGCTGCCGCGCCACAGGCTCCTGCGACAATCCGAAACGTTTCCACCACGCCGCAAAATACAACGCACAAGAAGAAAAAAGCCGCCAAGCCCAAGTCACCCGCATGCAGTTCCGGGTGTAAGCCGGAGACCACCGCGCCAGCACTCGATGCGGCGACTCCCGAGGACGCGGCCGCCCAAAAAGAGCTCACCCTGCTTGCCCGCGACGTTCATCACAGCACACCCGGCTCCTACGAAAAGCTCGCCGCGTTTGCCAACAAGAATTCCGCCAGCGTTTGGGGACAACGGGCCGCGCTCGCGCTGGGCTATGAAGAGTATTCCCACGCCCACGCGCAACAGGCACTCAACTGGCTGCAGAAAGCCAAGCCGGACGCGCTGCTGCGCGAGTACACGCTTTTCTGGACGGCGCAGAGCGAGCACGCCCTGAACAAAAACAACGAGGCCGTGCAGGATTTCACCACGCTACTGAACGACTATCCGAACACCGCCATTAAGGAACAGGTGCTGGAGGCTTACGTGCCTGCGGCGGTTCAGAGTGGTCACGCACAAGATGGGCTGGACGCACTGGCCGGCTATCCTGCCACATCGTCGAAGCCGGGTCTGCTGCTGGAGCGTGCACGCGCCAATGAAGCCGCTCATCACATCGTGGCCGCGGCCAAGGATTACCAGACGATTTTTTACAAATATCCTCTTGCCGATGAAGCGCATGATGCGGGCGTAGCTCTGCCGCGCTTGAACAAGCAGCTTCACAGCGAATTCCCCTACGCCACCGGTGAAATGCAGGATCAGCGCGCCCAGGAGTTTTATGATGCGCACAAATGGAAGGAAGCGCGCGCGGAATACGAAAAGCTCACCAGCATCTTGAAGGATCCCGGTAATCCCACGCGGCAGCGGGCCCAGGTGCGTATCGCGGAGATGCCGGCAACATCCAAAACCCGCGATCAAGCTGTTCACTTCGTTGAACGTCAGCGATCCCGAAGCGGATGCAGAGCGCCTGTACATGCTTTCGCAGGCCTACCGTTCGGAGAAGAACGAAGGCGAGATGCTCGCTGCCATCGAGAAGGTCTGGGAGAAATATCCGCAGAGCCGCTGGGCTGAAGATGCATTAATGGCCGGCGGAAATTATTACTGGGTGGAGTTGCAGCGGAGCAAGGCGGTCAGCTATTACCAGCGAATTCTGGATGCATTTCCCGCGGGCAAGGACGCCTACAACGCGGAATGGCGCATCGCCTGGGTGGCGTATCTGGAGCGCCAGCCATTCGCCGACGACAAAATAACCATCTTTCTGCGCAAGTATCCCATTTCCCCGGCGGCTGTGAACGCTCTTTACTGGCTGGGCCGCGATGCGGAACGCGGCGGCAATCCGGCGCATGCGCGCGCCTACTACGCCAAGGCAGTCGAGCGTTTTCCCACCAGCTATTTCGCGGAGTACGCCGAAATGCACCTGGAAACACTGGGGCCCGGCGAGCAGGAATCTGTGGACTTCCTTGCGCAAATCCCGCCCGCGCCGCCATTGCGCGCGTTTGACGAACCCATTGCGCCCAACGTTGCCGATCGCTGGAATCGCGCGCAAGCCCTGCGCACGATCGCTTTCGATGCTTCCGCGGAGCTTGAATTGAAAGCCGCTTTTGCCGCAACCGCTTCGCCGCGGTTCATCGTGGAAGCCGCGCAGGCTGCGTTCGATCAGGGCCACTTCGCCGCGGGGATGAATTACGGGCGCATGGCAGTGGCAAATTTCGATGCGCGGGCGTTCAAGGATGTTCCGGCCAACGTGTGGAAGGTGCTTTTCCCGTTGCCCTATGAAGCAGCGTTGCGCCGCGAAGCGGAACACAACAATTTCGATGCTATGTTTGCCGCCGGACTTATCCGGCAGGAATCCACGTTTCAGGCCGACGCCGTTTCCCACGCCAATGCCATCGGGCTGATGCAGATTCTGCCCAAGGAAGGCCGCCGCCTGGCCAGGGAACGCAAAGTCCGCTACAACAAATCTTCGCTGTTCGATCCCAACGTGAACATCGAGCTGGGCATGGTGGATATCGCCGACCTCGTGCGCAACACCGGCTCACCCGAATACGCCGCTGCCGCCTACAACGCCGGGGATGAACGGCTGGCGCAATGGAAAGCGGAACGCACTTACGAGGAGATTCCGGAATTCGTGGAGTCCATCCCGTTCACGGAAACACGGGAATATGTGCAGATTGTTGTGCGCAACGCTAGCATGTATCGCCTTCTCTACGGAGAACCTTCAAAGACTACCGTCTCCGCCGCCATCCACTCGCGCTAGAATTTTTGGAGTGCGGCGGCTCGCCGCCGCTTTTCCGGCCGCGACATAACCTCCCAACCGCTTTCTGATATCTCATCGCTGATATCTGATATCCCCCTCCCCTCATTCCGCGCCAACCCTTTGCTACAATAAATCCCCATGTCCACTCCTGAAGCCAACATGGCGCACATCGCGCGGCGGATGGTTTCCGCGAAGGCGGAGCAATTCACCGAATCCGTGATCCGCGAAATGACGCGCACTGGCGATGAAGCACAATGCCGTGAACCTCTCGCAGGGTTTTCCCGATTTTCCCGCGCCCGAAGAAATCAAGGAGCCGCGCGGCAGGCCATCGCCGAGGACATCAATCAGTACGCCATCACCTGGGGCGCGAAACATCTGCGCGACGCCATCGCCGCAGAAATTCGAGCGCACCAGGGCTCACGGTCGATCCCGAACGCGAAATCACCGTTTGCTGCGGCTCGACCGAAGCGATGATGTCCACCATGATGGCCATCATCAATCCCGGCGATGAAGTCGTGGTCTTCGAGCCGTTCTATGAAAATTACGGCCCGGATGCGATTCTATCCGGCGCCACGCCGCGTTTCGTCAAGCTTCGCGCCGCCGGATTGGACCTTCGATCCGCGACGAACTCGCCGCCGCGCTTTGGCCCGAACACCAAGGCGATCATCCTGAACACGCCGAACAATCCCACCGGCAAAGTTTTCGAGCGCGCCGAACTCGAATTCATCCGCGACCTCTGCGTGCGCTGGAACGCCTTTGCCATCACCGACGAAATTTACGAGCACATTCTATACGACGGCGCGCGAGCACATCTCCCATGGCGCACGCTCGACGGCATGCGCGAACGCACCGTCACCATCAACGCGCTGTCCAAAACCTACAGCGTCACCGGCTGGCGCGTCGGCTGGGCCATTGCTCCGCCGGAAGTCAGCCGTCGCCATTCGCAAGGTGCCACGATTTCCTTACCGTTGGCGCGGCCGCTCCGCTGCAGCAAGCCGGCGCAATAGCGCTGAAATTGCCGCAGGAGCTATTACGACAAGCTGGCCAGCGATTATGCCCAGCGCACGCGAACGCCTGCTCGGCATTCTGGCCGACGCCGGCTTCCGATGCTTCAAACCTCGCGGCGCCTACTACATCATGACGGACATTTCGCGATTTCACTTTGACGAAAAGAAATACGCTGCGGATTCGCGGGATGTTTCGTTCGCCAGTATTTAGTCGAACACATCGGCGTGGCCTGCGTCCCGGGTTCCAGCTTCTATAACGATGCGCAGGACGGCGCGCAGCAGGTGCGCTTCACCTTCTGCAAAAAAGAGGAGACACTGGCCGCTGCCGAAGCCCGGCTGTCCAAACTCCACGCGTGAGGCATTTGTCGTAACCAGATCTGTCTTCGCCGGTGCGCTTTACCTTTTATGGTGAGGGGGATATCATGACCAAGATAGTTGGGTTCTATATGGGTATGTCATGAAATATACTGTCATCCTGCAACGCGAAAGTGACGGCGGGTATGTAGCTGTGGTGCCTGCATTGCCCGGTTGCGTGTCGCAGGGCGATACTCGCGCGGAAGTCCTCAAGAACATTGAGGAAGCGATGGAGCTTTACTTGGAAGATGTGCGCGAGGCGGGCGAGCCGATTCCTATCGAGGCTGATCGCGAGTACGTCGAGGTCACTACGTCATTGCGATGACGAAAATCCCGACCGACCTTTCCGGGCGCGATTTAGTCCGCGCGCTGCAAAAGGTCGGTTTCATCGTGAAGCGCCAGCGGGGGAGCCACATTATTTTGCGTCGAACAGAGCCCGCCGTCCGCGTTGTCGTTCCCGACCACAAGGCACTTCGTATCGGCACTCTTCGTTCGATACTCAGCAATGCAGGACTGACGGTCGACGATCTGCTCAAGCTTTTATAGCGCACTTCACCTTGTGCTAAAATCTCCTCGTAACAAGAAGGAACCCCACCGTGTCACTTGAATTTTCTATTGTTCCGCCGCAAACGAAGTTGGAAGCCACCGCCGATGGCGTGGCCGTCGATATTTCGACGACCACGACGCGCACGTTTCTCTGCGAGCTTTGCGTTAGCGAGCAGATTGAGCAGGAGTCCCTGGATGTATCGCTGTGGGGATCCGCGGACGGGCAGGACTTTGGCAAAAGGCCTTTGCTAAAGATTCCTCAACAATTTTACCGGGGTACAACCAAAATGGTATTGGACATCTCGATGCGTCCCGAAGTGCGGTTCCTGCGCGCGCGCGGGGAGCTGAACCGCTGGGGACGCGTCTCCCCCACACCCATGTTTGTGGCCGGGCTGAAGCTGACGGAAATCCCTCCCATGCCGGAAAATACGCCTACCAAACGGGCCGTTTTGGCTGTATCGTAGCCCGCATCTCGCGGGGAGGTAATCACACCTTCTTCCGTGTTTATTGGCCTTGAATGGTTTAGGGGTAGGAAGCTATTGGTCGGTTGCCCTGTGGTGGTTAGCTTCCTACCCCGCGAGTGGTCTTGCTGATATAGACGAAGCTACCCACGAAAATGTTTCTCGCGTGACGCAAAATAATTTGTCACTTTGAAGTAAAGTCCTGCGGCGAAGGGCGAACGCAAAGCGCCGGTTGAACAGGTTTCAAAACGTACCCGCGTTACTTTTTATCCCACATCCACCGTATCCAGATAGCGAGCCACGGAGGCCTTCCAGCGGAACTTCTCTGTGATGGACTGCTGTAAGGATTGTGCCGCGGCGGGTTCGCCATGCGTCAGGTAGACCTGCTTTGGGGGGACTTGGAGGGCTGTCAACCAGCGCAACAATTCGCTCTTCCCGGCGTGGGCGGAAAACTGGCCCATCTCCACAATTTCCGCCAGGACGGGAACGGTCTGGCCGAACAGGCTGAGAGTTTTCGCTCCCTCCTGCAAGGCACGCCCCCGAGTTCCCTCGGCCTGGAATCCCCCCAGGATTACCGCGTTCCGCGCGTCACCCAGGCGCTGCGCCAGATGATGCAGTACCCGGCCCCCGGTGACCATGCCGCTGGCCGAAATGATGATGCACGGAGTCTTCACATTGTTGATTTGCTTGGACTCGTCCGCGGTGCGCGTGAGGTGGAATTCGTGAACGCTCAGGGGATCGCCGCCGTTCTGTTCGTCGCGCGCGAAGAGCAGGTCGTGATCCTCCTTGTGCTTCAGGTAGAGGTCCGTGGCGCTCAGAGCCATGGGGCTGTCCACATAGACGGGAACCTTGGGAATGCGCTGCAGGTTCTCTAGTTGCCGCAGGTAGTACATAAACGTTTGCGTGCGCCCGATGGCAAAGGCGGGGATGACGATGGAGCCGCCGCGTTTCACCACGCGATCGACGATGTCGCCCAGCAGGGCCAGCGGATCGCCCGCTTCGTGCTCGCGATCGCCGTACGTGGATTCACAGAGCAGCAGATCAATCTGCTTCGTCACCGGGGTGACGGGATCATTCAGGATGGGCTGGTCGTAGCGGCCCACGTCCCCCGAAAACACGACCACGGTCTTTTTGCCGTTCTCTGTGATCGTTAATTCCAGGCTGGAAGAGCCGAGAATGTGCCCCGCGTCGTAGGACTCCACATGGAATTCCGGCGAAATATCGAAACCACCGTTGCGCGGCATGGGCTTCAGCAGGCGTAGCACCGGGTCGACATCTTGGGAGGTGTAGAGAGCGCGAGGCTGCGGGTGCTTGCTCCAATTGTGCTTAAGGGCGTCGGCGGTTTCCTCTTCTTGCAGGTGGCCGGAATCTCTCAGGAGGAGTTCCGTCAGTTCGATGGTGGCGGGATTGGCAAAGATGGGTTTGCGGAACCCGTCGCGCACCACGACCGGCAGCCATCCGCTGTGATCCAGATGGGCGTGCGTGAGGATGGCGAAATTGATGGAGTTCAGATCGACCGGGAGCGGATGCCAATTGCGCTCTTTCAGGTCATCCGTGCCTTGAAACAGGCCACAATCCACCAGCAATTTCTTGCCGGCTGCCTCCACCAGATATTTTGATCCCGTCACGCAACCTGCTGCGCCCAGAAACGTAAGTTTTGCCATGATGTCTGCATTCTACTGGAAGCCCGGCGTTTCCCGCGATGAAAAACGAGGAATGTTGCGAACCGTGGGCGTGTGAACGGAGTCGGCACTCGGGCCTCGTGGGGATTTATGGTAAACTTTGTGAAGTTCCTCCGGTGGGGCCGTGGCGCAGTTGGGAGCGCGCCTCGATGGCATCGAGGAGGTCGTGGGTTCGAATCCCATCGGCTCCACCAAAGGTTCTAAATCTTGCCCTTTTATACTTACATTCTCCAAAGTCAGAGCACGAATCGTTACTATATCGGCCAAACCATATCGGTAGAAGAACGATTGGCGTACCACAATGCGAATTACTCGAAATCTTTGAAAAACCGCGGCCCGTGGAAACTCGTCCATAGGGAACAGTACCCTACACGAAGCGCGGCCGTGCGGAGAGAACGCCAGCTAAAGGCATGGAAAGACCCCAGGTATTTCGAGTTGAGATGCTCCTCCCTGGCCGGAGATCCCACGAACACCACATCGTCCATCACCACCAGCCGGCAAATGTGGGTTGCGGAAATTCTGGCGAAAGGGCTGTGCTCGTGCCTCGGCATGTTCTCCAGATACATGCGCAGAGCGGTATCGTGCGAGATCTTTATCTTCGGATCGTCGATGATGGGCGACAGGATGGTCAGCCCGTACATGTTGCCGTTCTGATTTGGCACTTGGTGTCTCCTTACAATCGATCACGTGCCCATGGGCGCCGGGCCGAGCGCGCCAATATCGGCCTGTACTTTCACTACCAGCTTCCGATAAGCCTGCTGGAACGCCTCGGGAGTGAGTCCCTGGCTGTTCGCGGCGAATTCGCGCAGCGCATTGTCCACCCGGATGGCGGCCTTCACGTCATTAGTAGTGGCGTAGGGATAGGCCGTGTAGTAATAATCGGTGTCGAATTGAACCAGGGCGATATAACGCTTAAACGCGGTCACGGGCACGGCGCCCGGAAACTTTTCGCTCCAGCGCCAGATCAGGTTCAGGCCCGTGGAGAGCACCGCGGAGAAGGCGTCGATGTACTGATTCCAGGTCCCGTTAAAGTTGCTGAAGAACAGCAGGTAATCGTAGTGCAGTTGCTCGGCGGGTTGCTCCGGCGAGAGCCGCGGAAACTGGTTGCCCTTCACGATGACCCAGCGGGCGAAGTGAATGAAGGACAGGTCGATCAGATCCTGCTGCTTGGATTTGAGCGCGCCGAGCGCGAAAAACAAGACCCTCAGGATGGGCGTTTTCCAGGCCTTCATAGGCGTGACGGCGTTCATGGCATAGGCTTTGCCGTTGATGTTGGTCATAGATCGCTCATCCGAATAGTGATTTTACACGTTAATTCGTTGCGGCGAAAGAAAAAATAGCGACGGGACAATTCGTCCCGTGCCGGGCGCGATACCGGACAACTTGTCCGGCGCGCGCTGGCCGCGGAGTTTCCGCCCTATTTCTTTCAAGTACTTACCCTCCAAGGCCGTTTGGTCCGCGAGGTGCTTCTTCATTGGCGCACCGCTCAATATACAAGGAAGGCATATCATGAAATTCTTCTTCACCAACGCTTCGGGGTCGGCCATCAGGTGGTCGACCCTTTTGATCGGCAGTCTGTGTTTGGCATTCGCCGCGCAACCGAAGATTGCCGGCGATCTGGACAGACGGGACCCGCACGCGACCGTAGATGTGATCGTGCAGTTCCGGCAGGCGCCCGGCGAGGCTCAACACCGGAAGATCCGCGCGCGGGGCGGCACGCTGCTTGAAGCCTTCGATTTCCCGCCGAGTTCCTCGAAGGTCAGGGTGTTGTCCTTGCGGTGCTCGGCCGCGAGGGTCTTGATCCTCGACTCCAGGCGCTTTTTGGCGCGCTCCAGTTCCTTCACGAGCCGGCTGTCGGACGACGAGACATTCTTCGCCTTTTGCTCCCGGATGCAGTCCTCCAGTTCCGCGAGCTGCTCGTGCAGGAAATCCTCCTGCGCCTTGGCCGACATCGGCAGCCGCTCGAAGCCGGAGTGCGTGACGATGACGGCATCCCAGTTGTTGGTCGCGATGCGGCCCATCAGTTCGCGGCGCCGCGCGCTCGCGAAATCGTCCCGGCCCGCGACAAGGATGTTCGCGCCGGGATAGAGCGTGAGCAGTTCCGTGCTGAACTGGCCCAACATGTGATTGGGCACGACGATCATCGGCTTCCGCGCGAGGCCGAGGCGCTTCAGTTCCATTGCTGCCGCCGCCATCGTGTAGGTCTTACCCGCGCCGACGACGTGGGCGAGCAGCGTATTGGACGTTTGCAGGATGCGCCACACCGCCGCCTTCTGGTGGGGGCGCAGCGTGATCGTCGGGCTCGCGCCGGGCAGCGTGAGGTGGTCGCCGTTGAAGGTGCGCAGCCGCAGGTGATTGAATTCGCGGTTGTAGAACGCCACGAGCCGCTCGCGGCGCGCGTCGTCCTGCCAGATCCATTCGGCGAAGCGGTCCTTGATTTTCTGCTGCTTCTCCCGCGCGCCTTCCGTCGCCACCGGGTTCACATGGGCGTTCTTCTTTTCGTCGAGATCGTAAACGGTCGGCGTCCGCAGGTTTAGCGCATCCTCGATCAACTCGTGCGCCGGCACCCGGGCCGTGCCCCATTCGCTGCGGTTGGCCACGCCGGTCTTCGCGTAATGGCTCACCTCGACCGTCCAGAGGCCGAGTTCCGGCGCGTGATTGACCCGCACGTCGTGCGTGCTGTGCGCCGGGATGCGCAGCAACTCCTTCGCGAAGGCCGCAACATCGTCCGCGGGAATCCAGCAATACGTCTGTCGCGGCGGCAGAATCTACGTGTCATTGACAGACAGTCTCGATTTCGTCGAGTGGTATTCCTTTGGGGACTTCGAATCGTGCGAATTTTTTGCAGTTATCACAGATCGCTTTGACCTCGTATGTGTCGGGTGCCTTCAAGACAAGAAGTGATTGTATCCTACTCATCGAACTTTCCCTCAAAATGGGTTCCCAGATCATGTAAAGGCTCCAGAAACGATTGGCGATGGCCGGATAAGGGGATTTTCCCGTGCCTTTTTTCACTCCAAAACAACTCTTCTTCGGTCCTCGTGAATCTCCAAAATCGCTCCAACAGGTCGGCACATATTACGCGTGCGTGATTTTGCGGGTGCAGAACGCCGAGGATCGTCTCCAAATGCGAGAAGGATTCATTCAGGAATTGAACCTTTTATCCGAGCACGCTTCAGGAACCAACCATTGAGTCGTTCCACTGATTGAATAGGAAGCCAAGAGCAATACGCAACGACTCAGGCCAACAGGAACATGCTCCTTCAACACGGAGCGGATGCGGATGCTCAGGACAAAGCGGGTTGGACAGCTCTAATGGTGGCCGCCGACAAAGGTCAGCTCCCCATTGTAAAGCTTCTGTTGGAACAGAATCTTGACGTAAACAAGCGCGACCGTGCCGGAAGAACGGCCTTGATGTGGGCTGCGAGGGCCGGAAGGCTTCAAGTGGTAAATCTACTCATTGAACGTGGAGCTGAATTGGATCTCGAAGATAACGCCGGATTGACGGCTCTGGTCTGGGCGTCCCAAGAGAGACACGAAGAAATAGTCGAAGTGCTGCTGGAGAAAGGGGCTGCCCTGACGCCTGAAGCCGAAAAAACCATCGAGACCTTAATCGACGGATCGGGCGGTCACACGGAGACCCTAGAATTGACCCTTGAAAAAGGCTTCCTGGTGGAATCCGAAAACAAGCCCGAAGACACTGATCTAATCGAGGGCGCCGCTTCCGCCCGCAAGGAGGTAGTTGAAGCGCTACTGAACCGTGGATTGGATGTAAACTGTAGAAATCGACATGGATTGACACCTCTAATGAAGGCCTGCTTCTGGGGAAATATCGAGGTCGTGCAATTGCTCCTGTCCAGAGGAGCGAATATGGAGTTGTTCGACAAAGACGGCAAGACGGCTCTCATGAAAGCCTGTTCAGGTGGTAGTTCGGAAGTGGTAAATATGCTTCTTGACCATGGAGCGAACATCAACGCGCAAAACCACCTTGGGCTGACTTCACTAATGCGGGCGGCATATAAGGGTGTTAAGGAAGTTGTCAAGATACTGCTGGACCGCGGAGCGGATCCCAACGCGATTGACAAAGCCGGACTTACCGCAGTTTCATGGGCTGCCCTAAAAGGGCACACGGAAATAGTGGAATCGCTCGTCCGGGCAGGAGCCCTATTGCAGGAAGTTGACCAGGCTTACATCGAAGCTTCCGAGGTCGAGTTGAGCGAAGCCGAGTCCCAGGAAATCCCCGTTGAGGTGATCGTCGAGGCCGAACAGCCTCAAGAGGCTAGAAACGCCGAAGGCGACATAGATCAATTGATCGAAGCTTGCGTCTCATCCTCGACTCAACTGGTCGATGATCTGCTCTCCAATGGGCACGACATAAACGGACAGGACAGGGCCGGACGAACTCCCCTGATGTGGGCCGGGTACAAAAACCGAGTGCTGGTGGTAAAACGCCTGCTCGCAATTGGAGCCGACGTAAACATACAGGACAATGGCGGCAGATCGGCGCTTATGTGGGGGTGCCTTTACGGAAACATAGATGTGGTTAAACTATTATTGGATGAGGACGTTGACGTCGATCTGGCCGACAGCAATGGACGGACCTGCTTGATGTGGGCGTGTTTGAGCGGGAGCGCGCCGGTGGCGCAGATGATTCTGGCGACAGGCCCGGAAATCGATTCCGTGGACAACGAGGGACGGACAGCGTTGATGTGGGCATGTGAGAAGGGGCATCGAGAAGTGGTGGAAATGCTCCTCACCTGGGGCGCGGATCCCAATGTGACGGATAACTATGGGAAAACCGCCATCGTAAGCGCGATGGAGAGAGGCCGCGAAGATATTTTAGCGCTCATTGCAAAGTCCTTGGAAGGTTGACCTTGGGACCTTCCCGGTGAGACTTGCGGAAGACCCGGCAGGGTTTGGCACATTAACGAACAATGGGCGGCTGAATGGTCCTCAGGGGCGCCGGCCGCGTGATTCGCGAGCGGGAACGCTTAACGGCATGAATTAGCGCATTACAAGTGACATTCGAAGGCCTTTGACTATCCGAGCGGACGACGTGGTAAGCAAGGTCAATCCTAGGTCGGCTTATAAAGCTCTTTTCACAAGAATCGAGGCGCACAATGAATCCACTGATCAAGCTCATGAGACTTCTAGCGGCATCTACGGCGGTTTCTCTTGATAGCGGCGCCGGTGTATTCTTTGACCCAGACTTCTTCGGAAGACAAGTCCACCGTGCCCGTACATAATAAGGTTCGCCCGCAGGCAAAGGGTGGACTCCTAATCGAGACGCCCATTAGTTTGGAATCGACGGAGAAGTCTGCTGGGCCGGAGACAGAGCAAGCCGGTCAGCAACAGGAGAAAGGGCAATTCAGTGGGTTGGAAGACCAAACGGCCGATTTTGTCGTACCTTCGTTCCGCGGCACGCTTGGCAGGGTGAACAGATTTCCCTCCGAGTCACGTGTGATCGAACGTCAACAAAAGGCGTTCAACCAAAGTCTCAGGAGCATTAACGAGAGCGTTCGTCAGATGAACTCGAGCATCCAGCGGATACGGACCCCGCGGGGATACTAGTCGGACGGCTTTGGAACCGATCCGAAGAGACTATGCGGCGCCGGCAGGAAACTCTTTTGTGCTGGAGGGTTTCCTCCGGGACCCTCTTGCACAAAACACTAACGATGAGACCAACATACCGGCACGTGCCAATGGGCCGCCCCGAGGGCTTATAAGCCCGGATTCAGCACATCCCTCGGAGGGATACGCGCAGAGCGCAGTTGGCGGCATTTACCCAACCAATATATTAAATTTTTTGGGGAAGGGTCCGGGCCCCGCGTGCCGTGGGGTTGCAAAAATGGGGTTCCCGTCGCCACATTACCGTTCTATTCTATTACGCGGCGGGCGTGCGAAAAATGCGTCTTGTACCAACCTTTGAAGTCACGAATCTTCACCCCTCCCGCATGTGAGTCGATGATCCGATCATTGGCCACGAAAATCACCACGTGTGACACCTTGGACCGATCCTTTTTCATAATGAACAAAAGATCTCCGGGTTCGAAGGCTTCGCCGTCACGCAGACGTCGCCCTGGAGCTTTG
This sequence comes from uncultured delta proteobacterium, assembly GCA_963747865.1. Lineage (GTDB taxonomy): Bacteria > Desulfobacterota > Desulfomonilia > Desulfomonilales > Desulfomonilaceae > JBBSBY01. Next base: position 109,386 of record CAVVHK010000033.1, on the reverse strand, counting down.
TCGCCGTCCGCCTGCTTATGTATGTTCGAAGTGAATTTGATTCCCAGGCCATAATCTGTACACCCATGAGGTGAAATTGGAACAATCCAGGCCGGGCCCTTCGTCGGGGTCCCATTGAGGAATATGATGATGCCTGTAGGGGAGCCCCACATATCGTTCGGCAACAGCGACCACCCTGAGCCGTTTCCACTTCACGGGGTCACATCCCTTAGGCACCACAACCGACGGATAAGCCGCAGCGCGTGGCCCCCACGTTCCGGTTCCTCCATGCTTCACACTGCGGTCGAATTCGGAGTCCCTGTCCCGTTGGCTAAGATCGTAGGTCAAGGATTCCTCGGAGTAGCAATCCGCATCGGTTTGCCCATAACTCATCATGGGAATCGATACGGCTAAAAAAATCAGAGCCAAAAGAAAGGTTCGAGTGGGTTGCGACAATTTTCGGGCTTGCTTCCAGAGCCGTCCGTGCAATGAAGACTCTGAACGACGGATGTTCTCAGGAGCTGACGAACTCCGGAGCAGGTCGCAATAATTAGGCTTTTTACTACGCTTTGCGGCAATTTTGACGAGCGATATGCGTCCGCTTATGAAAAGCATTGTTCTGTACCTCAGTGTGTCGCTTGACGCTAATTGTGCCGAATCCGCCGTTTATTCCACGCCTATTTCAAGCCTAACAAATCTTTACATAATTGATAATTATATTGACGCTGTGTCAAAGCAACGCTAAACCTGTTCTGCTTTTCGACAACTGAGACTGGTTAACGTTCAAACCGGTAGCAATAACGGGAAGCGCCCACAAATTCCAAAGTACTGAAATAAGTTGCAAAACCTCTCTGTTATCGGTTTCGGAGCAACCTGGGCCGCTAGAACCGATGAACTCGGCCGGCCATAAATCAGGTGGAGCCTCGAGCTGATCGCAACAATTGCGCTTTTCTGGGGGAGGACTCCAGTTAGGGTACCTGAAAATAACGCCCCCAGAGTCCTTTTCCGAGAGCTTTTCAGTTTTGCCTGACTTCCAGTGACGCTGAAAGTGAATACCCTTGAATCTGCGACTAAACCAGACAATCTCCTCGGCAAGGGATGACTTCGTTCAGGCCTCCTTCCGCGAAAGAGCGGCGTTGATCATATTTTACATCACCTGCGTCCACACCGCCTTCGTTCAACCCAGCTTTCAGGTCGTTTCCGGAGAAAGGGCGAAAGTTTTCACCGGACTTATTTGCCTCGCCGCTCTAGTTTCTGTAGTGCTTATCCGCGGATGGCGCGACCACTTCCGGTCCTCCGAATTAGCGGTTTGTGCGCTTCTAGTAGCCCTGGTAGCCGTCAGCAGTGAGTCGAGCGTTACTTCTTCATCATGCGGCCTCAGAGGCTTCATAATGGCGTCATCCTCACTGGGAGGTTTTTTTTGCGGTCGTGCGCTGCTTTCGAATCAAGTGAGGAAAGGTTTCTTCGTATGGTTTTGTTGCGCTATGCTGGCGCCTATCTTTTTCTTGAGCATAGCCGGGTATTTCAACGGCCATAATATCAGTTTGTACTTTGAGCGCGATATTCATCCTTTGGCCACCCGGATATTGCTGCTGTTCTTTGCGCCCGTGTCACTCATCTTGACCAAACGAAAGTTGGAAGTAAGCATAGGAATTATTCTCCTAGTCGGCGCTTACGTAGTATTTTACACCAGCGGCCTACGGTCGGTCATGCTCATCCCGTTCGCTTTGGCGCTGGTGGCGCTATTATTCGGGGCCGTGAGGCTCAAGTTCCTGGCGCTACTATTCATACCCCTAATGATCGTCACTATTTTCTTCTTTCGCTCTCTCCCCGCATGCAAGAATAATCCTGAAAGCGAGTCTTCCTACTACCGAGCCGAAATGTATCCATTCTCGGCCCACATAGCTATCAAACACCCATGGTTCGGCATTGGCTTGAGAGCGCCTAGAAATGAATTTCTGGCCGATTATAAAATTAAATATCCGTATGTGACAAAAGAAATATTCGCCGACTCCCTGAGCCGTACAGTGACATCTGAAAACATGTATTTGAATTTCATGGTGGATTTAGGATTTCCCTTTACCATTCTGTACCTGGTGTCGATTGGATACTTGCTTGAAAAACTGGTCGCGGAAATACGTTTGAGCAAAGAGCCTCAGGCTCTGCCCCCACTTGCGCTTATGTTGTCCATATCCGCCGCCCTCCTACATTTCACCGTGCTCGATGGCCTTCTGCATCCCCAGGTCTGCTGGTATTTTAGCCTTCTATTGGGGTTAATCCCGGTCTTTCATGACGACCTCAGTGGGCGACCCTTGGTACCTGCTTAACTTCATAAAAGAGGCTGGATATTCAAAAAGACAATGGCATCTCCGCGATCATTATTATATAATTTTAAATAGCTTCTGCATTTACTCCGGTTTGACCACCAAGTTAGCGGTCCTGCGCCTTACAACCAACATAGACAAAGAACGTTTGCGTGCGCCGGGTAGAGCGCCCCCCTGAAGAAAACGCTGAAGCAGGTAAAGAGGGAAACGAGGCGCCACGTTCGTTGGAGGACCGGTGAATGACCGCCTTAATACAGGTCGGAGATTATGCCGACGGGCCTCGGGGGACTTTGCGCCAGGCCACGGCCTAGTTCCTTGGGACCTTTATCCAACGTGAGACATTGAGACCCTTTCTCGAAAGCGAGGTCCGCTTTGCCGGCAAATATAATAATCGTTGAAGATGAGAGCCTTGTAGCCTATTACCTGAAGAAGGTCCTCGAAAGCCTGAACTATAACGTGCCGGCAATCTTTACTTCCGGTGAAGACGCGGTATCCCATATCCTGGAAGTCGAGCCGGACCTTGTGCTTATGGACATAATACTAAACGGCGAAATAGACGGGATTGAGACGGCAGACCAGATTCGCGCTATCTGTGACGTCCCCATCGTATATTTGACAGGTTACGATGAACAGATGACTTCGGACCGCGCTCAATCAACGGAACCGTTTGGATGTCTGTTGAAGCCGTTTCGAGCCAACGAGTTGCGCATTACCGTCGAGATGGCTCTTCGCCGCCATAGACTTGAACAACAGTTGAGAGAAAGCGAAGAGCGTTATCGGCTGTTAATGGAAACCATGAACGACGGTGTGATAGTGTTGGACTCGAACCATCGTATACAGTACGTGAATGAGAGCCTCCGCAGAACAATGGGATTTTCCAAAGAGGAAGCTGAGGGCCATCTGTTGTCGGAATTTGCGGATCATTATGATAGGGCCGCTATCGCCAGGAGCTTTGAGTCCGGCGTCTCCGGGGAGCGTCGTTATTATGAAATGGAATGCACGGCGAGTGACGGAAGGAAAGTTCCCTTGGTTATCTCCGCGAAGGAATTATTCGACGAAGCCGGTAATTACACGGGCTCAATCGGTTTGCTCATGGATGTCAGCAAATTGCGGGAGGCTGAACTAGCTCGGCAGAGCGCTGAAGAAAAATACCGTATGTTGTTCGCCAACATCAGTGAGGCCATCCTAATGATGGACACTAACGCATTTGGCATACTTGAGGTCAATGACGCTGCGGTCAATCTGTACGGCTGGACTAGAGAAGAGTTTTCCAGTCTCACGGCCCTGGACCTATGCGCTGACACGAAAGCCGCGATGGAAAATTGCCAACAAGCGCTTAGAGGCAAGGGTCTTAAGAACCTAGTCCAAGACCACAAGAAAAGTGATGGTTCCGTTTTTCCGGCAGAGATGTCTCTCTACACGTTTACAGCCGGCGGCAGAGAAATCCTGTGCGCCGTAATAAGAACTTTGTAATAGTTCCAGAAACGTATTCATTTAGTTACGCGCGGGAGATTGCTTCGCTCCGCTCGCAATGACATTTGGACTTGTCTTTGCGAGCGGAGCGAAGCAATCTCGGTATTCGCCGCTCAGAACTGGATGGTTGCCCCGGAACACCCATTTTTACTTTACGTTCGATTGCTTGTTTTCGCGGCAAGAGTTTCACGGATTGCCGGAGGCGCGGATAGGAACGCTAATGCAAATAACTGTAGTGGGCGCGGGTTTGGCGGGTTGCGAAGCCGCTTGGCAAATGGCCCAAAGAGGCATAGCCGTTCGGCTTGTCGAAATGAAACCCCTCAAACGGTCCCCCGCGCACAATTCTGATCTCCTCGGCGAGCTCGTTTGCTCAAATTCGTTGAGATCCGCCGCGCTGAATTCAGGTCCCGGTCTGTTGAAGGAAGAGCTCCGAAAATTGGAGTCTTTAATCATGCTGGCGGCGGACGCAACTGCCGTGCCGGCGGGAAAAGCCCTTGCGGTGGATCGAGAGCTTTTCGCCGGATTTATAACCGACAAGATTTCCTCCCATCCTCTTATCACAATTGAAAGAAGGGAAATCACCGCTATCCCCGGTGAGAACGAAGGTTGGACAATCATAGCCTCAGGCCCGCTGACTTCCAGTCCACTGGCCGAGGATATAATCCGAGTTCTGGGCGCCGGAGGGCTTTCCTTTTACGACGCCATAGCTCCAATCGTGTCCGCTGATTCACTTAATTACGACAAGTTATTTCGGGCTTCAAGATACGACGAAGGGGAAGGCGACGGTGATTACCTGAACGCCCCAATGGATGAAGAAACCTACAATAGCTTCGTGGCCGACGTAATTCAGGCGGAAAAGGTTGACCCGTATCCTTTCGAGCAAATACCTCACTTCGAAGGTTGCCTACCGATAGAGGAGCTCGCGGGGAGAGGTCCCCACACATTAGCGTTCGGACCTATGAAGCCGGTGGGTCTCGTGGACCCTCGGACCGGAAGACGCCCCTTTGCGGTGGTCCAGTTGAGGGCCGAAAACAGGAACAACACGCTTTACAATCTTGTAGGTTTTCAAACCAAGATGCGCCATTCCGAGCAAATGAGGATCTTCAGGCGAATACCCGGCTTGGAGGAAGCAGCCTTTGTGAGACTGGGTTCCATCCATAGGAACACGTATCTCAACTCCCCAGCGCTGCTGGATGAGATGTCCAGGGCCCGCTCCGCTCCTCATGTCTTTTTTGCGGGCCAGATTACCGGTGTGGAAGGTTACATTGAATCAACCGCCTCGGGGCTGGTAGTGGGAATCTTCGCCGCCCTCCTGTCGCAAGGTCTGGAACCGCCCATTCCGTCGGACGCCACCGCTGTGGGAGCGCTCATGAAGCACACCAGGGATATTCCTAAGAAAGTCTATGAGCCGATGAACGTGAATTTCGGAATCATGGCGCCGCCTCCGACCGGGGTCCCCAAGAAGTCCAGGAAAGAGGTTGTGGCCAAGAGGGCGCTGGAAGCCCTTGATAACTGGATGGAAGACGTTCGTCTCTGTGGAGTGAAATAGCTCGGTCACGGTCTAGTTGCAAAACCTAAGAAATAGCTCCGGGAAGAGGCGCATTTCGGCAGAATGACAGTTTCGATTGTTTGGCGCCAAACGAGCGGGATAGGTTCAGCTATATTGACGATCCTCCGAACGGCCGTCAGACGACGCCGCGCTGCGGAAGCAGGCCGCAAAGCCTGCTCCACAACAATGGTTCGAGCCGCTCGGTTTAAATCATTGGCATTGGGACGATAGGTAGCGTGTCGCTACCCATAATTCCCGGTTAAAACAGCACATTCACGTCGAATCCGACTCGGAAGATACTATCTGATGTAAACAAATCGTATTGTGCGCCGGCGGCGCCCGAAATCGTCGAGGTTCCGTAAAGTTCTTGCATCGAATACGCCGCATTGACGCCAACGTAAATGTTGTGAGTCATGCAAGTTGATCCCTCGAACTGGAACTCGAGCATCCCGCTGCCCGTCGGCCTTCCTTCTATCATGTATGCGCTGCCTTGATACACAGCGACTTTTCTGGACATGAAAGGCGATCCCAACACTTCGAAGCGTGCCTTCCACACGGGAAAGAACACCGATGTCTGCATACCTATAAAGGGAATGGACGATATCAACTCATCCCGGATAGTTTGGTTTGGGACTGTCGAACCCACCGGAGGGCCTGAATAAGACCAGTTGTCCTGCCGATACCCGGCGACGAGACTGAATCGATAACCTTCCGCATTCCACAGATTATACAGTCCTGCCGCTTCCCACGAGCTGTAGTGAGGCAATTCATCCCAGGCGCTTGCTTGCAATGCGGACGAAAAGGAAGGGGTTTTGTAGATGATTCCGCTCTGTTCGAAAACGCTCACCGAACCGACCAGGCGCCCAGAGAGAGAGGGATAAGGCGTAACCTCTATTCTGCCAGTCAATACCGTCAATCTAGGGTCAAAATCATAGTTGAAATACGGCAATAACTTATGGCCATAGCGGGTCGCCTGATGCCCGAAGAGATATTCCACCCTGAGAGAGGTGTCGATACTCAATCCCGGCAAAATCTGAGCCTGGAGCGAAGATGTGAAGGCCAAGATGGCAAATGTAATCAATATTATATGAAGTCTACGCATCAATCCATCTCCGGACCTAATTCAATGGAAATCCAAGCCGTCGGATTATAGCATTTTAAACAACGAAAAAGAAACGTAAATTTCACGGCAATCGTGAGCATCCCCTTGCGCGAAAAGGTTGTTTCGTTACCAAAGGTTGTTGTCCAGGACGCGCCGGTCGGCCATTATTCACGCATGAGCGGCGAGTTTGCAGGTTGGTTGGTCGTTGCGCTTAACGCAATGACATTTGCGGGCGCAGCGAAACGATCGCGCGCGGAGCTGAATGAGTTCCTTCTTCGAATCCTTGCTCTTGACCGCCAAAAGAACTTGATGCATTCTACTGGGTCGGATCGTATAGTAGCCATTGCTGAAATGCCGATTAATCGGTCGAAAGGAGATCTCTCTTGAGAATTCTATCGGGAATCCAGCCCAGCGGGTCCCTCCATATAGGCAACTACTTGGGCATGATGAAACCTATGATATCGTACATGGACAAGAGCGAACTGTTCGTCTTTGTTGTCAATTTCCATGCGTTGACCAGCGTTGGAGAAGGGGACAAACTCGCCAGGGGAACCCTTGAAGCCGCGGCCGACTTTTTAGCGCTGGGGCTGGACCCGGATCGCTGCATTTTCTGGGTGCAGTCGGACGTCCCGGAAGTCGTCGAGTTGGCTTGGATTCTCACTTGCATGACTCCAATGGGTCTTCTGGAACGCTGCCATTCCTATAAGGATAAGATTGCTAAAGGGATCGCCCCTAACCACGGACTCTTCGCCTATCCGGTCCTCATGGCCGCGGACATTCTGCTTTACCAAGCAAACCTGGTTCCAGTGGGGAAAGATCAGAAGCAACACATTGAAGTAACCAGAGACATAGCTATCAAGTTCAATTTCACATATGGCGACACATTCGTCATCCCTGAGGGTGAAATAAGTGACGACGTGGCCGTGGTACCCGGAGTTGACGGACAGAAAATGTCCAAGTCCTACGACAACACCATCGAAATATTTCTGGAAGAAAAAGAACTGAAAAAAAAGGTCATGAGTATAAAGACCGATTCCATTCCCGTGGATCAGCCAAAGAATCCGGACACCTGTAATTTGTTCCAGATTTACAGACACTTCGCTCCACCTGAGCGAACGGAAGAAGTATTGAAGCTTTACAAAGAAGGCGGCGCCGCTTACGGGACCCTAAAAAAAGAGCTCGTCGGGTTCCTTTGGGATTTCTTTAAGGACGCTAGAGACGAGCGCAAGAGATTGCTGGCCGACCCCGGCCTCATCCATAAAATTCTGCAGAAGGGCGCTCAGAAGGCCAGGGCGATAGCCGTGCCTACGCTAGAAGACGTCCGAAACAAAGTCGGAGTCAAATATTGACCACTTCCGCAAAGGGTGATCCGGACATCCACAAGATTATCCCGATCCTGCGTGACGAGGTCAGGCAGTTTGTTGTCCCCATCGTAACCGAAATTTCCCAGGCGCGGCGGGATCCGTTTCATGTTTTGATTTCGACGATCCTGTCGCTGCGTACCAAAGACGATGTGACCAGGCTGGCCTCAAAGCGCCTTTTTGAAAGAGCCGGCGCCCCCGAGGAGATCCTGAAACTGTCTGAAGAGGAAATCGAAAAGCTTATCTATCCTGTCGGGTTCTACAAAACAAAGGCGCACAATATACTCGGGGTGTGCTTGGAGATCCTGAACACATATTCAGGGAGGGTTCCGGACGAGATCGACGTGCTTCTTAAACTCAAGGGCGTCGGCCGCAAAACGGCCAACCTGGTGCTCACTCTGGGTTACGGAAAGCCCGGAATCTGCGTGGATACCCATGTCCATCGGGTCAGCAACCGGCTGGGCTATGTAAAAACCAAGACTCCCGAAGAAACGGAGATGGCGCTGAGGCGCAAATTGCCGCAGCAATACTGGATAGAATACAATGACCTGTTGGTAACGTGGGGGCAAAATATCTGCAGGCCGATATCGCCTTTTTGCTCAAAGTGTAAGATCGAGCCCTATTGCCGGAAAGTGGGCGTGGTAAAGAGCCGGTGATCGTCCGCCAGGATAAGTCTTGCTCTGCCTTCTTGTAGGATGCTGTGAGCCGGCGAACCGCATCATATGGGATCACGTTGACTCCAATTGAAAAGTCGTGGTCCCAAAAAACGAAACATGTTATGCGTCAAATGAACACAGTCGGAGAAATAACATGACTCGTGATGAGATATTGCGGAAATTGGAGGACAACCGGGATACAATCCGTCGCCTTGGAGTCCGACGTCTCGGTATTTTCGGGTCATATGCCCGCGGCGAGGAAGGCGAGGCAAGTGACATGGATTTCCTTGTGGAATTCGAGCGCCCCACCTTTGACAATTACTTCGATCTCAAGTTTTTTCTTGAGGGGCTATTCGAATGCCAAGTAGACTTGGTCACCGCAGAGGCAATCAAACCTAGATTGCGTTCAGCCATCCTGGAGGAAACCGTGTATGCCCAGGGACTTTAGGCTTTATCTGGATGACATTTTGGAATCATGCAGAAAGATTAGAGATTTCACGGACGGCCTGTCTTTCAGAGAATTCTGTGCCGACGTCAAGACCCAGGATGCGGTAATCAGGAATTTTGAAGTTATCGGAGAGGCGGCCAAACGTCTTCCTGATGAAGTTAAGTCTCGGCTGGCGGGCATAGAATGGGCCAAAATCATCGGATTCCGTAACATACTCATACACGAATATTTTGGAGTCCAATTGGAGATTGTGTGGACGGCAATCCAGGACAAGATCCCGATCCTTGAAGAGCAGACAAGGTCAGTGCTTGAAGAATAGGACTAAGTAAGCGTTTAGCGCCACCTGACAGGCGCCGACAGGAATGCGCAATGTTTTCCATATCGCCCTGTCCCTTTTGCCCTCCAACCTTGATTAAATCCCAACGGTATGGATAGATGGCGCCATGAAATAACCAAGGACCAGCCACGCTATCCCAAAACTCAACAGAAACCAGGCCACACATATAATCGAAAGCGTCCGGATTTTAGACGAGGCTTCACGGTTTTTGACGGGCAAAAGCAAGATCACCAACAAACCGGGCAAGTAGAGCAGTCCCAAAAGAGTTGGATGCCAGGAATATCCCTTCAACTTTACAAGGTTATAGACGCCCCACAAGAATACGCTAAACTGAATCATAAAGAATTGGAAAGCGGAATTCATGTGGGACGGTTCGAATCCGGCAAGAGCGCCCGCCACCGCAAAGACAAAAACAGCGGGAATGCCGATCAGCAAACCTATTAACGCATTCCTGAAATATCGAGCCGACTCGGCCTCCGAAATCCTATCGTCGCTCGGGCTTTCCCCAGCCGCTTCCGCCGAACGGTCACTGTCTGACGCGTTTACTAGGACTTCAGCTTCATTCACATTGTTTGGATCGTTCATAATCACCGCTCTTTCCACAATACAAAATCACCAACCCAGAGTCTCTCCCAAAACAGCCAGGTCATTGAAAACCGCTTGTTTCCTTGGAGGCCCTTTTCTTCTTGCCCAGCCGTATCAGATGGGGCATGCAGGGTAAAATAACCATGATGGAAGATACTTAACCAGCCCTGCGCTCCCATAAAGTAACAAAAACCAAGCGACGCATATAATCCAAAGTGTTCTGACTTTGGATGAGGCTGGGCGGTTCCGAGTGGGTAAAAGCAAGAGTATAAGCAGACCAGGTAAATGCCAGAAGCCTAGAAGAGTCGGATACCAGATATACCCTTTCAATTTTACAAGACTATAAAAACCCCACATGAACGCTGAGAATAGTACTATAAACCAGTCAATCGCCAAAATGTCATAGGTCGAGTGGCATGTGCAACTGGCAATCATAAAAGGAAAAATGGCCGGTATCCCCACCATCAAACCTATTAGCGCATTCCTGAAATATCGAGCAGCCTCGGCCTCCGACATGCTGCTTTCAGTCCTGTTTTCCTGAGCCACATCTATCAATTCGGCTTCATTGTTCATAACAGCCCCCCTTCCCTACATCAAAGTCACAGCCCCAGTTTCTCGCTTATGCCCGCCATGGCGTTCACGCTCAGCTCGATGAATTCATCCAGAGACATGCCCAATTGTTCGCAGAGCATGATGTGATCCCTATTGACGGATCTGGCGAATTCCTTCGCCTTCATCCGTTTCTTGACTGACTTGACTTTTAATACAGCGATTTTCTTTTCTGGATTCACCAGAGCCGCGGCCACGAGCATTCCGGTCATGGTTTCAGCCGCGGTGAGCGCGAAATGTATGGGTTCGGATCTCGTCAGCCCCAAATTCTCCGCGTTGTGATGTTTGATCGCGTCGCCTATCGCCGGATCGACGCCTCTATCCTTGAGCGCTTGCTCGGTGACGAGGGCATGCCTACCCATATGTTCGCGAGTCTCATTATAATCCAGGTCATGCAGTAGTCCCACAAGGCCCCACATTTCAGGGTCCGCCCCGAATCTCACAGCCAGAGCCCGCATTATGGCTTCCGAGGCGAGAGAATGGTTACGCATGGCCTCGGTGTCGAGGTATGATTCCATGAGGGCAAGAGCCTCATCTCTAGTAATTCCCCAGGGCTTTTCCATTTTTCCGGCCTTTCCGCGCAGACGCCCCATTAGTTAACGTTTTCAAGATCCCACAACGACCTCTTATGGCTTCGAATACCATATTTTCAAAGCTTGCCACAACCCCAAACCCGTCCGAGTATACGTTCGATTATGCGGGAGAGATTGCTTCCCCGGCTGGAAGCGGGGTCGTAAAGACAAGCGTGAATGTCATTGCGAGGAGTGAAGTCCCGCGTTCCGCGGGAAAGCAATCTCATCAGTCGCCGTTCTTAACCGAATGGATACCCGTCCCATTCGATTGACATTTTCGGACCACATAATTAAGTTAAAATTGGTATTATTGAATTTGGGCCGGCATCGGCCTTTCGGGGGTGTTTTTATGAAAACCATTAACATGGACCACGTAGCGGCATGTCCTGTCTTGCCGGAGGTGGTTGAAGAGATGATACCTTTTCTACGGGAAAAGTTTGGAAACCCATCGAGTATGCATAGTCTCGGCGAAGAGGTCACTGAAGCGATTGATGAAGCCAGGGAAAAAACGGCGCGATTAATCAACGCCCGCCCTGATGAAATAATCTTTACCTCCGGTGGAACCGAATCCAACAATTGGGCGCTTAAGGGAATGCTTCAAGCGAATCGCGCCAAGGGAAATCACGTAATCACGTCCTCAATCGAGCATTTTTCCATAATGCACGCCGTAAAAGCCATGGAAAAATGGGGAGTGGAGGTAACAAGACTCCCTGTGGACAAATATGGAGTAGTAGACCCGCAGGAGGTGGAAAAATCCATCACGCCGCAAACCGTATTAATCTCGGTGATGCACGCCAACAATGAAATGGGAACCATTGAGCCGATCGCCGAAATCGGAAAGATCGCCAGAGAACGTCGAATACCGTTTCACACCGATGCGGTTGCGACGGCCGGGGTAATTCCCGTGGATGTCGAAGCTCTGAACGTGGATCTCATGTCTCTCGCCGCCAATCCCATGTGCGGGCCGCAGGGAGTGGGCGCATTGTATGTTCGTAAAGGCACGAGAATAGCGCCGTTGATGGATGGCGGCATTCAGGAGCGCGGTCTACGAGCGGGAACGGAAAACGTAATAGGCATTATCGGGATGGGAAAAGCGGCGGAGATCGCGGTAACCGAAATGGAGTCCAGAATCGCCCATGTGACGCCCCTTAGAGATCGTCTGATGAAGGAATTGCCGGCGGCTATAGAAGAAGTCTACGTCGTGGGCCATCCGTCCAATAGACTCCCCGGAAACGTGAGCGTCATAGTAAAATACGTTGAAGGCGAATCAATGCTCTTGTTTTTGGACATGGAAGGAGTCAAAATAGCCAGCGGTTCAGCCTGCATTTCCAGATCCCTCAAAGTATCGCATGTTATGCTCGCTATGGGCATCGACGCCGGCATGGCCCAGGGTTCCCTGTTATTTACGCTCGGCAGCGACAACTCTGCGGAGGATGTGGATCAGGTGGTTGAGATTTTGCCTCCGATCGTGCAAAAGCTTAGGGACATGTCCCCGCTTTACAAGAGAACATCGAAATACAAAACGGTCGGTTGATAAACGCTAAGGCCAAACACGTGAACAAAACCCTTCTTGAGCGCCGGGCGTTTGGGTCGGGTGGTTTCAACGCCTGAGAGACGGTTTGGCTATTTGCCGACTGACTGATTTTGTAACAGCCGGGGCAATGGATATCGGCCTTAACGCCCCGGGAGATCGTGAACGAAAATTATTCCGACGCGCTACATACTAAGGCATTATTTATCAGGGAGCAGGATATGTACAGTGAAATAGTGATGGAACATTTCAAAAATCCCCGCAACGTGGGAGAGATTCCGGATGCGGACGGCGTAGGAGAGGTCGGAAATCCGGCTTGCGGCGATATCATGGCTTTCTTCATCAAGGTCAAGGACAACCGATTGGAAGACGTGAAATTCAAGACCTTCGGTTGCGGAGCGGCCATCGCCGTCTCAAGCATGGTCAGCGAAATGGCGCTCGGCAAGACGTTGGAAGAAGCTATGCAGATAACCAACAACTCAGTTATTGAGGCTTTGAACGGTCTGCCAAAGAAGAAGCATCATTGCTCTAACCTGGGCGCCGACGCTTTGCATAGAGCCATCGAGGACTATTGGGCCAAGCAGAAGGGCTCAAGCTTCCATAAGCCGGACGATGGCCCGGAAGCCTGCTCTTGCCCGGTATGCGATGTAAATGATCCTGAGGAAGCGCCCTACTGCGCCAGCGCTTGCGATCGGACTCATAAATAGACGGAGCGATCTTGAAGTTGTTGAATCATGGTACGGAGGAGAGCTTTCCTAGAAGGTTCTCCCCGGACTCGGAATGCCGGAGACTGCGGCAACTGCAAACGCGCCTCTCGCCCGACCTTGGCTCTCCGTCAATCCCGGGAATCCGGGTGTTTTGAATTCTCCTGGCCCCCTGCCTTCGCAGGGGCGACGATCAGCCATGGGAGCCATTGCCGCTATAGAGTTTTTGGCGAAAACGCCTCGAACGATGTGGTTCGCATATGCGACGCATCCTACAAGAATGCGCGACCGAACTTCCGAAACGGAGCTCCGGCCTCCGGAAATTTTCCAGCCATGGAGGCGAGATGATCGACTTTCACAGCCACACCTTTTTCAGTGATGGGGTTCTTGTACCGAGCGAACTTGTGCGGAGAGCCACCGTAAAAGGGTATAGGGCTTTGGCCGTCACCGATCACGTTGATGGCTCGAATATAGACTTTGTAGTCCCCAGAATTGTAAAGGTGGCTAGAGCCTTGAACCACACCCAGGAGACTATTGTCATTCCCGGAGTAGAAATTACTCACACTCCACCGGCCCTCATCGCCGGCTTGGTTACCGAAGCCCGCCAACTTGGCGCGGTTTTGGTGGTAGTCCATGGAGAGACAATAGTCGAGCCCGTGCCTCCCGGCACAAATCTAGCCGCCATTGAAGCCGGAGCGGACATTCTTGCTCATCCGGGCCTTTTGACGGACGAAGAAGCCAAACTGGCCGCAGAAAACTCAATATTTCTTGAAATCACCTCCAGGTCCGGCCACAGCCTGACGAACGGCCATGTGGCAAGGTTGGCTCTGGAAAACGGAGCCTCACTTGTGATAAACACCGACTCGCACTCACCGGAAGACCTCATAGATGAGGCGACGGCTCGGAAAGTGCTGCATGGAGCAGGCCTCAACGACAGACAAACCGACCATGTCATGACCAACAATGAAGACCTTCTCACCGTGCTGAAACTGCGCCTGTAGTCGAATATGATTAAACTTTTGAAGCTCTCCGCTCCACGTTTCAACCCTCTCGTGACCGTCATTATTGTTGGCGCATGGCTCGTTCTGATGGGGCTGATGGTCCGCGACCAATATTTTACGTCCGCCGTCGGGACAGGGACAAACGACTTTCACATAGCCGCCGTAGAATCCGATGATTGGTTTATCATTCGGATTGGTGGCGCCTATGCGGGATACGGACGTTCACGCCAGATGCGGAAAGGTAACCAGTGGATTATCCGCGATGATTTGGCCATCTCTCTAAACATCCAGGGCCAGATAAAACCGATCAAAATAGCCAACGAATCTCTGGTCGATCAGAACTTTCGGCTGATTTCATTCAATTTAAGGGTCGCCTCCGGGATAATGTCTTTTGAGCAAAAGGGAAGAGTGGATGGCAGAGAGCTGATTGTGGACGTCCCAAAGTCCCAGGGCGGAGGAACCAAGAGACTAAAGTTGTACGAAAGTCCACGTATTTCCAGATCCTTGGGGTTGCCTGTTCCACTAACCGGACTGAAAGTAGGGGAAGAGATCCATCTGCCCGTCTTCGACCCGTTGGACGGCAGTAAATGGGACGCAGTTATAAGGGTTCTAGAAAAAGCCGATATAGAGATCGGCCGTAAGAAAGTAGAATCGTGGCGGGTCAAAGCTACATTCCGGTCCGTGGAATTGGTTATGTGGATTGATGATAAGGGGAGCCTGCTTAAAGGCAGAATGCCCCTTGACATGACTGTGACGAGATCCGACAAGGCGGAAATTGCGTCGGAAATGAAAAGCTCGGTGCGTGACCTGCCGGAAATGATGGAACTGTCGTCGATCCCGGTGGAAGGCTATTTGCCCGAGAATACCGACCTAAAAATGGTCCGGTTTCGCGTCCAATCGGATAAGGAGCTTCCCATACTCTCTGACGGCTTCAGGCAGACCGTTGAAAAAGACGAGATAAAAATCGTCAAAGAACAGATCCCCAAATCAACGTACGTTTTGCCTAATAAAGACCCAAAAATGGAGACTTACCTTACCCATTCAAGATTCATTAGAAGCGACAACGCTGAGATCATTAAAAAGGCTAAAGAAATTGTCGGGGATGAAAAAGACCCGGTCAAAGCGGCCCTATTGATCAACGAATGGGTTTTCAAATATCTTAAGAAGGTTCCAATGCCGGGCGTGCCCGATGGATACAGCACCTTGCTGGCCAAACAAGGCGATTGCAAGGAGCACGCCGTATTGGCCGTATCTTTGGCCCGAGCCATTGGCTTGCCTTCAAGAATGGCCGTGGGACTCGTTAACACTGAGGACGGATTCGCATTCCACGCTTGGGTCAACTACTGGGCGGGAAACACGTGGTTTTCAGCCGACCCGCTAATGAACAGAGTTCCGGTGACTCCTTTGTATATCACTCTGATCTACGGAGATGTTGACAAACACGTAAATGTGATCACTTACCTGGGTTCACTTAAACTTAAGGTTTTGGAGGCAAATTAAGTTAATCGCCAATGATCCACATCGAAAATCTTTCCAAACGATTCAATAAGACGTTGGCAGTCGATCATATAGATATGGATGTTCCGCCCGGCGAGGTGATGGGTTTTCTTGGACCCAACGGCGCAGGCAAAACAACCACCATCAGAATGCTCGCCGGCCTGATGAAGCCGGACAGCGGAAAAATTGTCCTGGCGGGTTACGATACGTCGGTAGATCCGGAAAAGGCCAAAGCAGTCACCGGCTTCGTGCCGGATCGCCCTTATCTATATGAAAAGCTCACCGGCTGGGAATTTCTCGAATTCAGCGCGGGCATCTATAATGTCGATCGCAAGGACCTCGAAAAACTCGGCATGCATTATCTGGAAATGTTCGAACTCACGGACTGGAAAAACGAGTTAATCGAGGGATATTCCCACGGCATGAAACAAAGGCTCATCATCAGCTCCGCCCTGTTGCACAAACCCAGGATCTTCATAATTGACGAACCTATGGTCGGCCTGGACCCTAGAGGTGTGCGGCTGGTGAAAGACTTGTTTACCCAAATGGCCCGAGCGCGAGGCATGGCGGTATTTCTTTCCACACACACGTTGGCCGTTGCCGAAGAAATATGTTCCATGATAACAATCATTCACAAAGGCAAAATCATAGCTTCCGACACTCCGGCCAACATCAAAAACACCATTGCCAGAACGGGAGGTAACTTGGAAAAAGCCTTCCTCAAATTAACAGGTTACAGTGAGATCAACGACTTGAAAGGCAGCCTGGGAGTGGGCGGCGTTTCCATCGAAAATGATTCCGAAGGGAATGTTTAAATGTCTGAGCTGAAGAAAATATTGGAAGAGTGCGGCGATTCCGGGTCAAAATACGCCAAGCTATATGCGGAACACTTGACCGAGGTCTTACAGCGACTTGATTACAACGAGATCGGACGTGTAATTGAGCTATTCAGAAAAGCCCGGACTCAGGGCTCCACCATATTTCTTTGCGGCAATGGTGGAAGCGCGGCTACCGCTGCTCACTTTGCAAACGACCTGGGCTTCGGGGCTTCTCCGGAGGGCAGTGTTCCGATGCGCGCCATCTGCCTTACGTCTAACAGCGCTTTTCTTACTTGTTTGGCAAATGACATCGGGTATGAAAATGTCTTCGCGTGGCAGCTCCGGAATCTGATGTTACCCGGCGACATTGTCGTAGCCATCTCGGCCAGCGGAAACTCCCCCAACACGGTCAAGGCCCTGGAATTCGCCAAAGAAAACGGAGGCGTTTCGGTCGCTTTCCTGGGCTTTGACGGCGGAAAAATGAAAGACTTGGCTGATTACGCCATCTTAGTGAGTACAAACAAAGGCGAGTACGGGCCGGTCGAAGACGCTCACATGATGTTGGACCATTTGATCTCGACGTTCCTGGCCGTTGCAAAGTAGGCTTACATGTCGGAGATATAGATAACTTTGCTCCCTTGCGGCTCAAACCCGAATGGAAGCTCTTTAAGGTCTTTGAGGGCCTCCCTCACGCGATCCTGGTTTTGCCTTTCCACGTAGAACAACAGGAAGCCTCCGCCGCCGGCGCCCAGCAGCTTTCCGCCGATGGCGCCCGCTTTCCGGGCCGTCTCATAGTACCCGTTAATCCAATCATTGGATATGACGCCCACAAGGCTCTGCTTATGGAGCCACCCCTGATGGAGTATTTCGCCAAACCTGTTCAATGATTTTCCATCTCTCAGCACTTCCAAGGCGTTTCCGCACAGATCCTTCATTTTTCCCAGCACGTCCATCTTCTGCTCGGTGGTCGCCTTCTGGACTTCAAGTATGTCCCCTGCCCTTCTCGTCATTCCGGTGAAGAAAAGCAGAAGATTGTCATCCAGGGCCTTCTTGCAGGCGTGCGAACAAATAACCGGGTCCACGAACACGGTCTCGTCGGGATTGAACCGTATGTGGCAGATCCCTCCATAAGCCGCAATGTATTGGTCCTGTTTGCCTATGGGTTCCAGGAGCCGTCCTATTTCTATTTCGCACGCTTCTTCCGCAAGTCTGGCGGCCGACACATATTGCCCTTTAAACGTATACAGAGCGTGAAGTAGACCGACCGCATAAGAGCTGGAAGAGCCTAGACCGGTCCCGGCCGGAATGTCGGCCATGGAAGTGATTTCGACCCGGTCCACCACGCCGGTTATCTTCATGGCTTCCCTTATGATGGGGTGCTTGACTTGCTCCACCGAATCCACTTGCTCCGTCTGGGAATATTTCAGTAGGATTCGATTGGGGAAATATCTGCTGAGAGTGTTCACAGTAATATATAGATACTTATTGAAGCTCGTGCTCACTACAGCGCCTTGCTGTTTTTGGTAATACGAAGGTAAGTCGGTGCCGCCACCACAAAAGCTTATGCGAAACGGTGTTCGGGTAATTATCATGCCGATTCCTCTGACATTGAATGATGGACTGCTGGGATGGATTTCAATCGGGCAAAAAAAAATGCCTCCGACTTGCCGGAGACGCTCATTCATCGCAAGCGTAACCCGCCTAACCACCCACATAAGTATATGCGATATGGATCAATTATCCAATATGAAAAGCAGTCGGGCTGGGAGCGGAGGAGAGCTCCAGCATGAAAATCCGTAATAGTTGACTGGGAAACCCCTTTTTGCAAAACGCAGCCTGCGGCCGCAACCAAAATCCAACCCCCCTGGCCCCCCTTGTCAGGGGGGATCAGTAAGTCCCCCTGACAAGGGGGATTTAGGGGGTTGGGCTTTCGCTTGAATCTGATGAGCCTTAATATCGTAGAAACGGCAGGTTACAGCGGACGCCGGCCCCTACCGGCTCGATAGCAAGCCGTAACGCTAAAATATGACACCGTATTTACGAGACAGCGCACTCGAGCTCATGCCCCGCTTTCCCGGCATTGCATGATTCATGGTAGGAGATCAAGTATTGATCTTCTCGACAGGGCTTTGACCAGCTAGAGTCATTTGCGGTCTGGGCTGAACACTTTGAATGTAGGGACGCCTAGGTTCGGACTGATCCTCAATTGGAATTTCAACCTCAAGCTCCAGGTCATCCTTCATCAGCATGGCCGGCCCCGGCGCCTCGGTTTTTTGAGGCGTGACAACCTGCGGCTGCAAGCTTTGAGCCTGGGCCTCCATGACTGCAGTCTGACGAGCCGTGTCCAGGAGTTGCAGAGTCTGAACGATTGCGCGAGCCAGGTTTCGCGCTTGTTCGAATGTCACAATTATTTGCTTCTCGTAGCATTCGACCAACACTTGCTCGCCGTTCTCTTTGTTGATCGGTGTGTATCTGCCGAAGTAAAGGCTCAGGTCCATGGGAGAAGTGGATACCATTGCGCAATTACTGTAGTAAATGGGCGCTTTTTCCTTAATTATCCGGGCCGGCTGAACTGGATTCGGATTAGCGTTTTCTGCTGGTTTGGTTTCGTTTTGTTCCATGGCGGCTCCTTTTGGGGGACTATTTCAATTGTCGAGCTAATCGCTATATCCTACAAACCAAATGTTATTTCAAGTTTTTAATTAATTATATTTGGATATAGCTTCAATACCATGATTTTATATATGATCATTTCATTACATTGTCTGGTTTTATTGAGCTATATTTATCTTCATTACATCGGATGCAGGGCCTTCTTGGCAGACGCCGACGAATGGGATCGCTACAGGCCAATTTGACTTGACAACAAAAAAGGGGTGTTATAAATAGAAATTATAACCACTTGCCTTTCACTCCCGGCGATTAGGATCACGGGCGCGGAGCAAGAATGTAAGTGAGGAATTGTAGCGCTCGTGACTCGATCATACCTTCTCGTTATAGAAAGCTGGCGTTCGAGGGATAAAGTGTTCCCCGGTTAGTAACGCGCACTTGTCCACATTGTATTACCTTAAAAGGAGCAAAAGAAGTGGCGGCAATTAACATTTATGTTGGAAATCTGTCGTTTAAGACCAATGAAGAGCACTTGAGAGAGCTCTTCGAGACGTACGGGCAGGTGGAGTCTGCTACGATAATTTCGGACAAGTTCACCGGGTGCCCCGGGGATTCGGATTTGTTAAGATGCCGGAACGAGAAGAGGGGTTGAAAGCTATTCAAGAGTTGGATTCAAAGGATTTTATGGGCCGCAACCTTAAGGTAAATGAGGCAAGGCCCAGGAATGACAGGATGGACAGTAAACAAAATGGCCGAGGGCCACGGTGGCGTTAAAAGAAGCCCATAAAATAAGGTAACCAAGAGGCGCCCCGCAAGGGCGCCTCTCTGTTTGTGGACAAGCCTACTTGGTATCTCGCCGATTCATGAGCAACCCTTCGAGCAGCTCTGAACGTAATATTGTCCTTGGCTCTGAAAATTGCAGGGACCCGCGAGCCGCGCCAATCGGAAGCCTTCCGGCGCCGGCACGTCGGTGTCCACATGAGCCCCGAGCCAAAGCCCATACGCCGAGCTTGACACGCCCACGCTCGTTTCATACAATTCTCGTCCAGCATTTAATTTCTATCGAGGTAATTGCGCCATGGCGGATATTGAAGGATTGACACACGCTCGGGACATTAAACCCCTTCCTAAGGGTGGAGCTTCAGGCTTTCACCTTAAGGGCTGCGACCATTTGGATTGGGGCATGAAGAACAGAATGTCCCGAATAATAAAGCCGGACACCGGCCGCACTGTTATGCTCGCCGTCGACCACGGCTATTTTCAGGGTCCGACATCCGGGCTGGAAATTATGGACCAGACTCTTGCTCCCCTAGCCCAATATGCGGATTGTTTAATGTTAACCAGAGGAATCCTACGCTCATCCGTGCCCGCCGGATGCCAATCGTCAATAGTCATGAGGGTGTCCGGTGGTCAGAGCGTTCTCTCCGAACTCTCGAATGAGGACATCACGGTATCCGTCGATGATTGCGTGCGAATGAATGTGTCGGGTATGGCCTTCTCCATCTATGTGGGCGCTCCATACGAGCATCAGACCTTAACGGCCTTCGGGGAATTGATAGACGCGGGATACAGCGCCGGAATACCGGTATTGGCCGTTACCGCCGTAGGTAGAGATATGGCCCGGGACGCCAGGTATCTGGCCCTTTCCTCCCGAATTGCGGCGGAGATGGGCGCCAACTTTGTCAAGACCTACTTTTGTGAAAATTTTGAACGAGTGACGAGCACCTGCCCTGTGCCCATAGTGATGGCGGGCGGCAAGAAACTGCCGGAAATGGAAGCGCTGACCATGGCTCACAACGCTGTTTCACAGGGAGCGGTCGGCGTTGACATGGGCAGAAACATATTCCAATCGGATTGCCCGGTGGGCATGATCAAGGCGGTCAGAGCGGTTGTGCATCACAACGAAAAGCCCGAAAGCGCCTTCAAGATTTACGAAGACGAGAAGAAAGCCGCTAAGTGCTAAGAGCTTTGGAAAGAGTTGTCGGGGATGGACTTTTTGCAAAAAATCCCTCCCCGGGCCGCTCCTCAAAAACTCTCATCATTGCAGGCATCCTCTGAGCAGTCCCGATATTGGAGATCCCATCACGGCCCCTCGGATGCGTCATTCCTGCGGAAGCCGGAATCTAGGTTTTTCCGAGTTTCCCAACCGTCTCAGCCTATCCTCAATTGCCGAACTCCGCTCACAAAGAAGTTTCGCGTTAACCAAATGACGGGGTCTAATCTTCGGGCAGACCCCGTTTCACAGTTCCTCACACATCCGGCACGGATTCAAGGGATCTGGTCAACACCTCCCGAGGTCGGCTGGTCCCGTCGGACGGACCAATTATGCCTTCAGTCTCCATGGCCTCTATAATTCTGGCGGCGCGATTGTATCCTATTCGCATATGCCTCTGGATCAAGCTTATGGAAGCATGCCCAAGTCGGGTCACGAGCTCCACCGCTTCATCGTATTTCACGTCATCGATGAAGTCGGAGCTTGAGCCCCTGGCATCGGCTTCAGAAACATGGCTGGTGATCTCCTGCAGGTAAACGGGCTTGCGTTGCTCCTTGATGAAATCCACAATCAACCTGATTTCATTTTCAGACACGTAGGCCCCATGCAGCCTCCTCAGTTTGGCTGTGCCAGGCGGCAAGAACAGCATGTCACCCATGCCGAGCAGATTCTCAGCGCCCGTCGTGTCTAGGATCGTCCTTGAGTCGGGCCTGGCGGACACCTGGTATGACAACCTAGCCGGAAAGTTTGCCTTGATGATGCCGGTGATTACGTCCACAGACGGTCTCTGTGTGGCCAGAATCAGGTGAATTCCGGCAGCCCTAGCCATTTGAGCCAACCTGGCTATGGAGATTTCGATGTCTTTGGCCGCCACCATCATGAGTTCGGCCAACTCGTCCACAATAATAATTATGTACGGAAGCTTGACTGGAGGATCGTCAGGGTCGCCGATTACTTTGCCGGACAACACCATTTGGTTATATCCGTCAATGTTCTTGGCCCCGGCGGCGCTTAAGATATCGTAACGCCTTTCCATTTCCCTGATGGCCCAACTGAGCACTTTGGGCACCTTCTCCGGCTCGGTTACGACCGGGTGCAGGAGGTGCGGTATATCCTGATAATATGAAAGCTCCAGCTTCTTTGGGTCGACCATCAGAAACTTCACGTCGTCCGGGCTGCAAGACATCAGCCATGAACAGATCAGGCAGTTCAAACCAACTGATTTTCCGGTTCCCGTGGCGCCTGCAATCAATAGGTGGGGCATCCGGGTCAGGCTCGTAGCAAAGGGTTCTCCGTCGATACCCTTTCCGAGAGCCATCTTTAGCGGAGATGTGGATTCCTTGAAAGCGCGGGACTCGATGATTTCTCTAAAATAGACGATTTCTCTATTTAGATTGGGCACTTCTATTCCGACGGTATCCTTGCCCGGAATTGGAGCCACCACTCGAGTGGAACCGGATTTCAACGCCATAGCCAAGTCGTCGGCCATGTTGAGCACTCGGCGCAAAGGAATGCCGGGGGCCAGGGTCAGCTCATACATGGTGATCACCGGCCCGGGATGAATTTCCACCACTTGACCCTTAACGCCGAGATCCGATAGCTTTTGTTCAAGGGTAGCCGCATTTTGTTGCAGCACAGCTTCGTCCACCGTTATCCTGGTCGCTGGTGGCACATCCAGAAGGTCCGAATTCGGCAACTTGTACGGTTCAAACGAAGGCAGTATCCGCCGCTCCGGACGAGGCGTATCGGTCTGATCGTCGGCCCTGGGAACCACTTTTATCGCTTGAGCCGGCATTTGAGTCTGAGACGCAGGCGCTAACGGAACAAAAACGGGCTTGGGATCGTAAAGGCCTTCATGCGCTTCTTCGGCTTCGCAATCCTGTTCCTCGCAAGAATCATCTCGTCCATCCAGCTCGGCCTCCAGCCCCTGCAAATAGTCTTCGATCGCTGACTCCAGGGCTTGCTCTGTAGGAGCCTCCTCGCAACGGTCTTCAGTAGGGGGATTGTCCGCTTCGCAGGGCTGTTCACATTCGTTGAGGTCATCTACGCATACTTCGAGAAGCTCCTCGGGCTCAATCTTATCGTCCGGAGCGGACTGCAAAGGTTGGACCGCAATGTGAGCCGAAGGGGCGGTTTGAACCCTAAGACTAGTCGCTGGGGTCGAAGCCGAAGGCGCCCAGTCATCGTTAAAGGTTTTCTCATGATGGACCACGGCGCGGCTTTTTGGTTTGCTGGAGGCGAGCTCCATAGTCGGCTCGTCGGGAAAGGCAAATTCGTCCCGATCTTCTATCCTCTTCTGTGTCCTGTCGTATTCCTCCTCTTCGGCAAACAAATTGTCACATTCGACAATCCTGTAATCCGAGGAGTTGAAGTCTATTTTTTCCCATGACGGCTTTTTGGTCACAGAGCCGGGGGTTTCCGCGGTCGAAGATGGGGCCATCGGCTCAAATCCGGAAAGCGGCTCCGCGTAAACCGGAGTTCTTGTCAGGCCGCGGTCCTTTTTCAAAACCGTTGAAAACAGGCTAATTCCCCTCAAAGAAGCTAGAAATCCCGAACCGCCCCCCCATCCAAAGCTTCCCGTCGCGCGGATAGCCTGAAGCGCCTTTCTCATGGGAGTCTTTGAAAGATACAAGACACAGATGCTGATCACTGTGAAGCCGAGCAGGATTTCACCGGCGCCGCCCAAGAATCTGCTCAAAGCGGCGTGCAGGAAACTTCCCACCGCGCCGCCCGAGTTAGTTAAGGGGTACCTCAAGAACGGCCAAGCCGAAACTCTCTCCGCCAGCCCCGAAAGCGTCGAAACTAATAGAGCGGTTGCTAAAAGTTCCCCCCAGACCAGATGGACATAAGGAAATTTAAAAGACCGAACGGCGAAAAGAAATAGCGCCAGAGGAACGAGCAGAGCCGCCTTTCCAAGCAACTGAACTATCGCGTCGGCTATGTGGGACCCGAGTAGGCCACCGAGATTGGATACATCCGGCTTGTTGGTGGCCACATTGAACGAAGGATCTTTGGGATCGTAAGAGGCCAAGCACATAAGCAGAAACAATGAAATAGCGAACAAAATCAGAGGAACATAATCACCAAGGACCGAACGTGAGGGATTGTCAGCACCTAGCGGCCTTTTCAAAGCGTTACGTGTAGACGTTTTCCCCTTCATATAATCAGAAAATCCTTAAGCCGGTTATTATTAATAAAGCACACGACAACAGCGTGTTATTTGACAATGATAACACACTACATTCACTAAATTCAATAACATTAGGATTAAAGCAATGATTCTATGGATTAATACTTCAGACTGCTCGTCCCCACGACGGAGCCGCTGCTTGCAAACCACAGGCAAAGCAACTGTCGCTTAGGTGGTTCATCACGGTTGAACGCGGCTTGGCGCGAATCCGACTTTTGTAAAGATTCCAGATAAGCCGGCGTCAAGCAGGCGACATACAGCGAATGGGATGGCCCATAAACGTCGGACTCTTAGATTTATTAATGGTACAGCAGGGAGCGGGGAGTTGGTCGCTCTACTGACAGGCTCCAGGCGTCGCGCACGGGGCAGGCGCGCATGGCGCGGGGCCGCAGGGAGGCGGAGGACATGCCGGTGGAGCGCAAACCTTGTAAGCGGCTGCGGTAGGCGGCGTCCAGTGGCAGATTATGTTCGGCTGGGGCGGAGGACACACCATCCTCTTCGGGTACTGCCTCAACGGCGGGCAGCCTCCGCAATATGGTGGAGGCGGCGCTGCAGCGCAGCTCGGAGCTTCAGGGGGGCCGTAAGTCATGGGCACGAGTTCACAAGGGTCTGGCGGAGGCATGTAAGCCCACGCGGCCTGCAAAGCTGCTAGAGCTAACAATATGACCAGTCCCATGATTCTCGGAATGAACCGCACTCAAGCACCTCTCATTTAGATTGGCCGTCCCATTACATCCGAACAGGCCATGCGCCAACAATACCGTATCAACGAGGTCCGGTCAAGATTTTTCAGCGACAGGCTCAGCGTAATACTAATGAAGCGCAATAGCTCAACGGGAAACCCCTTTTTGAAAGCGGGAGCCGGTTCCGCTATTCCGAATAGGAAGGCGAACGAACGTAGGTCTCAGCAAACATAGCCAGGCGCTCCCGAACAAATAGCCGTTCTTCATCGGCGCTGCAATCGTAGGTGAAACCCACGGTTTCAAGCAGTTTGCCCATAAGGTAATCTTCATCTTTGGAACCATTGTTCACTGTTCCATGAAAATGGTACCTACTGACGCGGAGTTCGGAGGATGCCCCGGAGGGACATGAGCTCTTCAAGGAAAACAACGACTTCAAGGCCTCTGAAGATCGAGAGTCCCGCATCCCCGCCAAGGTGAGCTTCGCGTCCACGCGCAACTCGAGCAAGCCAAGGAGAGAAACCATGAAATCCACGTCGGTAATCAGCAATCCGTACAGGTGCCAATCATCCACAAGTCCGCATGCGATTGTCAGAAAGCGTTGCGGAATTTGGGTCCAAGCAGGACAATAAAAGGACTTGCAGGCCATGCTCCCGTAATGGCACAACCCACGCAGATCCACTTCGCGGTTGCCGGGAGCGGATGGGTGCAACATGCATCCGACCACCCGTCGCTCTGGATCAACAAACCCTGCGAATTCGCATATATGTATGGCCGGATCCAGGGGACGGACCCGAGTTCCGCTCTGGACTTGTTCCCTGTAAGCGTCGATGAGCTCTATTGACCGTCCGGCGCTGCGGAACAAATCCGTACGCAGTTCCAGAATTTGCAGTAGCGTGTCTCTCCTGCCGTCCGACACGTTGTACAGGCCGCAACAACAGGCGCATGACTTCAGTCCGTCCGGAATACACAAATTCAAAGCTCATCCTCACGCTGAAAAAACTTCCTATGAAAATGGGGCTGGAGAGAAACTTCTTGAAGGAAGTCTGCCTCCAGATCCAATGCCGGTGACTTGGTACCGGTTTTCGTAAATACGATCGCGGATTCTTATGGGAACCGGGCGCCCTCCATCTTTCCCCTGAAGGGGCGCAGGCTTTCCGAAACTGTCTCAAAACTCCCGAATTGTCGGGAATCGTGGCACGGTGATCGTAGGGGCGGGGTTTATCCCCACCCGCCTAGCAGGTTTGAGAATAACTGGCGGGGATAAACCCCGCCCCTACAAACATTTTCCGAGATTATAACGAGGACCGCAATAATAACCCTCATGCAAGGCGCCATGTTTCAGATAAACATCGTGCTACGAATTACGATGCGCCAATAATTTTGAGGCAGTTTCTTCCAGCCCGCGGTCAATTCGGCAGTCCACCCATGGCGCATTGCGGCGGCGCCTCTTCCAAACATCTTATCTTCCGGAGCGTTTACTAACCAGCGTAATTGTAAAAACCGCGGCCACTCTTTTTGCCTAGGAATCCGGCGTCAACATATTTCTTTAACAACGGGCAGGCCCGATACTTTGAATCTCCAAATCCCTCATACAATACGTTCATAATCGCCAAACAAGTGTCCAGTCCTATAAAATCGGCGAGCGTAAGCGGCCCCATGGGATGATTCATGCCGAGCTTCATTATCTCGTCAATCGCCTCCGGTGTGCCCACGCCTTCGAACAAGGCAAAAATCGCCTCGTTTATCATCGGCATAAGAATTCTGTTTGAAATGAATCCAGGAAAATCTTCGGCTACTATCGGGACCTTTCCGAATTTCTTCGCCAGGTCCACCGTTAACTGTGTGGTTTCCTTATCTGTGGCCAAGCCGTTGATGATCTCAACCAGTTTCATTACGGGGACAGGATTCATAAAGTGCATACCGATAAACTTTTCCGGCCTCTTGGTTAGCGCGGCGATCTTGGTGATCGATATGGATGAGGTATTTGAGGCCAGAATTTTCCCGGGGGCGACGACTTCATCCAGAGTGCGGAAAACCTTCTCTTTTATCTCCATATTTTCGAGCACGGCTTCCACTACGAAATCAGCGTCTTGAAAATCAGCAAGGTTTGTGCTTCCTTTGATCCTGCCTAATATGGCCGCCTTTTCGTCAGCGGACATCTTGCCTTTTGAAACGACCGCGATCAAGGTTTTTTTCGATTGTGCTCAATCCACGATCCACAAATTCCTGCTTCACATCGTTCATAATAACTTGCAGTCCGGATGCGGCAGCCACATGGGCAATACCGTTTCCCATTTGACCGGCGCCTACGACACCAAATACTTTCACTTCCATATCGTTTAACCTCCAAATTTAGACTTTAGGGCCGAGCTTGCCATGATTTTTGCAGAGCCGTTCGGCCTTTCACTCGGGCAGTCAATTCATTTCAAACTCAATCCGACCTGGGACATGTTCATGCCGGTGTTCCGTGCGGATTTGGATAAGAAACTTATCTTCTCTTAATTACGCCGTAATTTGAGAATAGAAATGAACCCGCTGTCTATTATGCAGAAATGTCGGCGCCAATCCACAAAAAAATGGCCGCTGTCGGTAATCCTTCGCCGACGCAGGCGAGGTTGCTTCGCTGCGCTCGCAGTGACAAGCGTAAATGTCATTGCGAGAGGTGAAACGACGAAGCAATCTCCAACCTTGCAGATCGCGAGTAAGGGGTTACGGGGAAAGCGGTTTTTTTGTTGAACGGATTATGTCTTTTGCTCCGCCGGAACCGGATGAGATTATCCATAGGCCCTTGCAGTCACGTGGAACAATTTGAAGTCCATGTTGTCAACTCATGCCTCCTGACGGGGCCGTCAACAAAAGGCCCCCCCTGTATCCCCCCGTGGACGGGGTGAACGGCCCCCTCCCCTTTTACGGGGAGGGTTCGGGAGAGGCTCCTGCGGGCAGTCAGCGCTAATCTCGAAGTTGACTGCCCCATTACCGGCAGGATTACTTGAGACTGAGCGAATCCGTATAAGAGCGGCCTCCGTCGAGCCTTAGCGGAGTTAAGGCGCCAATCCATTGCTGAATAATGTTTCCCGCGGATTATTTCAAAAACAGATGCAGAGCGGCTATCACGACTGAGCAATTGATTTTGCCGGACCTTATGTAACCTTTAACTTCATCGAGAGGGACGAGCACTGTTTCGATCTCTTCGGTCTCGTCGGGATTCTTCCTACCGGAGGGCTCAGCCTGGTCGGCCAAGAATACATAGAACTTGTTGGTGAATATTGCCGGAACCGGGTACATCCATCCCAGAGATTCGAAGATCGGCGCGCGGTAGCCCGTCTCTTCTTCAAGCTCATCTCTGGCGCTTTGTTCAGGAGTCTGCCCTTCCTTGACCAAGCCTCCCGGCGGTTCAAGCGACAGACCCCCAATCCCGTGTCTATATTGCTTCACCAGAAACCATGAACCGGTCTTTGGTCACAGCGATTACCGTAACCCAATCCGGGGAATCGATGGTTTGAAATTCATGAATTTCGCCCGTTCGCGGCGACTTGTTCCGGTTTACCGTCACCGAGAACAGGTTGTATTGTCGATCAACCCGGCTATCTACCAGCTCCCAATCAAGGCTGGACTTTTCTCGGTCCGCACTCATTGTGATCCTCCGCATATGCCAAAAGGCCGAAGGCCGGTCGCCTTGGCCATCGTAGGGTCGTCCTATGCGATGAAAACATCAGGGCCCCTCAAACTTACGCGTGAAGCCAAACCTGTCATTGCGAGGGCGCAGGCCACGGCGTTTTTGTTTATGAAACCGCCTATTGGCCCATGAGCCTGACTTTTTCATGGTGGCGCGCTCGTATTGAATTTACCACGAACGCTCCGTGGGTGGGTATTGGAGGAAACAACCGCGAAGTAAGCAAAGATGGCGGGACTTGATCGTCGGAAGCGCAGAGAGGAACGTGCGGCTATGTCTAGGCCGCAATATCGGAAAGCGTCTCATTCGGGATTTCTTCGGTCTGAGTACGGCGTTCGGCAATAACTGGAATTGAGGGCGACTCGGAGCTAATACCACTCGATTCGTCCGCCGGCGTTGCGCAAAGAATATGTATCCGGCGCCGATACGCGCCTGGTCGATCACATTCCAAATCGTTTTGGACACAACGTGCGAAGACGGGAGGGCCATGTTCCCAAATCATGGAGGCGCCGTCTTCGCGAAAACCTTGCCTTTAACAAATCCTCAAAAATATTCCAGTAGTCGTCTCAAAGGCCGATCAAGACTTCACGGCGAAGACCGCCCCTGGGTTTGGCCGCATTAGCCGAAAAAGCGCCGCGACCACCAAGAATCTCAACCACTTCCGAATGGCCTTCAAACAAAGCCCACGACAGAGGGGTGTTGCCGTCGTTGTCTTCTATGCTTGTGTCAGCGCCGTAAGTCTTGAGGAGCCTGACCACATCTTCATGGCCTTGTAGAGCAGCCCACAACAGGGCGCTTCGACCCGATTCGTCTCTGGCGTTTAGGGAGGCTCCACGATTGACCAACAAGTCAACCACTCCCAGATGCCCCCAATAGGCAGCCTCAATCAATGGAGTAATCCCATGATTATCGGTGGCGTTGATGTGAGCCCCTGAGGCCAAAAGAATCTCGGATATCTCCACGTTTCCCTGCACGCATGCGGCGAATATCGCAATGGAACCATCCTGATCTCGGGCTTCCACATCCGCTCCCTGTTTGAGGAGGAACCTGACCATCTCGGATTGGTTGGAAAAAGCCGCTTCCATTAAAGCCGTTGTTCCGAATTCATCCGGGGCGTTTACGTCAAATCCTGCTTTCAGCATATCGGACACTTTTCCGATCTTTCCGTCGGCCGCTTCGTTGAAGAATTCACTGACATCCATTGGGAGTCTCCTTTGAAGCTATAAGAAACCTCTTTCTAATTACCCGTAATAAAAGCCACAATTGCAGGTCTAGACTCACCTTTTTGCGATTTATCGACAAACCCCGTTTACGCCCTGCTGACGAAAGTTTTCGCTCCGCCGGCAGCCTGGGCTCCTCACCGTCAAGAACCGAGACATGGTGTGGGAAATGCCCGTCGAAATCATGGTAAGTGTCCCAGTGCGTCTGAAGTGGACGATTTCCCTGATTCATTAGCGCTTCCGCATGGTGCTTTTGTTATTCACCATAAGCACTAATTTACGACTGCCAAGGAGAATCTTCCACGATTCAGGGGCGCTAACGAACAAAGCAGACCCGTTTCATTTTCCTTTGCAACTTCGCTTAGTTGGCTACAGGAGCCGGAACTACGCGAATTGACGACTAATTGTGACTTTATTTCCGAGTGTCCGTTATCTATCAGATAATTGTTGAGGAAGCAAACATAATGCCACAAAAAAACTTTGCGGCGATTTTCCGCTAACATACTGCTATCACTCGATTCGTCTTCATCTTGGCTTCTTATCCATCGCAGCGGGCGTCAAGTTTTTTTACATTCGATCAGCAATTCCCAAGCGCTCCTAACCAAAGCTACGTGATTCCAAAGTGTTACAACTAGCGCGCTCCACGCGCGCTCAGTGCGCTAACCAATTTATAATCGTCTTCATCGATAAGGTCTCACGGGATTCCAGCGCGCCACGGAACTTAAGGCTGGGGAGCCGAAAGCGTACCGCTACCATCGTAGCGAAAACCTGGAACGATGGGGTTCACTAGGCTCTTGGTTTCCTGGGAGATTCGCTGAAGCGCTCAAGAAATCGACCTGTCAACGGGTCGCTCAGCATTCAACGTCCCGGCGCAAAAAGGGTTTGACAATATCTTTATATTCTTATATCTGGCTATTGCCATATAGAGCCGGCGCGAGCCGGATTGAATTTCACTTACTGAAACATGGAGGCTGTTTTGAGAAAGACTATCTTAATCGTGGTCATCGCCTTTCTGCTATTCGGGGTCCCGTTTTCCTTCGCAGGAGACAAACTTGACAATCTTATGAGCCTGCCCGGAGCAGTCGCCGTAGGGGAATTCACACCAGAGGGAAAACTCGTTCGTTTCAAGGGTCAGATGTCAAAGGAAGCGGCCGAGATGGCCGCAATGATGTGTGGCGCGGTGTCCGAACAGTTTTCAAAACAAGCTAATGATTTTTCGACTAAGACCGGCATGAAATGGAATCCGTTTAAAGGATTTGCTGTGTCCGCAGGCGAATACACAGTGTGCGCCGCCGGTAACACGGGTATTTTCGTGGAGACGGCTAAGGCTGATTTTAATAAGGTTTTTCAGGCTCTCGCCCAGAACTAACCCTCCTTGTATTGGGCCACATTTCAACAAGTATTGCCGGTTGGCTAAATTGAAGTAATTATCGAACTCGTTCTCAGGCTGTCGCCTGGGAACGAACCCCTACCGGATCAAGTCCGGGGCGCCGGCGAACACTAGGTTATTCCTGCAAATAGGGCTAAACTCCCCGTGATTGTAGCCGTAGGTCGTAGATTGGGGGCCGTAACTTCCCGGAGACGGACGGCCCCGCACTTATGAGACGCTAACGCCCAACGTGTTAATCCGTAACCATTCACTTATGAGCGGTCAAGCTGAGATTGCTTTCCCGCGGAACGTGGGATTTCACTCCTCGCAAAGACACTTTGGCCTGTCATTGCGAGCGAAGCGAAGCAATCTCCCCCGCGTAACTGAATGGGTACGTTAATCCAAAGTATACAGTTGAAAATAGGGGGCAAAACAGGTACGATTGGCGTTGGTAGGGACGTGCCGCGCTGCCCCTGTACAGCGGTAGGAATTCCATGAAATTTTGCCGCGAAGTGACCAAGCCTATGTCCGACGCTTGGGGCCAATCATGGTTCATTCCGGATTTACAAATTATTTGGCGACCTTCCCTTCGCGCGCTTGCCCCCCAATTCGTTTCAGCTCCAGGCGGACGGTGAGTCTCTGGTTTCAAGCGTGTTATGAAAAGCCATAGAGTTCGGCGGCGGTGCGCTCGACGAGGTCGCCCCCAGGGATGGGAAGCGACTGAAATCACAAAAGACTCTGAAACAAACTTGCGCTTCAGCGATCTCATAAGTATAACTTGCGGAATTAATGACTTCACTTTCATCGTTTGACCGAAAGTTGACTGAGCTTACCAGGGATGTCCGATTGCCACAAAGTGGGTCGGATATGCTCGGGACTTCCAGCGAGACAGGCGGACTCTCAGGTAAGTTGTGACGACCATGGAGTTGAAAATGATCAGACAGGCGCAGAGATTTCTTCATGTGGTATTGGTTTTGATCGCAGTTACCGCATACGGCGCTTTCGTCACGGATCGCGCCGAAGCAGCCAATGAGCCTCAAAATGCGTCTAAAACATTGCCTCCGTTGAAAACGGGGGTGTTGTACGCTTTGGCGGTGGGGGTTTCCAAATACAAAGACCCGAAAATACCCAAACTCGATCTGTCCGATAAAGACGCTCAGGCCTTTGGAGATTTCTTATTGACCCAAAACGAGGTTTTCAAGGAAGCCAAGGTCACTTTCTTGCTCAATGAAAAAGCCACAAAATTGGAAGTGGAGAAATATCTGTATTATACGCTGCCCAAGGCCGGAAAAGATGACACAATTGTTTTGTTCTTCAGTGGCCATGGGGCCTTTGATCCGATACGAGCCAATGATTTCTTGTTTTTGCCCTACGATGCGGAAGTAGAATACATGGGCACGACAGGCGTGAAAATGAATGGGCTTGATTTCCTCAAAGGAATTACAGCCGCCAGGGTCCTAGTAATTGCCGACGCATGCTATGCGGGGGGCTTTACGGAGATGAAGGCCAAGAGCGTGACGCCACCCATAGATCTCTTCGCCCAGGCTGTTCGAGATTCCGCTGGTAGGGCGGTGATAACCTCGGCCAAGCCCGAACAGCTATCGTGGGAAAACCCCAAGTTGAAAAATAGTGTTTTTACTAACGCTCTTCTAGAGGGGTTGCGCGGGAAAGCCGATCGGGACCACGACGGAATAGTCACCTTCAGCGAAGCTTATGATTACGCGTACAATCGCACGAAAGAGGAAACATCCGGCAGGCAGCAGCCGCAGTATGTGGCAAATATAGTAGGGGCTTTTCCTCTGTCGTATGTCGGTCCCAGGCTGCCTCAAACTGAAGTGAAGAAGAAGCTCCTAAAGGCCGCAGAGTCCGGAGACTCAAAACTTGCCGAGCAAATCCTCACCAGAACGACTGAAGTCGACACTCGCGATGAGGACAATAATACCCCTTTGATACTGGCGGCAAAGAACGGCCATGTCGCGATAGTCGGGATGCTACTGTCCAAGGGGGCCAACGTTGATTATTTCGATTCCTCCAAAGCCACGGCCCTTTCTTACGCAGCCCAAAGGGGAGCTGAATCCTTGACGAAAAGCCTTCTGGACGCCGGAGCCGGAGTCAACACCAAGAATTTGGACGGCGCCAGTCCCCTTATGTTGGCGGCTTCCGGCGGGTATACCAAGATAGCCGAAATGCTCCTGGAAGAAGGCGCTGATTTGAAAGCAAGGTCCAACTCGGGTGAAACGGCATTGAGTCTCGCATGCGCAGCTGGTTCAGCGGACACTGCGAAACTATTCTTGAAGTGGACGTCTGATCTGAAAATTGACGACATCAACGCAGAGGGAGCTTTGGTCAACGCCTACAGAAATGGGCGCAGCGAAATCGCCAAAATCCTCATCTCCAAAAACCCGCCCCTGAAGGTTTCTGGAGGAACCTCGGAACGTAAACTCATTTTCAGTATCTTTCGCGGAGAATTGAAGAAGGTTAAAGAAGCCGTAGAATCAGGCGCGGATACCGAGTGTTTGACGGATTCCGGTGATACCCCACTTGTTATCGCATCGGCTTTGGGACATGCGGATATAACTGAATACCTTACGTCCAAGAAAGCCGCGGTGAACAGAAGGGTTGTGCAAGACAAAACTGCGCTAATGTATGCGGCGGAAAAGGGGCATAAAGGGGTCGTGTCCGGTTTGTTGCAGGCGGGCGCAGAGATAAACGCCCGAGACCGGGACGGAAACACCCCGCTGATATTGTCCGCCTCAGAGGGTGAATTGGAGACCGCTCAGCTCTTGCTGGCCAGGCGCGCCGAGTTGGAGGTGAGGAATTCGGACGGAGCGACACCCTTGCTCAAGGCGGCGGAAAGAGGACATTTGGAACTGGTGAAGACGCTTGTCGCCGCAAGAGCGGATGTCGCCGCTGTGGATAAGAACGGATCTACTCCGCTGATGCTCGCCGCAGCCAACGGTCATGTGGAAGTAGTAGCGTTCTTGTTGAAGGGCTCTGACGTCAATGTCCGTAATCATCAAAAGAATACCGCCCTCATGCTTGCCGTCAGGAATGGCCGCATGAATGTGGTCAAGTTGCTGTTGACAAAGGGATGTGACGTAGCCGCAGAAGACTGGGAAGGCAAAACCGCGTTGAGGCTGGCAATAGAAAGAGACCGGGAAGATATTGCCGAACTCTTACGCGCTTCCAAGAATTAGTAAGCTAGTAGCGGCTATCCGATGAAGGTTTCATATGAATTGGCGTATGAGGGTAAACTCCTTTCAATAAGTTTCCCTCCGGACCTTTCCTCAAGAACTTCTAAAACGGCTACACGTCGGCTTCTCCTTCTCTCCTCCGAAATGGGGAGCCTCCTGAGTAGTCATGGGCGCGGCCCATCATCGTAGGTATTATTTCCCCGGCGAGACTATCCGGCTCCCGGTCAAGCCGGAATCGCTATGGTGAATGTGGTTCCACTGCCCTCTTCGCTCGCCACCGTTATTCTACCTCCAAGTTTCTCCATGATGCTGTAGCTGATGGAAAGGCCTAGGCCGGTCGCCCCCGGACTCACCTTGGTAGTGAAAAAGGGGTCGAATACCTTGGCTTGTATTTCTTTGGGAATGCCCTGACCGTTGTCCGCTATCTCAATCTCTATGTTCTTTGAGACGGCGTCGAAAGCCGTTTTAATATGTATCCAATCTCCCCGCCCAACTGCATCTACAGCATTATTCACTATATTGAAGAAGACTTGCTGGAGCTGCATCATATCCGTAGTGATCCTCGGTATGTTGTCGGCGTACTTCGCCTCTATGGTAATTTCCCTGAAGCGGGCTTCATTTTCAAAGAACGACACAGCCTCGGCCAGGACGGAATTGACGTCCACCATTTCTTGGGTCGGCTCCATCTGTCTCCCGAAACGGAGCATCTTCTGGGTAATCGCCTTGCAGCGGTTTACCTGGCGCTCGATTTTCTTGACGCAATCATCCAGGTCAGGAAAATTCTTGACGGTCCCGGCCTCCTCCTCTTCCAGGAGTTCTTTCATCCAACCGGCCTTTTCCCCGATTATGGCCAAAGGATTGTTAATTTCATGGGCAATGCCTGCGGCCATCTTTCCCAGGGCGGCCATTTTGTTCGATTGCACCAGGAGATCATCGGTCTTCGCCTTCTCACGTTCTACCCGGATTAGTTCGTTGGTGATCGAGCGTGTGGTGACAATTGTGCCGACCACTATGAGCAAGACCCCAGCCAGCAATACAAGACCACCCGTGAATCGCGCGGTGAACAAGGGCGCCATCTCTTCTTGAAGATCTTGCCTGATCACCGCAACCCAATTGGGGTTCATCATCTGACTGGTGGCAAAAAGGGTTTGTTTGCCACCAACATCGATTTCTTCAACATTTGTTCCCACAGACAAGGAAAAATCAGGCGTGTTCGGGTGATGAAACAGCTCCCCGCTGAACCTGGGGGATGTCAACAGAAGGTTCTTTCTGTCGATTATGAACGCGTCACCTCCTTTTCCAATCTGGCCTTGCCGCATGATATTGTCAACAATGTCCGAGTTGATAGTGGCGCGTAAGATCCACGTAGCGCCTCCTTCACGAGCGGTTACTGCGATGATGAAATGAGGCGTTTTCCTAAACCCCATGAACACGTCGCTCACGTAGACCCCGACAGGTATAACGGCTTTAAACCATTCTTCGTTGGCGAAATTCGCAGACTTGACTTGCTCATAGTAAGGACCGACATAGCCCAAATGATTCCCTTGCTGATCAATAACTCCTATGTCGATGAAGGACCTGGCCCGCGACTGAAGGGTATTGAAGACTTTCTCCAAATATGTTTCATCGCTTAATTGCGCCGGCGAATGTGTGTGGGCAATGGCTACGAGTTGAGCTGTGCGCTCTTCCAGAAACATTTCTATGGCGCCGCGTCGGTTCTGAGACAGTGTTCTGATTCGTTCCAAGGTCTTGTTGGTGTAAGTCGTCCTGAATTGGAAATATATGGTGGCCCCTAAAGTAAGGAGTGGAATAATAGAAAAGGAGAGAGTCATTATGACGATCTTCAATTTCAATTTCTCGTGAAGTTCCATCGACATCAGACGCCTCCTTGTGAATGCTTGCCCTATTTCTAATCTCCGTCTTGTTGCTCGATTTCGTATTCCTTGAGCTTATGTTGCAAAGTTCGCCTGGTTATGCCCAGCACGCGCGCGCTGCGGGTCCGGTTCTGATCATTGTCTTCGAGCGTCTTGATGATCAGCTCGCGTTCCATTTCTTTGATGGTCATGCCCGAGCGTATCCCTTCCCTCACTTGGGTTGGGAGCGGGTCACCGACCGCGTTCCTGATGGGTTCGGGAAGATCCTGAAACATGACATAATCGTCTCGTGTAAGAATAACGACTCTCTCCACCATGTTTTCCAGTTCCCTGATGTTTCCCGGCCAGGAATGTCTCATCAGCGCATCCAAAGCTCTTGGGTGGAATCCTTGAAGGTTTCTTCCGTTTTTTCCGTTGTAGATTTTCAGGAAATGCTCAAGGAGCAGCGGAACGTCTTCCTTGCGTTCTCTCAAAGGCGGAATCTGTATGGGCACCACATTGAGTCTGTAGAACAGATCCTCTCTGAAAGCGCCTTTTTTGACTTCTTCTTTCAGATTCCGGTTCGTCGCAGCGAGTATCCTTATGTCCACCTTTATTGTTTGGGTCGACCCAAGCGGTTCGATTTCCCTTTCTTGAAGCACTCGGAGGAGCTTGGCCTGCGTAGACAGACTCAGCTCACCGATCTCATCCAGAAAGATCGTCCCCCCGTCCGCGAGAGCGAACCGTCCCGGACGACGGGCAACCGCGCCGGTAAACGCGCCTCTTTCATGCCCGAAAAGTTCGCTCTCGAGCAAAGTTTCCGGAAGGGCCGCGCAGTTGACCTTTATGAATCTCTTTTCAGCGCGGCCAGATCCCTGATGTAATGCGTTTGCGATCAATTCCTTACCGGTGCCCGATTCCCCTAGAACCAGGACGGACGCTTCGGTGGGCGCCACCATGGCGACAGTCTCCAGAATCTCTTTCATCTTCTGCGATCTGCCCACTATCTGGGAAGCGTCGAAGAGGTTCTCAATGCGGCGGCGTTGAAGAATATTCTCCTCTTTGAGCCGCCAAAACTCCAAAGACTGCTGAACCTTGATTTTCAATTCATCGATGTCCAGCGGTTTCATCAGGTAATCGTGCGCTCCGGCCTGAAGCGCTTCAACCGCTGTCTCCACCGAAGCGTACGCAGTTATGATGATTACGGGAATTCCCGGGGAGATCTTCTTTATTTCCTTGAGCGCTTCAATCCCATCCATTTGCCCCATACGGTTATCCATAAGGATGAGATCAAAAAATTCGTTGGATACCTTGGAGATAGCGTCCGCGCCGTCGCAAGCCTCAAACACCTGAAAACCCTCCAACGAAAGATTTGCCTGGAGCATCTTGCGCTGAGAGAGTTCGTCGTCAACCACAAGGACTTTTGCCTTGGGAGCTGCCATTTTGGTTCCTGTATTAAATGAGTTGGGCACTTTGGGCACATTTGATCGAGATGAGTCTATCATAGTCTTTGCTTAAACCTGTGTGGCCGCCCGAATACCAAAGAAATACGGATTAGGGCGACCCAAGAAGAGTTATGAATAAATTACATTGGGGTCTTTAATCTAGACGTGCAGAGATTCCGCCTGCTCAGGTAAGTTCTCGTCGGGAATTTTGTAAGTGCTTAGAGAAATGGTAAATTTGGTGCCCTTACCCTGCTCGGATTCAACCTCAATTTCTCCATCGTGTCCTTGAATTATGCTCTTGACTATCGCCAGACCTAAGCCGGTTCCCTTCTTCTTGGTGGTAAAGAAAGGATCGAACAATTTGTCCAGGTTTTCGCGGGGAATGCCTTCCCCGGTGTCTTCCACCATAACTGAAACCTGCCCGTTTCCGTGCGGTTCATGGCTCACAGTGACCGTTCCCCCGCGAGGAGTGGCCTCTATGGAATTTATCAATATGTTCAAGAAGACTTGAGTCATTTGGTCCGTGTCCATCAGCGCCAGTGGGCACTCCGAGACCGAGGGTCTGCGCACAAGTTCAATCCCGGCTTCGGCTGCTTCTCTCTCCACTACTCTTATGCAATGACTGAGAACTTCATCTAAGGATCTGATGTTAAGACGGGGCTCTCTCGGCTTGGAGTAGGCCAGAAGCTTGGATATAACTCTGTTGAGCCGATCGACCTCGGTGAGCATCAAATCCGTGTACCTGTAGTCCTCTTCTTCCAGGGGCAATTTTTTCTGAAAATATTGAATGAATCCTCTGATCGAGTTGAGTGGATTGCGGATTTCATGGGCCACTCCGGCGGAGAGCCTCCCAAGGGCCGCAAACTTTTCTGAAACAAGAACTTTGTGTTCCAATTCTCTGACCACAGTCATATCACGCAGAATAAGAACCGCGCCGCGGGTTATTGATGAATCAGGCTCCTTTAAGGGGGACACGGACACGTTCAAGAATGTCTTTACCTTTGAATCCGTGGCCAGTTTAACTTCCTTTTCCAGCACCACGTCAGGGTCTGCCAGCGTCTGCTTGATCTCTTGCTGCAACGGCAATAGCTCAGCAATATGCCGGCCTTCAACTTCCTCTTTCTTTTTACGTAGGATTTCCAGCGCCGTAAGATTGAACGTAGCGACGCGCAGAGAGCGATCCACCGTTATCAAGCCGTTTGCCATGCTCTCCACCACGTTGCGGGTGTAGGTGCGCATTTCATCCAGCGTTTTGCGGACTAGATAAGCATTCTGGATGACAAACACAAAATAGACGCTGGCTGAGCCGATGATAAATAGAATGGCCCCCATAAAAATAGCGAACGCGACATCCTGGTGCTGAATTTCCTTGAATCGGTCCATTTTAAGTCCGAGGAAAAGCACCGATTTCTTTTCAGGGTCGAAGACGTCCAAAAGCTCTTTGCCGATTCGTGTGTGACGTGCTATGAGCGCATTCTCGGCCAACTGATCGGGGAACGGCGTAAAGGGTTTCCAGATTTGAAAGATAGTCCGCCCCCCCGGAAGTTCGCTCAAGGAGAAATAGGGTTCACCCGTCCTGATCACGGTTCTAACTGTATTCATTTCTTTTTCGTTTAGCAATTTCAAGCCTATTTTGGCCGGTTCACTGTGGGCTCTAATTATAAAGTCGTCGCTGATCAACCCTGCCCATTCCACATCAGGGTCCTTTGCAGCCTGCTCTATGAGCGTCTGCAAGTACTCGATTCCCCTATCCCCTTCCATATATCCTGTGCGCGTTCCGGCCTCCAGGGTTCGGATAACGGCGACTCCCTGCCGACTCGTAAACTCCTCCATGCGCTCATTTTGGGCACGTATATTGCGGAGAGTGAACAGTATAACTATGACCAAAAGGGTAGCCGCCACCAATACGATGGACAACACGGGGAGATATCGCTTCAGAGATTGGACTTTCATGTTTGGGGTAGAACTATTTCTTTCAGCATTTCACTTAAACCTTTGTAGCAATTTCCTACCACGTTCCCGGGACGCCTTCAACCGTTACGAAACCCTTGCCCCATCACGCCGGATTCAAAACTTCCCGTAATTATAATGCAAATTGCACATGGAGAAAAGGACGGAACGTGTGGAAAACTGATTGAAAAGCGGACTCAAATATGTTAAGCAATACATTACCATTTGGGATGAAGGCCTTGATAGTACACGTATAGCCCCCTAAGCAGCTCGCGAATGCAGAGCGACCGACCATGGAATAAAAACCAAATTAAGTGAAACGAGCTATATATGATTGAGATAAATCAAGCTTCGGAATACGCATCGGTGGCTAAAGGAAGAGAGCTGCTGGACAAGGGCGATATTTTAGCCGCAGTCGAGTGCTACCAAAAAGTGCATGACCCGGACGCCGAGGACGAAGGCGAAGCCCGCAACATGCTCATAGAGGCTCGCGCTCATCTCTCTCGTAAACATTTGCTCGAAGCCCTGGAACATTTCGAAGAGGCTCTTGTTATGGGGACCGACGTGCAAAGGCGGCAGGCCGTGGATGGCATAACCAAAATTGGAGAAATGAGATCCAAGCTGGGACCGCTGACGAAGAAGCTAAAGAAGGGTCTGGATGACTTGGGGATATCCTTAAAAGAGTTGGGTCTCGCGATGCTTTCCCCTCAAGAAAATGTCCTACTGATCACCCCTGAAGCCGCGGAAAAACTTCCTCCCCAATTCACGAAAGGGAGTAAGATTTCGCGACTACCTCAACACCTGACCGAGCAGTCGCTTCCCTTGGAGACTGACAGATGCATTCCTTACGCCGATGACGAAGATGTTCGATACATAATTGATGTTGCGACGGCGCTCGGCAAAATTTCCAAAAACCAAAATTAATAGGAATTATTGGGAAAAGCTTTTCATTCCATAAAAATCTCCAGCGTGACCTTGACACAATTGCTCTAATTTACTAAATCTTTTCCACCCGGCTCTGCAAAATCTTCTGGCGTGAGTAAATATAATTTGCGTATTCTTGGTTTAGATATCGGTTCCAAACGTATTGGTGTCGCTTTGAGCGATGAACTGGGATTCACTGCTCAGGGCCTGGACACTATTCAGTCGCGAGGTATCGTCAACGATGTCAAAGCAATTGCGGAACTCGCGGCGCAGTACAATGTCACGGAAATAGTATTAGGAATCCCCTACGGCATGGATGGCTCCGAGGGTCCCCAGGCCAAAAAGGTCAGAGAGTACTTGGAACCGCTCTCGCAAAGGACCGGCCTTCCTATTACGGAGTGGGATGAACGGCTGTCTACCGTGGCTGCGGAACGTGTCCTGCTGGAAGCCGACATGAGCCGCGCCAAGAGACGAAAAGTCATTGACAAGGTCGCTGCGGTGATAATCCTCCAGGGATATCTGGATGCGAAAAGTTTCATGGACGCAACGGACAGATGAGAATTTCATTCTTTTCAGTACCTAAAGAGCATTTTTGCCCTGGCCCTTTTGATAGCCCTTGGGCTTGGCGGTTACATCGCTTATTCCAAGCTGCCCGGTATTTTAAGCCAGATGGCCGGTTCCAAGGCTCCCGCAGATAGCGTTACCGCCGGCAAAGAGGTAATAGTCACGATTCCCAAAGGAGCTTCCCTCTCCCAAGTTGGGGCCATCCTTCAGGAGAAAGCCATCGTTTCCAGCGGCTTGATCTTTAAGATCGTCGCATTCATAAGGGGCGAGCAGCGGAAGATAAAGGCTGGGGATTATGCGCTTAAAACCGGGAGCGACGCAGGAGATGTTTCTTGATCAACTTATTTCCGGCAAGACTTTCATGGTGTCGGTGACCATCCCTGAGGGATACGACATGCGCCAGGTAGCCGATTTGTTCCAACAAAACGGCTTCATGTCGAAAGAAGAATTCCTTAAATTGGCGCAGGATCCGAAGTTCCTGGAAGAATTGAGCATTGAGGGACCGTCCGTCGAAGGATACCTGTTCCCTGACACTTACTTTTTCCGTTATTCCGAAAAGAACGACGGAAGACTTATGATAAAGCGAATGGTCCAAAGATTCCAAGGCGTTTACGACAAATACGTGAAAGCGGCAGCCGAGGAAAACCACTGGACCACCATCCAAGTGGTGACAATGGCTTCGCTGATTGAAAAGGAAGCCCGGGCTTCCGAGCACCCTTTGGTGTCCGCGGTGTTTCACAACCGATTACGCCAGAACATGAAACTTCAGTCCGATCCAACGGTAATTTATGGAATCAAGCCCATGGGTTCCAAAATAACCAAGGACGATTTGAACAGAAAACATCCCTACAACACCTATCAGAACTTCGGGTTACCTCCCGGCCCGATAGCCAATCCCGGGAGGGAATCTCTTGTAGCGGCGGTCAATCCTGCGGACGTGGACTACATCTATTTCGTCGCCAAGAACGACGGCAGCCATCAGTTCTCTAATAGCTTGGCGGAACACAACAAATGGGTTCGGTTGTATCAACGCCCCTCCAAGAGCGAAATGCAATAAGGCCCGCTACTCGGCCGGTTCAGGCAAGAGCGCCGACTAGCCGCAAAACCTAAGAGTTTTTGGAAAAAGCCTCGGGGTGGGACGGTTTGGAGAAAGTCCTCCTCGAACCCTTCTCCAAAAACCCTAACCATTGCAACCGACTCCAGATGATTGATAATAACTGCTCATTTTTTATCTTTATTTTTGTTTATTTACTCCAAGCGGTAACTTCTTTTTTCCTGGAATTTCTCAATCGCGCTCATATCAGGGCCGAAGGCCATAAGGTCCCCGCCCCATTCAAAGAAATCCTGGACCAATCAAAGCTTGAAGCGATGAAAGCGTACACTCTGGAAAACAGCACGTTCTCCATAGTTCGCAAATTGATTGTGGATTCGGCTGTGCTC
Organism: uncultured delta proteobacterium; assembly: GCA_963747865.1. Classification (GTDB taxonomy): domain Bacteria; phylum Desulfobacterota; class Desulfomonilia; order Desulfomonilales; family Desulfomonilaceae; genus JBBSBY01. The sequence goes on along the minus strand of CAVVHK010000033.1, from coordinate 66,732 downwards.
ATGATAATAGGGTCAGGGATAATAAATCATTTCGATGTCTTAAGTTCGCGGGCAGCCGGCGGGTTCGTCTGGTCCGGGCTGGCGTTTTTCTACTCGATAGGCGCTTTCCTGTTCATATTGGAATTGCCGTTCGATTATTACCATACGTTCGTCATAGAACAAAAGCACGGGTTCAACAGGTCCGACCTGGGCTCCTGGATCAGCGACAATGTCCGAATGGCTGCCCTATCAGGCGTCATACTGTTTATCCTAGTCGGTTCGCTGCTGTGGACGATCAGCTGTTTTCCCAATTATTGGTGGTTTTGGGGATTCATTATAGTATCCGGGGTTCAATTCGTTTTGGTTGTCTTGTATCCTGTTCCGATAGCGCCGCTTTTCAACAAGTTCGAACCGCTCGCCGACAAAGATTTAGCCGACCGCGTTGAGAGACTTGTCGAAGAAGTGGGGATGAAGACTGATGGAATCTTTCAGATGGATGCCGGAAAGCGCAGCGCGCACTCGAACGTGTACTTCACCGGAGTGGGCAAAACAAAAAGGATAGTGCTGTTCGACACGCTCCTCAGCGCCCACAGCAGGGACGAAATCTTAGGCGTGTTGGCCCATGAATTGGGGCATTTCAAGCTGAAGCACGTGCCTAAATCGTATGCGTTTGGTCTGGTTGTTTCCTTTGTAGGTTTTTACCTGAGTTATTTGTTACTGAATTGGCAGGGCCTTTATTCCGCATTCGGCGTGCCATCGGCCAGTCGGTATGTGGCCTTATTCATCATTACGGTTTTCTTGCAGAAGTGCGCATTTTTCTTCAGGCCGGTGATTGCGGGAATATCACGCGGATTTGAGCGACAGGCGGACCGTTTCGCCGCTCAGTTGGTCAATCCTAGCGTATTGATTGACGCCCTGAAGAAACTTGCCTTGACCAATCTGTCCAATTTGCATCCGCATGCCGCGTATGCTTGGTTTTATTATTCCCATCCGCCGATTACCGATAGGATAGAGGAGTTGGAAGGGATTTCAGGAGGTTTGAAGTGAAAAAAATCATTGGAATCATGTGCCTCGCCGGCCTGGTCTTTACCGCGCCGGTAACAGTAGCCTTTGATCAGGACGAAATAGACTGTTGCATCAAGCCGTGCAGTTGTCTTCCCGCCGAAAAACGGAAGCCCACCTGCTCGAAGAAAACACGCGCAGAATGCAAGCGACTCGGCGGAGAAGAAGTCGTAGACTGTATATTATGCCAGTAAGTAAGCGTTAACCGGTAGGGAGCTTTTTTCTGTGATCGATGATTTTCTTGGTGGTCGTTTTCGTAAATGCGAGTCATATATTGCCGCAGACCATCGCCAACGAAATTCGTAGCCTATTGCGCCCCTGACGGGGCGCTCTTACTTGAATAGCCATGGGTGAAACCCATGGTAGCCGGTTCTATCCAGCTAGTTTCTTCAACCCCTTGCGGGGTTGAAGACGAGATTGGGTGTTTGTTCCAATCCATGGGCTGCCGCCCATGGCTACTCAGGGGGATTGCCCCTTCAGGGCAAGTGCGACACAATACGAGACCGTATTTACGAAACCGTGTACTAAGCCGTCAACCCATTGTGCAAAAAGCGGGTTCCCGACGCCTTATTACTCATGAACATCCCGTGGTGGAGCCGCAATTGAGACAGGTGTAGCAGGAGCCGTTCCTAACCATGATGGCCCCGCAATCGGCGCATGCCGGAGCGTCGGATTGGGTGTTGAACGCTTGATCCATTATGATCGCCGGCTCCACCACTATCGAGCCGCCTCGCTCACCACCAGTTTCACCCTTGTGCGCCGTTTCATCAACCGCTAACAGCCCTGCCGCCTGTTGTTCTTCTTTCTTGAGAAAGTTGAGGCCCAAGTACCTGAAGATGTAGTCGATCAAGGACTTGGCAATGGGTATTTGAGGGTTGCCGGTGAACCCTGAAGGTTCAAAGCGCATGTGGCTGAATTTGTACACAAGAGCTTCAAGAGGCACTCCGTATTGCAGGGATATTGAGGTCAAAGTGGCGATTGTATCCATCAAGCCGGATACGGTGCTACCCTCCTTGGCCATGCGTATGAATATTTCTCCCACTTTCCCGTCATTGTAGAATCCTGTGTGTATATACCCTCTTTGACCTGCGATATTGAATTTGTGTCTGACGCTTTTGCAGTCTATGGGTAGCCTCCTGCGCACCGGAAACGACTTTCCGATATCGGTTCCGCTTAGCCCTATGGGCTGCGTCCCTTTGCAGCCATCCCTGTATACGGCAATACTCTTCAATCCCAGCTTCCAGGCCATCCTGAAGATTTCCTCGATCTGCTCCACCGTGGTGTCGCCCGGTAAATTCACGGTCTTGGATATGGCGCCGGAAATAAAGGGCTGTATGGCCGACATCATTCTGAGGTGTCCCTTGGGAGAGATGAATCTCTTGCCGAGTAAGGGCTTAAAGGCGCAATCAAACACCGGGAGATGTTCAGGAGCGACTTCTTCTATTCCTTCTATCGTCCCGGTTTCTTCGATCTTATCCAGAATATTTCGAATAATCGCAGGGGGGTACTCAAGTTTTTCCAACGCCTTGGCTACGGTTCTGTTGACGAGTTTCAGACGACCTCCCCCGGAGAGCATCTTGTATTTTACGAGCGCGATTTCAGGTTCAACACCTGTGGTATCGCAATCCATCATAAAGGCTACTGTGCCTGTAGGGGCGACTACGGTAACTTGAGCGTTGGCGTATCCGTGGGCGCCGCCTAATTCCAATGCCGTTTTCCAAGTTTCCCGAGCGTGCGCGGCCATTACCTCAGGCAGCACAGATGTGTTGATGCGATCGAGGTTCTTCTGATGCGCCTGGATCACCCTCAACATTGCGTGACTATTCTTCTCAAATCCCCGGAAAGCCCCGCGGACCGCGGCGAGGCGGGCTGACTGCGAATATGCTTCTCCAGTGAGAATTGCCGTTATGACGCCTGCCCAGGCGTGGCCTTCTTCAGAATCGTATGGGAGCGCCAACGACATCAGAAGGGCGCCAAGGTCGGCATAACCGAGCCCCAACGACCTGTAATCGGAAGAATTCCGGGTTATGGCCGCGGTCGGATACGCGGCTTTGTCTACGATCATGTCCTGAGCCGTAATAATGACGTCCACCGCATGCTGAAAGGCGTCAAGGGCAAAACCGTCATCGTCCAGAAAGGATGTGAGCCGCAACGAGGCCAGATTGCATGCGGAATTGTCTAAATGCATGTATTCCGAACAGGGATTTGACGCTCGTATCGGCGCGGTCTCCGGGCAGGTGTGCATGTTGTTGATCATGGTGTCAAATTGTATTCCAGGGTCCCCGCAGGCGTGCGCGGCCTCAGCGATTTCTCTGAATAAATCCCGAGCATTCCAGGTCTCCGCGACGCTCCCGGAGACCACGTACCGTGTCTGCCATTTCTCGTTGTTCTTTTCGGCTTCCATGAACGCGTCCGGGATTCTGACCGAATGGTTCGCGTTTTGGAAGGCCACAGACGCATAAGCCTCACCCTCGAAAGAAGGATCATAACCTGCTCGAATTAGGGCTTGAGCCTTGCGTTCTTCCTTGGCTTTACTGTGGATAAAATCCAAAATATCGGGGTGATCTATGTTGAGAACCACCATCTTAGCGGCTCGTCTGGTCTTTCCACCGGATTTTATTACCCCCGCGGAAGCGTCGGCCGCTTTCATAAAAGAAAGAGGGCCTGAAGCTGTTCCGCCGCCCGACAAAGGCTCCTTGCACGAACGCAATTTCGAGACGTTGATTCCCGCGCCTGACCCTCCCTTGAAAATCATCCCCTCTTGAGCGTACCAGTCCAGGATGGATTCTATATTGTCGTCAACATCCAGGATGAAACAGGCGGAGCACTGAGGTTTTGGATCGGCGCCGACATTGAACCAAACAGGACTGTTGAAAGACACCTTTTGGCGCAAGAGCATGTAGAGCAATTCGTCATGAAAAGCCGCTTCATCGTCCTTGGAAGCGAAATATCCTTGATCTCTTCCCCAGTGAGTCAAGGTTGTTACAACTCTCCGCAGTAAACTCCTGACGCTGGACTCTCGGTCAGGCGTGCCCGGAGCGCCTCGAAAATAGCGGGAAGCCACTACGTTAATCGCCATATCCGACCAGTCGACGGGGGCCTCAACTTCTGATTGCTCAAATATAACAGCGCCCTTTTCGCTGCGGATTATCGCGGTTCTGAAGTCCATTCGACCGTGTCCAAAGGATCTCGGCCTTCGGTCGTGTAGAATCTGGAAAATATGAGACCTTCTGTCCCGGATCGGGCAGACGGATTTGAGTCTTCAATTGGGCTGTCGGTTGTAGGCGCAGGTTTTTCAGACATAGGTCAACTCCTGCCGGTGTAGATGAAACGTGTCGCTATGGCGTCAAAATAATTTATCAATTACATCTTATTCGCCTTGCTGTATGTTATCATCGAACCTGTGATTATCAAATCAGAATTCAGACGCTTACGAAGGATACGAGGAAGGATAAATGGGACCGTGGGTCCAAACGCACTATTTCGTAAATACGGTCGCAGATTCTTGTAGGACGCTGCGCCCTTCGCGAACCCCATCTTACGAAACCGGGATCCGCCCTAAATTACCCGCAACCGCATTATGAAAACCGCAAATAGGGACGGAGGGATGCCGCCTCTTATTGGTAACGCACGGGATATGGCTGTTCGGCCCGGCCCCGCTCGCCATCCGAAAGGCGCAAATCACGGCCTTGCTTAAGCCAAATTCTTCCGATACTCCGACCGCTTCTGACAACGTCCAGAGACACATCGTCATCGGGCAGTTTGGACGGATCTATGCCGGTGTCCCCAGCTTGTCGCCACCGAACCGTGCGGCCCGACATCGTAATGAACAGTGGAACCGATTCGGATAGGTTCGTCTTTATGTCCATTATCCTCACTATCGAGGTTGACGGCAGTTCCAGCTTGTCTCCCGGATAGGCCACAAATGTGTCGCCGCGAGAATCCTTTAAAATCAGGTATTCCAGCTTGGGTTCGGCCACCACTACATAACTTTCTCCGAATATTTTATTATAGAGCCTTGCCTGCAGGGGATATACAAAAGAAGCGCCTCTCCTTCTGCCGTATTTCTCCTGAAGATCGAGCGCAGTGTCTATTTGGTGACCTCGGTCCTCCAGTGGGTAAGCTGAATTCTCCGCTTGAAAGCCGCGCAGGTCGATTCTCACCGACTTATCGTCCTCTGGATCCAGGTTGGTGCGGGGGTCGAGAAGCACGAGGGTATCGCCTTTGAAGACAGTGAGTTCTTCACCCGGCTCCACTACGTACGTTTTGTCATTCACGCGGACGCAAAAGTATTTCACCTTGGGCTCAAAATGCACTCCTGTGGTGGTCTGGCTTTTCCCTTTTATAATCTCCACTGGAATGCTTCCTATTACAAATCTGTCCTTCCTAACTATAATACTTGTATTATCGGTAACCTGAATCTCTTCGTTGATATCGTTGAAGCTGCGACCAAAGCCTTTGACGCTTGCGCTGAGTCCGCGGCTGTAATTTGACTCTATGTGCGCTATTCGAATCGTATCTCCAGCGTTCACTTTGAGCATGTCGTTTCCGTTTACCACAATGGGAGTCAGCCCGTTGATCGACACTACCACAAATTTCAAATAAGGATTTTCGAGGTATATTTTCGGGTTTTCCGGAACAATTCCAATTTCTTCGCAAAAGGCGTTGATAACCATGCTCTGATAGCGGACTCTGAGCCTGTAATCCGCAATGTTCTTGGAAGTCTCTATTCCGAACGCAGGTATTCCGACTTTCGTAAGCGCGTGATAGGTGGCCGACATTCGCTGTTCCTTGTGTTTCGTGTCCGGCCGCAGGGTCATATGATTGTTAAACCGAAAAGAATGATCGGGATTTGATATCTGAGGATTTATCTTTTCAATCACCTTGTTCACAATGGTAGCCATGTGAAGGACTTTGCCGTTGGGCAACGTGTGCTCGTCCGTATCGGCTATTATTGATTGCCCGAAGCGCATGGGGTTGCGCTCCGGAGACTCATATTTAGGTCGATAGAAGCCGGATCCGTCGTGTAGATTGAGAAAGAAATCACTCTTATCCATTAATCCTTTTACCAGTTCAACTACAGGCGAATCTCGGTCTTCATCCTTCGGAGGAGAAGCAAATTTCCTATTCATGTCCCCTTGGATGCCCCGATTGTTCTCGACGATTGAAAGGAAGTTGGCTCTCGGCACGACTATGAGATTTCCCTGTCGCAACGCGATGTCCGCGTAAAGATCCGCCGCCAGGTAACCTCCCGGCTCGTCACCTTGAATCCCTCCGAGAATCAGCAAAGTCGGACCCGGTTTTGCGCCTTTGATCGTGTATATGTCCAGCTCGGAATCTGTGCCTTTGAAAAAAACCTGGTGGGAAGTCTCGGCAAGAGAAGGGCGCGACGACATACCCGGAAAGAGCAGAAGCAATACAATCCAACAGAAGGTTGATGGTTTCAACTGTCTATTCTTAAGAAGCCGGAGACATGGAACAGTCACGGAGAATCAACGCATTCGGACCCCGCGGCGATTTCGATATCAGACCGTAAACGACTCCCGCCCCGTGGATGGGAACCCCGTTGAAGTCCGCGCAAAGCGGTGGTCATATCAAGTCCGGTGACCAGGGCATCGCGTTTAGGAATCAAAGTCTCCCACTTGGCGGTTTTGCACGTGTATTCGAGAATGACGACGTGTCGCAACGCCGTCATGTAAGTTCTTGAAGGGAGGTCTATAGGGCAACGCTTGTGACTTAAGGATGCAAAATAGCCTTGCCGTCCACGGAGACATCATATCCGTCGTTCCCGCGAAAGCGGGAACCCAGTTCATTTCCGGCGTTTCCTGGTCCCCCGCTTTAGCGGGGGCGACGGCGCCATGTGACGCCATTGCTGAAATTTCCCTTAAGTTACCGGCATTGGGTCTAGAGAGTGACTTCTTTCAAGAATTTCCCATCCGGCGGCAATTTTCACAGGAGGGTCTCTCCTGGACGACCTTCCCGCAAGTTTCTATGTTTGCAACTCCTCTACAGCGCTCTCCTCTTTTCGACGGCTTTTGAACGAACGCCACTGTCCGGAGTTGACGGCTTGCTGCTCAGCATCTTGAGCTCTTTCCGCCCGAAGTCTCGCTGGAAGACTATTCTGCCGCTATCGCCGTAAAGGAGAATAATCACTTTGCCCAAGCGCACATCGTCGCGGTCATCTTCGTACGGTAGCTCAACTTTGGAGTTGCGGTAGAACGCCATGGTCTCTCCCTGGCGATAATCCGCGGGCAAGTCTTCCTCGCCCAAATGAGCCTGTTTAGGGTAAACGTATATCCTGGTGTCGCCCTTTAGATCCACCATCTCCACAAAAACAAAGAGATAGCCGGAAAATTGCACTTCAGGCTGATCTTTGACCAACCTGAAACTCAATTTACCCTTATGAGCGTCTTTTGCGGTGGCAGTCACTTCCTGCGCGTCAAAATTCACTGCAGGCTGTTTTGCGGCGGGACTCGATACCACCGACGAAGAGGCCAAGCCCTGCTCCGGTCCTGGGGCGGATCTCTTTGGGCCGGGGTGCAATTGAAAAGTGCCTCTTGGACCTTCGGCTTCTTCTTCCAAGGCCTGATTGCGTGAAGCTATTCTCTGATTGGGCTTTAAGCTTTCTCTAAACTCCCCTCTGGACTCATCTGTGAGTTCTGTCTCCGAGTTCGCCTGGGTATTCTGGGGTTCCTCGGTCAGTTTCTGACCGCCGGCGGCCTCGGATGAAGCTTCTTCCAACTCTTTAACACGCTTTTCCTGAATTGAGAGAGCCGCTTCCTTGGTGTGAAGCTCCTCTTGCATGGTTTCAAGTTTTGCCTGCAGGTCCGGATCCTGGCCTATTCGGGCCGTCCTGGACTTGACGCCCATTACCACTAGCCCGACAGCCAAAATGGCAAGAACCGCCAGCCCTCCCAGTCCGAGACGCATTCTCAGCGGGGTAAGCTCCAATTGGTGAGAATGACCGGACTCACTAATCAATACCAGCGAATATCGGGCCTTGGAGCGGGGCTTAGGAGCCGGAATTTGAGGCAGATCTCGATAAGGGGGACCAATCTTCAGAGACGATTCGGACCCCTTTATTTTCGCCAATATCCAGGACCATAATTTTGCGGCCTTTGTCACGGTAGTTGTCTCCCTGGAAGGACTGAATAAATCTAACTTCGGTTCGGTCATTCACCTTTTTGATTTCCACGTTATCAAAATCGACGTGGATGCTCTGGTACTTCCGGAAAAAGTTCTGTTTCGACTTGCGCAGGGCCTTCAAACTCGAACCACCCTGTTCATATTCCGGATGATACATTTTCATGAACCTGTCAAGATCCTTTTGCTCCCAGGCGACTTTCCACTTATTAAGGAAATCTATAATAATTTTGCGGTCAATCGGCTTATTATCGGCTGAAAAGCCTTCAGAAGCAGCTTTATCAAACTGAATTTCTACTGCTTTTTTTTCATCAGATACTGTTTTTTGAGCAATTTGGAGCGCGCCGCGCTCTTCTTTCTTCTTTTCCGCTGTCGCGCGGTGGACTGGTTCGGGCTTTTCTTCCAGGATCAAAGCAAGCGCTGTTCTCCGGCTATTGCTGTTAACCTGTATAGTTTCCGATTCCGCCGTGTTTACGGCGCCTTTCTCCGCCTCAGCGGAGTTCTCCGGCCCACAGGCCCCCACGGCCCGGGATATCACCAATCTTTGGGGCGAGGACGCGCTAACAAACTTGTCGCTCACTTCAAGAGCCAATGCGGGATTCTCTTTTGGCTTGGAGTGGGCCACTTTTTCCAACACAATCGCCTGCGATGGCGCTGAAGGCAGAGGAGTCTCAGTATCGCTCATAGAGCCGGTATCAGGCTCATCCGTGGACACCAAACGAATCCGAAAATCCTTCTTCTCAACCTTTTCCACCGAAACCGGGGCAGGGTCTTCGCCGTATCGCGCCAGCAAAGGCCGGGCCGGACACGGCTCATCGACGGCCTGATGATAATCCTCAGCGTAAATTTTCTGTTTGCCGTGGTCGTTTATGTAGAGGATCTTCACCCCGTAGCTATCGAAGCCTTCAGCGCTATAGGATTGACTAAAAATGGCCGTTACAAGACCGTCTTGCTTGTAAAGGTAAACGTTCCCCAGTTTTACCTTAATATGGGCGTACCTCTTGTTAAGGCGCCGCTTCTTCTCTTTCCAGCCCTTGAAATCAAGCCAGGAACTCTGAAAATTTGGAGAATAATTCTCCATATATGCGTCCAGTTTCTTGGCTTCCCAGCTCTGGCGCCATTTTTCTATGAAATTCCGCACTTCGCGCTCCTGGTCCATTATGATGGATCTGGGAGCCATTCGGGTATGATCCACGACTATCAGTGGGGTGCTCTGAAGACGAACGTAGCGCGATACCTTGATAAGATCCTGGTTCTCCAGAGCAATACATCCATTGGAATCAGGCTTCGAATTCAGAGGTTTGTCGCGACCGTGCAGCCATATGCCGTCGCCGTTCTTGCCACGGCGGCGGTCCACAAAGTTGGGGTAGTCGGTTGTGAAGGCCCAAGGGCCATACTTGGCGGGCAGGGTTTTTCCGTCAATGACCGAGCAGAAGAAGTAAACCCCTTCCGGAGTCCTCATATCGCCCCTAACCCATTTGTCTCCGTCGTTTTCGCCTGTCGCGCACCGGAAGGATTCCAACAGCGTGGGCTCGCCGTCCTTTATTTGCCACACGTCCAGACGCTGTTGGGCCTTGTCCACAACCAGCGTGTGGAAAGTTCCTTCAACCATCCAATTCATCAGCGCCACAGGGTACAAGGGTTTCCTGAGGCGTAAGCGCCCGAACAAAGGGCGCAAACGAGGATGATTGTTACAATTACGAAATTGTTGTTCCGGGCGCGAACAGCCCGCGCAACCGGTTTTTTCATAATTAGAGCGAACATAAGCTTCTCTTTACAAGTACTTGAAGTAAAAGTCAAGAGAAATTACATTAGGTTTTTGCCCTAACTTATGGTTTTTCTGTGCAAAAAACTCGTTCAAAGATCGCACCCACCCACCGCAATGCTTTGTCCAAATCAAATGCCGAATCTATTTCCGACTCACTCAAGTGTTCCAGTATCTCTTTGTCTTGCAGTATCAGTTGCTTAAAGTCCAGCCCCCGCTCCCATGCCTGCATCGCGTTGCGCTGGACAAGCACGTACGCGTCCTCACGCGTTAGTCCGCTGTCCACCAGCCTGATGAGAATCGCCTCAGAAAAGACGAGGCCTCTGGTGAGATCCAGATTGGCCTTCATCTTATCTTCATACACTTTCATGTTCCTGATCACCGTGGTAAGCCTGTTTAGCATGAAATCCGCCAGGATTGTGGCGTCAGGAGCTATGATTCGTTTTACGGAGGAATGAGAAATATCGCGTTCATGCCATAGAGGAACGTTTTCCATGGCAGCTAGGGCGTGACCTCGGATTATCCTGGCCAAACCGCTAATATTCTCTGTCAATACCGGGTTCCTCTTGTGAGGCATTGCGGAAGAGCCCTTTTGACCTTTGTGAAAGAATTCCTCGACTTCAGAGACTTCGGTGCGTTGGAGATGTCGAATCTCCACTGCTATCTTTTCCAGGCTGGACGCCATTAGAGCCAGCGCAGAGAAGTACTCCGTGTGCCGGTCCCTTTGTATAACCTGATTGGAGGCGGGGGCCGGTTTAAGGTTTACCCTGGCAAGGATGGCTTCTTCCATTTCCGGGTCCAGGTGAGCGAACGTGCCGACCGCTCCCGAGATCTTGCCCACTGATATGGAAGCGAGGGCTGCGTCCCAGCGGGTCAGATGTCGCTCCATTTCGGAATAAAAGATAGCCAGTTTCAGGCCGAATGTTGTGGGTTCCGCGTGTATGCCGTGTGATCTGCCCACGGTAGGCGTGAACTTGTGTTCAAAGGCCCTTGACTTCAGGGCGTCCATCAGCGTCACAATATCATCCCGTATGATTTCGCCCGCTTGTTTCATGAGTAAGGACAGGGCGGTATCGACCACATCGTAGCTGGTTAGTCCTCGATGAATGAACCTGGAATCAGCGCCGACGTATTCCGCCACACATGTTGTGAAGGCTATGACGTCATGCCTGGTAAGTTCCTCAATCTCATTGATCCGATTTACGTCGAAGTCGGCCTTTTCCCTAATGCATTTCATGCTGTCTGGAGGAATGACACCCCTTTCGGTCCATGCCTCACAGACGGCCAGTTCGATATCGAGCCATTTCTGATAGCGGTTTCTGGGCTCCCAGATTTTGCCCATGACCTCACGTGTATATCTAGGTATCAATCCACTACCCTTTCAATCAAAAATTCTCATTAAGCCCATGGTCGTGTTTACCTGTGAACCCTTTATTACTCGGGTAAAAACCGACCTCATGGCTCGGGACGGTCCGGGAGGGCTCCTCCAAAACACACCGAGAGCCTCAAAATGGTTTCAAAATACAATTTTAACAATAATTGTCATACAGACATCGCAGGGAGTGAGCATAGCATGTGGCGCGGCGACTTTGCAATCCAAAAAACATAATTATTTCGCGCTTAGCCCTTTTTTCGTTTTAGGTTCAAACTTTTTTTGGAACACGGATGTCCCTGTGGATATCTAAAATATTAACCGAAACAAACAACCTTCTCTCTTTTGAAATGGAGGTGAAAAAATGAGAGCTACCAGGGCGGAATCCATTGTCAATGAGATTGAGAGATTGAGTCCTTATATGTACGAAGGTCTTTACGGAAGCTTTTTGAGGAATTTTATGGATTCTGATAAGTCCAGATGGACCAAGGACCTTTCGACATATTTGAGTGGAGCCAACTGGGAATGGGCGGAAGTGGGCCCTGAAATCGCTTCGCTACTGTGGGATCGATTTGAAAAGAGAATATCCTGCTGATGGGGAAGGTTTCCGAAGTAATCCTCTAGAGCACGGGCAGCGTTCAGGAACGGATTGCTTCGGAAAACGGATCGCTCAAAAAACTAACTCAAACTCTCGCCTGCCGAACGCAATTCTCTAATGACTTCAGCATAGGGCGGATGACCGAAAACGGCGCTGCCGGCCACGAACACATCCGCCCCCACTTTGGCCAGAGCCGGCGCGGTTGTGGGGCTGACGCCTCCGTCTATTTCAATGAGGATGTCGGCGCCGGACTGGTCCACCATTTCCTTGATCGCCGCAATTTTGGGCAACATGGCGGAAATGAACGATTGTCCTCCAAAGCCCGGGTTCACCGTCATAATCATGATTACATCAAGTTGGGACAACACGTATTTTATCGTGTCCGGATTTGTTGATGGATTCAGAGCCACCCCGGCCTTCATACCCTTATCCCGGATGTAGCCTAGAGTCCGGTGCAGATGAGGCGACACTTCTACGTGGACGGTGAGCACGTCGGCCCCGGCGGCGTGAAACTCGTCTATGTATCGATCGGGGTTAGAGATCATAAGGTGCACGTCCAACGGTATTTTGGCCGTTTTCTTGGCCGCGGCCACTATCATGGGCCCAATTGTGATATTCGGTACGAAATGGCCGTCCATAACGTCAATGTGAATCCAATCAGCCCCGGCTTCTTGCACGGATTTAATTTCTTCGCCGAGCCTGGAGAAGTCTGCCGAGAGAATCGACGGTGATATTAGTAATTTCTTTCCCATAACAACCTCTTTTTGAACGATGATATTTCAGATGTCCGCGAAAATGCCGCTTCGCGAAAATTCCGGAGTCGATGAACCGCTCACACCACAGTCTTCCGCGTTGAAAACTGCGGGGTCTGTCGTACCGGATAAGGGCTTGGCCTGTCATTGCGAGGGCGTAAGCCCGTGGCAATCTCATGATTCATACAAGCCAAGATTGCTTCGTCGCCGCGCTCCCCGGAATGACAGGTGGACGTACTGCGTGCTATTGAAGGGACGGTTTAGACATCCCGAGACTCTCAGAGACGAGGACTCTATAGCCCTACTCCATCCACTTTATATCCGCATTTGGGGCAACACCCTTTTTTCAAAGAATTCTTGTCGATATGGTATCCCACTCTGTCGATGAGCAGCGTGGAACAGACAGGGCAATAGGTTTTCTCTCCCTCGTCCGACGGGACATTTCCCGTGTAAACATAAGCCAAGCCCTCCTCCAGGCCTATCCGCCGAACCGTTCGCAAGGCTTCCACGGCTGTCGGCGGGAGTGATCGCTCTTTGTATTGAGGGAAAAACCTGCTCACATGCCAGGGAGTGGAAGCTCCCAGCTCATCTTTGATAAATCGCGCCATTTCACGCACTTCGTCCAAGTTATCGTTCAATGTCGGGATTAATAGCGTAGTCACTTCCAACCAAATCCCCAGTTGCTTCATATACTTGAGGGTATCGAGCACGCCATCGAGTCTTGCCTTGCAGTGTTTCTTATAAAACTTCTCGGTAAATGCCTTCAAATCAACGTTCGCTGCGTCCATGAGCCCTTTGCAGTCGTCCAGCATTTCTCTGGTCATGAAACCGTTGGTCACAAACAAGTTCGACAAGCCTTCTTTTTTGGCTTCGATCATTGTGTCACGCGCCAATTCATAGAAGATCGTCGGCTCGGTGTACGTGTAGGCAACGCTTTTGCAGTCGGTCGCCAGCGCCATGCTCACAAGCTCCTTGGGGGAGTATTCGTCTCCCACTATGCGGTTCATGTCGCGGGGCATTTGCGAAATGGAGTAGTTTTGGCAAAATGAGCAAAAGAAATTGCAGCCGACTGTGGCTATGGAGAAGGATTTCGACCCTGGAGCGAAGTGGAAAAACGGCTTTTTTTCTATGGGATCCACGTTGGTGGAGACGACCCTGTCATAAACCAGCGTGTACAGAGTTCCCCGTTGATTCAATCTCACTGCGCATAAGCCCCTGTGATCGTCCTTGATTTTGCATCCATGCCGGCACAGGTGGCACCTTACCTCTTCTCCCTCGAGCTTCTCATAGAGCCTTGCTTCCTTCATTTTCTTCTCCCCCGAGAGCTTCAAAAAGACGGGCGTTAAGATTGTCGAAGTTTCCATTGGACATGACCAGAACCACATCCGGCTTTTTCAAGCAATTCTTGAGAAAACTCAGTATGGTGTCCGTGTCGGCAAAGGCATGAGACCTTTTATCGCGGAATTTTAGGTCCTTTGCCAATCTCTGGGAGCTAAACCTGTTTTCGGGGTCAACCTTATCAGCGTCGCGGGGTTCACGTAAAACGATGAGGTCAGACGACGAAAACGCGTCTACATAGTCCTTCTGGAATATGGCCGTCCGGTTGGTGTTGGTTCTCGGTTCGAATACCGCTACCAGACGTCTATCAGGATACCGCATCTTGACGGCTTCGCAGGTTTCCTTGACCGCCGTGGGATGATGGGCGAAATCGTCGATGAGGAGAATTCCCTGGGGTTCGCCGAGGATCTCTTGACGCCTTTTTACTCCTCTAAAATGTGACAAGGCTTCGAAGGCCCCGGCGGGCTCCATTCCCAGAGCCGCGGCGACCGCCGTGGCTGCCAGAGCGTTTAATACATTGTGTTTGCCTACTATAGGTAGGTCTTGATTCGCTACGTTGATCCCATTATGGAAGGCCACGGCGCGCAGTCGATTTGCCCCATTAAGACTGTACTGCGCCGTCCATTCGGGCTCACCATTGAACCCGTACGTGACTGTGGGCGCAGAAGCGCTTTCAGTAATCTTGGAAGCCTGCGGGATGTCGGAGCAAACCACCAGAGAGCCGTCATTTGGGATGAGTTGAGCAAACTCTCTGAATTGCAGCTCAATGGTTTCGAGGCTTTCGTAGATGTCCGCGTGGTCGAACTCGCAGGAAGTTATCACCCCTATATCAGGAGCGTAGTGCAGAAATTTGGGTTTCTTATCGAAATAAGCCGTATCGTATTCATCGCCTTCGATCACGAAATGAGGACCGGAGCCAAGCCTGAAATTATTTTGGAAATTGTTCGGCAAGCCTCCGATCATGAAACCCGGGTCCTTCCCCAGATAGTGCAAAATCCACGCGATCATCGAACTCAATGTGGTTTTACCGTGAGTTCCGGTGACTACTACACGCCTCTTGCCTTTTGCAAAATAAGTTATAAGAGCGGAAGGCATGGAAGCCATGGGGATCGCCGATTCTTCCAGGGCTATGGCTTCGGGATTGGAGCGTTTTATCACATTGCCAACCACCACAAGATCCGGCTTGTGGGCAAGGTTTTCCGCCTTGTATCCCGACATTGGCTTGATCCCGATTTGCCGCAGAAAGTCGCTCATGGGTGGATACACCACTAGGTCGGACCCGGTGACCTGGTAACCCCGTTCACGGAACATTCCGGCCAAAGCCGCCATACCCGTGCCGCCTATACCCATCAGGTGTATTTTGGCCGGCGGTTTTAACGCCGGTGGATCACTATTGAATTTTTCCATTCCGTGCTGCCGTAAGAGAAATAGTAAGCGTTTGCCGGGAAGAGACTTTCTTGCAAAAAAGTCTCTTCCCGGACCTTCCTTCAAATAACTCCAACTATTGCGCCCTCATGTTCGGGGATGACGATTAGTTGTATCGCCATTTTGAAAGTTCTTGGTGGGAGGCGCGGACAACCTGCTCGCTCAAAACTTCTCGCGTTACCGCCGAGCCTGAGCTCAACTATCGGAAGGAGCGTAGTAGCAACGCTTCGGCGAGCAGACCAAGCCTTTCTTTTTCAAAGCGTCTATAACCTTTGACACTTCCTTGGAATCCATCTCGATTGACTTAGCCACGTCCCCAGGTCTTACGGGTTTGCCGGCTTTCTTCATCGCGTCGAGTACAACCTTTTCTTTCTCCTCCATCACAATTCCTCTCGATTCACAGTTGATTCAGTGCAGTCGAAGTGTTCAATCCCCGAAATTTTAATTGGTTCAAACAAAGTGCGCAAGCGATATGGTTCCGCCTCGCCTAATATATACATAGATGACTATAGCGGGCGCCAAAATTCGAGTTCTTCGTTCGCTACCCAGACTTGGAGACCGACGAAGCGTGAGAATCTTTCAATGAGACGGAATTTTTGCCGATGGCTATGGCCGGGACGGGGATCTGGTTGGGCCGGCTTTATCGGGGCGAAATTATTAGTCGGCGCTCCATCGAAATGACTCCTGAATTTCCCTTGCCGTGGTGTCGGGTGGAAACCCGCCTTTGAAGAGCTCGTCAACGCTGGTTATGATCCTATCGCCGGATCTTCCCTGGGCAATTATTAGAATGTCGTTATCGGAACTTCTGGCGAATTCTTGTATGTATTGGAGACAAGTCCCACAAGGCAGAAGCGGCGCGTAGAGATCTGAAACAACGGCGACAGCCAGAAAATCGGTTTCACCGTGTATAATGGCGTGATTCATAGCGTTGCGCTCGGCGCAAACTCCCAGGACCGGAATTAAACTCTCCGTATTGCATCCTTCGTAGATATGTCCCCTTCCCGTGAGGACCGCCGACCCGACACGAAAACGGCTTAGCGGCGTTGACGCGTTCACCTTTGCCTTGAGCGCCGCGTCGATTAACTCTTCCACATTCCACTGATTTCCGGTCCCTAGATTCAATTCGCTTCCCCTAAGACTTCGTAGGGACTCTGCATATCACCTTAGGCTGTTTCGGGTCAAGCGCGTGAGGCGGACAAGGTGGGTTGGTGGGGCAATGTAGGCGCCTTAAGGAAATTTGATGTGGCCCAAGCTTTCCGAAACTGTATCAAAACTCCCGAATTGTCGCGAATAGTGGCACGGTGATTGTAGGGGCGGGGTTTATCCCCACCCGCCTAACTGGTTTTTGAATAACGAGCGGGGATAAACCCCGCCCCTACAAACGTTTTGCGAGATTATAACGAGGACCGGCATAATAATCCTCATGCGGTGTATCATGTTTCAGATAAAGATCGTGCTACGAATTGCGAGGCGCCGGTATTTTGAGACAATTTCTTCCAGTCTGCCGATTTCACAACAGAACTGCCCGCGGGCTGGAGAGCCTGCCCCACAAAGGAAATTCCAGAACGAGCTCTTAAGTCGCAAGCATTGGGTTGTTGGAGTGGCCCTTTCCGTCAAAACTCTCGGCTAATATCCCGGATCCAGTGTTACCGACTCCTGGATGATCAGATCCCATTCCAGTCCCCAGAGACGCGCCGAGCCGTCGCTCCCGGCGCTTGCCATCATAAAAATATTGGCAAAGAAGCAGACGGCTTTGACCGGTGAAGTGTGCCCTTCCAGGACGGAAATGCATTTTTCGGCGGGAAGATCCCACAGCCTTATGGAGCAGTCATCCGAACCGCTGAGCCATAAATCTCCCTCCGGCCTGCAAGCCAGCGCCCGGACCGCTGCGCTGTGTCCCCGCAGATTCAGTACATTCATGCCCGGCCCGACATTATAAAGTATGACGTCTCCATTCTCCAATCCCGCTATCACCTTATCATCCGCGTAGTTGGGCAGAACTGCCGTCACTTTTGTCATGGGATCTCGGAATGTGCCTTCGATTCTTCCGTTAGCTACCGACCATCTCTGAATACGCTGGGAATCTCTGATACTGTAAAGGCTTTGACCGTTCCAGGAGAAACAGGAGAAATCCGTGCCGGGCGCGCCTGTTCCCGCAGAGGTCGGCTCGCCCGTCCCGATATCAATCGAAACCGGTCTTTGCCCCTTCGCCAGGGCGAGGATATCTTTGCCGTTCGCGGAAAGGATTATTGGACGTTCGATTTCCGGGACTTCGTGCGTCACGTTTCCGTTGAGGTCCCAAAGCCTGAGAATGCGATCGGAGCTCCAGGTGGAAATACCCTTTGATTTGGGCAGAAACAAAGCTTCCAGGACCGGATGACCTACAACGAATCTACGTATGCGCTTGCCGGTCACCACGTCCCAAATGGCCGCCGAGCCGTCCAGACTGCCGGTAAGCAGTCTGAGGCCGTCCGAACCCGCGTGCAGGCTTACCACCTCATCAGCGTGTCCATGAAAAGCCCTAATAAACGATGAAGACTTCAATCTACTCTTGCGGATCGCTCCTTGAAGAACGTTTCAAATCAGAACAGCTTCCTTGGACCAGCAGAATCCGGGTATACTTCTCACTTTCTCAAAACTTTCAAGGGCTTCGCTTTGGAGACCTTTCTTCCACGATTTGTTGAAATCCTCGATGGCGACATTGAACGCAACGTGCAAACCGGCCAATTCCTTGAAAGTCTTGGGCCTGCACAAAGCCGGTTCCAGGAAATTTGTCTCAAACCATCTCGTGTCGATCGACCACACTCGAACGGATCCCTTGCTGGAACCTGTTATAAAGCGCTTTCCGTCACTGGAGATGTCGCAGCAGGTAAATTCTTCATGGGCAGAAGAGATGGTTCTAAAGCATCGGCCCGACGCCATTTCCCAAATCTTAATGGTCCCGTCACGCGAAACAGAGAAGAGATAATGCCCATCCGGGGACAGTCCCAGGCCTCTTACAGCCCCCCTGTGACCTGAAAAGCGGGCAATGGATTTGCCCGTCTCCAATTCGACGACGTTTATCTGTTCGTCCGATCCGCCACTGACAAGAAAAGCCCCGTCACGAGAGACTGCCACACTGGTTACAGGACCTTTGTGCAATCCCGTTGCAAATTGAATTTCCCCCGAACGCAGATCGATTACCTGCAGCGTTCCGCTTTCGTCCGCCACAATAAGAGCGTTGGAGGATCCCAGAAATTCTATATAAGTAGGCCTTGGCGCCATTTCCTCAGATTTCCAAACCAGTTTGTCAGAACCGGTTTCCAGCACCCTGAGCCTCTGATCGACTCCGAAGCAGGCCAAGAACTTGGAATCGGGAGAAAACGCCAATTCCAGAACCCCAATAGCGGGGTACTTACGAATTGTGGCGCCCTCGGAAACCGACCATAGATCAAGGGTCTTAAACGCTTCACCATAACCTGTGGCGGCTAGGTTTCCGTCAGGTGCGAACGCTCCCGCAACGGGGGTGAAATTGGACGTCCTGAAGTGCTTTAAACATCGCCCGCTCTCCAGGTCCCACACTCGTATGATCCGATCCTCACCCAGCGAAAAAATCCTACCTGGAATGGGAGTGAAGCAAACGGATTTCACAGCCTTAATGTGTCCGGCCAGTGTCCCGTATTCACCAATTTTTCCCAGTTGCAGAGATTTGACGAAATTCTTCGGATCTCCGGCGTAGTCCGTCCATCTATCTTGGTAAGGCGAACCTTCAACAGAAGCCTTCTTGAAGTAGTTCACGGCGCGAATCGGATCGCCGCGCTGCAGTGATATTAATCCCATGAGGTAATTGTAGTCGGGAGTCTCTCGTGTCTCTATCTTTAGAGCTTCCATCCTGCCGACCACTTCCCGGTCCGAGGTCTCGCCCATGATCCATCTATGGACGTGGAGGTTATAAACCGCCTCCAGATGTTCCGTATTAGTGGAATGAGCGTCTTCCAACAGAGCCCGAGCTTCGTCCTTCCTGCCCAAGTCCAACAAGGAAACCGCCTGATTGTTCAGGGAATCCGCCTTCAGTTGCACGAGATTCGGCCTCCGGCGGGGCTCTTTCCCGGGCCGCAGCTCTCTCATCACGGCTTCGAGGTCATCGCATACATCGACAAACGAGGGGTATCGAGAATCCGGTTTTTTCTCCAGGCAGGTGAGCATGACCTCAGCAAGCGCCTTTGGAAGGTCTGGTCTGATAGACAGTGGGTCCACAGGGGCGGAGCGAAGGTGGCCCCTTACCAATTCGGAAAGATTGTACCGTGGAGGCAACTTGAACGGAAGCCGTTGCAGCACAAGCTCGTAGAGCATAACCCCGAACGAATAGATGTCCGATCTAATGTCTTCGGCGCCTTTGGATCTGAAGCGTTCGGGAGGCATGTAACGTGGAGAGCCCATAATCCCGCCCTCAAACATCGTTACGCTGGTGTCGGTAAGTCTGCCGGTACTAGTTGTGTCGATATCTTCGGCGTCGCGTTCGGCAATCTGCGTCGGGTCCTCCACTCTTTTCACAAGCCCGAAATCCGTAATCTTCAAGGACTTGCCCTTGGTAATCAGGCAATTGTCGGGTTTGATGTCTCTGTGTATCATTCCCCTTTGCTCGGCATACATCATACCGTGACAGAATTGCTGCATCAGATCTATAACCAGCCGCAAGTCCTTCAACGCTCCCCGTTCCAGCCAATCACCCAGAGAACCACCATCCACATATTCTATGAACAAGCGGGGCAAGCCTGAAATAACCCTGGCATAGTAACATGTCGCAATATTTGGATGCAGGCCGAGGTCCACCCACAACTCGGCTTCTCTGAGGAAACGCAACAATCGGGTATCGGGTTTTATGGCTTTACGAAGTGGGGTCTTGATGGCCAACTTCATCTTCCAAATGCGGTGGAAAATGAAGTAAACCCTCCCCATACCACCTTCCGCCGAACCGAAGACCTCGTAAATTCCTTCGATTACATCGCCTTTCTTCCAATCCTCAGGCTGCTTGTCCAGTTTGCTTAAACGAGCCCCGGGCACGGTCTTGGAGGCGCCGTCGTCCATCGGGGTTACGATCACGTTGAGGCCGTTGTTTTTCAGGCGTTCGATTAACTGGTCGAGACTTGCATCCAGAACGGCTTTTGGAACTTTTATGGTCCCATTAGCCAGAGCCTGGCGCACGTAATCCGCCGGCTTTTTAAGAGAATTAGCCAAAAGAGATATGACCTTGTCCGGCGGGGCTTCAGCTTTGGGCTTCGCGGCAATTATCAGAGATACGTATGTGCGGATTCCGACCATGTGAGAAATCAACTTTCCACTATTCTGAAAGAGTCGCCATTTGACGCATTATCAGGCATTCCGGAAGGAATGGCAATGATGGAGAGCCCCAGAAATCACACCAATGCGCTGACAATTACCGGAGTTGTCTGCAAAGACTATTTCGGATCTGTTACGACACCATTTGCAGGTCGCGGACGAGCAAACGCAGTTATGCCTCAAAATGAACCGGTTCTGGAACTAGTTGCAATGATTAAAGTGATCGAGAACTGGTAGCGGAGGTCCTTCTTGCAAAATGGATTCTTACCTTAGCTCCGCAAACCGTTCTATTTTGGCTCAGATTGGGCACGCCGAAGCGCACACTGACCTGGAAACCAGGTCAGCGCCACCTAAACCAGGGCGCATACGGGCTTCAGGTCTACCACGCATATTGGGGGTGGCACTGACCCGGCGAAGCAGGGTCAGTGTCTTGTTCAAGCGCGGACCTAAGGGCATAGTCCATTGCAATAAAATCCATCCCCCGACTATTCTTACCAAAACTGAGAGGATTTGTGGCCGCTTCCAGGCATAGGCCGGGCGGCCTCGATGTCACCGTATCAGAAAAACGCCCATTACCATGACAGAAGCCCCGACGAGCCGATAGGTTATATTGCGCTCCCCAAAGAACAGCCAGCCGAGTATGACTCCCAAGACAAGGCTCAGCCTCTTCACGGAAATCATATAGGCAGCTGGGGCCAGACTCATGGACAAGAAGTGAGTGATTTCCGCTCCTGCCATGAATAGTCCGGCTATAATGAATAATCCCCAAAGCGGGGCGTCGGGCCTGGCGCATGAAGAGCCCCTGCAAGCTTTGTACGTGGACATCAGACCAAAAAAGACCAGATTGCCGACAAGGATCAGATACCCGTAGGGGATGGCTCCATAAAGCAAAAAACCTTTCTTCCCCAGCGCCGACGTCAAAGCCCATATGAAGGCCGCTGCGAGCATACGTCGGGACCCGCTGTTGGAAAGGATCGCTCTGACAGGCGCCAAGACATGCTGGTCCATCAAATTGCCATTCACAATGTAGGCCCCAACAGTGACCAAAGATATTCCGAGCCCTCCCCATAGACCTATTCTTTCATCCAGGACCGCGTAGGAGCTTAGAATAGTGAGCGCCGGGGTGAAAGCCAATAAAGGCACGGTAAGTGACAGCGGAGCCATTCTAATTGCCGACAAAAAAAGGTAATATGCTAATATCTCCAGGGGCAAAGTCACCGCGAAAAGAATGCCCACTTCCGACGAAAAAGGTTGCAGATCGCAGGAAAAAAAGACCGGCGCCAGGACGAGGCTGGAAACCGCGAGCACGGCTGTGCCCGCCATCCATTCATCCATCTGTTGCATGGCCCTTTTCGAGAGAGCGTCACAACAAGCGGTGAACACGGCGCAAAATAGCGCTAGAAGAAACCAGTTCATCAGCCGACAAATCTCCAAGTTGATATCGAGGTGAAATCACTCTCTGATTCGCCGACGCCCGGAGCCTTGCGGCCCTAGATTATAGGCTTTCGGCATCATTTGTTAAGCAAATCGCGGCCCGTGCTTTAACATTATGGATAGCTCATTTCGCTTTGCTGGAGCCCCGGGGGACAAGAAGCAACAATTTATTAACGCATACTAAATTGATTCTTTATGTTCGTGAATCAAATTGATCTCAATTACTGAAACAGGGAGTACGCAAATGAAAATTACGATTGAAATAGGCGACTTGGCGATGCCCGCAGAATTGAACGGGACCCGCACCGCCAAAAAGATTTCCGAAGTATTACCTTTTTCAGGAAACTTTTCAACCTGGGGAGACGAAATCTACTTCACGATCCCGGTTAACGCCACCTTGGACGAATCCGCCAGAAAAGAGGTGGCCTTGGGGGACCTGGGTTATTGGCCCACAGGCAAGGCATTTTGCATTTTTTTCGGGCCTACTCCGATCAGCGCGCCCGGGAAGATTATCCCGGCCTCGGCGGTAAACATCGTAGGAAAAGTGTTGGGCGATCCCACCGCATTGAGAACAGTGCTGAACGAACGGGAAGTGCGACTGAAACCCGAATAATGGGGAAAGCCCAGGGAAACGGTCGCAACATTTCAGTGTGTGAAGCGGAAAGCGGCGACGGGATCGGTAAGCTGCCGATGTTGCTTAGCCTCCTTTCCCATTGGACTTTTAACTCAAAACCCTATGCGTCCGGCGCCGATCACGGGCAGACGCTTTCTCCGAGGCCGAATATCTCTTTACCGGTTTTGGGTCACCATACTATGTATTTTGTCTCCGGCTCCGCTCTTTTCAAGGAGTTTCCCGGAGTACCCTGCTTTCTTAGAGCGTCCCTTATCATACCCGCAATATCGGCGGGTCTGAACATGAACCTTATTCCCGTAGCCAAGCCCAGATGATTGGCGGCCCTGAAATATCTCCAATATGGTTTCGGCAACCCCAGCAGAGAGAACACAGGAGCGGCGATTTTGGAAAACATCAAGACCCGTTCGTCGAAGCCCAGGTAAACCTCCGGGCATTGGCCCGCAGCTTCCGTCATTTGGTCCACGGCCAAATCCAGGTCGAGGTCTTCAGACACGTACCAAAGGGTCTGAAGGGGATCCGCTTTGGAAGGCACGAACCCTTCCAACGTGGCGATCTTCCACAATCTGGTTCCCGGATAAATCCGCACGCCGGTGAAGAAATGCGCCACGTGAGTTACCGGTCTGCCCTGTTTCTGCAAATACTTTAAGGCAAAATCCAAGGATTCCTGAACAGTTTCGTTGTTTTCTCCCGGACCGCCAATCATGAAGAACCACCATGCCGCAAACGATGTCTCATTTATCGCTTCGGCGGCGCGCACGACTTCCTCTTTTGCGAACCCTTTTCTGTAAGCCGCAAGCATTTTCTCGGATGCGGATTCGGGGGTGATCATGAAGGATCTGAATCCGGCCCGCCACATGAGGTCCAGGTATTTCTTGTCAAGACCTCTGGGATGCACGCCCATGGCTGTGAAGTCGGCTTTCCAGGGTCGTCTTAGAATTTCCTCCAGTATTTCGACCGAATGATCGAGCGGATCGTTAAACACGGAATCAACGAACTCGAAACTATTCGGTCGATATTTGTGAAGGGCTTCCTCCACCTCATCGATAACGTCAACCGGAGATCTAAGTCTTATCCTGTTTCCTTCCAGCGCTTGATTGTAAGTGCAGTAGATGCAGTTCTGTCTGCACCCTCGTTTCGTCTGGATATTATAACTGCTCCCGATTTTCTGGTAAGGAGCTGTATCAACCCATCTCCCCAGGTCCGGGCTACCGGACTTAAAGGAAAGGAGCTCGGGAGTCTTCACACGAAATTCGCCATCAACTATCCGGCCCAGTCCCGGGATTTCGTCAAGCGACCCTCCGTTCTCCAACGCGTTGAGAAGCTTTACAAAGGGAGCTTCGCCGTCGGAGACGATTATGTAGTCCGCTTTGAGGCGCCTGATTATTTGCTCGGGCATGAGACTCGCCCCTGAGCCGCCAACAACCAACGGCGCTTTCGTAACGTTTCTGATATATTCGCAAATCTGCGCAATTTCAGGAATGTATGATATGGGATGAAGCATATTGACGTTGTCAATATTCCTCACCGATATACCTATTATTTGGGGTTCATAACCTAGGATGACTTTAGACAAATGTTTCTTGAGGTTGTGAGGAGCAAAGCACAAATCGATGACCTTGACTTCGTGACCCGCCTCCTCGGCTGCGCCCGCGACATAACAAAGTCCAAGCGGAGGGGCTGCCAACAGGTCCCCCTTCCTATTACTATTGATCAACAAGATTCGCAATTTTGGGCCCCTTTGATTCAATTATGCTTAAGGTTTCAGCGGGAACGCTACTCACGGCAGTCTCTTAACGTTTCCCATCGCCTATCCATTTCCCCATGCATGGGAAGGAGGATAGAATGTAAGCTCCGGATCTGGAGCAGGGTCAGGAAGCCGTCGATTCATGGAGTCCACGGCGCCTGTTACGATAACACTAATAAGAGTAAATCAAGTTTCGCCGGGGGCAATGGACAGCCACCCCGAGCCGGAGCTGAACGAATAAACGGGAATGGAATCGGAGCGCCCCAACAAGGCCGAGGTTTTGTCTAAGGTTACTTCGCTGAAGAAATCACTTCCATTGCCGGGCGACACACTTGTCCGAACATTTCTTGGATCCACAAGATGAAATCCGTGACCCAATCGCTTCACTGCGGCCTCTTTGACGGACCACAGCAAGGACGCGAGAGCGTGTTTTGCCGCACCGTGAACACGATTTAAATGATTCAGTTCGGAATCGCAAAATGCTCGACGGAATGGATAAGGATCGGCGAATTCCTCAAAGCTTGATGCGTCTATCCCGAGCCTGCCGCCGGCGGACGTCGCCCCCCAGATGTGTTTCAAATCTCTGCTGAACGACACGCCGTGGACGGCGCCACCAGAGGTCACTATATATGGTCGGCCGAACTCATCGGAAACCAGCTCCGCGTACCGGTGATCCGGACTGCTCAATTCCGGGAGGAGGCGTCGCATAATTACGGCTTTATCGTCCTGTCTCTGAGACTTCGATTCCGGGCGACTTCGCGGAAGCCTGGCGATGGAGACCTCTGCGGCGCCCAATCTCAAAGCGACGGGGCGTCCGTCGTCATCCCAGGAGAGCCGGCCCCAAAACGAGTCGACTCCCGTAATCCCGGCGCCCGTCATTTGACAAACCAGCGCATACGCACATTCTCGGCGACCATAACAACTTGTCCCTTCTGATCAATGGCCCTGGTGTCCCACGTAATGCCTTCCTCGTCCTGTTCACGCATCCGGGCCTCCAACACCAACTTTTCACCGTCCACGCATTTTCTACGGAAAATCATCGACCCTATTTTGAAGGGAATCATGGACCGTTCCTCGTTAGTGTCGCGCATCACAATATAGAAATTTACCACTTGCATCATGGCTTCGAGCAAATAAGGGGAATACAAATAATTGCTCTTGCGGGGCTTCTTGAAGTCCGTGCTGGTCCGATATACGATGTGGCCGCGGACTGCTCCCTGACCCGTCCCGTCGAGATCTTCAACAATCCGGTACCTGTCCTGCATATCGGTTCTATCGGCGTACCATTGAATTACTTCATCCTTGTCCATAGGCCTGCTGTCAAGCTCCGCAACAGTTACCGGAAAACCGTCGAGTTCCTGGAAATCCGAATCGGAGGGATGTCCCAGAATTACCTGGGCCCTGTAATTTGGAGTGATCCGTTCCATCATTCTTCCGGTTGGTGAAATTTCTCGCGTAGCAAGGATAAGTTCACATTCCAATTCCTCTTTGGAGGCCTTAATGCGCTTGCAGGAAATTTCCGAGGATCTATCCACTCCGGGCGGGCATTCTATGATGTCCAGGAATTCGGCGTTGCGTATTCCTTTGATTTCCATGTACGGGTAAAGAATCTTGGAGGCTTCCATAAAGGTTTCTATCGCCATAATCGCTGAAACCAGCGGATGCTTCATAAACTTGAAAGGCTTATGGTCGCTGATCCATAAATCGTGGTTTAGGCTGAAGGATCTTGTTGCGACGAGCTCTCCTTTTTGCAGATCCACGCTGGTGACTGAGTCTATCATAGGAAAGTTCTCTTTGCGGAAGGACACTCCGGCGGACTGAATCTCGTTTGGCTGAATGACGGTCTTAGGATTCAATCTTGCTGTGCTCAGGTCCGGCAAGGATCGCATGAACATTACCCACACGTCCTTTGACGGGGCAAACAGCAATTCCCTGCAGAATAGTCCTGCGAGTTCGTCCGCGTGGACGTACGAAGCGTTCATTCTTTTCATCAGCTCCCTGATTTCCGGGTCTTCCGCCATCCCGGCGCCGGCGATAGGCGGAAGCATCAAGGCTTTGAAACGTATGGAGCTGTGTCTCTGGGCCATATGGGACGCAAAGGCGCTCATGACGCGGTTGCCGGCGGCATAGTTTGATTGGCCCGGGTTGCCCTGGATGCACGCGGCGGACGAAAAGCACACGAAAAATCTCAGCCCCGCCTTGCGAGCCGCCTGAAAGAGGTTCCAAGCGCCCAAGAATTTCACGTCCAAAACCGAGCCGAAATCGCTTTCACTCATTTGGCGTATGAAATTGTCCTTGATAATCCCGGCGCCATGCACAATTCCCGTGATCTTCCCAAATTTATCGGTTATTTCACTTGCCAGAGCCTCTACAGCGCCGGGATCCGTAACGTCCGCGCTGTAATACGCAGCGTCTATTCCTTTGCTCTTAAGATCTCGTATGGTGTTTATGACGTCGAGAGCCTTGTGAGCGCCGGAAATCTCGCGTTTGAGGTCCTTTCCTCTTTTTTCGGGATATTTTCTCGCTACTGCGTTCTTGAGGTCTTCCGGAGTTTGCATGTCCTGGTAATCGGTCTGAGGATCCAGGACGGTGCGTCCGACAAAAATCAGTTTGGCGCCCAAGGGTATGAGGCTTTTCGCTATGAATGGGGCTATTCCGGAGCAACCTCCGGTAAATACGACAACATCGTCCGCATCAATTTTGAACTGAGGCGCTTCATCAAATTGGGCCGGCGCCGCTGTGCCCTCCCGCGTAAAGCTTTCCCCGTTATGCCATATAAGCTCAATGCTCTTCTGGCTGCGATCCAGAGATCCTCTTATGGCGTCTCGCAAATCGGTATTGTCGTCAAGTCTCACGGTGCGGAACTGAACGCTTCCGAATTCCTGAGCCGCGCTCAGAAACATTCCCAACATGCCTTCGGAGAGCAGTCGTCCGTTACCCCGGGGACTATCGGTTCTGTGGAGCGCTATGGCGAACTTCTTGGAACCAGACTCAGAAAAAGTCTTGACGATTGAAAAGAAGCCTTTCATGAGAGCGGAGATGTCAGTCATTGAATTAAGTTGAGTCTCCAGGACGTCATCGAGAACAAAGACTACGCCTGCAAGAGAATCAACGTTATTGAGCTTTTCGGTCGCCTGTGCAACGCCTTCCTCAGTTCGTAAATCGAACCCTGCGCTCTCCGCGTCAAGCTCTTCGAGAAAAGTCATTGGCAAAATGGTGGAACCGTAATCGCGCCGGATTACATCTCCGACTCGCTTTCTAAGCCCTGTTCCTCGTTCGGCGCAAAACACGGCGACAGTGTCAAGGGGGGTTAACTCAACGGGCTGCACGGTTCCCGCTTCAGCGGGAGCTTCTCTAAATACTATTCTCTTGAGGCTCTGTTTATCGTCCACGGAATGCGCAGCTTCATCCTTGGCGGGGGGAAGAGCCTTTGCCGTAGCAATTGCGGTGATATGGCCCTTGCCGTGTTTGTCTCTGGAAATGATTACCGAGATTCGCTCGGAAATATCACGGATAGTGCGCACATCCATGAAGTCCTCGAGTTCGATCTTTATCCCGAAATGACCCTCCACGGAATCCATGATCACCGGCAAACGACTGGATCTGATGGACAGATCTTCTCGTAAGTCCATATCCGGCTCGATTTCTTCACGTTCGTAGCCCGTAGCTTCCATGATAATCCGGATGACCGTCTCCGTGGTGTCTTCCTCACCATGCGCGTGCTTGGCGACGGCAACCGGTTTTTGCGCATCCTGAATCCTGGCGGTCGGGCTTGCGGGACTCATCACGCCGGGCGGGATCATCTCCGGCGCTCGGCCGGCGGGCAGTGGAACTGCCGCCTTATGGTTCAGACCGGGAAACATTTGACCAAAGAGATTTTCGAGATTGGCGTCGGAAAACTGGGGATTGTATTCACTCCTGATTGCAGCCAGGATAGTCGGCTTCAGAAATCGCCCGAAGCTTTCAAGCACAAAGGAACCTATTTCTCTTTGCACAATGTGCTCTAGAGCTGTGGTTTGTCGCGCCGGCGCAGCGCTGACCAGGCTCGCAGACGCAGCCACAGGCGCCGGTTCGGCTGCTTTCTCTGTTTTAGGAAAGCGCACGGACTTGCAGGGCTTGCTAAACTTCAAGTTCCCTTTGGCGTACAACTGGGAAATAGCGTTTCGCAACATCACCGTTTCCGCTGAAGGTAGGCAGGTCGGGATGCAATCCGATTCTTCTATGCAATCGGAAATCAGATTGGTGAGAATCTCGCGGGGACCAACTTCAACGAAAAGCCTAATATTAAAGTCGTCCCACATGGTTTGAACATTCTGCATCCAGTGTACCGGGGATTCCAAATGCGCCATGACGATGCGCTTTATCTCCGCCGGATCGTCGGGGAACGGTCGCATTGTGGTGTTTGAAATAACGGGGATCTGAGGAGCGTGGAATTCGATCTCGGCTATGAACGCTTCCAAATCGTCATGGATGCATTCCATTACCGGCGAGTGAAAGGCCATACTCACGCGGAGCAAAGTATTGCGGTATCCATTGGCTTTGAGCTCGATTCCCAGCTCTTTAATTTGTTCGGTATTTCCGCCTGCGACCAACTGGTGGGGTGAGTTGATGTTGGTGATGTATACTTTTTCCTTCCGGGCCATCATCTCTTCGAGCACGTCCAACGGGGCGTCAACCGCCATCATGACTCCCGGGTCCACGTGAATCGAGCAGGCCCGGTCCATGCATATGGCCCGCATATTCACTATACGGAAGCCGTCCTCAAACGAGTAAACCCCCGCCAGACACAGTGCCGTCAACTCCCCGAGACTGTGCCCTGCCAAGGCTGAGGGCCGCAGGCCCAACGACCAAAGGTGCTGGACCATCGTGTATTCCATCGTGAATAGAGCCGGTTGTTGCCAACGAGTCTTTTGCAGATCTTCTTCCGTATTGTGGAAAAGCAGTTCCAGAATGTCGAATTCCGCCACATCGTTGGCTCGGTCCATCCATTGTTTGATAATTGGGAAATTCTCATAGAGTTCGTGGCCCATTCCAGCATAATGGGAACCCTGACCCGGAAATACGAAAGCAAGCTTAGGAGCTGGATCGTCAGGGCTTATATAAATGCCTTGTCTGGTCAAGGACTTCATCCGTTTAGGCGCTATCGGGCCGCCATTTGCCAGTGGCTCTGTCCGATTTATTATGTCTATGGCCTTTTCATCGGTTTCAGCCGGCACGGCGAGTCTGTAAGTTCGGTCGCCTATTTCCGTTGTAAAAAAGGAAACGCCATCCGGAGCCTCAACCTGTTCTCCTGCAGTGATTTCACTCTCGTTAACCGGGCTCACCAACACGGTATCCTCATGCTCCATGGTTTGTTCTATTTGTACCACATAATTGGACCCGCCAAAACCGAAGGCGTTGACTTGCATGCGCCGTGGGTCGCCGTTTTTCAGCAGCCAATCAGCGGGTTCGGAGAGTATTTCCAATCCTGAGCCATTAACACTGATTTCAGGGTCAGGATGCTTGAAATTCAGAGTCGGCGGGTATACGCCCGCATTCATGGCCATTATGCCTCTGATGAGACTGTTCACTCCCGATGCCCCCAACGTGTGGCCGATTTGGGACTTGAAAGACGTCAAAATCGTTCTTTTGCCGGGGATATCATGGGACGCTCGCAATGCGTTCACTTCTTCCTGATCGCCTTGCCGCGTGCTGGTGGCGTGACACTCGACCATATCCACCTTCTCAGGTCCGTACCCCGCGTCTCGGAAAGACGATTTTATGGCTATTTCCTGAGTAATTCTCGAAGACTCCACCATGCCGAGGTGGTTATTGCTGGCGCCCATGGAAGTTATGCAAGCGTGGATCTTTGCCCCACGCTGCTTTGCCAGGGACTCGCGCTCGATTACTATCACGCCACCGCCCTCGCCTAAAACCATGCCGTCACGGTCGGCGTCAAAAGGACGGCTCGTTTCCCAAGGAGCGCGGTCAATCCCGGATAAACCAGCGAGAGCTCCGAGGGCCGAGAATTCCAGAAAATGCAATGGGGTGAGGTATTCTTCTCCGCCGCCTATTACGGCTGCGTCTATGATACCGTTGCGGATCATTTGATAAGCGCTGTAAAGGGCAACCAGGGCCGTAGCGCATGCGGCCGACACAGAGAAACTAGGCCCCATAAACCCGTATTTGTTGCAGATGAAGCCTCCTGCGGAACAGTTGAGCCTGCCAAGCAAAGTAGTGTCGTCTACGGCTAGTCTGCCGGACTTTACCTCTTCGGCCACGGCTTTTTCCGCATCAGGCGAAAGATCCACAACCCTTTTTACCGCCGAGACTATTTTGTCGGAGCAACCGCGGATGATCACATCCTGGAGAGTAACAGCGGCTTCACCGGAATTTTGCGACACGAGAACCGCAATCCGTTCCCTCGGAATATCGGAGTTCAATATCCCGGATTCCTCGATAGCGTTCTTGGCCAGCCACATGGTGATCTTCGTGGCGTCAGTCATAGTCCGGAAATCCTGGGGAGGCATTCCGATATCTTTACGGCTGATATCGATATTCTGAAATGCAGCAACCTTGCAGTAGGTCTTTTCAGACATCCTGGGTCGAGGATTATAAAACAACTCGTGATTCCATTTGGATGCGGGAACAGCGACTATGCCGCTTTTCATTGCGAAGCTGTTCGCCCACACTTCCGCCGGGCTGTTTCCGATGGAATTGACGACGCTCATTCCGGTAATCGCTATGCGCTCTCTGCCGTCTTGGGCGGACGCCGGCAGCGGCCTCCCCACATGCTTCTTGATTCGAAGCGGTTCGACGTCGACCGCATGCTTGGGCATGACTCTCAGCGGACCTTCGAGGGGCAAACCTTCCGCAAGAGCTCCTGTAGCCAACTCGGTGTGGATAGAGACAAGATCCCTGATTTTGCTGATGGCCCCGGCGCAGGCTCCGCTCATGAATTGGCCTTGTTCCATACAATCGGATTCAGCCATAGGCAGTCCGGAAGATCTATCCAACCCTCTCGCGGCGACGAACAGGCTTCCCGCGCTGAGGGCCTCTATTTTTTGACGGAACGAACTCTCGTCCTCATTTCCGGAAGCAAAATCACGCTCCAGTGAACATAAGGCGTTAATCCTCGGGGTCTTCAAAGACCTCACCCTGAGCCCCGTTCCTTCACCGGTGATCACGGTTTCGCCCGATACGGATTCCACAATCATGCGTTGATAAAGAGACGTTAGGGCGCCGGTTTCGACTATTTCCGCGCTCGTGAGATAGATCGTGCCCATTTGAACAGCGTCCGCGCCCAGCATGGCCGCCATGAAGGTTGTTTCGCGGTCACATATTCCGCCGGCAAGGATTATCTTCCTTTCTGCGAACAGATCAGGGGTCTTGTCTTTGAGATCCAGTATGATTTGGGCCAAAGTCATGGTGGTATGATTCCCAATGTGGCCGCCGGCTTCGGCGCCCTCGCAGATGACGTATTTGATCCCGGCGTCAAAGGCCAGTTTCATCAACTCTTCGGTGGGCGCAATGTATATGGTCTCGATTCCGGCGGCTATCAGAGGCTCCGCATGGGAAGGCTCTCCTGCTGCGATCACGGCAAATTTGGGCTTCGTCTTTATGATCCAAGCCAGTTGAATATCCCGATAAGGATTTTCGTTCAGGGTGATGACATTTACGGCAAACGGCCTGCCCTCCATGACTGCAGGAAGGTTTCCCAGCCTGGAATTGAGAATTTTTTCATCCATCAACCCTAGAGCTATCGTGGGTAACGCTCCGGCGTCGGCTACCTTCCTGGCGAATTCAGGGTTATCGGTAATCCAGGACATCGCGCCTTGGATAAAAGGATATCTTGTGCCCATCTGGTCAGCTGTAGCGCTCTTCGAGAATGCGGCGAGCTTTCCTTTCGCATCCGCGAGGCAAGTTTCGATGGCCGTCACAAATCCGTCAATCGCCTGTTCCGTTCCTGAACCGAAGCGTCTTACAAATGAGGCGGCAAAGGCTGCTTCCACCCCAAGGGGGATCAGTTCCTCCCTGCCGAATGCGCTTTCCAGCGGCGCCACGAGATTACTCTGAATCTCGTGAACAAACCTCGCGCGGATCTCATCGGTAATTTCTTCCCCGCATAAGGAGCCGGCGACATCCTTCAGCTTCTTTACCGCCTTGGAGTTGCCTTTGTTAAAAAACCTGCACGGAGCGTCCAAATTCAGGCCTATTAGGTCCGTGTGATCCGGTCTTATGTTGGAGAGTTTCTGACGTAAGCCTTCCGAAGTCGATACTAGGTCGGTGAGCCAGTGCACGCTCTCGAATACCAATCCCTTCGCCCCTGTGGCCAGAAAAGCCGCCGCCGCTTCGGGCGCGGCGAGACCTCCCCAGATAGCCAAGCCTGTGGAGCCGCCCGTTCGTCGCAACAGTTCCTTTGTGGACGAATAAAGGGTGAAAATGGTTTCACTGCTGACGAATCCGGAGGCCTCGCAACCCTTTAAAGCAATGCAGCTGAATTCAGGATGGTTTTCCAGGATATGTCTGATTAGTGGGCAGGCGCCTACTATTGGGATGATTTCAAACACAGCGGCGGCCTTGGATAGGCAATCCAAAGCGCCCGGCAAGTCGTCTTCCAAATGCGGAGTAAGCTCCACCCATACCTTGTTTATACCGGTCTCTTTTATGAGATCAACCGCGCGGGCGTCGCCCAAGACGCTCGGGGCAATTTTGATATTCACGGCATCCGCCGATGCGTCCGCCTGCAATAGGGCCATGACGGCAGATTCAAAGTCGGTATTTGTAAGATCGTAAATAATTGTAGTTCGATTGTTCTTTGCGGACTGAATCGCCGCAGAAGTGATATCTTTTGGTTGCCATAGGAATGCAATTGTAGGATTATCGGAGTTGACGGACATTTCGAGACCCCTCAATTAATTTTTGCGATCAAACTTTCTTTATACCATAACTTGCTCTAAACGCGGACAAAAAATAGCCGCCCTGTCCGAGGGCACGCTTTCGGGCGGCGACAGGCCCTTCGAAACTCGTCTTTGCGCCGACAATTTTTCCGGCGGACAGAACGGTCCGTAATTTCAAAATATAAACGTCCGATATCGACGGGCGCCTCCATGACTACCCGACAGGAATACCCATTTCGGGCGCCCAACGGCAAAGGGTGGCGCAGCCGGAGGGCAAAGCGTCCAATGCCCCCTTGGAAGGGAACTTTTTTCAAGAAGTTTCTCTCCGGACGCATTGGCATGGCACGTTTCTCCCACGCGCCTTTTCCCGAATCTATAGTGGTCCTGCTTGAGCTTCGCGGGGACTTAAAGTTTTGCTTCGAAGGAAAAAAACTAACGATGTCATTGCGAGCACAGCGAAGCAATGACAACTGTAGCGCCCGGCGCATGCGAAAAACACCGCAATTTTCAACGCGGAGCGCTATAGTGGATTGAGCGAGCGCTCCGGATTCCCGGCGACTCGGAACGTGTGCTCCCCGTAATTACCAGTCCTTAAGCGCTTCCAATTCTTTAGAACTTCTGTTATGTTACTCCAATGATTTTCCCTGAGAGTCTTGAATTAAATGAAAGATAGCAAATCAGGTTTTTGGGAGGGGCAATGGAGAAACCTATGAAAATTCTCCTAACCGGAGGCACCGGTTTTCTGGGAGAATATCTTCTGGCCGAACTGCTTGAAAGAGGGCACTCCGTATGGTCTCTCTATCGAAGCGAATCCAGGAAGCTCGATACGATTAGATTCTTGAGCAACCTTGGCCTGCCCCGTAGCACGGGCAGCCTACATTGGTTCAAAGGCGAAATGCTGGACCTGGATGAACAATGGGACAGTTTGTGCCGCCAAAATCCCGAGCTGACGGAAGTGGACAATCTGCTTCACAGCGCAGCCTCCACCAGGCTCCACATGGATGAATTCGGCGAGCCTCTCAGGACCAACCTCGGAAGCGCAAGGACCCTCCTCAGACTGGTGGAACGGCACCCTATGCAGGTCCATATGATAAGCACGGCCTACGTTTGCGGGCTCACCCAGGGCTCAGTTGTCCCGGAAATCAATCACCCGAGGGGCGACTTCGTCAATGTTTATGAAGAGAGCAAATGGGAAGCCGAGCAACTGTGGAAGGGAAAAGCGACCTTTTTAAGACCTTCGGTTATTGTGGGACATTCCGAAACCGGACGTTGCACTTCCTTCACCGGATGGTACATCCTGTTTCAAGCCGTGACCCTGCTGGACAGGCTTATGAAAGACGACACCAGCTTTAACCGGATGGATCTCCAAATAACCGTTCCTGCCGACCCTTTAGCCACAGCGAACATTATCCCGGTGGATTACGTAGCCAAAGCCGCTGTCGCCCTTATCGAAAACCCTCAGAACCACAATAAGATTTTCCATCTGACTCATCCCAACCCTCCGACACATCAGTGGACTATGGATTATGTTTGCCGCAGGTTCAATGTGGGGGGACTTACTTTCACGGGTTCCGGAGCGCCGTTCACTCAACCCAGGAACAGAATAGAACGCATGGTGTGGAGGCAAATGCAGACCATCCTGCTTCATTTTGCGAACAACCCTGTTTTTGATCGCGCCAATATCAACGCCGCCTTGCCGAATCTGCCTGCGCCGGCTATCGATGAACGATTGGTGGAAACCCTCTTGGGCTACGCCATTAATCGTGATTGGGGGCAATCTGCAAATTGAGGCCCGTGATAACTCTGACCACGGATTTCGGAACTCGGGACGGGTATGTTGCGCAGATGAAGGGGGTCATGCTCAGGATCAATCCTGAGGCGACGCTGGTGGATGTTACCCACGATATCCCGGCTTTCGACATTCTGTCAGGGGCCATGGTGATCGCGGGGATCGCCGAATATTTTCCGCCGGCCGCAATCCACCTGGGAGTGATCGATCCGGGAGTCGGCAGCTCCAGGCGGACCATCGTCATTTCAGCGGACGAACGGCTGTATATAGGACCTGACAATGGACTGTTTACCCTGGTGACGCGGCGCGCGACACTGGTTGAGTTCCGTGAAATAACCAATCCTGAGTTGACCCCGCTCGACGCTCACCCTACTTTCCATGGCCGAGATATATTTGCCCCTTGCGCCGCACGGATTAGCGCAGGATTTCCTTTGGACCGGGTAGGTCCTCAAATTCAGGACCCTGTCTTGCTGGACATGCCGGAACCTTGTTTCCAGCCGGGCCGCATTGACGGCCACATTATTTACGTAGATCGATTCGGCAATCTGAGCAGTGACATCCGGTCATCAGACCTTCCGCCAGGACCTCTGAAGGTGACTATCGGAACGATTGAAATCGAATCTGTGGTAAGGTTTTTTTCCGAGGCTCCCGCCGGCTACCCCGTGGCTCTTATCAACAGCTTCGGCTTCCTGGAAGTAGCAATCAACCAGGGCGCCGCCTCAGAGGCTTTGGGACTGGGAGTAGGCGCCGAATTGGGCGTCGAGTTTATCGAGTGACGGATCGCATGTTCCCGGCCTGGGGTCTATACTTGTAACCTAAGTACGCCATTTCTTAAATACGGTCACGGATTTTTCAGCCCCAACCGCCGGCTGGAAAGCCTGCCCCACGTTAAATTTCCTTCGGCGCCGACACCGCGGTCTGGGGCCCGGTGACGAGAAACATCTGTTATGGAAAAGCCCCAAAACGATAAAGCCAAACGCGTATTGGTTCTTACCACCACTTATCCCTCCAATGAGGTTGACCCCGCAGGAGTCTTCATAGCAAAGCTTCTCGCGGCTCTGAAGAATAGAGGCTATTCGCTCAAAGTTGTGGCGCCTTCAAACGGTAAAACGTATGGACGCGGCAGCCTTAATGGAATAGAGACTGTGCGGTTCGGATATTTTTGGCCTAGGTCTTTGGAACGCCTCACTACTACCGCCGGCGGCATCCCTGAGAACATGTCCAAGAGTTGGTTGGCTCGAATTCAGGTTTTGCCCATGATGCTGGCTTTCCTTGTCACGTGTTTGCGGGAGCTTCGAGGGGTGGAAATCATATACGCAAACTGGATCGGAGCAGGAATAATAGGGGCAATGGCCAATCTGATAACTGGAAAGCCTCTGGTGGTGTCTTTCCGGGGAGATGACGGTTACCTTGCGCGTGACAGGTTTTTGTGGCGGGTCCTGACCAAATGGGTGATCGGACGTTCGTCGTTTGTAGCCCCGGTCAGCGGAGAACTGCGCGACATCATAGTCGGCTTGGGAACACCAGGTGATAAATGCTACCTTCCCAAGTTCGGCGTAGACACACAAATGTTCCATCCGGAAGACGGCGGCAAGTCCAAAACGGACCACGTTGAAGCGCTTTTCGTCGGCAGCCTGATAAAGCGAAAGGGACTGCATGACCTCATAAACGCGTTGGCGGACGAGGATTTTCGGCGCGTGCGTCTCACTGTTGTCGGCGAAGGTATTTACGAACCCGAACTCAAGGCCCTGGCTCATGACCTGGGCGTTGAACCCCGGATTAAATGGCTGGGTGGTTTGCCCCAAGGCGAAGTTGCGGAACTGATGCGTAAATCCGACCTGCTATGTTTGCCCAGCTACATGGAAGGCAGGCCGAATGTAGTCAACGAAGCCATGGCTTCCGGAATACCGGTAATATCAACCACAATAGGTGGAATACCGGACATGGTTGTCAAGGGCGAGACAGCTCTCTTGTTTCCTCCCGGAGACGTTGAAGCCCTCCGCATATGTTTGAAACGGTTGGTTCACGACTCGGAACTACGGATTAGAATGGGCAAGGCCGGACGGGAGTTCCTTATTAATTCCGGAGTCAGTTGGGACGCAACAGCCGAGGAATTTGACATGTTGTTTACACGGATAATGTCCGGGAACGCCGGCTCCCGCTAAGTACTGCATTTCCTAAATTCGGTCGCACACATTTGGTTAGTATTATGACGCGTACTCAATGTCGGGTTTCACCCTCCCCCAGCCCCCAATGCCGGTAACTTGAAAATTCGGCCTTGAATTTTCCATGTGGGGCAGGCTTTCTAGCCTTCCGACTTCAAAGTATAATTGACCACAGGCCGGAAAGCCTGCCCCACATCATGCAGGAATTCGTGACCTCTTGCGCCCGTCACGGGGAGCTCTTAATGAATAACCATGGGGATTGCCCTTTCAGGGCATTTCCGAGAGAATACGACACCATAACTAGGAAATGGCTTACTAAGTCAACAATCTTAGGGATTACCGGTCCCCTGCGCCGCCCTCTTTTTCATAAATCTGTGCGTAACGAAGGCCGCCACAGCCAAACAAACTCCAACCACAAGAACGACCGCAAGATATTGACTGGCCACCGCTATGAGGACGACCAGCCCGAAGAGAAGAAGACCTACCAGGGCGAAGAGCCATTCCATATGTACGCCGGCCAGCAGACACCCTACGCCAAGAATCAGCAGCGTGCTGAGACCCGTGGCCGTAGCGGTCTCCTCTCCTGTGCGATTGAGGTATCCGAAGTCGATGGCTATGGCTAAGGCTATGCCGAGCCAGTGCAGGACCTGGCGCATGACCGACTGCCCGGAAAGGCCCGTTTGCCTCCAAGCTGTGTACACGCATATGAAGCCGTACACCGGGACCAGCAGAAGCCAATATTTTTCAGCAGACTTTGTGTCGGCAATCGTAATGACCGTTCCAACGATGGCAAGCAGGGCCATGATCAGGGCCATAAGGGCTTCAAGCTTCATCGTTGAACGGCGGTTAACCGGCTCAGCTTCTCCCGATACGACCGATGTCCGGCCGGCAGGCTGGTCATTTCCCATTGATTTACCTCGTTTCATGTGGCAGGGCGGGCTTACTCCAGTGGCCTATTCGAAAGTTAACATATTTTCGGAAGGTCGGGCAAACCGGAAAGAGCAGACGCCGGAATTTCTAATAATTCACCGAGCAACTTCTTTCTTCGCAGTTGAAATGGAGAATGAGGCACTGACTACGCATTGACTCCCTGGATCTTTATCATTCGGCGCTTGATTTGAGTTGGTCCCTGGAATAGCCCTAAATTGGAATTCTCATCCTGCGCCTCAGCGACCTGATAATTGCGGTTAAACTGCTGGTCTGTGGGACGATTATGTCTTATAGTGAAGCAAGCGGAAAATTTGTGTCCACATGCCCCACCCGGCCTCTATGATGTCGGCGTCGACCACGATGGCGGGGTCACGTTTTTTTGCTCGCCCTCAAGCGGAGGAGATTCGATATCTCATCCACCGGCCGGACAGGCAGGGCTACGACGCAATGCCGCATTTACAAGTTAACCATCTCCATC
Source organism: uncultured delta proteobacterium (assembly GCA_963747865.1). Lineage (GTDB taxonomy): Bacteria > Desulfobacterota > Desulfomonilia > Desulfomonilales > Desulfomonilaceae > JBBSBY01. The sequence goes on along the minus strand of CAVVHK010000033.1, from coordinate 27,926 downwards.
AAAACCTCTTGGATGTCGTCTCTTAAAGGTGGTCCGGTCAAACGCCGATGCTAAAAAAAAGACTATACAACCTGGTTACCGGAAGAACCCCTCTGGTGTACTTGATTTCCGAAGAGGAAGATAGAGTTGAGCGCTTGGTCGCCGCTATTGCCGAAAAGTTGGGATTAAAGGCGCATATATGGTCCTGCGTCAAAAATCCTGGAAACGGCGACGGGGCAGATTACTGTGAAAGTGACCCTGTGGACTCTCTTGATCGTTTTCTCAACTTGGACCAGAACGCGATTTTGATCTTCAGAGACCTGCACCTCTTCGTGATGAACAACGCCCGATTGATCCGGAAATTAAAAGACTGCAATAAGGCTCTGCGTAAGACCTCGAAAAAAATATTCTTTATCTGCCCTAATCTGACCCTGCCCGAAGAATTATTCACCATGTTTAAGATAGAAGACATCCCGCTGCCTCGCGCTGATGAACTCTCAAGACTCTTGGACGCGTGCATAGAAAGCAAAACCAACGCAAAGTCGCTTAGCAAGTCCCTGACCGCCGATCTAAAAGACAAGATCATAGTGGCGGCCATGGGTTTCACGCTAAATGAAGCAGCGGACGCGTTTGACTCGGCCTTGGCAAACGATAAGACTATAACGGCGAAGACTGTGGACATGGTGGTGGATGAAAAGCAACGCCTGGTAAGAAAGAGCGGGGTCCTGGAATACGTAAGCACGCAGGCGGACACATGGGAAATCGGCGGCCTCCTGAACCTGAAGAAATGGCTCAGCGAACGCAGCAACGCGTTTTCCCCTCAGGCGGCAAAACTGGGACTGACTCCGCCGAAAGGGATCCTGGTAATGGGTGTGAGCGGCTGCGGGAAAAGTTTGTGCGTTAAGGCGATTGCGGCTCACTGGAGGCTACCTCTCCTGAGATTGGACATGGGCCGCTTATATGACGGATTGGCTGGCCCACCTGAAGAAGCGATGAGGAAAGCGATCAAGACCGCCGAAGCCGTCGCTCCTTGTGTTCTGTGGATAGATGAAATAGAGGCGGGAATAGCCAATCAACTGCAAAAACAGAGTGGCGGTAAGGAAGCGCGGGTCCTGGCGCTGTTCCTGACTTGGATGCAGGAAAAAACCGCGCCCGTTTTCGTCGGAGCGACCGCCAATGAAGTGGAAGTACTGCCTCCGGAAATTCTGAGAAAAGGCCGTTTCGACGAGCTGTTCTATATGGGCCTCCCCAACACGGAGGAGCGCAAACACATACTCACGATCCACATGAAAAAGAGAGAGATTGAACCGTCCCGTTTCGATATGGATTACTTGGCGGAATCAACGGATGGCCTGAACGGCGCGGAAATTGAGCAGGGGGTGATTTCCGCCATATTTGAAAGCTCATCCCAAGGGCTGGAAGTAACTGAGCATATCCTGGCCAACTGTCTCAGAAACATCGTGCCTCTGTCGAGAACCATGAGGGAGCGCATTCAGAAAATTGAAGCATGGGCCAGGGACAGGGCCATGAAAGCCTCCCAGGAGACCCTATAGTGAGACTACTGGGGAAACGCTTACCATTAATTCATCAGCGCTGCCCATAGCGGGGAGCTGTAAGGGTGTTAAGTTCAGGTTTCTACCTCATATTACATGGCCTTTCGGATCTGTTCTTTCCTCACGCCTGCGTTCTGTGCGAATCGCCCGAAGTTCAACCGGACGATTATCTGTGCCCTAAATGCGCCGAAAGCATTAAGCCTATCCCGGAATTTACATGTCCTAAATGCGGCCTTCCTATCACTCAACCTGACTCCGCTGCTTTTCACTCATGCAAAAAAGAGCGACCAGCCTATGGACGCGCTCGGTACGGCTACTTTCATGAAGGGGCTGTTCGGGAATGTATTGTCGGACTCAAGTATAATGGGAGCTTGAAGATGGGCGAAGCCGTTTCCGACCTCCTCATAAGAGCCTTTAACCGACATTTCAGGCCGGATGATTTCGACTTGATTGTGCCCATTCCCATGCGTCGAAAACGCCTTTCGGAAAGGGGATTCAACCAAGCTGTCGTCATTTCACAAGATTTGTCCCGCTTCACGGGAATTCCGCTTCAGAGGAGCGCGCTCGAAAAGACGCGCGATACATTGCCTCAGGTCGGGCTCTCCAGGTCCGAACGGCTAACCAACCTAGCAGGTTCATTCGGAGTTACGCGCCCATCCATGATATCTCGGCTCAGAATTTTGCTGATAGATGACGTGTCCACCACGGGATCAACCATCCGCGAGGCTTCCAGGACTTTAATCAATGCCGGCGCCGGGAGCGTTGATGTATTAGTATTGGCTTTCAGGGACTCGGCCCACCCGGAAACATAGATCAAGACTTCGATCGGAGCCGGCTTCCAAACCTTCCGCCGAAGGAGAATTAGATGGCTTTGATGACGCCCGAACAATTCGAAGAGAGCTTGAAAAAGCTCAAGCCCGTTGTTTTCATGAACGGAAAACGCGTGGAATCGGTCCTGGATAACCCAAACACCCGAACAGTGGTAGAAGCGAACAAGGCAAGCTATGGGTGGGCGCTTGACCCACGGTACAGCGAAATCATGAGCTGCCGCTCTCCACTGACCGGCGAGACGGTCAACAGGTACACCCATGTGAGCGGCAGTGTGGATGACCTGTTGGCCAAAGCCCGAGCAGGGCTCTTTGCCTCGGAGATGCTGGGAACCTGCATATACAGATGTGTGGGTTACGACGCGTCTCATTCTCTTGCCGCCACAACCTGGGAGATGGATAAACAGCTGGGAACCTCGTACCACGGTAGGTTCATGGATTATCTGAAGTATGTGCAGAAGAACGATTTGTGTGTCGCCGGCGCGCTGACCGAACCTAGAGGCAACCGGAAGAAAAAGACTATCGAATGGCCGGACCCGTTCCTGTCCCTTAAGGTGGTGGAAAAAAACGATAAAGGGATAGTGGTTCGGGGCGCTAAAACGAACATCAGCGGCGCCTTCGCAGGGCATGAAATGCTTGTAATGCCGCAGTCGGGGCACGGTCCTGACGAAGAAGATTACTCCATAGCTTTCGCAATTCAGGCCGACGCGCCCGGCTTAAAATACATCTGTCAGTACGGGCCTTATTCAGCGGAACGCGACCAGACCGAAGACATCTACGAATTGGGCAATCCTATTTTCGGCCAACGCGAAACAGCTATCGTGGTCTTTGACAATGTCTTCGTGCCCTGGGACAGAGTTTTCCATTGCGGCGAATATAAGTTCTCCGGAAAACTCGTGGCCAGGTTTGCGCGCACGCACCGCATGACCTGCGGAGGCACCTGCAAGGTCGGATTTATGAACCAGATAATCGGCGCGTGCAAACTTATTCAGGAATACAAAGGCCTTGAAAACATACCGCATATTAACGATGAGATTACAGAGATGGTTGTGCTTCGGGAAACAGGCAGGGCATGCGGCTTGGCCGCCGCGCATCTTGGGACCGAAGACCCTCAGGGATCCGGCGTTTATCTCCCCGATGAGGTGATGGGTAACGTCTCCAAACTGAACATCTGCAACGCGTTCTGGAGAACGATGGCCCTTGCGGGCGATATCGGCGGAGGTTTGGTGGTCACCATGCCTTCCATGAAGGAACTCAAGAACCCCGAAACCAAAGCCTATGTGGAAGAATTCTTGAGCTTTGGAAGCGATGAGCCGACAGAAAACATTATGAAGGTCCACAAGCTTCTACAACACTGGACAGCGGGAATGCACGGCGTAGCCACATGGCACGGAGCCGGCCCAGTGGCTGCGCAGAAAATCATGCTCCAGCGGATCGTGAATTTCGATCGCGAAAAGGAGCTGGTCAAAGCGCACCTGAAGTTGAAGGACAAGGATGAAGCCAAATCCTAGCGAGCTATTACAGGACTAAGTAGTCTCCGGCATAAGTACGGCCACGTATTTCCACAGGACTTCGTAAATGAAATTCGCGGCCCTTCGCGCCCCGTGAGGGGTCGCGAATTTCATCAGTAGCCATGGGTGAAACCCATGGTAGCCGGGGCCATCCGCTAATTTCTTCAACCCCTTGCGGGGTTGAAGACGAGATCGGATGTTGTTCTAATCCATGGGCTGCCGCCCAATGCTACCCGTGGGGAATGCCCCTTCGGGGCATCTGGGACAGAATACGACACCGCATTTACGAAATAGTGTACTGAGTTACGCCATTTCTCAAATACGTCGCGCACTTGGCCGGCTGTCAGCTCAAAGCTTCTTTAGGCGACAAAATTCCCCTCTACGCCGCAGAATTCCGGCCTTCGCGGCGTAGAGGCGGGGCTTATCCCCGCCGCGTAACAGGTTTTTGAATAACGGGCGGGGATAAACCCCGCCCCTTGCTTAGCCATGGCAAGAACCTAGTGAAGCACGTCAAAGAAAGGTGCGCATTCCACCCCGGAACCAGGGAACAGAGCAAACCTTTCTACCCAACCGCGGCGCGCTGTTGCGGGAGCCGCTGGTCCAACGCCGCTTTATTGTCCCGTGGCGACCCCGTACGGGGCGGCCACGCGACTGACATTTCTTCCACCAGACGTTATAAATTTGAGAAAAAGTGAATTCGTGGTATAGGGCGTTCGCCCTTTGGTCCCGATTCTGCACTTTCAGCAAGCGGGATCGTCGTTCATCTTGTCCTTCCGGAGAGTTCGAGCTCAAAGCGAAAAGGCTTAGCCATCCATACTAAGAGGGGGTTACCAGAATGCTTCACAATGGCCCAAAATGCCGGTGATTTTTTATATTGCTTTTTCACGCATAAAATGCTAAATATACGTCATATTTTTATCTAATCATTTTCAGAAGCGTGAGAGTTTTATCATGTTTCGGATTTTGCGTGTGTTCCTGGGTATGGGGACGGCAGTGTCTCTATTGGTCGCGCTGCCTGTATGTTCAACCTTGTATGCTATGGCGCCGGAGATTTTGCCGGCAGCGGCAAGTGAAAGAATCGTTCTGGCTGCCGCTAAGGGCAAGAAAGCCAAATCCAACAACCGCTCCAAAAACGATTCCATCCAGATCGCGAACACTCCTTCCGCAGTAGACCCTAAGCGGATGGAAACAATGCTAAAGCCTCCAGAGGCGTCGGGGTCGGCGGAAAATCCTTCTTTGGACTTGAATTCTGAAACCAAGGGATTTTTGGAAATCGAAGTCAATCACTTCAACCACAAATTCAAACTAATAGAAAACGTCGGAGATCAGCGCGTAGTGTTGCACGAATGCACCGTCGGGTTGGGAAATAAATCGGTCTTCCCCACACCGGTGGGAACGTATTTCGTGACTCACATATACGACGACAAGCCATTGTGGATACCGCCGAAGGACAGGGCCTGGGCGGCCGGCCAGTCGGCGAGCAACAAAGTTTACGGCGGCACCATGGCTCCTCTGTTAAAGAAAAGGGATGTAAGACAGAAAAGGCAGGCGACCGCTCTGAACCAGGAGGATTGGGTCAGCGGGGAACAACGGTTGGACGATAACGGATACCGGTTCCATGGAACTAATGCGCTCAAAAGCATCGGCAGGAACGAGTCCCACGGATGCGTCAGAATGCGTCCGGAGGATGCCAAAATAGTCGCCGCTATCATTAAGAAGAAAGTCGGGATACTTGAACGCAGGAATTCCAGAACGGTGATTATGCGCTTCTCAAATCTACGGTGAGGCTCAATATTATAGATAAGAAGGTAAACCCGGAAGAGGATGGAGTCGGGGCTCCACGTGACCCGATGGCGCGCGGGCGTTAAAATGGAGACGGTCCTATGAAAATGTCTCCGGAGGGAAACTTCTTGAAACCCCGCGTTTCGCGGGGCCTCCGGACCTCCCTTCAAGAACTTCCAAATTGCGACACAACGGGTCCCTATTCCCCAACATACCGACGCAACAACCTAATAGACTCATTTTCATCCCTCGTAGTGACCCGCAGGAGCATGCGACTTCTTTCGCGCTGTCAATTCATCCCTTTCCTTGTTCTTTTCCGCCAGAAAAGCAGATTGTTGAGTCTCAGGGGTCGACAACGCAATGTCTGCGCGTAGACACGGGAATATACGCCGGAGGCGCATTATTAGTCATTCCTGCAAAAGCAGGAATCCAGATTCATGAATCCTGCCAAGAAGCCGAAACTCTGGACCCTTGCTTTCGCAGGGGCGACGACGTCAGCCTGAGGAATCCATTCCGGTAGCACGGTCAGTGATTCGAGTGGGAGGCGCAGGCTCCAGCCACGCGTTCCCCTGGGCCACGATCCAGCATAGGCGCCTGTTAGTGATTTTCTAGCTTCCGGGGAGCCAGAGGACATGCCGGAATAATAGGATTGTGAAGACGGATTGCAACGATTGGGAGTTCTTGGAGGAGGGGTCCGGGTAGGGCCTTTTTGCAAAAAGGCTCTCCCCGGCTACTATTCCCAAATCTCTTACGTCTTTCCCCCCCTACTCCCGCCGTTTCTTCTTTTCCAAGGCCTTTGCTTCGTCCCAGAATCCGTCCATTTCTTCGAGAGAGGCTTCCTCCAGAGTCCTGCCTCGTTGTTTGAGAGAGGCTTCAATGTGACGAAATCGGCGTTCGAATTTGTCGGAAGTCTCATTTAGCGCGGCTTCTCCGTCAATATCCAGGTGGCGCGCCATGTTTGCCGTTACGAACAGGAGATCTCCCAGCTCTTCCCGCATCTCGGAGCGCGAATTTTCCTGGACCGCCTTTTTTAATTCCCCCAATTCTTCATCAACTTTGGGGAAAACTTCTTCGGGCTTTGTCCAATCGAACCCCACTCTTGCGGCGCGTCTGGCCAGCTTCTGAGCTCGCGCCAGTCCCGGCAACGAACGCGGGATGCCGTCCAGCAAAGATTCGCGTTCCCGCACGGTTTTTTCCGAGGCTTTTATTTTCCGCCAGTTTGCCAAAACCTCGTCCGCGTCTTTAACCTCCACATCTCCGAAAACGTGAGGATGCCTACGCACCATTTTGGCCACCGCTCCTGATATGACCTGATCCAACGAGGCCACACCTTCTTGCTCCAACAGATAGGCCGTGAAAATAACGATAAAGATCAAATCTCCCATCTCATCCGCTATTTCGTCCACAGCGCCTTCGTTGAGAGCGTGAATCAACTCGTGGTATTCTTCCAGGATGTAGGGATGAAAAGAGTTGGAAGTCTGTTTCTTGTCCCAAGGGCACCCGTTGTCGGATCTGAGCGTTTTTATGATGCCCAACATCCTGGCGAACGCCTTAGCTGTATTATCGAGGCCGTCTGAGTTTGCCATTTTCTTTCCTCGCATGGATTATTAAATTTGTTTGATAAGCCGACGCGCCGTCTAGTAGGCAATAGAAAAAGTGGACGACGCGCTCAGGGGATTCGTTTGGACGCACGGGGGTTCCTGCGGAGACATAACTTAACAGTATCAGACTGGAAAATTCAATAGGTTAGAGTTGATTATTGACTGCGAAAGGAATATGATTGTCCCCAGTAACCTACCCTGTTTGTTGAGGAAATGCGGGGTAAGGGCAATAGAGGTGGTCGATAGCCGGAAGCGTTTGCAGAACCTATTAGTTTCGGGAAAAGGTTCTGAGGAGCGATTTTTTGCAGAGGGTCACTCCTCGGATCTCTCCCCAAAAAATCTAATTTTGTAAACAACTCTGGAGCTTGCCACATTTGGAGGAGACGGCGGTGGTTGTTTTGTCCGTCTGGGATGGACGGATATCGGAAAAATACATCGATAAGAAAAGCGATTTTATGGTAGCAGAAGGAGCGCGTGCAGGTTCTTGAATACAAATTCGATTGAACAGGCGGAAAAGGGGCCCAGAAAGATAAGCTTTGACAATATTGGAGCGTTTCAAGCGCTCATCGGTGAGCTCAGCAAGAATGTTAAGTTCATTGAGAAATCTCTAAAGGTTAATATTTCCATTAAAGGAAATACCCTGTCCATTTATGGCGGCCCTCCCGGAGATGAACTTGCCGAACGGCTTCTGAAGCAGTTGTATCCATTGGCGAGAGACGGCTATCCGGTCCATCCAGCGGACATAGATCAGGCGATAAGACTGTTGACCGGCGATCCGGAAGCCAAGATCAGGAGCCTGCTGCGAGACGTGGTGTTTACATCCGCAGGCAAACAGCCCATAACTCCCAAGACTGTTCTTCAGAAGGCTTATATTCAGGCAATTCAGACCCACGATATCGTGTTCGGAATCGGACCTGCGGGCACGGGAAAGACATATCTGGCCATGGCTATGGCTATGGCGTCTTTTGCGAAGAAAGAACTGAGGCGCATCGTTTTGGCTAGGCCGGCCGTGGAGGCCGGCGAAAGATTGGGTTTCTTGCCGGGAGATCTCTACGAAAAAGTTAACCCGTATTTGAGGCCCCTTTATGATGCGCTCCACGATATGATCGATTTTGAAAAGGCGGCCAGAATGGTTGAAAGGGGAGACATAGAAGTAGCTCCGCTTGCGTTCATGCGGGGCCGTACTTTGAATGACTCCTTCGTCATCCTGGATGAAGCTCAAAACACCACTTCCGAACAAATGAAGATGTTTCTCACCAGGCTGGGCTACTCGTCGAAAGCGGTTATAACTGGTGACGTAACGCAGATCGACCTGCCGGAAGGTGTAAAATCCGGACTCGTTGAAGCCAGAGACTTGCTCAGCCACATTGAAGGTATAGCCTTTGTGGCGTTTACGGATCAGGACGTGGTCAGACATCCGTTGGTGCAGGAAATAATCAAAGCCTACGAAAGTAAATCCGGACAGAGCGATAGAGGCCGGAGATAATCGTCACATGTTGGAATCAGGCGACAAACTGAAAATAATGGATAAAACGAAAAAGTCCGACCCCAAGAAGGCCTGGACAGAGAATGTTCTCAAGTCAGCCTCAAAGACGTTTCCTACTTGGGTTTCCAGGCTTAATGCCCCAAAGTGGCAGCGTTGGGCGCTGATCCTGGGCACATCGCTGGTAGCGGCTTTTTTGATCACGCCCAAAGCTTTCAAAGTCTATGACCTGACTGCGGGCGAACCGGCTCAGGAAACAGTCATCTCTCCGATAACGTTTAAGGTTTCCGATGAAGCGGCTACCAATAAGAATTTGGACGAGGTCTTGAAGTCCGTGCGTCCTGTTTATGATTTCGACGACGAGATGGTTCACGAGGTACAGTCCAGAATAAACTCCGCGTTCACCTTTATGACGGAATACCTTGCTCAGGAAGCCGACTTCAAAGCCAAGGAAGAGGAAAAGCCCAAGGACCCCAGCCAACCCACGGACGCCACCGCGCCCGCCGCTCCTAAGACTTTCCGGGAGCTCGATGATGATACGTTAAGGGTGCGTTTCGAAAACATCCTCGGCGCGGGTATCTCCCAATCCGGCTTCACGGTTCTCAAGTCCATGGGATTTAACGCCAGGATCCAGCGCGACCTGAGGTCTATGGTCGTGCCGGTGTTGGCAAAGGGGGTTGTGCAAAGCCGCGAGCTGCTCATGCGAGACGGCAGGCAGGGCGTTTTGCTGAGGGTGAAGTCAAAGGATAAGCTTGAAACTCTTAAGGACCCGGCTCTCATCTACGATCTGTCGGAAGCGATTAACTTTATAGACATAGAGGAAAATGATTCCACTCGAGACCCTGCTCTGTCGAAAACGCTGAAGAAAGTGGCGAGGGATCTGGTTAACGTAAGCATAAATTACGACAGAGAAAAAAGCGCAGCTCTCAAGCAGGAAGCTCTCGCCCAGGTAAAGAGTGTGTATTTTCAGGTCGCCAAGGGCGAGACGATCATCAAAAAAGGTGAACCGGTCAATGAAGGTCACATTCGCAAGCTCGAAGGCCTGAACAAGGCTAATCCAGCGTACAGCAGATACATAATACTTGCGGGATTCTGCTTAATTCTGGTCCTTTTGTTGCGTTTGACCTCATATTTTTCCGAACAACATCTGGACCGCTCCCGCCACGCTACTGACGACCTGATACTGCTTTGTCTGATCCTTACAGGCACTATTATAATCGTGCGATTTATGAATGAAGCCTCGGTGATGATGGCCGCGTCGGCCAAGACCGGAGTTAATTCCAATTCATGGCTGTACGCGGCTCCCGTGGCGGCAGGCCCCATGTTGGCCGCACTGATGGTGGACGGAAGAATCGCCTTCATTTTCGCTGCGTTGACGGCCATAGCGGCATCTTTCACCGTCGAAGGCGACCTTTATCTTTTTGCTTTCTACTTCATCTCCGGCATTGTCGGACTCCACGGGATGATACGGATACTGGACCGCAGAGCCATTCTCAGAGCCGGTCTGGTGGTGGGCTTGGTTAACATGCTTTCCATTGCGGCCATAAAAATGGCCCTTGGCCAGCTTACCTCGATTCATGAAATTTACGAGGTCGGTTTGGGATTTCTTGGAGGGGTGCTAAGCAGCTTGCTGGTTTCAGGACTTTCTCCCTTACTGGAGCCTCTGGGTTACACTACCAATATTAAGCTCCTCGAACTTGCCAACCTAAATCATCCCCTATTGAAGGAGATGGCCCAAGAGGCTCCCGGAACGTACCATCACTCTATACTTGTCGGAAATCTAGCCGAATCCGCGGCGGAATTAATCGGGGCCAACCCTTTGCTCGCAAGAGTGGGGGCCATGTATCACGACATAGGAAAAGTGGGTAAGAAAACCAAAGCCTCTTATTTTATTGAAAACCAGGGATGGGGACCCAATCCGCACGATAAGCTGGAACCAAGTATGAGCGCTCTGATCCTGTTGGCGCATGTCAAGTACGGGGTTGAAAAAGCCAAAGAGTATTCATTGGGTCAACCAATAATCGATATGATTCAACAGCACCATGGTTCCAGTCTGATCAAATTCTTTTATGTGAAAGCGCTTGAAAAGGCTGAACGCACGCATCAGGCGGTGGCGGAGGACAAATACCGCTATTCGGGGCCAAGACCGCAGTCCAAAGAAGCGGCGTTGGTAATGCTTGCGGATGTGGCTGAAGCCGCGTGCCGAACTCTCGCCGATCCGACCCCGGCGCGTATTCAGAAACGAGTGCAGACTTTGATCATGAGCCTCTTCAGCGAAGGTCAACTGGATCAATCGACCTTGACGTTGAAAGACCTGCACGCAATTACAAAATCCTTCGTGCGGGCGCTGCAGGGGATGCTGCACACCAGAATAGAATACCCTAAAGAAACTGAAACCCAGGAAAAGACAAATGGAGATACTCATAGACAACCGCCAGACAAGGATAAGCATAAAGGAGGAAGAGTTACGGAAGAAAACGGAACAAATATTAGAAGACTTGGGCTATGAACTCTCCGCGGCTCTTTCCATCGCTGTCGTTGATGCGGAAGAAATGTCCGATCTGAATTTCAGGTATCGGGGTAAAGAAGGTCCGACAAACGTCCTATCGTTTGCCCAAAATGAGGGAACGCCTCTGGGCAAAGACCGCGAGACGCTTGGCGATGTTGTTATTTGCGCCGACCGGGCTGAAGATGATGCCAACAGCCTTGGCTACACGGTTGAGGAAATGGTCTTCTATTTGTTGGTTCACGGGGTGTTGCATCTCAAAGGTTATGACCATCAAACGGAAACCGACGCCGTTGAAATGGCTAATCAGGTGGAAGAAATTTTCCATAGATATTATCCTTAAGAAAGCTTAATGCGACCGAAATCGTTTATCCGTTTAGGCGTTTATGCGCCTACGCACGGGAGATTGGCGGACTACGCTCACAATGACATGCCAAAGCGCCTTTGCGAGAAGTGAAATCCCGCGTTCCTCGGGAAAGCAATCTCACCATTCGGCGCTCAGAACCGAATCTTTGTTCCATTGCGAGCGTGTCCTCCTAAGAGATTTGCGCAGCGTGACTTGATGAACTCGACTTCGGTCCCAGAACTAGGGAGCTCTAATTAGATGGCGAGAGCGAAAAAAGAAAAACTCCTGATTCGCGGCGCTCAACTGGTCGCGCAGGGAGACATTATAAGAATAATGGATGAAGGATCCCTGGTTTCTTGCAAGGTGCTGTCGTGCTTGAGCGCACAAGACGGATCCTGTGTCGCCGGCCTGGAAATTCTGGAGGGCGAAAGACAAGGCCAACGCATCCAGACCACGTTAAGGCCTATGGATGATCAACCCGAAACGTGAAACGATGGAAAGCGGTAATATGCGCCGGGAAACCCTTTTTTCGTAAGAATTGGTTTCCTCCCGGTCAACACTTACGGATATGGTTCGTTGCTTTCGAGCAATGGGAATTGGGGCGGAATCTTTATGTGAAGGGTCTACCCGAACCCTTCCCAAAAACGATAGTTATTGCCGCCGGATCTAATTGACGGCAACGGGCAAGCCGCATGGTCTTTGCGTTCTTTACCCACTCACAGACTCGGCAAAATAGTGGAGTCGCCACATTAGGAGTTCTTGAAGGTAGGTCTGGAGGGAACCTATTGCAAGGAGTTTCCCTCCGGCGGCGCTTTCATAGGATGGAGTTCTCCGGTGAACGATTCGTTTCTTTGAGGCGCCGGCGCCTTCCCAGCTATCAGAAAACGCATTGCCGTGAGACGCGCTTGAAAAGCCGTCGCGCACGGCTACCGGGACTCGAAATTCGCCTATCGCCAGGATGTAACGATGCAAACGTTTAATAAATATATATGTATTCACGGTCACTTTTATCAGCCTCCCAGGGAAAACCCGTGGTTGGAACAAATAGAAATCCAGCCGTCCGCCCAGCCATTTCACGACTGGAACGAGAGAGTTTCCCATGAATGCTATGGCCCCAACACGCGGGCCAGAATTCTGGATCAAAAGGGATTACTTACCAATATTGTCAACAATTTTCTCTACATATCCTTCGATTTCGGCCCGACCTTGCTTTCGTGGATGGAACAACAAGCAAGAGACGTCTATGAAGCCGTATTGGCGGCCGACGCTGAGAGCGTGATTAAAAGATCCGGGCACGGCAACGCTGCGGCCCAAGCCTTTAATCATATGATAATGCCGTTGGCCTCCTCCAGAGACAAACGGACGCAGGTGATATGGGGCATTACGGATTTTAAGCGTCGCTTCAACCGCGACCCCGAAGGAATGTGGCTTCCTGAAACAGCGGTCGACAGCGAAACCCTTGAAATCATGGTGGACGAGGGAATCAAGTTCACTATACTGGCTCAAAAGCAGGCCCTCAAATTCAGAGAAACCTCATCATCCGAATGGATTAATGTAAATTCCGACGCTATTGACCCCTCAAGGCCTTACATTTGCCGCTTGTCGAAGAATAGATCTATTGTGCTTTTCTTCTATGATGGACCCATATCTCAGGCAATAGCCTTCGAGGGTTTGTTACACAGCGGCGCGGAGTTCAAGAACCGACTGCTGGCAGCATTTTCTCCGAACCGCGCATGGAACCAATTAGTCCACATCGCGACGGACGGTGAATCCTACGGGCATCACCACAGATTTGGCGAAATGGCTCTCGCCTTCGCCTTGGACGCGTTAATATCGGATTCAACCTTGAAATTGACCAATTACGGTGAATACCTTGCTCTGAATCCTCCCTCGGCGGAAGCGGAATATCATGAGAATTCCGCCTGGAGTTGCGCCCATGGTGTGGGACGATGGTCCCGGGATTGCGGCTGCTCCGTCTCGCAGCAACCAGGCTGGAATCAGAAATGGAGAGCGCCGCTGCGGAAGGCTCTGGATGTAGTAAGGGATAAAGTTGACGAGCTTTTCGTTGAGAAGACGGCCCCTTATCTCAAGGACCCCTGGGCCGCCAGGGACGACTACATCTCTTTGGTCTTGCAGGTTCCTCGAAAAATTGGGCCGTTTATGAAGCAACACCAAAGCCGCGCTATGAACAAACCCGTAAGAGAAATCGTTCTGAAGATGCTGGAAATGCAGCGCAGCAGGATGCTCATGTATACAAGCTGCGGCTGGTTCTTCGACGATATATCCGGCCTGGAATCCATGCAGATACTGCGCTATGCGGCCAGAGTTCTGCAAATCGCTTATCCTTACGAACCCGACCTAATCGAACAATTCCTGAAGGAGCTTGGCGCTGCGTCCAGCAACTTGAATCCGCCGGTGACAGGCGCTGATTTGTTCCAAGAGAAAATAATGCCTCAAGTCGCCGGCCTGGAGAGGGTAGCGGCTCACGTGGCGATTTCTTATATATTCGAGGAAATGCCCTCCAAACAAGACCTATATTGCTACGCCATCAAAATCACTGACTCAACGAGAGAACGCTCCGGAGACAAGACGCTGCTTGTTGGACGAATGCTGGTCCTGAACACCGTCACTACTGAATCACAGGATCTGGTCTTCGCCGTTATTCACCATGGCGGAGTTGATTTGAGATGCTCTGTCAGCGACTTTACCGATGCGAGTAAATATGACGGGTTAAAACAGGATTTGGTAAACACCTTCAGGATTCAGTCTTCAACCGAGCTGATCAGAAAAATGGATAGATTTTTCCCGAGGGTGTATTACCGGTTGCGGGATCTATTTGTGGACAGGCGCCGCGAGCTGATTGAGACCGCCACCCGCAAGATGTACGAAAACGAAGCTGCGACGTTTGAGGAGTTCTATCAGAAAACCAAAGACCTGGCCGGAATTATCAAGTCTCATGACGCAAGCTTGCCCGACACCTTCCTGGCTGCGGCTAGGTTCGTTCTCAACAGAAGTCTGCTTTCCGAACTTCAAAAACTGGCCCAAGGATTTTACCCTGATGAGTTTCACCCTGTTTTGGCGGAAGCCCGCTTCTGGAATATTCATCTGGATTTGACCGCCGCAGCGACGCTGATCGGCGCCTGCGTCTTAAGCCTGGTGGACCGTTTGGTGAAAAACCCTAATGACAGCCTCAAGATGCAGGAAATCTTGCGATTCCTGGATTTGGGTAAAGACCTGGACGTCAGTCTGGATCTTAGCGAATCTCAGATTGCTTTCTTCAGGATCGTCAAGGAATTGGAGAAGGGCAAGCCAAGAACTTTCGAGCCGCTTTTCCGAGAAGTTGCCCAAAGACTGGCTGTCCGCCTGCAGAGCTAGTTAATCGGCGGAAGCTGCGCTATCTATAGTGCGCCGCGTTGAAAATTGCGGCGTTTTTCACATGGGCAGAGCGATAGAGTTGTCATTGCGAGCGCAGCGAAGCAATCTCTAATCGCGAATAATAGGGATTGCTTCGTCGCTTTGCTCCTCGCAATGACATCGTTAGGTTTCGTACCTTTGAAGCAATACTTTAAGTCCCAGCGAAGATCGAGCAGGACGACGATAGCTGTAGTTTCCCGTCATTCCTGGGGAAGCCGCAGGAATCCAGGATATTCAGTGTTTCTTGCGACCTTGGGACGGTCCAGGACGGAGTCGGATCCCGGGTCAGCAAAAGACGCCCCAAGACAAACGCGTGAATAGTTCCCGCTATCGAAAATTCGGTGGCGGTTAGGGAGAAATATATGGATAAACACAAAGTCTCGATTGCGCGTTACGAAGAGCCTTCAAGCTCGGTGCGAAAAGCCGTGGCCTTATGTGATGGTCTATCCGGTTTGTCCCCGCGAGCCAAGGTCTTCGTAAAGCCGAACATAGTATTTTGGGCCCGAAACGTTCCTTTCCCTAAATACGGCGTGGTCAGCACTTCCCGAGTGGTTCACGACATGATCTTGATCCTGAAAGACCTGGGAATTGACGATATAACCATTGGCGAAGGAACAGTAGTTTACAACCCCAAAGATCATGAAACCGCAGGGCATGCTTTCCATAGCCTGGGATATGACAACCTGAAGAAGAGATACGGCGTAAATTACATAAATGTGTTTCAACGGCCGTTTGATAAAGTTGATCTGGGTGATGGAGTCCATCTCAATTTTAACCGGGACTTCCTCGAGAGCGACTTCCTGGTCAATATTCCGGTTATGAAAACCCACGCCCAAACTATTGTGAGCCTCGGCGTCAAGAACGTCAAAGGACTCATAGACGTGAACTCACGAAAAAAATGCCATTCGCCCGATCCGGAAAAAGACCTACACTATATGGTTTCAAAGTTGGCAAAGGTTATTCCATCGTCGTTCACGATCATAGACGGAATTTACACTAACGAGCGCGGACCCGGATTCGACGGAAAAATGCGACGCAGCAACCTTCTAGTGGCCTCGAACGATGTTTTTTCCGCCGACAAAGTCGCTTCCACTATACTTGGACATCAACCGGCGGATGTGCCCCATTTGTCGCATGTGGGCGCCGCAATGGATCGTCCAATGGATTTGTCCGACGTGGAGATTACGGGCGAGAGAATCCAGGACGTGACGATGAAACTCGACAACGATTTTCCGTACAATCAAAGCGGTACATTACCCCTGCCGATGGAAAAGATGGGCATAAGCGGCTTGGCTTACCACAAATACGATCTCACCATGTGCACTTACTGTTCGGCCTTGACCGGAGTTATGTTATCCGCGATAGCCTCCGTTTGGAAAGGTGAGCCCTGGGATGACGTTGAGATCCTGACCGGCAAAATAATGCGACCCGATCCGCGCCGAAAACATTCCATCCTCGTAGGCCGTTGCCTTTTTGAAGCGAACAAAAATCATCCCAGCAAAGACGACTTGATCTTCATAAAAACCTGTCCCCCGGCCACGGATGAGATTGTCAAAGCATTGCACAAGGTTGGCATAGAAGTGAACCCTGCCGTTTTCCAGAAACCTGGCCTCAGCCCCTGCCTTCTTTATGAAGCGTTATGCCGGGAAACCCGAGTTTGACGAGTCACTGTTTCAGATCGAATGAGCTTTTATAGCCTCGGCAAAGGCGCCCGGATCAGCGGGACTCACGAGGACCTTGGCGCCCGCTGTCTCAAGCATGACCATATTCTCAGGGCGGCTGCTGGAGAGGTATGCGCGAAATTTGCCGTGCTGGGCGTTCCAGAACCATCCGGTGGCCGCAAAAAGCCCTCCGTTTCCCCAAAGCCTTGTGGTGGACTCCATTTTCTTTCCTATGACCCTGCAGCTCGATACCGATGGAAATACCAGAGATCCCCACACCAGCGCAACAGTCAAGTTACCGGAACTCATTTCATAAGCTACGGGAGAACGAAGATAACAGCCGATCGATATAACCAGGATGATCAATCCGGGGATGATTAGCGGTCGAATCCAAAATTGGGCCACAAACATAGCGACGCAAACCGACAGTGTAAGTCCCGTAACAATCTTGATCGGCCGGTCCATCGGAGCCGCAGGGTATCTCATGGGAGTTTCCATTCATCTGCGTGAAGCAAATCAGCCCGGATAGAAGAAGTGCTGAATTGCGTTCAATAGTAGCGCTGAAAGAGTTACGGCGACTGCGACATGAGGCGCTATCCCAATAATCGATTTCCAAAAATTTTCCTCACTTGCCCGCCCTATTTTGTAGATTATAAACACCGACCAACACAGGCCGCCCAAGATAAGAATATTCTGAATAGCGTGCGTCACGTACGTTGGAATCGTGATCACCATTCGGCGGAAAATTTCGAAGTGAAAATTTTCGCTTAGCAAAATAGGCAACTGGACTCCGAGGTTAATCAAGTAATACATGTGAAATGCCATGAAGCCCGTCAGCGCCACAGGCAACAAAGCGAGGCCGAACCTGGAATAGTTGTCGTTAAAGGGGTCATCGAAAACTCGACGGGAAATAGCGGTAGATAAGGCGGACATCAAATTGACTGAAAGGAGCACCGCTAAGAAGACCAGAGTAAAGCGCGCCATTTCGGGAATCGGCAAAGATTGTGTCAGTTTTGTGTAAATGGGCATTTTGCTCACCATTTCGGTAAGCAGCCCACCAATCATACCGATTATGAGAAATGCCGTGCCGGCGTTGGTGTGACGCATTTCCCATATTTCTCTGCCCGGCACGCGCACATTAAGGTTAATGGCCCCATGGGGACAGGACTTGACACAGAGTCCGCAAAGTTTGCAGAAGCGGTTGCTGTGCAATTTGGGGGCCACGATTCCAAACGGGCAGCCTTCGATTTTTTCGTTACCCAGATAGCAATCGTTGGAAGAGCACTGGGAAATGCAGACATTCCGGTCCGCCCGCAGTTCCAGAAAAGACGCCTTGGACAAAACGCTGATCATCCCTCCCAGTCCACATAGATATCTGCACCAGGATTGGCGCTCGAAAATCACGGCCACGGTAGTGGCTGACGCCAACATGACTACGAAAAGCAATCCTACGTTGAAGGGAGACTGGCGTATATCAGTCGCGGTTTCAAACCATATGATGCAGATAACCGCGCCGGCGATGATAATGTCGCTGCGATTCTTGAGAAATGTCGGAAAAGGTTTTTCCAACGATACTATTTTCTTGGCTAATTTGCTTAGGGTTCCTATGGGGCACAGCGAACACCAGAAGCGGGCCCACGTGAACGCTCCTATTATCAGAATCGGCCAACCGACGGCCCAAGCGAACAACGCCGCCGGGTTTTGCTTGGCGTCTGCCGGCCCCAGAAAGAGAAGTATGAGTAAGATGAAGAAAAAAGGCGTAACCGCGCTCTGGAATACCGCAGGAAACAGCGGGCTCGCCAGAGTCTGCTTGAGAGCTTTCATCCGGAGCAGATTGAATTTTCCCTGCCCCTCCACGCGTTTAAGGTCAAAATATATATCCTGCGGTTGAATTACCCCTCCTTCGGAAACGAGTATTGCTCGTTTGAGCGTGGAGGAAAGCTCCACATCGTTCCCGGGCCATGTGTAATTCACGAGGGCGTTCATGGTCTCCTGGGGTAATTTACCGATGGTTTTGCGCAATTCCTGACAGTAGTAGCCAAGGTAATGTTCCACCAGAGCCGGGATCTCCCTGCGCCTTTTCCTGAGAGGCGGAACTGTCAACGCCCTGTTAAGCAGTCCGTGGAGAAGGGGAGTCTTTTCCGCCGTTATCTGCCCCGGCTCAAGATTCGTTGTCCCTATAAGTCTCAGCTTTGCCTTGTGAATAGTGGTTCCGCCGTAACGACAAAAAGTCTCTGTCTGTATGACCTCAAGGAGGTTCTGTTGAACCTCAAAAGCAAGTTGCTCGATTCCACGGATTAAAAGAGTCCCGTCTTCCGTCAACTCGATATACCCTGGAGTAACAATGGGCTCGCCATCTTCCGCGGTCTCCTCATGCCCGAAAAAAAGCTTCATCTGCTCCTCTGCTTGATCGGAAATCTTATTGGAGGAGTTTAGCCCGAAGATTTTGGAGCTGTTCTCGGAATCGCTTCTCAACAGATCGAGTAATAGGAATACGCCTTTGTACTGGTTGCTCATCCTAAAAATGGCGTGTGCCAAAACCTCTTTGCCCACACCGGTTTCCCCGATAATCAGCACAGGTCCGTCAGACGCCGCCAAAGACTCGGTCTTCGCCGCTAGATGCGCCCGCACGTAGTCCCCTATCACATAATCAGGAAAAATGTGCTCCTGTCTGCTTATGAGCGATTGGAGAGCCCTGCGTCTCAGTTTGCTCTTATAGACGGACCGATCCAAGCGCATGATCTTCCGCGCAAGGTTCTTTACCAGAGTTAATGAAAAATCCGGGTTGTCGCTCAGCACTTCCTCAAATGCTGAAGACGTCACTTCCAGCACGGTGCACGGCTCATCAGCCACAACTTGGGTGTTCTGCGGAGATGGAGATCCGGTAAGAAAGCTTATTTCTCCGAAGATGTCGCCCGGCTTCAGAGTGTCTACAGCGATTTCCTGGTCGCTGCCGTCCTGAACGAGCAGGCTGGCTTGCCCTGTAATGAGAAATCTAATGAGCTCGCCTTTGTCGCCTGCGGCCAGGATGATCCGTCCCGACGAAAACTTGCGGAACGCTCCTTTCTCACAGAGAGATTCAGCTATCTTGTCAGGATATTGGGGCAAGGAACTCAAGCAGTCTTTAGCAAGGTGTATCGCTTCAGCCATTTATTTTGAACGCTTTCTCAGGTTACTTAGACAAAAGAAAGTTTGCGCAGTATGCGGGTTTTACTTCCGTATAATTAATATCACATGATAAAATAGCCTACCAGGATTTTATTCCCCCAAGAACGAAAGGGAAATACCGTGACCAAGGAAAATGAAGCTTCGGAAGTCCAGGAAGTCTCAACAGACGAGAGAAATCACGAGGGGGATGATTTTTTTGCTCGGACCATGGAGTTGCGCGGTTGGTCTCCCAGTGATGTGAGTTCAACCGGAAGTTTTGATATCGGAATAATGGCCGTTCCCGCATTCGGAAAACTCTTGGACGCCATTCCTATTCCGGCCTTGGTTGTGGATTTCGACTACTCCGTAGTATTCGCCAATCGAGCCTGCGGCGCAATAAGTGAAAATTACAAAGTCCTCCACGGAATCCCTTTCCCGTCTCTTGTGCCAAAACCAAGGAATGCGGAACAAGCCAAAGCCATACTAAAAAACGTGTTTGCAACCCGACGCTCCGTGGTGGCTGAAGGCATTCTGGAGATGGACGCCCGCAAGATTTGGGGACGGCTGTTTTTTCAATCCATTCGGATGGGGGCGGGGCGTTACGTATTGATAATGATTGAAGATCTTACTTCCGAGAAGACTCAGTTGGTGTTGAAAGACAAGAACGATCAGAGACAAAAGGTCCAAAAATCCCAATTGGCTAGGATTGTTCAGGACCGAACCAGCCGACTTTCGGAAACGAGCGAGAAACTCTGCGAAGAAGTCTTTCGGCACGAACAAACTGAAGGGGCGTTCAGACAGGAGGAAGATCGCTATAATAAGCTGGCGGAAAATGTTCCCCTGGCAGCCGCTGTGGCTACTAAAACAGGCAATCTTAGCCGAATGAACTCCAAGTTTAAGGAATTATTTGGTTTTACACTGACTGTTTCCCACGAACCTGAGGCAAGCCCGGACGCCGTATCCGGCGACACTTATACAGAGCCCGCAATCATTCAAGAAATTAT
Organism: uncultured delta proteobacterium; assembly: GCA_963747865.1. Taxonomy (GTDB): domain Bacteria; phylum Desulfobacterota; class Desulfomonilia; order Desulfomonilales; family Desulfomonilaceae; genus JBBSBY01. The sequence continues at coordinate 7,112 of CAVVHK010000033.1, read as the reverse complement.
GGCGTGGTCCAGGTCAAGCGAGGAAGAAAAGCGCACGCGAACCTTCGAATGCCAACTACGTGGATCATCCGCAACAATATCCTGCTCTGCCATAAGATTGGTCAACGGGGACCATCTGATCATATGTGAAATGCCTTGAAGCGCCATTCGGATTACTGGGAAATCCGCTTTGGCCGAACCGCTTTGGTCGAACCGCAATGAGGAGTAGCGCATCATTTACCTGCGGCGAGTTTTGAGATCGCTTCGTCGTTTTACTCCTAGCAAAGCCCTGCGGAGCTATCTCCTGCCGTGGGGGAACGCCGGCGATGACGCCCATCCGACGATTGACATATTTGTGGAACGGTGCTACTTTTTTTGACTTGTCTTGAAGGCGTTCACAGCGTTTTCTCGGCGTCGCGGACGCTCAAAAGCCATAGGTGTTCGCTGTGGGAGCCCCACTGTAAGTCTGCCGCCTGATTGTACTTTGCCAATGAAGATTTCCAACCGTAGGAACGCATGCCGGCCTTAGTCGGCGCTACTGGAATAAGTTGAAGCCGGCCCAAAGATTACAGCCAGTGTGAAATGATCGCATTCAAACTTATGGAGCACAGCGGAATGGCCGCTCGAAAGTCGGAGAAACTCAGGATCGGATTGATACTGGAATCATTTTCTCAGCCCAAGTGGGTCTTCAGATTAGTGCGCGAGATTGCAGACTCGAGTTTCGCGGAAGTCGCCCTGATTATACATACTGACATTGTTCAACAGAATAACCATGGTTTGGTTTGGCAAATTTACGAAAGATTTGACTCTCGCCGACCATGCTATTACGCGGACCCCCTGGAAGCCGTGGATATCAGAGCCGCTGGGCTTCAAGCTTTCTCCGAGACGATTGTCGCCTCCACCCGGGGGCGACACGACATCGCCGCTATCAAGAGCCATAACCTGGATTTGCTCATTGACTTTTCTTCGGAACTTGACCATGTACTTGTCGAAGCCGCCCATTACGGAGTTTGGGCGTGCGCTTCCCCTCATTCTCTACATGATAGAAGCGCTCCTCCTGGATTTTGGGAGGTTACGGATGGCGACACGACAACGGAACTGGACTTGCTTGCCTTCACTCGAGAGGCCCCCGAAGGCGTAGTGTTTTATCGATGCTGGACATCAACGGACCAATTCTCGGTCAAATCAAGCAGAAGCAGGCACTATTGGAAGGTGGGGCAGGATTTCTTCAGAAAGCTCCGAGAACTATATGAGTGCGGGCCCGAGGGAATTTTAGGCAAGGACTCTGAAGTCCTACCTGTGTCCTTCAACGGCAGGCATGAAGGACAGCCATCAACCCACGACCTTTTGCGACTGTTCATTAAGGTTTGCGGCCGTAGGGCGGCAATAGACTTGAAGAACTCGCTGTACAATGAACGGTGGTTTCTGGCTTACGCAATGTCTTCCGGTGCCGGAGCGCCCGAGAGTTCCAGTCATTTTAAGTATCTGGAGCCGCCGAAGGATCGGTTTTGGGCAGATCCGTTCCCTGTGCGCCGAAACGGCAAGTATTACATATTCTTAGAGGAATACCTCTACAGCGCCATGAAGGCGCACATTTCGGTCACGGAAATGGACGACAGAGGAAACTGGTGTCAGCCGGTGAAGGTCCTGGAGCGCGATTTCCATCTTTCTTACCCCTTCATGCTTGAATGGGACGGCCGGCTCTACATGATACCGGAAACGAAACGAAATAATTGCATAGAGCTTTACCGGTGCGTTGATTTTCCTACCGGGTGGAAGCTGGAAAAAGTCCTGATAAACGATGTCCAGGCCGTAGACGCGACCCTTCATGAATTTAGCGGCTGTTGGTGGCTGTTCTGCAATATCGGTGGGACCGAATTTTCATCCAACGACGAACTGCACTTGTTCTACGTGGATTCCCCTCTGGGACCCTGGACTCCTCACAAGCGTAATCCCATAAAGTCGGACGTTCGTTCGGCAAGGCCCGCAGGGAAGCTGTTCTCTAAAAACGGGAATTTGTATCGGCCCTCCCAAGACTGCTCTATTAGAATGGGTGGCGCTATTTCGATCAACAAGGTTCTGGTCATGGACAGGGAAAACTATGAAGAAGTTCAAGTGTCCAGAATAGACCCCCAATGGGCCCCGAGCTTATATGGAATACACACGATCAATACTGCCGACGAATTGACGGTAGTCGATTGCTTCGGATACGTGAGCAAATACTTTTGATCTGGGACAAGCCGATTCGGTTATCAATTCCGTAAGGAGTCTATTCAACCTGAAAACTTCAGAGTGTAACAAAATAGATGCCCTGGTTCTTTTTGTGTTTGCTTTGATCTCTGTCGCTTGCTTTCTGGGCCGCTGGAAAGGCATGACGCCTTTTGTTTTTTTGAGCAGCGACGCAGGAATTGTGACCAGTTTTGTGGCGGCATTAGAACAGCCGGGATTATTTACCAACGATGTCTTATTATCCAACTTCACGAACTTCCGATATTATTTGGCTTTTCATCCTCTCCTGATCTACCTGCTCCAAAAGGTCACCGGGGACTATGGTTCCGCCTACATATCTTTGCTTTTGGCGCTGCCCTTCGCGGAGGCGGCCGGCTTCTATCTGTTGGGAAGACTGCTATTTAACGATAAATACTTGGCTTTCTTGTTGAGCCTTATGACGCTATTCCCCATTGCCCTTCCAGTCCGTGAGTTTTGGGGAATCTATGACGATCCTTTGCCAAGATCTCTATTCCACGCCTACTTGCCGTTTCTCCTGGCCGGTTTTTTTTATTACAGGTCAAATGTCAGGATGCTTCCCGTCTTGATGGTGGCGCTGGGTATTGGGTTTTATACCCACCCAGTGAGCGTTCCGGGCTGGGCGTTGGGCATTTGGTTGAGCATATGGCTCTTTCTACCCGAAACTTGGAGCTTGGTAAAACGGGCAGCGTATATGCTTGGCTTGGGACTTATTTTCGTGGCCACGGTGGCTCCATGGGCTGCGAATTTCTTGTTCGTTCATGATAACGCGGGCAATTTAGGAATCAAATACGAAGATGTCGTAGAAATCATCTCCAACAGAGTAGGTCCTGAGTTATTGAGCGTGCGCCTGGCGCTTGAACTCTGGAAAGATGAGGTCTTTTCCGGACCGTTGGCCCTCTATTTCTTCGCAGCCATTGGCTTGTCCGCTGCGGTGGTGTACAAATACAAGGACATAAGAAGAGAATTTGCGGTAATACTGGTATGGATTATCGGAATTTTGTTCGTGGCCCTCGGACTCACGTGTCTCGAGGAAAGCATTTGCGCCGCGCGCCACGTGAGACGACTGCAAATGGATTCCGTCAGAGGCGTAAAATACCCTGATTCCTTTAATGTTACTGATGTGCGTCTGGCCTTTGGGCGCAATCCTGAGCCGGACGCCTAATCAGGTTTTCATCAGATCTTGCATTTACGTGGCGGCTACCTTGATGGTGGCGCTGTGGGGTTACAATAATCCTTCCGAAATATTCTGCAATGAACTTCGAGCCCTGGCCACGGGCCATGTGCTACCTGTGGTAAATAAATCGGAACGTTCGGAAATCGAAGCCATGCGGCAAATACAAAGGTTGCCGGCGGGAGCAAAGATACTTCCGCTGTACATGGGTCTTGAAATCAGATATGCGGCTCTGCGTCCTATTGTTTACTCATATAAGGATGGTGGAATATTTGCGGACACAAACTTCTCGGAATTGGTCCAATGGGAAAAAACCAGGAAGAGGCTGGAGAAAATTGACGCAGTAAGTAGAATCACAACAAAATTGAAGCGGCTTGACGATTTGGCCGTCGACCTTAAAGCAGATTACCTGTTTACAAATTTTCCGGTTCGTAGGGATCAGGTTTCGCCGGAAAGAATGAAGCTCCTGTGGTCGAACGATTCATTCGCTCTGTTGGAGATCAACAAACCGGATGACAGGCTTGGCCGGTAAATGCGCCCGGTCACATCTCAAGCCCGAAGATGTCTTTGATGTTGAAATGATTTGAAACAAGCTGAGTCGGGCGTCTTCCGACAGAGACTTCTTCTGAGCAGTTTCAGCCTCCAAATCTTCAATACTATAGTCTTCACGCGTTGAAAATTGAGGGGACTTCGACTCGCACAGACTCGAAATCTGTCATTGCGACAGCGGCAGCCCGTGGCAATCTCATGGGTCGCACAGGCTGAGATCGCTTCGTCGCTTCTCTCCTGCCAATGACATGTCGGCGGGACGGGGTTGTCCAAAAGTACTTGAGATATCCGCAAATATCAAATCGGAAGACTATACCCCTAGTGGGGGAAACCTATACCTATCTTCTTGAGCACAAGATGTTTTAGCTGGCTCTTGCTGAGCCAATATGCTCTATTGTTGAGAAATCTCAAGGCCAAACGAGCTTTATTCAAGTGTAACCAGCTTATCAAACTGGATTTTCTATCCACTTTGGCGAACATGCCGTCGGAATGGAGGAGTTCGCTTTCCGAATATGCCGTTATACGGTTTATGTTGGACGCCAGTTTGTTGGCATCCCGCCACGAAATGCCTTTCGAAACCTGACTGTCTCTTGATGACAATTCATCAACCAAGACCAGCTCCCGGCCTTGTCTTTTCAGCACAAGCAGAGAGTCGTGAGGGGCAGGTTTTTTGAGGCTCATTCCGCGACTGACGAAACCGCCAGGTAGGACGATTGCCTTCTGAAGCTCCGCGTCGGACAGGTTCTTGGAAGGAGTATAAACATACCAGGCTCCCAATGAACGGTCGTCATAGAGGATTCTCATCAGTTCTCTAAGTCCGGCCCACCCGCGCACCACAGCGGCTCGTTTGTGATAGGTTTCGAGATCCAGGAACACCAAATTCGTCTTCCACCTGACCTCCGGCACTTGGCTGATCAAACTCCGAAGAAGATCGCTTCTTATTTCGGCGGCTTCCTGCCAGTCGACTCTAAGACCCGCATGGAATACAACCATGCAAGCCAGCGCCGTCAATCCTGCGCCAAGCGAAATACTCGACAGAATCTTTCGCTTTGACAGGGTCATGGCCCCAGCTATCAGGACGGCCACTCCGAAGGAAGCCGACGAATAAATGCGGCTTGCTTCGTTAAAGTTGAACCACCGGCAATCCGAATTAAGAGACAAACCGTATTTAAACAGGACGGTGTCCATTATGGAAGGCGAGCCGCAGCCGTACCCTGCGATCTGATAAGGCGCCATGCCCAGCATGAAAATGCAAAACCCGGCGGCCAAGATGTAGAGCGGCCTCTGTAATGACGGAAGATCATCGAGAGGTCGGGCGGTCCCGGTCTGTCGCCGCAGCTTGATTAGCCATATGGCCAAGCAGATCCCAAACATGATAACCAGGGCAATTATCCCGGCGTCGGCATGAAAGTCTCGAAACGGCTCAATCAGGTAAAGGGGCAAAAGTAGAATGTAAGCGAATACGAGCTTGAGAGGCGGGAAAAAGCTGTGATGTGAAATCGCGCCGCCGTCCAGCAAGGTGAACCGGATTGTCAACGCCAAGCCGAAACCGGTAGCCAGCGCCAGTCCTAGAGCAAACAGAAACCGCTTTTCAAGCCATTTGCCACCCTTCAATTGGTGTACTGGAAAAACCAGGAGTGGAATGGCAAAGATCAGAAAACTTGCCGCTTCATAGGTTAGAAACGAACAAATGTACAGTAATATTCCCAACACCAACCTTGTCCAGCCCTTGCGTTGTTCCGCCCAAGTCTGGAAACACACCACGGCCCCCCAGAACAGCGCTAACGCCAGTCGCGAATTATCAGTGAAAACTATGTAAGTGAGACAAGATACGGTCGGCAAGAAGAATGAAAACAGGACGGCCAGACTGGCTAACCATTTGCGGCTGGGAAAAGCCTTCAATAAGCACAGGCCCATCAAAACACTTGCGCTGCAAAGCAGCATCAGGGAGAGGAAATGAAAGGCTATTCGGTTGAACCCAAATATCTGGAATGTGGTAATCCAATACAGCCCCTCGATCGGCCTCAGAAACTCCTTGGCATAGCCCAGAAACAGACGACGGGAAACTGTGCCAATACGGCCAGCTAAGCACCCACCAGTCGTCTCCGTCAAAGCCAATGTCGCCTGTGAAAATGACGAGCAACGCGCTGTAGAGTATAATAGCCCCCGCCGTGAGCCACAAGCTCACACGTTGTGCATTGACGCTGTTCATTTCCCGGACTGCTCCTGATTCAGTGGATGGATAGGCGGCGCAAATCTTTTACTAAGTCTTGTCGCATGACTTTCAATATACATATCAGAATTAAATTTTCGTCAAAACATTTTTGCAACATCACCCAAAAATTCTTGACCGGTCTACAGAGGCAATAGTCGGCAAAGGAAGCGGGCGAGCCAATCACGCACATAAGGCGGCCAACGTAGATGTATGTTCCGCAACGACCCCAAAAAGCCGGAGCCGCGAGTCTTTGTCGACAGATCATGCCTCGATGTTTTCTATCATCGGGATTTCAGGTTACTTTAGGAGTCAAAGAGTCAAACCTCGGTACAGACAAACCATACGAAAATGAATGTTTTAACAATATATCTTGTTATAGCAGAGGGTTAGGTCGAATCAGCGGACTCCACCCCTACCGGCCTTGTGGACTGAAAACCTCCCACCAAGCGCCGGAACCGGGAGAACAGGCGAGCACGCTTCCCGCGCTCTCACCCCTTGGTCTCCCTTATGTGTGGACGTCCTCCCAAAATGTGTCATTTGGCCGGAGGAGGGTGCTTCAGACTCTCGATTGCCGAAGCCATGGCGCGCTTGGTTCCATCATGTTTTTCGGAATCGAAGGCATGCTGTAGGATCTGGACGGCTTTGTCGGTATTCGTCGAGCCCAGTCTCTTAAGAGCCGCTACGGCGGCTCCGCGCACCCTGAAATCCGAGTCCTTTATGCTTCGGTCCAGCGCCTGAAGGGTAGTCTGGGATGGAGGAAAGGACGCTACGGCTGATATGGCCTGAAGTCTGACACGAACGTCCGCGTTACCGGTTAATTCAGTCAATTTGTCGGTTGCTTTGGAGCCCTTATCGCCCAACCCCCTGATGATCCCGATGGTTAACAGCTTGTTATCAATATCCGGATCGTCCAAACTCTGAATCAACGCGTCTATGAATTCGTCCGCC